>NZ_LFLZ01000001.1 GCF_001189845.1 Bradyrhizobium tropiciagri
CGCCAGGACGACACTGGTGGAAATTCGCGTCTACCCCTCCGCCTCGAGCCATTCCGCGGCGCCGCGCCACAGGGCGTCGCGGTGTTCGCTGCGGAAGAAGCCAAAATGGCCGATCGCCTTCGCGCCGGCGTCCGCAGGACGGATCGAGATGATCTCCGGTGTGATCGACGTGAACGCCGAGCACAGCAGTTCGACCGCCGGCCGCGTCGCCCAGGTGTCGTCGGTGATGGTGAGTGCGCGGAGCTTGCCCTTGAACTTCGGAAAATTTTCGCGCGCAGCAAGCGCCGGGTCGTCGAGCAGATAGCGCTCGCGCATCACCCAGCCGCGCCATTGCTCGAACACGCCGCGCGGCAGGTCCATGCCGAGGCCGGCCCAGCCCGGCACATAGCCGAGCGTGCGGGCGAGCGGCAGGCCGATGCCGTTCATGAAGGCGACGACGCGGTAGCGTTCGGGCGAGGCCATCAGCTTCCAATGCGCGGCTTGCGAGGCGATCAGCAAAGCGCGCGGGATCTCGGCGTTGTTCGGCAACAGGCCGAGCGCCTGGCCGCCGAAGGAGTGGCCGACGTAGGCAAAGGGCAGGTCGCGGTAGCGCTCGCGCATCCAGCGCACGGCGGCGGTGGCGTCGAGCGCGGCCCAATCCGCCATCGTCGTCTTGAAGCCGGCCAGCGACTTCCGCTTGTTCAGGCCGGTCGCCGCCATCGGCCTGCTATCGCCGGTGCCGCGGTAGTCGTAGGTCAGGACCGCCGAACCGCGGCGGGCGAGGTAGCCGGCAAAGCCGCGATAGACCTTGCGGGGCACGGCGGTCGCCGAGTTGATCAGGACGGCGTGGCGCTTCCTGCCGCGGGGCAGGAACAGCGTGGCGGCGAGCGGATAGCCGTCCGCGGCCGGCACGACGATGTCGTCGCTAAAAACGTCGTCCAGCGCGGCGGCGGCCACGGCGATTTCCCCGGCATTCATGCTATGCTCTACCAAATGCGAATTCGGATTTTCTTGCAAGGGCTTGACGGAATTGCAGGAATCCTTCTAGCGGGAGGCTGGCGCCCTGTGTATAAGCCGGGCTTTCCGTATGCCGCGATTAAGTCGCGGTTTTTGCTCAGGAGTTGACCTCATGTCCGAGCGGTGGACACCCGATAGCTGGCGCGCCAAGAAGGTGCTGCAGGTGCCCGATTATCCCGATGCCAAGGCATTGGCCGATGTCGAGGCCCAGCTGGCGACCTTTCCGCCGCTGGTGTTCGCGGGCGAGGCGCGCAGCCTGAAGAAGGCGCTGGGCCGGGTGGCCGCGGGCGAGGCTTTCCTGCTGCAGGGCGGCGACTGCGCCGAGAGCTTTGCCGAGCACGGCGCCAACAACATCCGCGACTTCTTCCGCGTGCTGCTGCAGATGGCTGTGGTCATGACCTATGCCGGCGCGCTGCCGGTGGTGAAGGTCGGCCGCATCGCCGGGCAGTTTGCCAAGCCGCGCTCATCGCCGACCGAGAAGCAGGGCGACGTCGAGCTGCCGAGCTATCGCGGCGACATCGTCAACGACATCGCCTTCACCGCGGAGGCGCGCATTCCCGATCCGCAGCGCCAGCTGATGGCCTATCGCCAATCGGCGGCGACGCTGAACCTGCTGCGCGCGTTCGCGACCGGCGGCTTCGCCAATCTCGGCAGCGTGCATCAATGGATGCTCGGCTTCCTGAAGGATTCGCCGCAGTCCCGCCGCTACAAGGAGCTCGCCGACCGCATTTCGGACGCGCTGAACTTCATGCGCGCCTGCGGCCTCGATCTCGAGAGCCATCCGGAGCTGCGCGCCACCGATTTCTACACCAGCCACGAGGCGCTGCTGCTCGGCTACGAGCAGGCGATGACGCGGGTCGATTCGACCACCGGCGACTGGTACGCGACCTCGGGCCACATGATCTGGATCGGCGACCGCACCCGCCAGCTCGACCACGGCCATGTCGAATATTTCCGCGGCATCAAGAATCCGATCGGCCTGAAATGCGGTCCGTCGCTGAAGCCGGACGAACTGTTGAAGCTGATCGACATCCTCAATCCCGACAACGAGCCGGGACGCCTGACGCTGATCAACCGCTTCGGCGCCGACAAGGTCGGCGATCATCTGCCCGGCCTGATCCGCGCCGTGCAGCGCGAGGGCCGCGTCGTGGTCTGGTCGTGCGATCCGATGCACGGCAACACCATCACCTCGACCACGGGCTACAAGACGCGGCCGTTCGACCGCGTGCTGTCGGAGGTGAAGGCGTTCTTCCAGATCCATGCGGCGGAAGGCACCCATGCCGGCGGTGTGCATCTGGAGATGACCGGGCAGGACGTCACCGAATGCATCGGCGGTGCGCGCGCCATCACCGATGAGGATCTCAACGACCGCTATCACACAGTCTGCGATCCCCGTCTCAACGCCGAACAGTCGATCGACATGGCCTTCCTGATCGCCGAGCTCCTGAAGCAGGAGCGCGCCGGCAAGGTCAAACCGATGCCGGCCGCCGCGGGGTTGTGATTTGGGGCAGGCGAGTTGGGGGCAGTGACTTGAGGGCAGTGACTTGCTGAGGTTCTGGCGAGCCACCATCAACTCGCGCAACGGGCTGGCATTCGCCATCCGCTCGGAGCAGGCGATCCGCGAGGAGGTCGTGGCGCTGGTGCTGTCGGTGCCGCTTGCCTGGCTGGTCGGCGCCACCGTGATGCGCCGGGTCGAGCTGGTCGCGACCGTGGTGCTGGTTCTCGTGATCGAGCTGCTCAACACCGCGATCGAGAAGCTCGCCGACCGCCTGACCATGGATCACGATCCGCAGATCGGCCGGGTCAAGGACATGGGCTCCGCCGCCGTCGGCGTCGCGCTTGTGATGGCCGGGCTGTTCTGGCTGTTCGCCCTCGCCGAGCGCTCGGGTGCATTCTGACCGTGAGTGCCAATACGCCGATCAAGCTTGCGGTGATCGGACGGGGTCTGATCGGATCGGCCGCCGCGCGCCATCTGAGCAAGATGGGCCACGAGGTTGCGCTGATCGGGCCGGGTGAGCCGGTCGATTTTGCGCGCCATGACGGCGTGTTCGGCAGCCACTATGACGAAGGCCGCATCACCCGGACCTACGATCCGCAAGCCTTCTGGCGGCAGATGAACCGCGCCGCGATCGCGCGTTACGGCGAGATTGCTGCGGAAAGCGGCGTCGATTTCTACCAGGAGACCGGCGCGCTTCACGTCGGTAACAGCGAAACCACCGATGTCGGCTCGATCGGCGACGTCTGCGCCGACGAGGCGATCGCGTGTGAGGCCTATCAGGACGCGGCGCTCGCCGAGCGGTTTCCGTTTCTGAAAGCGACCGCGGGCATGCTGGGCTATTTCGAGCCGCGCAATGCCGGCTATGTCAGTCCGCGGCGCCTGGTGCGGGCGCAGACGATCGCGGCGGAGCGCGCGGGCGCGCGGATCATCGACGAGCCTGCGCTCGGGATTTCGGAAACCGCTTCCGGTGTGACGATCCGGACGCGATCGGGCAACCTCGAGGCCGAGCGTGTGCTGGTTGCCGCAGGCGGGCATACCCAATCGCTGATCGGCCGATCGCTGGGTGTTACGGTCTACGCGCGCACCGCGGCGCTGTTCCGGCTCGATCGGCCGGAGGTCGAACGCCTGGCCGGCATGCCGTCGATGCGCTGTCTCGGGCCGAAGGGCGACAACCCCTATATCCTGCCGCCGATCCCGTATCCCGACGGCCAGACCTGGTTGAAGCTCGGCGGAGATCCGGTCGATCGTCCGCTCGGCAGCGAGGCTGACATCAAGGACTGGTTCCGGTCGGGCGGGTCGGTTGACGTTGCTGATCGCCTGCAAGCGCAGATACTCGATCGCATCCGCGGCCTCAAGTTCGAAGAGCGCCGCGTCGTGCCCTGCATGACCAGCTTTGGCGACACCGGCTTGCCGCTTATCGGGCCGCTGTCCGAGCGGGTCACCGTCGCATTCTGCTGCTACGGCAAGAGCGCAAAATGTTCGGACGAATTGGGCCGGCTGGGTGGTCTGGCGCTGCTCGGCGAGGTGAGGGCGGAGCTTGCACCCTGACGAGGAATCCCAGTGCGATTTCTGCAATCGCACCATGACCGGACGGCCATTGAAGTTTGCCCTTGTGCGGGACAACATAATGCTATGAGCGAACAACAGATCAAGATTACCCTGGCGCAACTCAACCCGACGGTCGGTGACGTCACCGGCAACGCCGCGAAGGCGCGTGCCGCGCGCGAGAAAGCCAAGGTGGACGGCGCCGATCTCGTGGTGCTCTCGGAGCTGTTCCTTGCCGGCTATCCGCCGGAGGACCTGGTGCTCAAGCCGGCGTTCCAGGCGGCCTGCCGCGCCGCGGTCGAGGAGCTGGCGCGCGAGACCAAGGACGGCGGTCCGGCCATGCTGATCGGCACGCCCTGGGTCGAGGACGGCAAGCTCTACAATGCCTGCGCACTGCTTGACGGCGGACGCATCGCCGCGCTGCGCTTCAAGGCCAATCTGCCGAATTACGGCGTGTTCGACGAGAAGCGGCTGTTCGCGCGCGGTCCCGCGCCGGGCCCGGTGACGGTGCGCGGCGTGCGCATCGGCGTGCCGATCTGCGAGGACATCTGGCTCGAGGAGTCCGAAGAATACGAGAACGTCGTCGAATGTCTCGCCGAGACCGGTGCCGAGATCCTGGTGGTGCCGAACGGCTCGCCCTATGCCCGCGACAAGGCCGATCTCAGGCTGTCGATCGTGGTGGCGCGGGTCACCGAGAGCGGGCTGCCGCTGGTCTATTTGAATGAAGTGGGCGGCCAGGACGAGCTGATCTTCGACGGCGCCTCGTTTGCGCTCAATGCCGATCTGTCGGTCGCGGCGCAGCTGCCGGCGTTCGAGGAGAACATCACGACGCTGACCTGGCGCAAGACCGCCGACGGCTGGCGCTGCAACGGGCCGAGCACGGCGCAGCTCGAGGGCGACAAGGCCGATTACGCGGCCTGTGTGCTCGGCCTGCGCGACTATGTCCGCAAGAACGGTTTTCCCGGCGTGCTGCTCGGCGTCTCCGGCGGCATCGACTCGGCGCTATGCGCGGCGATCGCGGTCGATGCGCTCGGTGCCGACAAGGTGCGCGGCGTGATGCTGCCGTTCCGCTACACCGCGCAGGTGTCGCTCGACGATGCCGCCAAGCTCGCCGCCGCGCTCGGCATCCGCTACGAGATCCTGCCGATTGCCGACGCCGTGAACGGGTTCGAGAAGATTTTGGCGCCGGTGTTCGCGGGCCTGGAGCGCGACATCACCGAGGAGAATCTGCAGGCGCGCGCCCGCGGCACGCTGTTGATGGCGATCTCCAACAAGACCGGCGCCATGGTGGTGACGACCGGCAACAAGTCGGAAATGTCGGTCGGCTACGCCACGCTGTATGGCGACATGAATGGCGGCTTCAACCCGATCAAGGACATCTACAAGACCGAGGTGTTCCGCCTGTCCAGCCTGCGCAATGCCTGGAAGCCGGACGGCGCGCTCGGTCCGTCGGGCGAGGTGATTCCGGTCAACATCATCATCCGGCCGCCGACCGCGGAGCTGCGCGAGAACCAGACCGACCAGGATTCGCTGCCGCCTTACGAGGTGCTGGATGCGATCCTCGAGCGTCTCGTGGAGCGCGAGGAGCCGCTTGCGACCATCATCGAGGCCGGCTTCGATCGCGATGTGGTGACCCGCGTCGACCGCCTGCTCAACATCGCCGAATACAAGCGCCGGCAGGCCGCGCCCGGCGTGAAGGTGACGCGGAAGAATTTCGGCCGCGACCGCCGCTATCCCATCACCAACCGCTTCCGCGATTTCGGCAAGGCGCTGCCGGAGCCCGACGAGAAGCTGGTGACGCGCACCTCGCGCGCGTCGGCGGAGGCGTTCGAGGGGTGAACCCTCTCGAGTGCCACGATGCTCTTCTCCCTCTCCCGCTTGCGGGGGAGGTCGGGGTGGGGGTGTCGCCGCGAGCGAGACCGCCGACGTGGAGAAAGCCCCCACCCATATCGCATCTTCGATGCGATATGACCTCCCCGCAAGCGGGAGAGGTGGGGAATGAGTTCGCGGACGGGCTTCTACTGCTTCTTCTGCTGAATGAAGGTCGGGCCGACCGTGCGGATCTGACCGTCGCTTGCGGGCGCAGCCGGCGCCGTGGTGGCGTCAGCGGCGGCGGGCTGCTGCTGTTGAGCCGCGGCCGGCGCGCCCTTCTTGCCGGCGGCAGCTTGGTCTGCGCGCGCTGCTGCATCTTCCGCGCGCTCTCCTCGGTGACGATGATGTCGCCCTGCTGCGCGGCGGACGTCTGGTCGTCGACGGCCTTCAACGCCTCGGCCCAGCTCTGGCCGGCCGCCCTGCAGGAGCACGACGGATTGAACTCGGTGCGGTACTTGAAGGCGTTCGGCAGCGACGAGTAGGACTGGCCGCTGATCGAGACCGCCTGGTTGATGTCTTCGCCGGGATTGCGGTAGGCGAACAGGCTGGCCTCCGCGGCCGGGCACTGCGCCTTACAGATCTGCTCGTCGGCGGCAAAGCGCGCCGACGAGGTCGCGAACGAAATCGGGAAATAGGCGCCGTCGCAGGTGCGCACGCAGACGGTGCGGAAGGTGCCGGACTGCCCGCCATATTGTGCGTCGGGCGGGGGCAGCGGCGTATTCGGATTGGCGCCGCCGCCACCGCCGCCGAACAAGTTCTCGATGAAATTGCCGGGGCCACGCGCGGCGGCCGCAGCGTATTGCGGGCCGCAATTGTTCTGCGCCAGCGCGGTCAGGACCGAGCGGCGCTGGTTCTCGCGGTCGGCGCCGCCGAGCCCGCCGGTGCGCAGCCGTTCGAGATTGGTGGTCATCTGGTCGAGATTGGCGCGCATCTGCTGGATCTGGTTGTTGACCGGTCCGCACTGCGCCGAATTGTTATTGAACAGCGAAAAGAACCCGGAGCTGTCGCAGCCCATGCGCCGGGCCTGCGCGGTCACGCGATCGAGTTCGCCCTGCTGCCTTGTTGCCGCGTCCTGATAGCGGCGGATCTGCTCGTCCTTGGCCGGATCGCCACCGCCGCCGCCGCGATCGATCGCCGCCAGCTGGCCCTCGAGCCGCACGCACATCGGATTGGCCGGCGGATTCGGCTGGGCGCCCTGGGGCGCCGGGCCGGGCGGGCCAGGCGGCACTTGCGCCAGGGCATCCGTGGCGGGCAGGGCGATTGCGGCCAACAGGGCGCAAGTCGAGAACCAGCGGGAGAAGCGAGAACGGGAGCTATTGGGCATATCCGGCCATTAAAACGACGCCGCCCGGCGAGCAACGCCAAAGCGCGCGGGCAAGGCCGCTGCAATAGCCTTTTCTCGGGGCAGCGTCACGTCGTTTCCGGGGCGCCGGTGTGGCAATAACCCCGTTTATCCAGCAGCTTGGCTCAGCGCTGACACGTGATGGCGACGTATTCGCCGCAGCTATTGCCGGTGCATTTCTCATTGGCGGCGTGCGGAACCGCGCCGGTGATCTCGTCAGGATCGACGCGGCGGTAATTGGTGGCCTGCGCAAAATCCCGTGACCGGCAGTAGGCGCGGGCGGCGGACGCGCCGCAGCGGTCGCCACGAGCGAGGCACTGGTCGATGCCGTAGCCGTCGGCCTGGTTGGCGACGATGAAAACGCGGCTGTCGGCCCGTGCGGCCGAGGGGACAAGGGCGGAGGGGACAAGTAAGAGCGCGCAGGCAATCAATGCTGAAAAGGGCCGCATGGTGCACCGATGAAATGGCGGGGAATCCGCAGGCCCTCCCGTACGCCCAAATGCTTAATAATGATTAACCATGAGGGCGTTGGCGTGATTTTGGTGCGGCGCCAGCTGCAAAACGCTCGAAAACAAGCCCCTTGACGCGATAAAGGGGCCATGAGACATGGTGGAACCATGAACGGCCACCTCGCCATCTGCAGCATTTGCCGCGAGATTATGAGCTAGCGATTCGCTGGCTGAGGCCGTCTTTTCTCAATCACCCTGAGAATCACTGGACGCCCGGCCGCAAGGGACGGTGATCCATGGAATTGCGCCTTTACGACACGTTGACCCGGGAGAAGCGGCTGTTCGTGCCGCTCGATGCCAACAACGTCCGCATGTATGCCTGCGGACCGACGGTCTACGACTTCGCCCATATCGGCAACGGCCGGGCGGCCATTGTCTTCGACGTGCTATTCCGCGCGCTGCGCCATCGCTATGGCGCCGGCCACGTGACCTATGTCCGCAACATCACCGACGTCGACGACAAGATCAATGTCCGCGCCGCGCGAGACTATCCCGGCGTGCCGCTGAACGAGGCGATCCGCAAGGTCACCGAGCAGACCTACCAGCAGTATCAGGATGACGTCACGGCACTGGGCTGCTTGCCGCCCACAGTGCAGCCGCGCGCGACCGAGCACATCCCGGAGATGCGCGCGATCATCGAGAAGCTGGTCGCCGGCGGCTTTGCCTACGTCGCCGAGGATCATGTGCTGTTCTCGCCGCAGGCGATGAACGCGGCCAACTCGGTGCTGCCGCGCTATGGCGCGCTGTCGAAGCGCTCGCTCGACGAGATGATCGCGGCGCCCGCGTCGATGTCGCGCCCTACAAGCGCGACAACACCGACTTCGTGCTGTGGAAGCCGTCGAAGCCGGGCGAGCCGTCCTGGCCGTCGCCGGCAGGCATCACGGTCGAGGGCCGGCCCGGTTGGCACATCGAGTGCTCGGCGATGGCCTGGAAGCACCTCGGCGAGAAGTTCGACATCCATGGCGGCGGCATCGACCTGGTGTTCCCGCACCATGAGAACGAGCTCGCGCAGACCTGCTGCGCGTTCCACACCGACCGCATGGCCAATGTCTGGATGCACAACGGCTTCCTGCAGATCGAAAGCGAGAAGATGTCGAAGTCGCTCGGCAACTTCTTTACGATCCGCGATCTGCTGACGGATTGGCCGGGCGAGGTGCTGCGGCTCAGCATGCTCCGAACGCACTACCGTTCGCCGCTCGACTGGACGCTGAAGAGCGCAGAAGAGGCCGCAAGGACGCTCGACGACTGGTATGCGGTCGCGGCCGACGCCGAGTCCGGCGCGCCGTCGCCGGCGATGGTCGAGGCGCTCTACGACGATCTCAACACCGCGCAGGCGATGGCCGTGCTGCACGGCCTGCGGAATGCTGCCGCGAGCAGTGAGGCAGGCCGCAAGGAATTTGCCGGTTCGCTGCGGCTGCTCGGCTTCCTGTCGGAGAGCGCGGCAGCATGGGAGGCGCGCAAGCAGCAGGCGAGCGGCGTCGACGCTGCCGCGGTCGAGGCGCTGATCGCCGAGCGCACCGCGGCGCGTGCGCGCAAGGATTTCAAGGAGTCCGACCGGATCCGCGATCAGCTCGCCGCGATGGGTGTGGTGATCAAGGACTCCAAGGAAGGCACCACCTGGGAGATCGCGCGATGAGCCGTTCCGCACCCGCGTTGCGCCCGTATCTGCCTGATGACGCGCCGCTGCTGGCGGCGATCTTCACGGCCTCGATCATGGATCTAACCGGTGACGATTACAGCGAGGCGCAGCAGGAAGCCTGGGCGGCAACTGCCGACGACGAGGCGGCGTTCGGCAAGAAGCTCGCGGGCCAGCTCACACTGATCGCGACGTTGCAGGGCGCGCCGGTCGGGTTTGCCTCGTTGAAGGGCGCCGACCATATCGACATGCTCTACGTGCATCCGAGCGCGGTCGGGCAGGGCGTAGGCGCCGCGCTGTGCGATGCGCTGGAGAAGATCGCGAGCGCCCGCGGCACCAAGACCCTGAAGGTCGATGTCAGCGACACCGCGCTCGAATTCTTCCGCAAGCGCGGTTACGTCGCGCAGCAGCGCAATTCGGTGACGATCGGCGACGAATGGCTCGCCAACACCACGATGCAGAAGACGCTCGACGGCGTTGCCACGCCCGGAGGCCACGCATGAGCCGCGAGCGCCTCTATCTGTTCGACACCACGCTGCGCGACGGCGCGCAGACCAATGGGGTCGACTTCACGCTGCAGGACAAGCAGGTGATTGCGGGCATGCTCGACCAGCTCGGCATCGACTATGTCGAGGGCGGCTATCCCGGCGCCAATCCGACCGATACCGAGTTCTTCAGCCGGAAGCCTGCCTTCGACCATGCGCGCTTCACCGCGTTCGGCATGACGCGGCGGCCGGGGCGTTCGGCCTCGAACGATCCGGGGCTCGCCAGCATCCTCGAGGCCAAGGCGGACGCGATCTGCTTCGTCGCAAAATCCTCCGCCTACCAGGTCCGGGTCGCGCTCGAGACCACCAACGAGGAGAACCTCGCCTCGATACGCGACAGCGTTGCCGCCGCCAAGGCGCTCGGCCGCGAGGTGATGGTCGACTGCGAGCATTTCTTCGACGGCTACAAGGAGAACCGCGACTACGCGCTCGCCTGCGCAACGGCGGCCTATCAGGCCGGCGCGCGCTGGGTGGTGCTGTGCGACACCAATGGCGGCACCATGCCGCATGAGATCGAGACCATCGTCGCTGATGTCGTCACGCATGTGCCCGGCGCCCATGTCGGCATCCACGCCCATAACGACACCGAGCAGGCGGTCGCCAACTCGCTCGCCGCGGTGCGTGCCGGCGCGCGGCAGATCCAGGGCACGCTCAACGGCCTCGGCGAGCGCTGCGGCAACGCCAATCTCTGCTCGCTGATCCCGACCCTGAAGCTGAAGCAGGAGTTTTCCGACAAGTTCGAGATCGGCGTCACCACCGAGAAGATGGCGACGCTGATGAAGGTGTCGCGCACGCTCGACGACATGCTGAACCGCGCGCCCAACCGTCACGCGCCTTATGTCGGCGAGAGCGCCTTCGTCACCAAGACCGGCATCCATGCCTCTGCCGTGATGAAGGATCCGCAGACCTACGAGCATGTGCTGCCGGATGCCGTCGGCAACCACCGCAAGGTGCTGGTGTCGGATCAGGCTGGCCGCTCCAACGTGATGGCCGAGCTCGACCGTGCTGGCATCGTCTATGACAAGAGCGATCCGCGGCTGACGCGGCTGGTCGAGGAGTTGAAGGAGCGCGAGGCCGCGGGCTTCGCCTATGAATCCGCGAACGCTTCGTTCGACCTGTTGGCGCGCCGCACGCTCGGCAAGGTGCCGCAATATTTCACGGTCGAGCAGTTCGACGTCAATGTCGAGCAGCGCTACAACGCCAACGGCCAGCGCGTTACGGTGGCGCTTGCGGTGGTGAAGGTCGATGTCGACGGCGAGCGGCTGATCTCGGCCGCCGAAGGCAACGGTCCGGTCAACGCGCTCGACGTGGCGCTGCGCAAGGACCTCGGCAAGTACCAGAAGTACATCGATGGCCTGAAGCTGATCGACTACCGCGTGCGTATCCTCAATGGCGGCACCGAGGCGGTCACGCGCGTGCTGATCGAAAGCGAGGACGAGACCGGCGAGAGCTGGACCACGGTCGGCGTCTCGCCCAACATCATCGACGCCTCGTTCCAGGCGCTGATGGATTCGGTATTCTACAAGCTGGTGAAGTCGGGTGCGCAGGCGTAGCCGGCTAAAGGAAAACAGACGTCGTCATTGCGAGGAGCGATAGCGACGAAGCAATCCATATCTCAGCGAGCGGCGCGATGGATTGCTTCGCTTCGCTCGGAATGACGAGAAGGGGGCTTCCATGATCGACCACGTTTCCGTCGGCGTCCGCGATCTCGAACGCGCGGCGCGGTTCTATGAACCGACACTGGCCGCGCTTGGCCTGAGCCGCCTCGTCACGCGCCCGGCGACGATCGGCTTCGGCAAGGCCTATCCCGAATTCTGGATCAACCTGCGCGCCACGATGGCGCACGTCGCGCATGAGAGCGGCACCCATATCTGCCTGCGCGCGAAGACCACCACCGAGGTCGATGCCTTCCACGCTGCCGCGCTGGCCTCCGGCGGTCTCTCCGATGGCCCGCCCGGCCTGCGCCCGCACGACCGCGTGCGCTATTATGCGGCCTTCGTCCTCGACCCCGACGGCAACCGCATCGAGGCGGTGACATTTCCGAGTGAGTGAGGTTGGACGAACCTCATTGTAATCCGTCATCCTGAGGCGCGAGCGGAGCGAGCCTCGAAGGATCGACGGCCACCAGCCGGGCCGTTCATCCTTCGAGACGCGCTTCGCGCTCCTCTCAGAGCCTGACTGAAAAAGGAGTGAGTGATCTCGGTTGGCTGTGATTCGTTCGGATTTGCGAAGATTCGAGGGAGGGCACGATGCCGTGGACCGAAATCACTCGTGTCGAGTATCAACGCAAAGGGCTGCGCTACACAAGCGATCTGACCGATGCGGAGTGGGCGCTGATATCCCGGAAGATGCCAGCGCGACAGCGACGAGGACGCCCGCGGGAAGTCGATTTGCGTGAGGTGGTGCAGGCGATCTTCTACATTTTGTCGACGGGCTGCCAATGGCGAGCTCTGCCGAGCGAGTTCCCGCCATACTCAACGGTTCAAGGCTATTTTTATGCCTGGCGCGACAGTGGCCGATGGCACCGGATCGTCGGAGCCTTGGTCCGGCAAGCGCGGCGGAAACTCGGGCGCAAGGCGGGACCGACGGCTGCCGTCATCGATAGCCAGACGGCTCCGACCACGCAGGCCGGCGGGCCACGCGGCTTCGACCCCGGCAAGCGCCTTCATGGACGCAAGCGGCACATCGTCACTGACACCAATGGTCTGCTGCTGGCAGTCCACGTGCATCCCGCCAACGTTCAGGATGTCCACGGTGCTGTCCCTCTGCTGGAACACCTGAGAGAACACTTCCCCGGGCTTCAGCATGTCTTTGCTGACCGAGTCTATCGCGGCAAACAGCTGCTCGACGCACTGTCCCATTGCGGCCAATGGACCATCGATATTGTCCAGCGGCCACCCGGCGTCAAAGGCTTCCAGCTCTTACCCCGACGCTGGGTCGTCGAGCGTACCTTTGCCTGGTTCGGCAGGTGCCGTCGTCTCGCCAAGGACTTCGAGGGCTCCGCCGCAACCGAAGTCGCTTGGCTTCTCGTCGCCCATCTCAGGCTCCTGATCAGACGACTCGCCAGGCCACAACACGCTTTTTGAGTCAGACTCTCAGGATGACTGGGATAGCTTTGCGAGCTTGAGCGATCAGAGCCGGCGCGCCACTTCGGGGGCGAGCTCCTTCGCGGCTGCCGGCTTGCCGGCTACCGCCGAGCGCAGCCGCGGCAGGATGTCGTCGACACGGTCGGCCATCAGGACGTTGATCGGCAAGGTCGGGCGGATGAACTCGGTCATGCGCATGTGGTTCAACAGCGAGAGCAGGGGCTCCCAGAAGTTGTCGATGTTGGCGAGCAGGATAGGCTTGGAGTGACGGCCGAGCTGCTGCCAGGTCAGTTGCTCGACCAGCTCCTCCAACGTGCCGATGCCGCCGGGCAGTGCCACGAACGCGTCCGAGCGCTCGAACATCAGCCGCTTGCGCTCATGCATGTCTGGCGTGACGATCATCTCCTGAACCGAGGTCAGCGCATTCTCGCGCGCGCGCAGGAATTCGGGAATGATTCCGGTCACGGAGCCACCATGGTCGAGCGTAGACTTTGCGACCGCGCCCATCAGGCCGATCGAGCCGCCGCCATAGACCAGGCGAACGTTGTTTTCGGCAAAGGCCTTGCCTAGCGCGATGGCAGCTTCAACAAAGCGGGGATTGTTACCGGGGCCGGAGCCGCAATAAACACAGACGGTCTTGATTTGGTTCATACGATCCTTGTGGCACTGCAGCGTAAACAGGGTCAAGACTCGCATATGGGGATTGAGGGCCAAAAAATCCCGTAAATTCCCACGAATCGCGAACAATTTTCGTCATAAGCCTGTACGCCGCGTTCAAACGATCTATATGACGGGCACAATGGCAAATCGTGGAAAAGATGTGGCAGCGGACCGCCGCGCCATGACGGCGAGAGCGGGCTCCTGATGGTGCCGCCGCAACAGAAGATCACCGCTGCTGGGGAGCCCAAGGCCGCCACGCCGGCCGCCGAGAAGGGCACGCTGCTCGGTACCCTCGTTCACCTCTGGCCTTATATCTGGCCCGGCGATCGCGCCGATCTGAAGATGCGCGTGATCTGGTCGGTGGTGCTGCTGCTGTTCGCCAAGCTCGCGACGCTGTCGGTGCCGTTCACCTTCAAATGGGCGATCGACGCGCTGAACGGCGCGGGCTCGGCGCCGGTCGAGCCGTCGAACTGGGTGCTGTGGCTGATCGCCTCGCCGGTGCTGATGACGATCAGCTATGGCGCGGTGCGCATCATCATGGCGGTGCTGACGCAGTGGCGCGACGGCATCTTTGCCCGTGTCGCGATGCACGCGGTGCGGCGGCTCGCCTACATCACCTTCGTGCACATGCACGAGCTGTCGCTGCGCTTTCATCTCGAGCGCAAGACCGGCGGTCTGACCCGCGTGCTGGAGCGCGGCCGCTCCGGCATCGAGACCATCGTGCGGATGGTGATCCTGCAGTTGATCCCGACTATCGTCGAGGTTGCGCTGCTCGCGGGCGTGCTGCTGTGGCAGTTCGACTGGCGCTACGTGCTCGCCGTGCTGCTGACGGTCGTCGTGTTCATGTACTTCACCTACATTGCGACCGAGTGGCGTATCGAGATCCGCCGCAAGATGAACGACTCGGATACCGAGGCGAACACCAAGGCGATCGACTCGTTGCTCAACTACGAGACGGTGAAATATTTCGGCGCCGAGGAGCGTGAGGCGCGGCGCTACGACCGCTCGATGGAACGCTACGAGCAGGCCAGCGTGAAGACCTATACGTCGCTTGCGGTGCTCAACACCGGGCAGGCGATCATCTTTACCGCGGGGCTGACCGCGACCATGCTGATGTGCGCATTCGGCATCCGCAACGGCACCCACACCGTCGGCGATTTCGTGCTGATCAATTCGATGATGATCCAGCTCTACGTGCCCCTGAACTTCATGGGCATGGTCTATCGCGAGATCAAGCAGGCGATCATCGACATCGAGAAGATGTTCGAGGTGCTGGAGCGTGATCCGGAGGTGGAGGACGTGCCCGGCGCCAAGCCGCTCGCGGTGTCCACAGGCAGCGTGCGCTTCGAGGACGTCCGCTTCTCCTACGAGCCTGACCGGCCGATCCTGAAAGGCCTGAGCTTCGAGGTGCCGGCCGGCAAGACGGTCGCGATCGTCGGCCCCTCCGGCGCCGGCAAGTCGACGATCTCGCGGCTGCTGTTCCGGCTCTACGACGTCTCCGGCGGCCGCATCCTGATCGACGGCCAGGACATCAAGAGCGTGACGCAGGCGTCCCTGCGAGCCTCGATCGGCATGGTGCCGCAGGACACCGTGCTGTTCAACGACACCATCCGCTACAACATCCGCTACGGCCGCTGGGACGCCAGCAATGAGGAGGTTGAGGAGGCGGCCCGGCTCGCCCAGATCGACGGCTTCATCCGGATGTCGCCGCAGGGCTATGAGACGCCGGTCGGCGAGCGCGGCCTGAAGCTCTCCGGCGGCGAGAAGCAGCGCGTCGCGATCGCACGCACGGTGCTGAAAGCGCCGCCGATCCTGGTGCTGGACGAGGCGACCTCTGCGCTCGACAGCCACACCGAGCACGAGATCCAGGGCGCGCTGGAGCGGGTCTCGCGCAACCGCACCTCGCTGGTGATCGCGCACCGGCTGTCGACCATCGTCGCGCGACGAGATCATCGTGCTGGACCAGGGCCGGATCGCTGAGCGCGGCACCCACGCGCGGCTTTTGGCCGCCGACGGTCTCTACGCCAGCATGTGGAACCGGCAGCGCGAGGCCGAGGAGGCCCGCGAACGGCTCGCGCAGGTCGGCGAAGACGGCACCGCGCCGAATCGCCTGCCGCCGGCGGTGGCCGAATCCTCAGAGGATTCCACCCCTGACGCGGGTGAGAAACCCTTGCCGACCGCCGCGGAATAGTCGATTAGGGCATGATCCGGAAAAGTGCGAAGCGGTTTTCCGAAAGAGATCATGCCTAAAGCAACCAACTAAAGCGCGATGATCGCGCTTTAGGGCGTCTCCCGCCGCAGGGGCGGGTACCACAGCGAGTTCTGATGTCGATCGCCAATTCCATCCGCGCGCAGATCCCGCCGATCCACCCCGAGGGCTATCCCTTCATTGGCGGCTTCGCTCTGGCGAGCCTGATCCTGTTCTGGATCTGGACCCCGCTGGGCTGGATCGGGACGCTGCTGACGGTGTGGTGCGCGCTGTTTTTCCGCGACCCCGTGCGCGTGACGCCGCTGCGCGACGGCATCGTGGTGTCGCCGGCCGACGGCCGCGTCTCCATGGTGGTGCAGGCGCTGCCGCCCGCCGAGCTCGGCCTCGGCGACAAGCCGCTGCCGCGGGTCTCGGTTTTCATGAGCGTGTTCAACTGCCATGTGAATCGCAGCCCGGTGGCCGGCCGCATCGACCGCATCGCCTACCGGCCCGGCGCCTTCATCAATGCCGAGCTCGACAAGGCGAGCGAGGACAATGAACGCAATTCGCTGGTCATCTCGAGCGCGAACGGGCGGATCGGCGTGGTCCAGATCGCCGGCCTCGTGGCGCGCCGCATCGTCTGCTTCGTCAAGGAAGGCCAGTCGATCGGCGCCGGCGAGCGTTTCGGCCTGATCCGCTTCGGCTCGCGGCTCGACGTCTACCTGCCCGAGGGCACCAAGGCGCTTGTCTCCGAAGGCCAGACCGCGGTCGCCGGCGAGACCATCCTGGCCGATTTCCGCGGCGCCGATCCCGGCCGTACCTACCGGGCCGATTAACGCTGTTTTGGCCGGTCGATCAGCCGGTTCCCGCGCCAATGGCGGAGCGGGGCCATGCTTGCTATATTTATCGCACCATGACCCCATTCGATAACAATTCCAGCGAGCTGCGCCGCCGCCGGTTCCGCCCGATCCCGGTGCGGATGCTGGTGCCGAACATGATCACCTTGCTGGCGATCTGCGCCGGCCTGACCGCGATCCGGCTGTCGACGGAAGGGCGGATGGAGCTTGCGGTCGCCGCCATCGTGTTCGCCGCGATCCTCGACGGCATCGACGGCCGCGTCGCCCGCATGATCAAGGGCCAGTCGAAATTCGGCGCCGAGCTCGACAGCCTCGCCGACTTCGTCAATTTCGGCGTCGCGCCGGGCCTGATCCTGTATTTCTGGCAGCTGCATGAATTGAACAACGGCGGCTGGATCGCCGCGATGGTGTTCGCGATCTCCGGCGGCCTGCGCCTTGCGCGCTTCAATGCCTCGATCGACGACCCGAACAAACCGGCTTTCGCCGCCAACTATTTCACCGGCGTGCCGGCACCGGCCGGCGCGATCACCGTGCTGCTGCCGATCTATCTCGCCTTCCTCGGCGTGCCGATGCCGCCGGCGACCTTGACGGCGTTCTACACGCTCTTGATCGCCTTCCTGATGGTGTCGCGGCTGCCGGTGTTCTCCGGCAAGACCGTGAAGATGCGCGTGCCGCCGGAAATGGTGTTGCCGGTGTTCGTCTCGGTGGTGTTCTTCGTCGCGCTGCTGATCGGCTATCCCTGGCACATCCTGTCGGCGGGCTCCGTGCTGTATCTGATCAGCCTGCCGTGGGGCTGGAAGTCCTACCGCGACCAGGAGCGCCAGCTGGCAGCGCAGACGCAAGCCGCAACCACGCCGCCGGCGACATCGCCTGCGGCTCCCTACGCAGCGCCGGTCGCGGAGAGCGACCACGACGATCGTCCGACGCATCTGCATTAAAGCGCGCCACTGATTGACCCGTCATCCCCGCGCAAAGGCTTCGCCTTTGTCGCTGGAGGTGCGAGCGTTGCGGCGCAATTGCGCCGCTGGGCGAGCCTCGAAGGATGCACGGCCACCAGCGGGGCCGTCGACCCTTCGAGACGCGCTGCGCGCTCCTCAGGGTGACGGTGATTGAGCCGCGTGAGTCTACTCTCCCAAATATCAGCCATGAGCGTGCCTCGGTTGGGTTCGCCTCCGATCTCGGCTATAGGCTGAGACGGCCCGCTCGAGCATGATCCGGAAAAGTGGAGACCGGTTTTCCGAAAGATCATGCTCAAACAAAGAAATCTCACGCCAAAAATCAGGAGAGAAACGCCGTGACGACATCCGCTTCCGCCCCGCTTCCTGCCTCCGTTCTTGAAGCGTTGGCGCGCTACGACACGCCGACGATCTGCAACGCGATGGAGATCGTAGCGCCCGAGCGCCGTCTGATCGGCTACACCGTGAAGCCGCTGGTCTGTCCGTTCCCGACCTTGCCGCCGATCGTCGGCTACGCGCGCACGGTTGCGATCCGCTCGGTGCTGAAATCCGGCCTCTCGGCCGAGGAGCAGTCGAAGCGCCGCATCGACTATTACGAATATGTCGGCACCGGCTTCGGTCCGCGCATCTCCGTGATCCAGGACATCGACGGTCCCGACGTCGGCTACGGCGCGTTCTGGGGCGAGGTGCAGAGCGCCGTGCATAAGGCGCTCGGCTGCCTCGGCGTCATCACCGACGGCTCGATCCGTGACATTCCGCAATGGGCGCCGGGCTTCCAGGCGCTGGCCGGCTCGATCGGCCCGTCGCATGCATGGGTGCATGCCGAGAGTTTTGGCGGCGAGGTCCGCGTCGCCGGCATGACGGTGCGCTCCGACGACCTGATCCACGCCGACAGCCACGGCGCGATCGTGATCCCCTATGAGCTTGCCGCAAAGCTGCCGGAGGCCGCCGAGCTCTGCGGCCGCCGCGAGACCCCGATCCTCGACATCGCGCGATCCAAGGACTTCTCGCTCGAGAAGCTGAAGGACGCGCTGAAGCGTTCGGCCGAGATCCACTGACGCACGGTGCAGACGATAGGCATGTGCCTCCGTCATTGCGAGGAGCGATAGCGACGAAGCAATCCACATCTCGGCAAGCGGCGAGATGGATTGCTTCGCTTCGCTCGCAATGACGCAAGTCAGGTAGGTCACGTCAGGCCGGCGCGACCTTGGCGATCTCGGATGCGCCGCGGATGGTCATGTCGACGGCGACATAGAGGATCACGGCGAGGCCGACATAGGCGATCCAGCGGTGGTTCTGTAACAGCCGCGCGATGAAGGTGGCGGCGGCGCCCATCATCGCGATCGAGAGAGCGAGGCCGAACACCAGCACGATCGGCTGCTCGCGCGCCGCGCCCGCCACCGCCAGCACGTTGTCGAGCGACATCGAGACGTCGGCAACGATGATCTGCGTCGTCGCCTGCCACAGCGTCTTGCGCGGCACCTCCGCGCCGTCGAAGCCATCCACGGCGGTGGTCTCGTGCGTGCTTGCGCGCAGCTCCCGCCACATCTTCCAGCACACCCACAGCAAGAGGATGCCGCCGGCCAGCAGCAGGCCGACGATCTGCATGAGCTGCGTAGTGAGAAGCGCGAACAGAATACGCAGCAGCGTCGCGGCGCCGATGCCGATCAGGATCGCCTTGCCGCGTTGCGTCGCCGGCAGGCCGGCCGCGGCAAGGCCGATCACGACGGCATTGTCGCCGGCCAGCACGAGGTCGATGACGACGACTTGCAGCAAGGCGCTGAGCGCGTCGATTGAGAGCAGTTCGGACATGGACCATGTTCCCCTTGAGGTCGGGGAGTGGACTGTTTCGACGAATCCGGCTGTCGCCGTCATCCGACGGCAAATCCGCCACGACGGTGTCGCGTCGCGGGTCGAAGCAGGGCCACTCCAACTGAGTTCCAGTCCGACATCGCAGCTTGTGGCTGCCAGAGGGGCCCGGCCTGGGATTTACGGTCGTGATACCGGACGAAGCGCGGCCTGTTCCTCGAAGAACAGCGCCGCCTGATCCGGCTCGCCGAGGATCGCCGCCGCACACCCCATGAAGGTGAAGGCACCGGCAAAATCCCACAGCGTGAGGTTCGCCGCGCTCGCGCGCACGTGGATCACGCGCGCCGCAAGCGCGGCAATGGCTGCCTCCGCGAACAACGACAGGCTGAGCGCGGGCAGCACGAGTGCGGGCTCAACCAGACGAAGCGTCAGGACGATCGGCAGCGCGGTTAGCACGCCGAACAACACGAGCATGCCGAATGGCTCCGGCAAGGGAGCCTTCCGCAAGATCCCGTCTGGAATGGTCGAGGACATTCCGGTATCCTGGCTTTGTCGTTCATATCGACGATACCAGAATCCACTCACGTTGACGCGCGGCGCGGCGCCGCGCGACCGCAGGCCGCGCGACAAGCTGTACGCCTGGTGGACATGGAGGAGGGCTGTGGTCGGAGTCATTTCGGACGCCGTTTTGGTGCGGATGGCGCCTTGGCATGCCATGGCAAAGTTCACGCGGCATATTTATCCTTGGTGGCTGCGCTGGGCGAACGATCGAAAGGCAATTTCGATGAATATGGCAGGCAAGACGGTGCTGATCACCGGTTCCACCGATGGCGTCGGCCGCTACGTCGCGATGAAGCTGGCGTCCGCCGGCGCCCGGGTCCTGATCCACGGCCGCGATACCAAGCGGGCGCAGACCCTCGCCGACGAGATCAAGCGGGTCAGCGGCCGCGAGCCGATGTTCTATCAGGCCGATCTTGCCTCGCTCGCCGAGGTCCGCGAGTTCGCCCAGCTGGTGCTCGACGACCAGGAGCGCCTCGATGTATTCGTCAACAACGCCGGCATCGGCTCGCAGAACGAGGGGCCGGCGCGGCAGACCAGCAAGGACGGCCATGAGCTGCGCTTTGCCGTCAACTATCTCGCCGGCTTCCTGCTCGCGCACCTGCTGCTGCCTCGGCTGAAGGCGAGTGCGCCGGCGCGCATCGTCAATGTCGCCTCGGTCGGCCAGCACCCGATCGATTTCGACGACGTGATGATCACGAAGAACTACAGCGGCGGCCGTGCCTATGCGCAGAGCAAGCTGTCGCAGATCATGTTCACCATCGACCTTGCCGCCGAGCTGGAAGGCACTGGCGTCACCGTCAACGCGCTGCACCCGGCGACCTACATGAACACCACGATGGTGCGCGCCAGCGGCGTCACGCCGATCTCGACCGTCGAGCAGGGCGGCGACGCCATCCTGCGCCTCGTCCAGGGTGAAGACGTCGCCGGCCAAAGCGGGCTGTTCTTCGACGGCAAGCGCAAGGCCCGCGCCCATGCGCAGGCCTATGACGCCGAGGCGCGCCGGCGGCTGCGGACGTTGAGTCTCGCGCTTACGGGCCTGCGGGCTTCCTGACGCGGCGCGCCACGGGCGCGCCTTGGGCGAAAACGGTCACGCACGCTTCGAAGGCCGCTAGCTCTGACGCTGCGCGAGGTAGAATCCGGCCAATACGGTGACCAAGCCGGCCGCCTGCAACGTGGTCGGCGGCTCACCGATCAGGAGCCATCCCAGCAGCAAGGTGAGCACCGGCACGGTCGCAGGAAATACGGCCGCGCGGGCAACGCCTAACCGCTGGATCGACTGCGCGAACAAATACATTGCTGCGGGCCCGGCCAGGATGCCCTGGCCGACGGCTTGCAGCGCATTCTCGTTCAGGCCGATGGCCGCATCGCGCGCCAGGCCGCCCGAGGCGGCGTACAACGGAAACAGCGAGAGCGACAGCACGCTGATGACCGTTGCCACCGAGAACGCGGACACACGCCAGTAGCGTACCAACGTGGCGAAGCCTGCAAACATCAATCCGGTCGTGACGAAGATCAGATCGCCCATCACGGCGCTCAATCCCATATGGCCGATCGACTCGCTACCGATCACGCCAAGGCCGACAACGATGACGATTGCGCCTGCGACACGGGAGAGTGAGATCGATTCCTTCAGCAGGGCGACCGCGAGAAACAGTCCACCCAGGGTCGCGCAGGAAGGCTGGATCACGCTGCCATGCCCGAGGGGCACGAACACGAAGCCGGCATAGCTGATGAGCGACATCACCGGCCCGCCCAGCATCATCAGCGCCATGCCGCGGCCCCATCCGATGCCGCAGAGGTCTTTCAGGCCGGCACGCACAACGAGCGGGATGAATACGATGCCCGACCACAGGAAGCGGTGCATCAAGAGGTCCACGGGCGTGAACCCGACTTTCAGGCCGTGCCGGGTCGCCACGAAGCCGAGAGCCCAGCAAAGCGCTGCGCCGAGACCGCCTGCGACCCCGAGCAGAATGGCTTTCGTATCAGGAAGGGTTGCAGTCTCGGCGCTGGCCGCATGTTCGCTCATGCCGGACGACTACGTGAGCTGGCAAAGCGGATCAACCCATCGCGCGGCCAATTGCCAAACCCTTCTCCGGCGACGAACGCGCGCGCTTGACAGAGGCCGGTTGCGCTACCGATCTCGTGCCGCTGCACGCCAGGCGCGGGCCTTGGCTGTGGTTTCTTCGACGAAGGCAGTTTTGCCGTTTCGATAGGCCCCGATGTTGTCGTTTGACGAAGCAGCGAGGGTTCGCTTGATGTCGGCGTAGGCGCGAGCTGCCTCAGGGTGCGCGCGAAGATAGTCGCGAAACACCACCAATGCTTCCCAACGCGGATGCGACGGCTCCATCACATGCAGATGGTGGGTCCACGGACCCGGCGGTCCCTTGCGGAAGAACAACTCGCCGGGGATCCATGCGGCGTATTCCGGGACGTAGATGTAGCCAAGCGCCTCGATCGGCTCGACGCATCGTCGCTTTGCCTCTTCGAGGCTCTGCACACCGACCAGCAGGTCGATGATGGGCTTCGATGGGAGACCGGGAACGGCCGTGCTGCCCACATGCTCAACGGCCAACGCGAACACGCCGAGCGCCTGCGCGATCCGCGCGCGCTCCTGCGCGAACAGGGTAGGCCAGTTGGGATCATAATCGATGATGACGATCGACCCGGCGCCGTATTTCTCCACGCTTCACCCCGTGACTGCCTTCGCACGATATCATGCGGGGCGCGGCCGAAGAAGGCTCAGCTCGGCCAGGGAGTGTTGCGGATGCGGACGCATGCATTCGGCTTGCGGAACGTCGGATCGCGATCTTCGATGTAGTCGAAATTGACGGTTCCGAACGTGGTCTGAGGCTTCTTCAGGGCCGAGCACGTCTGTATCTCGAGAAACTCGTTCTTGAAGTCACCGCGCGGAAATGCGGCGATCACCTGCTGGCGTTGCTCCGGCGTGTAGTCGTCGTATCCGACGCCTACGACATCGACCAAAACTCCCGCGTTGGTGAGCGCGATTTCCGGCCGCATATATTGCGGAATCCCGGGGGTGGTGTGCAAGGCAATCGCCTCCCAGACCAGATCGCTCTTCGCGTCCGCGATGCCGCGCGCCCGCAGAAATTCGCGTGCTGCATCGGCGCCGTCGACCTCAAAGCGTTTGGTCTCGGTATGGTAGTGATCGACCAGGCCGAGATCGTGAAACAGTGCCGCGACATAAAGCAGCTCGGAATCGAATTTCAGCTTCTGCCGGATTCCCCTGATCGCGCCGAACACATAGACGCGAACCGAATGGTTGAACAGCATCTCGTTTTCATATTGGCGCACCAGCTCGGCCGCCTCGCGCGCCAGCTTGCTGTCGGGAATCGTGATGCCGGAAACCTCGGTCATTTGGTGGCTCCTTCTTCCATGGCGTTGATCATCAAGCCGCCAGCCCGATCGCCGCCTGCGGCGTGTTCCGAAAGCTGATCGCCATGCGATTGTAGGCATTCATCAGGCTGATCGCGATGGTCAGGTCGACGAGCTCGCGCTCATCGAAGACCGCTCGGACAGCCTCATAAGCCTGATCCGGCACGCCGGTATCGGCGACGCGGGTCACCGTTTCCGCCCATGCGAGCGCAGCGCGTTCGCGCTCGTCGAAGAGATCGCCGGCTTCCGCCCACGCCTGCAGCAGCGCCAGCTTTTCGATCTTCACCCCGCTCTTGAGCAGGTCGCGCGTGTGCATGTCGAGGCAATACGCGCAGTTGTTGATCTGCGAGATGCGCAGGTAGACCAGGGTGATCAGCGTGGCGGGCAGGTTGCTTTGCAAGACATAGCCGTAGACTCCGCCGAGGGCTTTGACGCCGGCCGGCGCAATGCGGTTGTAATCGAGACGCATGTGGGTGGGCTCCTTAACGATCGTTCTGTTTGACGGGAGTGGTCAGTTCCTTCTCGTCGGTGTCGACGACGAATACGGCGAGCAGTTTTGCCGGCGCGGTCTTGCTGGCGTTGCGGCTGACGGGATGGCGGGAACCGGGCGTCTCGTAGAAGCTTTCGCCGGTGCGGTAGACCCGCGCCGGTCCGTCATTGATCTGCGATTCAATTTCGCCAGACAGCACATAGCCGAAGATGAAGGCCGACTTGGCATGGACGTGCGGTGGCGACGCTGCGCCCGGCGCATAGTCGACGACGACCGCAATCAGCGACTTGCCGGGAATGTTGGTGATCGGCTGCTGGAAGGTCGGCGTGACCGTCTCATGCGCTGCGGCAGGCGTTGCCGCGGCGATGGCAAGGGCGGCGCAGGCAGCGAGGATGGATGATATTTGCATGGTCAGTGCTCTCCTTTGCTCCCATAGGTGCGCCTACGTTGGTCCATAAAAAAGTACCAAGAATCGGCAAAAACCGTGTACCAACGGCTATGACCGGGCGCTTCCAACTGGAACTGGATCGATCCGCGAAGACGCCGCTGGCGGAGCAGATCCGCAGAGGGATCGGCGGCGCCATCGAAAGCGGCGTGCTCGCTCCTGGCGCGCGTCTGCCGTCCTGGCAGGACCTCGCGGCTCAGCTTGGCGTTGCGCGAGGCACCGTGCGCGCGGCGTATGAAAGGCTTTCCTCGGCGCAGCTGATCGTCGCGTCACGCGCGAGGGGAACGCATGTCGCGGATCGGCCGTCCTTTGCGGCCGTGCAGGAAGAGGCTCCCGACCCCGGCTCCTTCATGGAGACGTATCAGGAGCTCATCGCGGGACCCGCCATCTTCCAGATGGGCGTACCCGCGCAGGCGACATTCCCCGCCACGCTGTTCTCGAGGCTGCACACGCAGGCAGTTCGCGCGGAGATGAGCGCGCCGGCTCTCTACCCGGATCCGCGCGGCGAACTGGAATTGCGGCGGGAGATCGCGGCATACCTTGCGCTGGCGCGCGGGATCGCGTGCACGCCATCCCACGTTTTCATCACCGGAGGCTTCAGCGGCGGCCTTGGATTGACGCTTCATGTTCTCGGCCTTGAGCAGAAGAAAGTCTGGATGGAGGAGCCGGGCTTTCCTTTCACCCGGCACGGTCTCGAGCTGGCGCGCTTGTCGATCGCGCCGATTCCGGTTGATGCCGACGGCATTGATGTCAGTTATGGCCTGCAACACGCGCCGGATGCCGCCCTGGTGGTCGTAACTCCCGGACAGCAGGCGCCGCTCGGCTTCACACTCTCGTTGGCAAGACGCGCGCGTCTGCTCGATTGGGCCGCTCAGGAGCGAGTCTGGGTGATCGAGGATGACTATCTGAGCGAGCTTCAGCTGAAGGGCCGCGCCACGCCGGCGCTCGCCTCGCTCGATCGTGCCGGGCGCGTCATTCACATCGGGTCGTTCAGCAAAACCCTGACGCCGGCCTTGCGGCTGGGCTTTGTCGTTGCACCGCCGTCCCTGATGCCCCGGTTTGCCGAGATAGCGGCCTGTCTCGCCCCGGCGCCGGCACCCCCGGTGCAGCTCGCGACCGCCGAATTCATCCGCGACGGCCACTATCTGCGGCATCTTCGCCGCACCAAGCGGGTCTACGCGGCGCAGCGTGACGCATTGCTCAAATGTCTGCGGGCCCGGGCCAAGAACGTGACCATCGGTGGATTGGCCGCGATCCTGCGACTGCCGGACGGGATTTCTGATCTCTCGATCGCAAGGGAACTGGCATCGTTCGGCTTGGCGCCCACGCCTCTGTCGCTCTGGTATGCGTCGAGCGCTTCGGTGCGATCCGGTCTGGTGCTCGGCATCGCCACGTCTCCACAAAAGAGAATCGAGGCTTCCTGCGACCGGCTCTTCAACGTCATCGATCGGCTCACGGGACACGTGCCCGCGTAGGCCGCCGTGCCGCAACGCGGGCCAAGCTCACGAATCCTGCTTCACCTCGACAGGCTTTTTCGCGAACTGCGGAAAGGTCTCGGCGACGACAGGTCCATCCAGCCGCCACGAATAGCAGCCGCCGACGAAGAACGGCGGCTCGGTGACATCGCGCTGATGATCGAGCGCGCCGCGGCCCTGCGGGTCCTTGCCCGAGGTCGCAGTCTGGAACAGCGTCGTCACCGCAGGACCCAAGAGCTCGGCGAGATGGGTGCAGGTCTCCAGCTTGCCGATCTTGCGGCGGACGAGTTCGCGCCAGCCCTTGCCGATGCGTTCGCCGACCAGACGCTGCAAGATGCCCTCGACATCGAGGCAGGACGGGTAGGGCGTCGAGGCCATATTGGTGCCGGTCTCGCGGATCGTGAAACTGTCGTCGACCGCAAGCCGCAGCCTGATGTCGTGCACGGGATCCTCGGGCTGCTGCAGGCCGCGATGCTTGTCCTGCCGCGCATAGGGCTTGGTGTCGACCAGTCGTGCCTCGACCTCCCACAGCCCGTCGTCGCGGATATAGCCGAGACATTCGACGGAGCGGCGGTGCATCAGGCGGCGGGGCTTGCTGTCGGTATTGGTATCAGGTGCGGACATCGGAACTCGCTGGATTGAATCTGAATCGATCCAATCGGCAGCAAGCTGCGATGTCAACGCTTACGGCTCGCGCGGCGCCATGCAAAGCGTAGCGCTGTGTAGGGCGGGTTAGCCAACGGGTCCGCGCGAAGCGCGGCCCGATGATAAACTCCGCGTAACCCGCCGTTCCGCGCGAACCAAGATGGCGGGTTACGCCTTCGGCTAACCCGCCCTACGGTTCTGCGATGTCGGTCGTCAGCTCACGCGCCGATCCCGGTTCTCCCAATATGGCTTGCGCAGCTCGCGCTTCAGGATCTTGCCGGCACCGGAGAGCGGCAGCGGGGTCGAAGTGATGTCGACGCTGCGCGGGCACTTGTAGCCGGCGATCAGCGCCTTGCAGTGCTCCATCAGCTCGTCCGGCGTGGCGCTTGCGCCGCTCTTCATCACCACGACGGCGTGGACCTGCTCGCCCCAGCGCTCGCTCGGGATGCCGATCACGGCGCATTGCGCCACCGACGGGTGCTGGGCGAGGGCGTTCTCGACCTCGGCCGAATAGACGTTCTCGCCGCCGGAGATGATCATGTCCTTGACGCGATCGACGACGTAGACGAAGCCGTCCTCGTCCATGTAGCCGCCGTCGCCGGTGTGCATCCAGCCGTCGATCACGGCGCGCGCGGTCTCCTCGGGGCGCTCCCAATAGCCCATCATCACCATATCGCCGCGCACTGCGATCTCGCCGACGGTGCCGAGCGGCACCTCCTGATCCAAGGCGTCGACGATCTTCACTTCGGCGCCGAGGGTGGCGCGACCCGCGCCGCGATGCCGACCCTTGGCGCGCCCGTCGCCGATATGCTCCTTCCAGTGCAGCAGCGTCGCGATCGGCGACAGCTCGGTCATGCCGTAGGCCTGGGTGAATTCGACATGCGGCAGCGCCTTCATCGCGCGCATCAGCACGGCGTCGCTGATCACGGAGGCGCCGTAGGAGATGCGCTTCAGCGACGACAGGTCGTAGGTGCCGAGCGTCGGATGATCGACGAACATCTGGATCATGGTCGGCACCAGCAGCACGTCGGTGATGCGTTCCTTCTGCACGGCGGCGGCGACGCCATCCGGCGTAAAGCCTGGATCACGACGTTGGAGCCGCCCGACAGCAGCACCGAGTACATCGCCGCGCCGTTGGCGAGGTGGAACATCGGCGCCGCGTGCAAATAGATCGAGGTGCCCGGCCACAGGCCTTCGCCGAGCGCGTTGAGCGCATTGGCCATCAGATTGCCGTGGCTCAGCATCACGCCCTTGGAGCGGCCGGTGGTGCCGCCGGTGTAGAAGATGCCGGCGAGATCGTCGCGGGTGCGCATCGCGTCCGCAATCGGCTCGCTGCGCGCGATCAGCGTCTCGTAATTCTCCATGCCGGCGGGCGTATCGCCCTCGTCGGCATAGACCAGCTTCAGGCCCGGAATCGCACCTGCCAAAGTCGCGCCGACCGCCGCAAACGCCTTGTCGACGAACAGGATGGTTGCGCGGCAGTCGCGCAGCGCGTCCTCGTTCTCGATCGGAGACCAGCGGATGTTGAGCGGCACGATCACGGCGCCGGCCCAGCCGACCGCGAGGTACAGCTCGAGATAGCGGTCGGAGTTCAGCGACAGGATCGCGACGCGGTCGCCGTCCTTGGCGCCGAGTCCGCGGATGGCGGCGGCGAGGCGAGCGACCCGGTCGCCGACCTCGCGCCAGGTGCGCCGCCGCTCACCGCAGACGACCGCGAGCCCGTTTGGATTGACCTGCAGCGCGCGCCGCAGCCCGTGTGTGATGTTCACTCTCGTCCTCCCTTGGTGCGTTTCCGTTGCGAGGCGGTTTGTCCGCCTTCTCTGCAGCCGGAACGGCTGCTTTGCGCGCTGTCTTGCGCGTTGCTGTCGTGGCGATCCCCTCGGTGAGGCGGATCGCGAACTCTTCGGCGACGGCGCGCCCGGTCATCTCACCGCCGGGCTGGAACCAGTGTCCGATCCAGTTCAGCGAGCCTGCGATCGCGAACGCCGCGAGCTTCGCGTCGCACGGTTTCACCGAACCGTCCTCAACGCCCTCAGCGATATAGTCGCGGAATGCGCCGTCGATGCGTCGCTTGGCCGTCTGCACGATCTTGCGGTTGTCCTCGCTGAGATCGCGGAGGTCGAAGCGGACCAGGCTCTTGCCGTAGTCCTCGGTCATCAGCTCGGCATAGCGGACGATCAGCTTGCGCAGCTTGCTGAGGCCGCTGCCGGTGCTTGCCGAGGTCTCGGCGATGCAGTCATCGACCAGCTCATTACCGATCGACCAGCATTCGTAGAGGATCTCGTCCTTGCCGCGGAAGTAATTGTAGAGCGCCGGCTTGGTGATGTTGAGCCGCCTGGCGACCTCGTTCAGCGTGGCGCCGTGGTAGCCCTGTTCCAGGAACAGGGCGACGGCCGTGCGCAGCACCGCCTCGCGCTTCTCGTCGCGGGCGCGGCGTCGGCTCTCGAAGGGCAGCCAGGGGGACTGGCTGGAGGAGGGGATGTGACCGTCGTCCATGTCTTGAAGCCGGTGTCGTGAAGCCGATGTCGCATTGACTCTGCGTGATGGCCCGTATATTACCCGTGGGTAAAAAATAGTCCAGCGGGTAATTTTCGGGAGGACACGCGATGACGTCACGCACCTATGTTGCCGGGGTCGGCATG
This sequence comes from Bradyrhizobium tropiciagri, assembly GCF_001189845.1. Lineage (GTDB taxonomy): Bacteria > Pseudomonadota > Alphaproteobacteria > Rhizobiales > Xanthobacteraceae > Bradyrhizobium > Bradyrhizobium tropiciagri. Next base: position 29,151 of record NZ_LFLZ01000001.1, read on the forward strand.
ATCCCGTTCGTCAAGCCCGGCGCCAATGCGCCGTATCACGTGATGGGCGCCGAGGCCGCGAAGCTCGCGCTCACTGATGCCGGTCTCGACTACGGCAAAGTGCAGCAGGCATATGTCGGCTACGTCTATGGCGACTCCACCTGCGGCCAGCGCGCGCTCTACCCAGTCGGCATGACCGGCATCCCGATCGTCAACGTCAACAACAACTGCTCGACCGGTTCGACCGCGCTGTTCCTGGCGCGGCAGGCGATCGAGTCCGGTGCGGCCGATTGCGTGATGGCGCTCGGCTTCGAGCAGATGAAGCCCGGCGCGCTGGGCGCCGTGTTCACCGATCGCCCGAGCGCGTTCGACGATTTCGACGCCGCTGCCGACAAGCTGGTCGACGCGCCCGGCGTGCCGCTGGCGCTGCGCTATTTCGGCGGCGCCGGCCTCAGCCACATGAAGAAATACGGCACGCCGCTGTCCGCGTTTGCAAAGGTGCGCGCCAAGGCGAGCCGCCACGCCAAGAACAATCCGCTGGCGCTGTTCCGCAAGGAAGTGACCGCCGACGACGTGATGAACGACCAGATGATCTGGCCCGGCGTGATGACGCGCCTGATGGCGTGCCCGCCGACTTGCGGCGGTGCCGCCGCGATCCTGGTCTCGGAGAAATTCGCCGACCAGCACGGCCTCAACAATCAGGTGCGCATCGCGGCGCAGGCGATGACGACGGACACGCCATCGACCTTCGGCGCCGACGACATGATGCAGGTGGTCGGCTACGACATGGCGCGCGATGCTGCCAACAAGGTCTATGAAGCCGCCGGCATCGGCCCCAAGGACCTCGACGTCGTCGAGCTGCACGACTGCTTCGCCCATAACGAGCTGATCACCTATGAGGGGCTCGGCCTGTGCGGTGTGGGCGAGGCCGCGAAGTTCATCGACGACGGCGACAACAGCTACGGCGGCCGGATCGTGACCAACCCGTCCGGCGGCTTGCTGTCGAAGGGCCATCCGCTCGGCGCCACCGGGCTTGCCCAGTGCTACGAGCTGACCCGGCAGCTGCGCGGCACCGCTGCGGCGACGCAGGTGGAGGGCGCGCGGCTCGGCTTGCAGCACAATCTCGGCCTCGGCGGTGCCTGCGTCGTCACGCTCTACGAACGCGCCTGAGGCTGCCATGGTCGATCAATCCGCTGTCGGGCGTGCGTTCACGCCCGTGACCGCGCGCGTCGAGCCGGGACGCCTGCGCTTCTTCCTCGATACGCTCGGCGAGACCAACCCGGTCTATCGCGACGGGTCCGCGGCGCCGGTGCCGCCGACCTATCTGTTCTGCCTGGAGATGATGGACGCAACGGTGCCGTTCGAATTCCTGACCGCACTCGGCATCGATCTCGCCCGGGTGCTGCACGGCGAGCAGCGTTTCGATTATCACGCGCCCGTCGTGATCGGTGACACCCTGACGTTCCATCCGCGCGTTGCCAGCGTGACCGACAAGAAGGGTGGGGCGATGACGCTGATCGTGGTCGACACCCCGGTCACCAACCAGAACGGCGTCCATGTCGCCGATGTCTCGCGTACCATCGTGGTGCGCAATGCGAGGCCGTCATGAGCAGCAGCGTTCCCTCGGTCGGCGACATCATCGTCCACAAGGAATTTCCACCGATCACCCGGCATCGTCTGGCGCTGTATTGCGGCGCCTCCGGCGATCACAACCCGATCCATGTCGACATCGACTTCGCGAAGGCGGCTGGTTTCCCCGACGTGTTCGCGCACGGCATGCTTGTGATGGGCTATCTCGGCCAGGCGCTGACGGATGCGGTCGCACCATCTCGCATCCGCTCGTTCTCGACCCGCTTTGCCGCGATCACCCAGCTCGGCGCGAAGCTGACCTGCGAAGGCACGGTGACCGAGTTGATCGAACAAGGCGGTGAGCGGCGCGCAAAACTCGCGCTCACCACCAAGGACCAGAACGGCGAGATCAAGCTCGCCGGCGAAGCCATTATCGCGCTGTAGGAGAGATCATGTCGAAATTGCAAGGAAAGGTCGCGCTCATCTCTGGCTCCGGCCGCGGCATCGGGCGCGCGATCGCGCTGAAGCTTGCGAGCGAGGGCGCGCGCGTCGTGGTCAATGACCTCGATGCCGAGCCGGGCGATGCCGTCGCCGCCGAGATCAAGGCTGCGGGCGGCGAAGCGATCGCGGTCAATGGCAGCGTGACCGAAGCCGGCTTTGCCGATCGCTTCGTAGGCAGCGCGATCGAGCAGTTCGGCGGCCTCGACATCATCGTCAACAATGCCGGCTACACCTGGGACTCGACGATCCAGAAGATGACCGACGAGCAGTTCCAGGCGATGCTCGACGTGCATCTGGTCGCGCCGTTCCGCATCATGCGCGCGGCGTCGGAGCCGATCCGGGTGATGGCGAAGCAGGAGTCCGAGGCGGGACGCGAGGTGTTCCGCAAGGTCGTTAACATCTCCTCGATCGCGGGCCTCTACGGCAATGCCGGGCAGGCGAGCTATTCGTCGGCGAAAGCCTCGCTGATCGGCCTGACGCGCACGATGTGCAAGGAGTGGGGCCGCTACAAGGTCAACGTCAATTGCGTGGCGTTCGGCCTGATCAACACCCGCCTGACCCAGCCGATCGAAACCCAGCAGAAGACCATCGACGTCGCCGGCCGCGACATCAAGGTCGGCGTGCAGCCGCAGATGCTGGAGGCGATGGGCCGCATGATCCCGCTCGGCCGCGGCGGCACGCCGGAAGAGGCGGCGGACGCGGTCTATCTGTTCTGTGCTCCGGAATCGAACTACATCAGCGGTCAGGTGATCGTCGCCGGCGGCGGTCTTCTGATCTAGTCTGCCTGCGTCTTTGTAGCTGACGTGGTACCTGGTCCCGTCATTGCGAGGAGCGACAGCGACGAAGCAATCCATCGGTCCGCATATGCGGTGCAATGGATTGCTTCGCTTCGCTCGCAATGACGGCGATGGGGTCGCTTCGCTCGCAATGACGGCGATGGGGTCGTTGTACGTCGGTAGAAGTGATTTACTGAGAGGACCACATGCACTACCGATCGTCCTGGATGACCGAGGAGCTGGACACCTTTCGTGACCAGTTCCGCAAATTCCTCGCCAAGGACCTCGCGCCGCACGCCGAGACATGGCGCGCGCAGAAGCTGGTCGACCGCTCGGCCTGGCGCGCGCTCGGCGAGATGGGCGCGTTGCTGCCGAGCGTGCCCGAGGCCTATGGCGGGCTCGGGACCAGCTTTGCCTATGACGCGGCGGTGCTCGATGACCTCGAGAGCACCGTCCCGGAGTTGACCACCGGCGTCTCCGTGCACAGTGCGATCGTCGCGCATTACATCCTCAACTACGGCTCGGAGGAGCAGAAGCAGCGCTGGCTGCCGAAGATGGCGTCGGGCGAGATGGTCGGCGCCATCGCGATGACCGAGCCCGGCACCGGCTCCGATTTGCAGAGCATCAAGACCACGGCCAAAAAGCAGGGCAATTCCTACGTCATCAACGGCCAGAAGACGTTCATCACCAACGGCCAGGCCGCCGATCTCGTGATCGTCGTCGCGCGCACCGGCGCGCCGGGCGCCAAGGGCATTTCGTTGATCGCGGTCGAAACGGCCGGCGCGGAAGGCTACCGGCGCGGGCGCAACCTCGACAAGATCGGCCTGCATGCGTCGGACACCTCGGAACTGTTCTTCGACAATGTCACGGTGCCGCCGGAGAACCTGCTTGGCAATGAGGAGGGCAACGGCTTCGTGCAGCTGATGCAGCAATTGCCGCAGGAGCGGCTGTCGCTTGCGATCGGCGCCGTCGCCTCGATGGAGCGCGCGGTCAAGATCACCGCCGAATACACCAAGGAGCGCACCGCGTTCGGCAAGCCGCTGATCGAATTCCAGAACACCGCGTTCACGCTCGCCGAGCGCAAGACCGAGGCGATGATCGCCCGCGTGTTCGTCGACTGGTGCGTCGAGCGGCTGGTCGCCGGCGACCTCGACACCGTGACGGCCTCGATGGCGAAATGGTGGTGCTCGCAGAAACAGGTCGAGACCGCCGACGAATGCCTGCAGCTGCATGGCGGCTACGGCTACATGCAGGAATATCCGATCTCGCGGATGTTCATCGATTCCCGCATCCAGAAGATCTATGGCGGCACCAACGAGATCATGAAGGTGTTGATCGCGCGCTCGCTGTAGGCGGGCGCGCGATCCCGGCGGCGCTACATCGCGCGTACGTTCTTGAGGAACTTGTCGACCTGGACTTCGAGCTCGGAGGCGTTGCTGGCGAGCTCTCCGGAGGCCGCCAGCACGTTCTCGGCGGCCTTGCTGGCATCGTCGATCGCCTTGGTGGTTCCGTTGATGTTCGCGATGACCTCCTTGGTGGCCGCGGCCTGCTCCTCGACCGCGCTCGCGATCACGGTCGAGATCTCGCTGATCTGGACGATGACCTGCGAGATCGCCTTCAGCGCGGTCGCGGTGTTGCCGGTCGCCGTCTGCATTTCGTTGATCTGCGCGGAAATGTCTTCAGTGGCCTTGGCGGTCTGGTTGGCCAGCGCCTTCACCTCGGATGCAACCACGGCAAAGCCGCGTCCGGCTTCGCCGGCACGCGCGGACTCGATCGTCGCGTTGAGCGCAAGCAGATTGGTCTGGCCGGCGATCTGGCTGATCAGCGCGACGACGTCGCCGATCTTCTGCGCCATGGTCACGAGGCCTGCCACCAGCTTGTCGGACTTCTCCGCTTCCTCTACCGCCATGCGGGCGATGCGGCTCGCCTCGGCCACCTGGCGGCTGATCTCGTTGACGGATGAGGAGAGCTCTTCGGAGGCGGACGCCGCGCTCGCCGAGCGCTGATTGACGAATTCGGCTGTTGTGGTCAGCGACCGCGCCGTGCCCTGCATTTGCGTCGAGGCCGACGCCAGCATCCCGGCAAGACCCTTCACGTTCGTCTCGAAATCGTCCGCCAGCTTGACGTTGCCGGTGACCACCGACCAACTCAGCATCGCGCCGGTGTAATTGCCGCGCTTGTCGGTCAGCCCGGAGACCCTGAGGTCGAGCGTTTCCGGGCCGAGCTTGATCTTGGCTGCATGCGGCAGGTTCTTGGGATCGCCGACGATGCGGCGCTGATGCGCCGGGTTCTTGTGGAAGATGTCGAACGAGTTGCCGAGGATCTGGTCCGGCCGCACCGGAAGCAAATGCTTCACCGTGTCGAGCGTCTTGAGGCTGGTCTGGTTGATGTAGGTGATGTTGAAATCGGTATCGCACATCATGATGTTAATCGGCATGTTGTCGAGCATCTGCAACAGCCGCTCGGTCTGGGTTTCAAGCCGCGCCTTCTCGGTCGCAAGCTCCCAGGTCAGCATCGGCCCGGTGTAGCGGCCGCGCGAATTGGTCATCGCCGTCACGGTGAGATCGAGCGTCTCGCCGCCGATGGTGATGCGCGCCTTGTGCGGCAGGTTCTTCGGATCGGACAGCAGCCGGCGCTGATGCTGCGGGTTCTTGTGAAAGATATCGATCGACTGACCGATCAGCGCGTCGACCTTCACCGGCAGCACATGCTCGATCTTCTTCAGATTCTGCCGCGTCGACTCGTTGATGTAGGTGATCCTGAAATTGTCCAGCTCGCAGAGCATGACACTGATCGGCATGTCGTCGAACAGCCGATATGAACTGTCCGAGCCGACGACGCTTGCGACGCTCTTCATCCCCAACATGCATTGCCTCCAGCATTGATATCAATTGGTGAACTGAAAACGCTGCACCTGACCGGCAGCAGAAAACATTCCGCCGCCGCGTAGCGGGCAGGTGCGATACACGATTTACAATCTCTGACTGCATGAAACGGTAGGCGATTCGAGTTCCATCCAGAAGTGCATGCAATGAGCTGTGCGCGATCGCGCCAGGCGTCACGCGTGGTGCATGCAGTGAACGCCGCCGAAATCGGCGCGCAACGCACCGATTTGCTGCGAAATTGGCGCGATCTCGCGGAGAAGTCGCGAAGTGACCTCGCGTCGCACCGTAGTCTTACGGGAACAACCGCGCGCGCACTTAATGTTTGTTAGTGTGCATTTGACGGAAAGTGTATGCAGATTGTGCCACGCCGTGGTCGCGCGTGCGGCAAAGCGCATCGCGTCAATCGTCTCGCGCTGTCGTCGCGCGCCTTGGTTCTGACGGTGCAGTTTGCGGATCGCGTTCTCGCTCGCACACTGCCGCATCGCCGGTAGAGCCGTTGAAAGAAGCACGCGCAGGTTGATCCGGGCCGCCGCACGATGTGTCGGTCGATCGCAGGACGATGGCGACCGGCTTGCGCGCCGGCGGGACCGCCACGATCCGGTAGGCGATCGTCCGCTCTGCGGAAATCGACGACGAAACGACGTTGCCCATTGCCTATCGCATGGCTTGACGCCGCTGCGGGCTCGCGGCGCGGCTTCGGCCTTGCACCATATTTCCGTCTATCATACCCCGTGGGACCACGATCCGCGCGACGCCAATGCGCGCCAGTAGCCGCAGGGAGCCCTCATGACCAAAAGCAACGCTCGCACCGGAGGCCAGATCCTGATCGACCAGCTGGTCGCGCAAGGCGTGGAACGCGTCACCTGCGTGCCGGGCGAGAGCTATCTGGCTGCGCTCGACGCGCTGCATGACAGCTCGATCGACGTTGTGATCTGCCGCGCCGAGGGTGGGGCTGCGATGATGGCGGAAGCCTATGGCAAGCTCACCGGACGTCCGGGCATCTGCTTCGTCACCCGCGGCCCGGGCTCGACCAACGCCGCCCATGGCGTGCACATCGCGATGCAGGATTCCACCCCGATGATCCTGTTCGTCGGCCAGGTCGACACCGGCATGCGCGAGCGCGAGGCGTTCCAGGAACTCGACTACAAGGCGGTGTTCGGCACCATGGCGAAATGGGCGGTCGAGATCGATCGTCCCGACCGCATTCCGGAGCTGGTCGCGCGCGCGTTCCGCGTCGCGCTGCAGGGCCGTCCTGGTCCGGTCGTGATCTCGCTGCCGGAGAACATGCTGACTGAAACCGCAGCCGTCGCCGACGCGCCGAAGGTCGAGCCGGCCGCGACCTGGCCGCGCCCGCGGATCTCGAACGGCTCGGCGCGATGCTCGCATCCGCCAAGGCGCCGATCGTGGTGCTCGGTGGCTCGGGCTGGACCGAACAGGCGGCGAAAGGCATTGCGCGCTTTGCCGAGCGTTTTGATCTCCCGGTCGCCACCTCGTTTCGCCGCGCCTCGCTGATCGACGCCGATCACTCGCATTATGCCGGCGATCTCGGCATCGGCCCGAGCCCGAAACTGAAAGACCGCATCACCGGCGCGACGTCATTCTGCTGATCGGCGGCCGCATGTCGGAAATGCCCTCGTCGTCCTACACGCTGCTCGACATTCCGACGCCGAGCCAGAAGCTGATCCACGTTCATCCCGGCTCCGAGGAGCTCGGCCGCGTCTACCAGCCGGCGCTGGCGATCCAGGCGACGCCCGCAGCCTTCGCCGCTGCGGTCGAGACCATGAAGCCCGCAGCCGCGCCCGCCTGGAAGGGCGAGGCGGCGAAGGCGCACGCGGATTATCTGGCCTGGACCGACAAGCCGCGCGAGCTGCCGGGCAATTTCCAATATGGCGAGGTCGTGACCTGGCTGCGCGATCGCCTGCCGAAGGATGCGATCGTCTGCAACGGCGCCGGCAACTACGCCGGCTGGATTCATCGCCACCATCGCTTCCACAGCTTCGCAGCGCAGCTCGCGCCGACCTCGGGCTCGATGGGCTATGGCGTGCCGGCGGCCGTGATGGCCAAGCGGCAGCATCCGGATCGCGTCGTCGTCGCGTTCGCCGGCGACGGCTGCTTCCTCATGAACGGGCAGGAGTTCGCCACCGCGGTGCAGTACGAGGCGCCGCTGATCGTCGTCGTCATCGACAACGCGCAATACGGCACCATCCGCATGCATCAGGAGCGCGACTATCCAGGCCGCGTCGTCGGCACCCAGCTCAAGAATCCGGACTTCGCGCTGTACGCCAAGGCGTTCGGCGGCCATGGCGAGCGGGTCGAGCGCACCGAGGATTTCGCGCCGGCCTTCGAGCGGGCGCTGGCCTCCGGCAAGCCGGCGATCCTGCACTGCCTGGTCGATCAGCGCGCGCTGTCGGTCGGCAAGGATTTCGTCCCCGAGCAGGCCGCGCGCTGATGCCGGAGTCGGCCGGCCGTCACGTTGCGATCATCGGCGCCGGCGCGGTCGGCGTGATCAGCGCTATCGAGGCGCTGCGTTGCGGCCACCGCGTCACGCTGATCGATCCGGGCGAACCCGGCGGTCAGCAGGCGGCGAGCTACGGCAATGCCGGCTGGCTGTCGTCGCATTCGGTGATCCCGCCGGCCGAGCCTGGCACCTGGAAGAAGGTGCCGGGCTATCTGATGGACCCGCTCGGGCCGCTCGCGATCCGCTGGTCCTATCTGCCGAAGGCCTTGCCGTGGCTGGTCAAATATCTGCTGTCGAGCTGGACCGAAGCGCAGGTCGAGGCCACCGCGCGGGCGATGCGCGATCTGCTCAAGGACGCGCCGCTGCTGCACCGGCAGCTCGCCGAAGAAGCCGGCGTCCCCGAGCTGATCGAGCGGCGCGGGGTGATGCACGTGTTTCCCTCGCGCGCGCCGTTCGATCGTGATCTCGGCTGGCGCATCCGCAAGCGCGTCGGCATCGAATGGCTCGAGCTCGACGAAGACGAGATGCGTCAGCGCGAGCCCGATCTGCATCCGCGCTACAAGTTCGGCGTCGTGGTCGAGGAGGCCGGACGCTGCCGCGATCCCGGCGCCTATGTCGCGGCGCTCGCCGCGCATGCGATCGCGAACGGCGCTGAGCGTGTCGCCGCCAAGGCCATAGGCCTCAGGCTTGCGGGCGACAGGCTGGTTGCCGTGGTCACCGCGAGCGGCGAGATCGCCTGCGATGCCGCGGTCGTTGCCGCGGGTGCGCGCTCGAAGCAATTGACCGCATCCATCGGCGATCCGTTGCCGCTGGAGACCGAACGCGGCTATCACGTCATGATCGAGAGCCCGGAATCCGGGCCGCGCAATTCGATGATGGCCTCGGACGCCAAGATGGTCGTCAACTGGACCGACAAGGGCCTGCGCGCTGCCGGCGCGGTGGAGATCGCCGGGCTCGACGCCGAGCCGAACTGGCAGCGCGCCGAGATCCTGCGCGAGCATCTCTTCAGCATGTTCCCGAAGCTGCCGAGGGATATCCCGCCATCGCGCATCAAGACCTGGTTCGGCCATCGCCCGAGCATGCCCGACGGACGCCCCTGCATCGGCCACAGCCGCGCCTCGCGCGACGTGGTCTACGCGTTCGGCCACGGCCATGTCGGGCTGGTCGGCTCGGCCCGCACCGGCCGGCTGGTTGCGCAATTGCTCAGCGGCAAGACACCGGAGATCCCGCTTCAGCCGTTCGCGCCGTCACGCTTCCTCTAGGAGAGCCGCGTCACCGGAATGCCTTGACGGGATCGAGCCGCGCAGCGCGCCACGAGGGATAAAGCGTCGCAAGGAACGACAGCGTCAGCGCCATGAGCACGACTGCCGCAGTCTCCGCGATATCGATCTCGGCCGGCAGTTCGGAGAGAAAATAGAGCTCAGGCGGGAAGAGCTGGATACCTGTCAGCCACGACAGGAATTGGCGGATCGCTTCGATATGCCGGCATACGAAAACGCCGACCGCGAAGCCGACCAGCGTGCCCACCACGCCGATCGAGGCTCCCGTGATCAGGAAGATCCGCATGATCGAGCCTCGAGAAGCGCCCATCGTCCGTAGGATCGCAATATCGCCGCCCTTGTCCTTCACGAGCATGATCAGCCCGGACACGATGTTCAGCGCTGCCACCAGCACGATCATGGTCAGGATCACGAACATCACGTTGCGTTGGACCTGAAGCAGACCAAAGAAGGTCGTGTTGCGCTGACGCCAATCCACCAGGAAGACCGGGCGGCCGGCCGCCTCCATCACCGTCTTGCGAAACTGGTCGATGCGATCGGGATCGGTGGTGAAGACTTCGATCCCGGTGACGTTCTGGCCACGGTTGAAATAGGCCTGCGCCTCTGCGATCGGCATGAAGATCAGGCCGGCGTCATATTCGGACATCCCGATCTCGAACACGGCTGATATCGGGTACTTCTTGATCCGCGGCATGATGCCCATCGGCGTGCTCGCGCCGCGCTGTGCGACGAGCGTGATGCTGTCGCCGACATGCGCCGAGAGTTGTTCGGCGAGCCGGCGGCCGATCACGATTCCCTGACCCTCGTCGAAACGCTCGATTGATCCCTTGATGGTGCTGCTCACGGAGGGGAGGCGAGTGAGGTCGGCCGCGCGAATGCCGCGCACGAGAACGCCGGAGGCGTTGGACGATGACGCCAGTGCCGTGCCGTCAACCACGGGTACGAGAAGGCGGATGCCCTGGGCTTGGCTGATGCGCTCGGCAACATCCTGCCAGTCGGTCAGCGGCCGTTCCACCGGCTGGACAAGAATGTGGCCGTTGAGACCTAGAATCTTGCCCAGCAATTCTTTGCGAAAGCCGTTCATGACGGCCATGACAATGATCAGCGTCGCGACGCCGAGCATGATGCCCAAAAACGAGAACCCGGCGATAACAGAAATGAAGCCTTCCCTGCGCCGCGCCCGCAGATAGCGGGCGGAGAGTATCCATTCAAACGGTGCAAAGGGCGCAGTTTGCGATGACTCAGCCACAGGCTTGCTCATTTGGCCAACAGGACAGGCATTCTGTCTGTCCGCCGCGGGATTGGCTAGAGTGCCCGCGGCCGCGTCACGCCGGAGCGGCTGCCGGGGCGTTGCCGTGAATAAGAGGGAATCTCAGCTCTCGCCGGCCCACGACGTGATCGCCGCCGGTGCGATCACGCGCCGTGGCATGTGCGGATTGATCGTGCCGGCGCTGACGTCCTGCGTCTGAACGAGCAGGGTGCGTGCGAACGCTTGGCATCCTGCTCGGTCGTGAAGGTGCGGGTCTGGCGCGCGAAGCGGTGGTGTCCGGCGTCGGGATCTCTCAGCGCGAACGAGACGTACCAGATGGCCTTGTCCATCTTCATTGCGCGTCTCTGGCGGCGGTGCTCCGCCGGCGCGATCGCCACATCGTGCTCGATGCTGAGTGTGCAATTTGTGCCAAATGAAAGATCCTGAAGTGCAACAGATGCCGGCTAATGTCCCCGGCGGGTAGGCGCGCTTCGCCACGCATATCGGAGCTAGCAGTATATTACCGTTCAACCGGCGGGTGAATGACAACACGCCGACGCCGCGGTGGTTCCAATCGGCCGATTGCTGCACCAGATGTTGGCATCCCACCGGAACATCGATTTCCTCCATGTGTTGTCCGCTCTTTCGGGGCCGAGAGCGTGCGGTAACGGGAGGCCGAGATGATGTGGGTCGGCAAATGGCAGAACCAGTATGGATCGATCGTCGACATCACCAGCGAGGCGGGCGGCCGCATCGAGGGGACCTTTCGTACCGCGCTTGCCGATAGCGGCTTTTACGGTCAGACGGTCCCGATCGTCGGCGTCCACCAGGGCAATTGCATCGGCTTTTCGTCGGTCGGGTCTTCGGCGGCAGGCGATCGTGTCGTCTCCTATGCCGGTCTGCTTCGCGACGGAAAAATGGAAACGGCGTGGTTCGTCGTATCTGACAAGGCGCTGGTTGCAGCCGGGGAGGGCGAACCGGCGATGCTCAAGCCGTTGAACTGGTGGCGAGCGGTCACGACAAGCATCGATACCTTTGAACGGGTAATTTAGCATCGACTAGGTGGATTCGCTCTCCCTGCGCGCCGCGGCAACGGTGCTTTCGATTTCCGCGGCGAGAGCACTCAGCTGCTCGGCAAGCTTGCTGAACAGCTCGCGCTTTCGGACATCCGTTGCCAGGTCGCGGATCAACGCGCACTCCGCCGCGTCGGTGCGAAGTTTTTCGAGATGCGTCAGCATGTCCTGCATTTCCGGTCCCCGAATGCGGCTTTCCATCAACGGTAAGGTGGCATGGAAGCCTGCGACAATAACCTGTGATAATTTTCCGCCGGACCTCAAGCGGAGACAATGGCAGGATGGGTATCGCTGCATTCCACTCATCCTGCGAATACTACCGGCGATCGAGTATCTCGCGGACCCGCAAGGCAAGCTTGGCCTGTGAGACCGGCTTCTCCAGGAGATCGACGCCCTGGTCCAGCCTGCCATGGTGGATGACTGCGTTCTGCGAATAGCCCGTCATGTACAGAATCTTCAGTCCCGGCCGCATCTCCGCAGCACGTTTCCCGAGTTCGCGACCGTTCATGCCCGGCATCACCACGTCGGTCAGAACGAGGTCGATATGAGGCTGGTCCTGCAGCAGGATGGTCAGCGCGGCCTGCGCGCTCCCTGCCGTCAGAACACGATAATTCAGCTCGCGCAGCAGCTCACTGACATAGGTGCGAAGATCCTCGTCATCTTCAACGACCAGGATCGTCTCGACCTTGCTCGATTCAGCCTCGGCGACCGGTTCGTCGATCTCCTCCTGCTCCACGGCAGGGCCACGGTGGCGGGGGAAGTACATCTTGATGTTGGTGCCGTAACCGAGCTCGCTGTAGATCTTGATATGGCCACCCGACTGCTTCACGAAGCCGTATACTTGACTGAGGCCGAGACCCGTGCCCTGTCCGGTTTCCTTGGTCGTGAAGAACGGCTCGAATGCGTGGTCCAGCGTGTCCCGGCTCATGCCGAGGCCTGTGTCCGTTACGCTGATCACCACATATTGCCCGGGATTGAGTTCAGGATTTCGCAGGCAATACTCATAGTCCGCAGATACGTTGACCGCCTCGATCGTCAGTTTGCCGCCGTCCGGCATCGCATCGCGCGCATTGATCGCAAGGTTGAGCATGGCAGATTCGAGATGATTTGGGTCCGCTTCAACCTGCCAGAGCCCGGCGCTGCCGACCGTCTGAACCTCGACGCGCTCGCCAAGGGTCCGTTGCAGAAAGTCCTGCAGCCCGTTGAGGAAGTTGTTCAGCTCGATCGGTTTCGGGGCAAGAGCCTGGCGCCGCGAAAAGGCGAGCAGGCGGCTGGTCAGGCTCGCTGCACGCTGGGCGCCGCGTTTCGCATGAGATAAGGCGCGCTGAAAGTTGGCGTTGCTGGCAAGCTGCCTGGCGTGCCGCTCCATCGTTTCCAAATTGCCGATCACGATCATCAGCAGATTATTGAAATCGTGCGCGACGCCTCCGCTGAGCTGTCCGACAGCCTCGAGCTTTTGCGAGGCAAGCAATTGATCCTGGATCTTGGCCAACGTCTCCTGCGCGGTGCGCCGTTCGGTGATATCGCGGGTAATTTTGGCAAACCCGATCAGTGCACCGCTTTCGTCCGCGATCCGGTCGATGACGACCGACGCCCAGAACTTCGAGCCGTCTTTGCGTACACGCCATCCCTCGGCTTCGAACCGACCGCTTTGCGCGGCTTGCTCGAGCGCGAGTTGAGGCTTCCGATTTGCGCGATCCTCCTCCGTGTAGAACTGCGAGAAGTGCCGGCCGATGATTTCCTCCGGCGTGTACCCCTTGATGCGTTCAGCGCCCGGATTCCAGGTGACGACGGAGCCCTTCGCGTCGAGCTGGAAAATGGCATAGTCAACCACCGCTTCGATCAGTCGGCGATAGCGCCGTTCGCTCTCTATGAGGGCCTGGTCTGCTTCCTGACGCTCGGTGATGTCGCGTGTGACCTTGGCGAATCCGATCAGCGCCCCCTTGTGATCCCGCACAGCCTCGATCACCACGGTCGCCCAAAAGCGGCTTCCATCCTTGCGCACGCGCCAGCCTTCCGAGCTAAACCTTCCTTGCTCGGTGGCGATCGCCAACGCCTTCAGCGGCAATCCGGCGGCCTGATCTTCGGGCGTATAGAAGATCGACAAAGGGCGCCCGATGATCTCGTCGGCGGTATAACCCTTCATTCGGGTCGCGCCGGAATTCCAGCTCGCGATCGTGCCGTCAGGATCGACCAGATAAATCGCGTAGTCGACGATCGCGTCGATCAGCAGTTGAAGCCGTTGACTGTCTGTGACGCCAGTTGCGTTTGAATGCATTCGCGCACAACACCCAAATGAGCCGCCCCTCGATGCAATCGGATGACGTAGGCGGTAACGTCAGCATATTGAACTCGTTCCCGGCCGCAATAGCCTGCAAATTAGGAACCAATCGGAGGGTTCTGCACTCGAGCCGAATGAACTGCAATTCATCAATGCGCGGAATTGCCCGAAGGGACTGGGCAAGAATGGGACGGCTTACCCATCCTTCGATTGTCCGGACCGCTGTTGCCCATGCGACACGACGGGCAACTCAGTCAAAACCTGTCAATCCGGCTCGGCAAAAATATTTCGATTTATCAGAAGTGCAACTCAGTGTATGGTTTGCCCGTCTCACCCGATCGAGGGGCGCTTCGCGATCGTCACGAACGCGGGTAGAGATGCGGTGTTTGCGCAACTGACGAGTGCGCATGACGCGGACGGTGAAGTCGTGTGGTCCTGACGCCCCCTAGTGGTAGGTGTCTCTCGAATTGCGCGGTGCGCGGTGCGCGGTGCGCGGTGCGCGGTGCGCGTTGCGGAGACGGTGACAACAAAGCCCAGTCTCGCCGGGGAGAGCACGAAGTAAGCCGTAGCCCATCGCGCAGGGAAAGCCGGGTTGTTTCCGGTTACACCTGTGGTCCTACCCCGTGCTTTCTATCCTATGCACGGGGCCCATGGGTGCGATCGGCACCCGGCTTTCCCTGCGCCCTCTGTTCCGATGAGGGCGAAACACAGCGCAAGCCTCGGACAAATCATGTCGCGAGAACGCGGATGTATGCACGCGTCAGCGGGCCTGATCGAACGTCTTCATCGCCTCCGCGACGATGGCCTCGCCGGCCTCCTGCACGAAATGCCCGGCATCAGGCAGTTCGAGCGGCGGTGGACAGTTTCGGATCAGCTGCCGCAGCCGGCTCATTACGGGCGGCCCGAGCACCGGGTCCTTCATGCCGACCGCCATGAAGCTTTGTCCGGTCCAATGCTGCGACCAGAAGTCTCGCGCCTGCCGCGAAAGCGCAGCGCCTCCGGCGTCCGGCCGATCCGGCACCAGATTGGGAAAGCGCCGGACGCCGGCCTTGTATCGCGCGTCCGGATAGGGCGCGGCGTAGGCTGCGGCCTCCTTGTCTGTGAGAGCAGGGACCGCTCGCTGCATCAGCGCCGCGATGTCCATGTCCGGGCTGCGGTTGGAGAATTCGCGCCACGCGAGAAAGCCTTCGCCGAGCGGCACGTCACCGGTGCCGAGCATCGTGTTCATCACGAGCAATCGATCGAAGCGATCGGCCATGTCCATGGGTATCGTCAGTCCGATCAATCCGCCCCAATCCTGGCACACCAGCATGACGCGGCGCAGGTCGAGCGCCGCGATCAGCGACATCACCGCCGATCGATGGAAGTCGAAGGTATAGATCTCTTCGTCGACGGGCTTGTCGGAACGACCGAAGCCGAAGAAATCCGGCGCGATGACACGGAATCCCGCGGCGAGAAGCGGTGGGATCATCTTTCGATAGAGGTAGGTCCAGGTCGGCTGGCCGTGCAGGCAAAGCGCCACCGGCGCGCTGTTCGGCCCGTCGTCGAGATAGTGCATTCGCAGCGGGCCGATCTCGATGTAGCGCGGCGCGAAGTTAAATCCGGGCAATTCGGCGAAGCGCTCGTCCGGTGTTCGAAGCGTCTGCATGTCTCTGCCTTTTCGATTTGCCATTCGGTCGAAGGACGCCGAGCGGAGCGTGCCTTGGCTCGCCCGCTACCCGATCCGCACCACCATCTTGCCGAGCGCGGCGCGGGTCTGCATGGTCGTGAATGCTGCACGGAAATCGTCAAACGCGAACACCTTGCCGACAACGGGCGTCAGGCGGCCCTCGTTCAGCCACGTCGACAATTGCGTCATCACGCGCGCCTGCGCCTCGGGTTCGCGGCGCGCGATCTGGGCGGCATCGACGCCGATCAGGAGGCCGCCCTTCAGCAGCGGCAGATTGAACGGCAACGCAGGGATGCTGCCGGCCGCAAAGCCGACCACGACATGGCGGCCGTTCCAGGCGATCGAGCGGAACGCCTGCAGCGAGACCTCGCCGCCGACCGGATCGAAGATCACATCGGGACCCTGGCCGCCGGTCGCATCCTTCAGCGCGTCGCGCCAATCGGGCTTCGTGTAGTCGACGACGGCATCGGCGCCGAAGCTTGCGGCGAAACTGCGCTTCTCCTCGCTCGAGGCCGCGGCGATGACGCGCGCGCCGAGCAGTTTGCCGACCTGGATCGCGGCGATACCGGTGCCTCCGGCGGCACCGAGCACAAGCAACTGTTCGCCGGCCTTGAGCACGCCGCGCTCGCCGAGCGCGTACAGCGCAGTGAGGTAGTTGGTGCGGAACGCCGCGGCGGCTTCCATCGACAACCCGTCGGGCATGATCTCGACGGCCTCAGGCGGCACCACGATCTGCTCGGCGAGCGCGCCCGAGCGCGCCGCGCCCATCACCCGCATGCCCAGGGTGATGCCGGTGACATCGCTCGCGACCGCATCGACGACGCCGGCGAATTCCGCGCCGGGCGTAAAGGGCAGGGCATCCTTGGTCTGGTAGCGGCCCTCGACCTTCAGCCCATCGACGAAGCCGATGCTCGCGGCGTGGACCCGGATGCGGATCTGTCCGGCGGCTGGTTCGGGGGTGGCGATCTCCTTCAGCCCGATCTGATCGATGGGTGCATATTGCTCGACGACGACCGCCTTCATTCTGCTCTGCTCGCTGGTTGGTTTCCTCTGGAGCCTTTTCCGTTCCGATTGAATCTGAACGGGGCTCTAGATTGTTGTGTTGACGCGTTTTCTTCACGCGAACCGGTACCCACTTCGCTCGAAAACGCTCCCAGCGAGTCTATCTCATGTCCGTTGTTCTACGGGGAGGTCTTTTGCGCATGCGGCCACCGCGTCGCATGCGGAAAGCCAGCATCTTCAACGACATCGCGAAAAAGGCAGCCGTTTACCCGTTGTTATCCCTACTAAATTCGGTAACGCGTCCTTAATGGCATTAACGTTAGGGTTTTTCCACGCGGCCCGCCTTGGGCTGTGCGCCGTCCAGGACAGGCGGGTTGCGTTCGCGTTGGAGTTTTTCATGGATATCATGACAGGCGCCGGGCTGTTGGCCGGCATCATCGTCATCGCGGTGATGATGTTCATGGGCGGCGACCTGCACATGTTCATTTCCGAACATGCCATGATCATCATCTTCGGCGGTTCGATTGCAGCGACGATGATCCGCTTTCCGCTCGGCGTGATGCTGCATGGCCTGCCGCTCGGCGCCAAGTTTGCCTTCACGATGAGCCGGCTGTCGGCGCGCGACCTCGTCGAGGAGCTCGCCCGCATCGCCGAGATCGCCCGCAAGCAGGGCCCGGTTGGCCTGGAGAAGGTTGAGACCGACGAGCCGTTCCTCGCCAAGGGCATCCGCTACGTCGCCGACGGCTACGACCTCGAATTCATCCGCGACAACATGGAGCGCGACCGCGACAATTTCCTGATGCACCTCGACGAGGGCAGCAAGATCTATCGTGCGATCGGCGACTGCGCGCCGGCCTTCGGCATGATCGGCACGCTGATCGGCATGGTGCAGATGTTCGCCAACATGACCGATCCATCCAAGCTCGGTCCGTTCATGGCGACCGCGCTGCTCGCGACGCTGTATGGCGCGCTGGTCGCCAACCTGTTTTGCCTTCCGATCGCCGACAAGCTGCACGGCAAGCTGCTCGATGAGGAGACCAACCGCACGCTGATCATCGACGGCATCCTGATGATCCGCGACTCCAAGAGCCCGGCGCTGGTGCGCGAGATGTTGCTGGCCTACCTGCCGGAGAAGCATCGCCACGAGGAAGGCGAGCCGGTTCCGGCCTGATCGGCCGGCGCTTTCGGGAAACGCAGCCGGAAAAACGCGACAATGGCCAAGAAAAAGCGCGGCGACGCTCATACCGGAGGTCACGGCTGGTTCGTGACCTTCGCCGACCTGATGGGCCTGATGATGAGCTTCTTCGTGATGCTCGTCGCGTTCTCGACCATGGACAACAACAAGCTGAAGATCGTCGCCGGCTCGATGCGCGACGCTTTCGGCGTGCAGACTAATGTGCGCTATTCGGGGATCGTCGAGTCCGACGGCCTGCCGACCCGGCCGAAGCTGAAGAATGTCGAGCACATCTCGCCGGAGGACTCCTCGGCCAATCCGACGCCGGACGAAAAGGAGCGCAGCCAGATCAACGGCGCGCGGCTGAAGATCGACCGCGAATTCGCGCTCGCCTCCGCTTCGCTGCGGCAGGCGCTGCAGGACATGCCGGAGCTGACCGAAATCTCCAAGAACATCATGTTCGAGGAGACCAAGGAGGGGCTCAACCTCGAGATCGTCGACCAGGACGGCCGCTCGATGTTCGCCGACGGTTCCAGGGAGCCGTATGAGCGCACCCGCCGGCTGATCCAGAAGCTCGCCGCGCCGCTGAAGGCGACGCCGCTGCGGGTCGCGATCGTGGGGCATACAGCCGCAGGCTTCGTGCCGGCGCGCAGCGATTACGACGCATTCGACCTGTCCGCCGACCGTGCCAACGCGGTGCGGCAGATCCTGGAGCGGGAAGGGCTGCCGCCGTCGCACATTTTCGCGGTTTCCGGCAAGGCCGACGGCCAGCCGCTGTTTCCCGACGACCCGACGCTGCCGGCGAACCGTCGCGTGACCATCACGTTGATGCGGGAAAATCCGCCATTGCCGCCGGATCTGAAGCCGTAGCCGCAAAATACCATGCTACCGTTGGGCTAGCCGTGTTGGTTGGTTGACAGGCGGAGCGGAAGCGTCGATAGCCGCGCGGATCAAAATCAACCGATCGAGCGTTCCAACCTCGCCATGGCCGTCAGCGTCTCATCCACCGAAGCCCAGGAAGCCCAAGGCGCGGGTCAAGGCGCAGGCCAAGGAGCAGGCCACGCCACCTCCGGCTTCTTGGCCCTGACGCTGGGCAGCATCGGGGTGGTGTTCGGCGATATCGGAACCTCGCCGCTCTACGCATTCCGCGAGGCGGTCGGCGGCGCCGCGCACGGCCAGCCGGTCACGCGCATCATGGTGTTAGGGGTGCTCAGCCTGATCCTGTGGGCGCTGTTCACCGTCGTCACCGCGAAATACGTGCTGCTGCTGCTGCGTGCCGACAACAATGGCGAGGGCGGCACGCTCTCGCTGATGGCGCTCGGCCAGCGCGCGATCGGACGGCGCAGCTGGCCGCTGCTTGCGCTCGGTGTGGTCGGCGCCTCGATGTTCATCGGCGATTCCATGATCACGCCGGCGATCTCGGTGCTGTCGGCGGTCGAGGGCCTCAAGCTCGCGACGCCGCATCTCGAGCACTATGTGGTGCCGCTAACGATCCTGATCCTGGTCGCGCTGTTCGCGGTGCAGCGCAACGGCACCGCGCGCGTCGCCTCCGCGTTCGGGCCGGTCATGGTGGTGTGGTTCGCCTCGCTCGCGGTGATGGGGCTGGTCCACATCATGGACGATCCGTCGGTGCTGGCGGCGATCAATCCCTATTACGCGATCCAGTTCCTGCTGACCCACGGCACCGTCGGCCTCGTGACCTTGGGCGCGGTGTTCCTCGCAGTGACCGGCGGCGAGGCGCTGTACGCCGATCTCGGGCATTTCGGTCGCAAGCCGATCCAGTCCGGCTGGCTGTTCTTCGTGTTGCCGTCGCTGCTGCTGAATTATTTCGGGCAGGGCGCGCTGGTGCTGTCCGATCCCGCCGCGATCGAGAACTCGTTCTACCGCATGGTGCCGGAGGTGCTGCTGCTGCCGCTGATCGGGCTCGCCACCGCCGCGACCGTGATCGCGAGCCAGGCGGTCATCACCGGCGCCTATTCGCTGATCAGCCAGGCGGTACAGCTCGGGCTCCTGCCGCGCTTCGAGGTTCGCTACACCTCGGAGACCCATGCCGGGCAGATCTATCTGCCACGGGTCAACCGGTTGCTGCTGATCGGCGTGCTGCTGCTGGTGCTGCTGTTCCGCACCTCGAGCGGGCTCGCCTCGGCCTACGGCATCGCCGTCTCCACCACCATGGTCGCCGACGGCATCATGGGCTTCATCGTGATCTGGAAGTTGTGGAACTGGCGCGTGGCGTCGGCCGCTGCGTTGATCCTGCCGTTCGTGATCGTCGACATGACCTTCTTCAGCGCCAATCTTCTGAAGCTGTTCGAAGGCGCCTGGGTGCCGCTGCTGTTCGGCGTCGTGATGGCGACGATGATCTGGACCTGGCGGCGCGGGGCCGCGATCCTGATCGCCAAGACCCGCCGCATCGAGGTGCCGCTGCGCAACCTGATCCACAGTCTGGAGAAGCGGCCGCCGCACATCGTCAAGGGCACCGCGGTGTTCCTGACCAGCGACCCCAGCTTCGTGCCGACCGCGCTGCTGCACAATCTCAAGCACAACAAGGTGTTGCACGAGCACAACGTGATCCTGACCATCGAGACCGCGCCGACGCCGCGCGTCGACCTGTCGGAGCGCGTCAACATGGAGAAGGTCAGCGACAAGTTCACCGCGGTGCGGCTGCGCTTCGGCTACATGGAATCGCCGAACGTGCCGAAGGCGCTGGCGGTCGCGCGCAAGCTCGGCTGGCAGTTCGACATCATGTCGACCTCGTTCTTCGTGTCGCGCCGTTCGCTGAAGCCGTCGGCCCAGTCCGGGATGCCGCAGTGGCAGGACCATTTGTTCATCGCGATGAGTCGGTCCGCCAATGATGCCACCGACTATTTCCAGATCCCGACCGGCCGGGTGGTTGAAGTGGGTACCCAGGTAACTATTTGAGGCAACAGCGAATTCCGGCGTTGAAAAGCCGTGATCTATGCGTGTTACGCATAGTGGAGGCCTGAATCCGTGCTAACCTATGCATTCCTGCCGGGAGTATAGGCCTGCAACCCGGCATTGTGCAGTGCGGCAGAAGACAGAGGCGCAGCTTCCCATGTCATCCGAGAGTGCGATCACCGCGGCGGAAACGCCCGCGGCAAATGGCCATGGCGAGGCGCATTCAACCGCCACCTTCAAGGCGCTGATGCTCGGCAGCATCGGTGTCGTCTATGGCGACATCGGCACCAGCCCGCTGTACGCGCTCCGCGAAGCCGTCGTGGCGGCGGCCGGCGGCGAGGGCGGGGTGACGGCGCACGCGGTGCTCGGCGTAGTGTCGCTGATCCTGTGGGCGCTGATCGTGGTCGTCACGCTGAAATACGTCGTGATCCTCTTGCGCGCCGACAACAATGGCGAGGGTGGCACGCTGGCGCTGATGGCGCTGGCGCAGCGCGTGGCCACCAAGGGCGCCGGCGCGATCGTGCTGCTCGGCATCATCAGCGGCGCGCTGTTCTACGGCGATGCCGTGATCACGCCGGCGCTCTCGGTGCTGTCGGCAATCGAGGGCATCAAGCTCGTCACCTCGACATTCGATCCCTACGTCGTCCCGCTTACGGTGGTGATCCTGGTCGTCCTGTTCGCGGTGCAGTCGCGCGGCACCGCGCGCGTCGCGGCCTTCTTCGGCCCGGTGATGTGCGTGTGGTTCGCCGTGATCGCGATCGCGGCGCTGCCGCAGATCGTGCGGCATCCCGAGGTGCTTTACGCGCTCAATCCGATCCTTGCGGTGTCGTTCATGCTGCATCATGGCGTGATCGGCTTCATCACCCTCGGTGCAGTGTTCCTCGCCGTGACCGGCGCGGAGGCGCTCTATGCCGACCTCGGCCATTTCGGTAAACGTCCGATCCAGACCGCGTGGCTGTTCATCGTGCTGCCGTCGCTGGCTCTGAACTATCTCGGGCAGGGCGCGCTCTTGATCGGTAATCCCCAGGGCATCGAGAACCCGTTCTTTCTGATGTTCCCAGACTGGGCGCTGATCCCGATGGTCGCGCTCGCGACCCTGGCGACCGTGATCGCAAGCCAGGCCGTCATCACCGGCGCCTATTCGCTGACCCGACAGGCCATCCAGCTCGGCCTGATGCCGCGGTTCGAGATCCGTCACACCTCCGAAGCCCATTCCGGCCAGATCTACATGCCGCGCATCAACCGCTTGCTGTTCATCGCGGTCATCGTGCTGGTGCTGATGTTCCGCTCGTCGAGCGCGCTCGCGTCGGCCTACGGCATCTCGGTGACCGGCACCATGGTGGTGACGGCGATGATGGGCTTTGTGGTGATCTGGCGCGTCTGGCGCTGGTCGCCGGTCGCCGCTGCGGCGCTGGTTGCGCCGTTCCTGTTCCTCGACGTCACGTTCCTGGCTGCCAATCTGCTCAAGGTGTTCGAGGGCGGCTGGGTGCCGCTGGCGCTCGGCGGAGCCATGATCGTCGTGATGTACACCTGGCGGCGCGGCAGCCGGCTGCTGTTCGAGAAGTCGCGCAAGCTGGAATTCCCGCTCGCCGATCTCGTCGCGATGCTCGAGAAGCGGCCGCCGCAGCGCGTCTCCGGCACCGCGGTGTTCCTGACCAGCGATCCCGTCAGCGCACCGACCGCGCTGATGCACAGCCTCAAGCACTACAAGGTGCTGCACGAGAAGAACGTCATCCTCACCATCGAGACCGCACCGACGCCGCGCATCGACCCGTCCGAGCGGGTGCGGATGGAGCAGCTGACCGAGACCTTCTCCAAGGTGACGCTGAAGTTCGGCTTCATGGAACAGCCGAATGTGCCGAAGACGCTGGCGATCGCCCGCAAGCTCGGCTGGCAGTTCGACATCATGTCGACCTCGTTCTTCCTGTCCCGCCGCGCGCTGAAGCCGGCCGCGCATTCGGGCATGCCGAGCTGGCAGGACCATCTGTTCATCGCGCTGAGCCGTTCGTCGAACGATGCCACCGACTATTTCCAGATCCCGACCGGGCGAGTGGTCGAGGTCGGCACGCAGGTCACGATCTAGGAGCCTCGATCCCGCGCTTTCGGCGCGGCATCTAACCCGTTTCGGGCGCTTGATTTTCTCGGCGCGAGAGGCGACTTTGCGGCCCGGACCGGCGGGCCGCGTGACGCTCGCCAATCGAATAGTCGGGAGGATATTTCCGTGGCGGACCACAAGGTGGAAGATTTGTTTCCGGACGAGGTGTCGAAGGGCATAGCGGAAGGCCGCTATCTCCTGGTCGACGTCCGCGAGCCCAATGAGGTTGCCGTCGAGGCCTATCCCGATGGCGTCGTGGTGCCGTTGTCGACCTTCGACCCGGCGGCGATTCCCGATCCGGAAGGAAAGCAGGTGGTGTTCGCCTGCCGCTCCGGCAAGCGCTCGGTGACGGCCTCGCTGGCTGCCCAGGCCGCGGGCCTGCCCTACGACAAGCATCTGGCGGGCGGCATCATCGGCTGGAAGGCGGCGGGACTGCCGACCAAGATGGGCGGCTGATCCCTGACATGACCTCCATGAACAAGGTCTTCGCGGACCTTCCCGTCACCATCTTCGAGGCGATGTCGCAGGCTGCGCGCGACAACAACGCCATCAATCTTGGCCAGGGCTTTCCCGACGATCCCGGACCGGAGGATATCCGCCGCGCCGCCGCGGACGCGTCCATCAACGGCTACAACCAGTATCCGTCGATGATGGGCATTCCGGAACTGCGTCAGGCGATCGCATCGCATTACGGCCATTGGCACGGGCTCAAGCTCGATCCGATGACCGAGGTTATGGTCACCTCGGGGGGCACCGAGGCGCTGACCTCCTCGATCCTCTCCGTGGTCGAGCCGGGCGACGAGGTGGTGTGCTTCCAGCCGGTCTATGATTCCTATCTGCCGATCATCCGCCAGGCCGGCGGCATCCCGCGCCTGTTGCGGCTCGAGCCGCCGGAGTGGCGGCTGAACGAGGAGATGCTGCGCAGCGTCTTCAACCACAAGACCAAGGCGGTGCTGTTCAACAATCCGCTCAATCCGGCGGCGGTGGTCTATCCGCGCGAGGACCTCGAACTGCTGGCGCGGTTCTGCCAGGAGTTCGACGTGGTCGCGATCTGCGACGAGGTCTGGGAGCACGTCGTGTTCGACGGACGCGAGCATATCCCGCTGATCACGATCCCCGGCATGCGCGACCGCACCATCAAGGTCGGCAGCGCCGGCAAGATCTTCTCGCTGACCGGCTGGAAGATCGGCTTCGTCTGCGCCGCGCCGCCGCTGCTGCGCGTGGCTGCGAAGGTGCACCAGTTCCTGACCTTCACGACCGCGCCCAATCTGCAGGCCGCCGTCGCCTACGGCCTCGGCAAGCCGGACGATTATTTCTTCGACATGCGCAAGGACATGGCGCGAAGCCGTGACCGCCTGACGAGAGGGCTTGAGAGCATCGGCTTTCCCGTGCTGAAATCGCAGGGCACCTACTTCCTCACCGTCGATCTGTCGCCGCTCGGGCTCAACGAGACCGATGCGGAGTTCTGCTGGCGAATTGTAAGGGATTACAAGGTCGCGGCTATTCCAGTGTCGGCGTTCTACGAGCAGGATGCGGTGACGTCGGTGGTGCGGTTCTGTTTCGCCAAGAAGGACGCGACGCTCGACACCGCGCTTGAGCGGTTGTCCGACGCCGTCCATCGTCGCAAGAGGTAGGCCAGAATGCAGAACCAGAGCCGTCGTCTCGTCAGCCTCGTCGGTGCGATCGCCACGGTTCTGTTGTTCGCTGCGTCCGCCAGCGCGGAGCAGCGCACGGTCAACTTCTCCAACTGGTCGAACTACATGGCGCCCGATGTCCTCGAGGACTTCACCAGGGAAACCGGCATCAAGGTCGTCTACGACACGTTCGACGCCAACGAGACGCTGGAGACGCGGCTGCTAGCCGGCAAGTCGGGCTACGACGTCGTGGTGCCGACCGGCTATTTCCTGCAGCGCCAGATCACCGCGAAGGTGTTCCTCAAGCTCGACAAGTCGAAGCTGCCGAACCTTGCCAATGCATGGCCAGTGGTAACGGCGCAGCTCGCGACCTACGATCCCGGCAACAATTACGGCGCCAACTACATGTGGGGCACCACCGGCATCGGCTACAATGTGAAGATGGCCGAGGAGATCCTCGGGCCCGACGCGAAGATCGACAGCTGGGACATGGTGTTCAAGCCGGAGAACCTCGCCAAGTTCAAGGATTGCGGCATCCACATGCTGGATTCCGCCGACGACATCCTGCCGGCGGCGCTGAGCTATCTCGGTCTCGATCCGAACTCGACCAAGCAGGCTGACCTCGAGAAGGCCGCCGACCTCGTCATCAAGATCCGGCCCTACGTGCGCAAATTCCATTCGTCCGAATATCTCAGCGCGCTGGCCTCGGGCGAGATCTGCTTCGTGGTCGGATGGTCCGGCGACATCATGCAGGCGCGCAGCCGGGCGGCGGAGGCCAAGAGCGGCGTCGAGATCGGCTACACGATCCCGAAGGAGGGCGCGCAGATGTTCTTCGACAATCTCGCGATCCCCGCCGATGCGAAGAACGTCGCGGAGGCCTATGAGCTGATCAACTACCTCTACCGTCCCGAGGTCGCGGCGAAGAATTCGAACTTCCTGTCCTACGCCAACGGCAATCTGGCGAGCCAGAAGCTGATCGATCCGAAGATCTTCAACGACAAGAACATCTATCCCGACGAGGCGATGCAGAAGAAGCTGTTCGTGATCACGGCGCGCGATCCGGCGACGCAGCGGATCATCAACCGGCTGTGGACGCGGGTGAAGACGGGGAAATAGGTCTATCCGTCATTGCGAGGAGCGTAGCGACGAAGCAATCCACAGCTTCGCAAACGGACGAATGGATTGCTTCGCTTCGCTCGCAATGACGCGATCGGATTTGCGACAAGCCTTACCGCCAGCGCCGGTGCAGCCAGAGCCATTGATCCGGATACTCGCGGACCCAGCCCTCGACGATGTCTGTGATCGCCTGCATCGTGCCCTGGATATCGATCTGGCCGGATGCATCGAATACCGGCTTCACTTCCTCGGTGACCTCGCCGCGGAAGCGGCCGTCGGGCAGACGGATGATCCGGGTGCCGTGGATCGGACAATCGATCTGCCGGCGCAGCCGCGCCAGCAGCGGGTTCGCGGTGGTCTTGCGGCCGAAGAAGGTGACCGGAACACCGTTGGTCAAATACTGGTCGACCAGCATCGCGACGTGCTGGCCGTTCTTCAGCGCCTGCGCCAGCTTGAGCGGCGCGTCGCGGCCGGCTGGCACCAGCGTGCCCAAATTGACGGCGCGGATGCGCTCGATGGCGCGGTCGGCGGCCTCGATGTTCGGCCGCCGGAACAGGATGGTGGCGTCGAGGCCATGCGCCGCGGCGGCGATTGGAGACAGCTCCCAGTTGCCGAGATGCGCAGCGAAGAACAGCGCCGGCTTGCCGTCGTCGCGCAACTGGTCGAACAGCTGCTTGCTGCGCGCCGAGAATTCGACGCGGCCCGGTCTGTCGGGATTCTCGGGATCGTGGTCCCAGATGCGGTCGATATGCGCGAATTCAGCGCCGATGCGTCCGAGGTTGTGCCAGACCCCGGTCAGGATCTCTTCGATCTCCTCGGGTGATTTTTCCGGAAAGGCCGCCTTGAGGTTCTCGCGGCCGATGCGGTCTTCACGCAGCCGGCGGCCGATGAAATGCGCGGCGTGGCCGAAGAATCGTGCGGTCTTCTCCGGATCGAAATAGCGCGTGGTGCGCAAGAGGCCGGTCGTCAGCGCGCCGATGGCGACGTTGGCCACGGGCTTGGCAGCGTCACGCAGCTGCGCCCGGGTGCGAAGGAGCAGGCGTTTCATCGAGGCGAGGGCGTTAAGCCGGCTCGCGCGTCAGGATCAGCGAGGCGTTCTGCCCGCCGAACCCGAACGAGTTCGACATCACGGCGGTCACCTTGGCGTCGCGCGCCTTGTTGCCGACCACGTCGAACGGGATCGCGGGATCCGGCACCTCGTAATTGATCGTCGGCGGGATCCGCTGATGCTCGAGCGTGAGCAGCGAGAAGATCGCCTCGACCGCGCCGGCGGCCGAGATGGTGTGGCCGACCATCGATTTGTTCGACGACACCGGGATGTTTTTGGTGTGTTCGCCGAACACCGCCGAGGTGGCAAGATATTCCATCTTGTCGTTTTCCGGCGTCGAGGTGCCGTGCGCGTTGATGTGGTCGATCTGCTCGGGCTCCATCCCGGCATCCGCGAGCGTCTTGCGCACGCAGCCGATCGCCGGCTTGCCGTCGGGGGCCGAGCGGGTGCGATGGAAGGAGTCGGTGAGCTCGCCGCAGCCGGCGACGACGCCCAAGATACGCGCGCCGCGCGCCATCGCGGCCTCGTAGCTCTCCAGCACCAGCGCGCCGGCGCCTTCGGCCATCACGAAGCCGTCGCGGTTCTTCGAGAACGGCTTTGAGGCGCCCTGGGGCGGATCGTTCTGGGTCGAGAGAGCCGACAGCAGCGAGAAGCGCACCATGCTTCGGGATTGACCGAGCCGTCGGTCGCAACGCACAGCGTTGCGTCGGTTTCGCCGCGCCGGATCGCCTCGACGCCGAGCTGGATCGCGGTCGCGCCGGACGCGCAAGCCGTCGAGAGCGAGATCGGCGACCCCTTGGTGCCGAAGGTCTCGGCGAGATTGAGCGCGACCGAACCGAAGGTGAAGCGCCGGTGGAAGTGCGCAAACTTGCCGCCGCTGCAGGTCGCCAGATAATCGATGATGCCAAAGTCCTTGGTCGGAACCTCGCGCGCGACTTCGAGCCGCTGCGGCCACTCGGTCTCGATCGGCGCGACCGCGAGAAACAACGGGCCGGGGAAGTCGCCCTTGCTGCCGATGCCGGATTGCTCCAGCGCCTCTTCGGTCGCGATCTCC
The DNA here is from genome assembly GCF_001189845.1 of Bradyrhizobium tropiciagri. GTDB lineage: Bacteria > Pseudomonadota > Alphaproteobacteria > Rhizobiales > Xanthobacteraceae > Bradyrhizobium > Bradyrhizobium tropiciagri. The sequence goes on from NZ_LFLZ01000001.1 coordinate 56,910, forward strand.
GCCAGACGTTGCGACAGGCTGGTCGAGGAGAACGGATCGACGGTGACGAAATCGACGGCGCCGGCCATCGTCGTCTTCAGACTATCGAGCGGGAAGCGCGTCACGGTCTTGATGCCGGACTCGCCCGCGGTGAGGCGCTTCCAATTGTCGGTCTTGCCGCCGCCGAGCGACGTCACGATTCCCATGCCGGTCACGACGACGATCGGTCGGCCGAATTTATCGCGTGGTGCTGTCATGGTGTCCCCGTCGGTGCTTGCGCCGATTTACTTGACGGCCTCGACCAGTGCCATGCCTTCGCCCTGCCAGTGGCCGACCCCCAACACGACAATCTGGGTTGGCACTTCGGTCTTTTCAACCTCCAGCCCGGTCGGGTCGTTGGCAGGATAGAGCGCGCCGCGGGAAATCGACAGCGCGGCCAGCGCGAGCCCGAGCGGGAACTGGGCCTCCATGGTGTGCCCAAAGGTTGTCCCCGTGGCGCGCACGGCAAGGCCGGGATGCTGCCCGAGGAATTCGCGCTCTTCGGCGGTCGCAGGCTCGGCGCCGGTCGCGCCCGTGATCAGAACGGCGTTGTCGTTGCTGACCCCGAGCTGCGGCCACATCGTCTGCAGCGACTTCGTCACAGCGCCGGGTTGCTTGCGCTTGGCAAGATCGGCGACCACCTTGGTCAGCCTGGCGTACGGCTTGGCGCCGCGCGCCTCGGCGTGCTCGCGCGATTCCATCACCAGGAAGGCGCCGGCGGAGCCGATGGCAAAGCCCGGGTGGTTCCTGCGGGCCCAGACCGGCGCGTATTGATCCTTGAGGGCGAAGTCGCCGAACGAATAAAGCATCAAGAGGTCGCCGCGATCGCCGTTATGGGCCGCGCCGACCAGCGCGATGTCGCTCTGTCCGGCGCCGATGCGTGCGACCGCGATCCGCGCGGCGTCGATGCTCGAGGCTTCTTCGCCCATGAAGGTGCGCGACGTCCCGCACACGCCGTGAACGATCGCGATGTTGCCGGCGAGCAGGTTGGAGAGCTGCGCCAGGAACAGCGTCGGGCGCAGCTCGTTCATCAGTTTCTCGTTGAGCAGGGCAGGCGGCAGCTTGCCCTGCGCATCGGCGTTCATGATCGCGAGGTCGACATTGAGGTCACGCTCGCCGCCACCGGCTGCGATGATCATGTCCATCCGCGACAGGATTTCCTGATTGCCTTTGACGCCCGCGGAATCAAGCGCCAGCCCGGCGGCATAGGTGCCGATGCGCTGCCACATCTCCATCTGACGCTGATCGCCCTTCTTCGGGATCTGGGCGTCGAAGCTGACGGGGGCGATCGGATGGATCACGTATGGCGCGAGGCGCTTGTCGTCGGCATTGACGCGCTTTTCACCGAGCGCCTGCCAATGCGCATCCAGCCCCTCGCCAAGCGAGGAGAGCAGACCGACGCCGGTGATCCAGACTTCCTTCTCAGCCATTACTCATTGCCTGCTGCGGAAACCCGATCTTGGTGGCTATCGCATCCATGTGCACGCGCAAGTCCGGGCTTGGGAAGGGGATATGACGGAAGGTCAGCTCGGCATTGCATTTGAGCTCCTTGCCGACGCGGACCTTCGCCGAGGTCACGGTGAAGCCTGAACCTTCGTGTTCGATCTTGGCTTCGATCGTCAGTGTCGAGCCGGGGCTGACGAAGCCACGCATCTTGGCTTCCTTGACCATGGCGAGGAAGGGCATGCGCTCGAACTTGGTCAGACCAAGGATCAGCCAGCCCGAGCTCTGCGCCATCGCTTCGGTGAGCAGCACGCCGGGCATGATCGGGTAGCCCGGGAAATGCCCGGCGAACACCGAATGGCTGTCCGGCGGGACATCCGCCTCGACGACAATGGTCCTTGCGTCGAGGTTGAGGTCGACGATCCGATCGATCAGCTGAAAAGTTTCAAGCTGCATGGCGGGCGATTACGAGGCCGAGCCCGCGCCCGCATTCTTGGCCGCGACCAGCTCGTCGATGCGGTCGGCGAGATTCTGCAACACGAAGTACTGCTCCGTCGTGGCCTTGCCGTCGTTGACCTCCTGGGTCCACTTCTCGAGCGGCATCTTGATCCCGAAGGCCTTGTCGATGGCAAAGGCGATGTCCAGGAAGTCGAGGCTGTCGATCCCCAGATCGTCGATCGCGTGGCTCTCCGGCTTGATCGTATCGCGCGGGATGTCGCAGGTCTCCGCGATAATGTTGGCGATCTGCTCGAATGTGGAGGACATCATTAAGCCTTTGATATATTGAAGGTAATTCCGGGTCGGCTCGGAGGAGGCGGGCGCACTGCCCCGGAATGCCCTATTGCTGCTGCCGGGAGTCGTGTGCCCGTATATCGGAGCAGGGCCGTTAGTTCAATGGAGCTTGGCCGGCCTCGCGAGGACGGTTTTTGGGCACGGTTCCGGCCAGCCTAGGTGCGCGGCATCACCGTAATCTTCGCGCAATCCCGGCGGCCCATCAGCACGCAATCCTGGGTCTTGCGCAAATCGGCGATGCTCATGGCGAGCCAGATGCCGATCGCCGTGAGCGCCACGGTGAAGGCAAAGGCGGCGATGTTGGCGAGCATACGCTGGCGGAAGTCATCCGGCTCCTCGCGCGGCTTCTCGTAGCGGGAGAGGTCGTTGGCGACGGAAACGGGAGCGACGGAAGCCGGGCGGGTCGATCGGATCGGGGCCTCGCGCTTGCCGGGCGGCTGCGCCGAGGTGCGCGGCCGGAATTTGAGCACCACGTGCTCGTCATCCGAGGAAATTGGCCGCTGCGTCTTCACTGTTGTCAGTCCGGTCGCGTCGCCACTCATGTTTAGCATGTCCGGCGCGTTTCACACCTAAAATCTTGATACCCGCAGAGGTGGTATTCATGTTTCGATCGTCTCGTGGAACCGACTGTAGTCGATCCTGAGACGGCCGTCGTCGGTCGCGCGCAGGATTTCGGCATAGCGATGTCCGAAACGGATATCGGAATGCTCGTAGGATTTTCGCGCGTGCACGGTTTGCGCTGCAACGTCGTCATAGCCCGATACGATGAGGCCGAGGCCAGCATTGATGGCTTCCAGGTCTTCCGCGTTGAGGCCGTGCAGCGGGCTGTCCTTGTCGACCACATGAAACAGGGTCCAGCTCAGCGCCAATGCCGGGCTTTCGCTGCGCGCGAGCGGCAGCTCGAAGAACCGGCGATAGGACATGCCTTCCTTGCTGAGGTCGTTCTTGAACAGCCACAGCCGCGCGGTGGCGTTGGCGATGATGTTGTGCCGCTCGTTGGCAAGGCGGATCATCAGCGTCCGCTCGCCCTCATGGTCCGAGATCACGGGGTTGTCGGCGAACAGCAGGCGCGCGCTCGGCCGCGAGAAGCGGGCGAAGATCAGCCCGGTCATCAGCGACATCGAGAAGATGCCGGTGAAGAGCTCGATGGCGGCGATGAAGTGCCCGTAATGGGTCTGCGGGTGCATGTCGCCGTAGCCGGCGGTCGAGAGTGTTTCGATGCTGAAATAGAGGAAGTCGATGTATTGGCCGTCAGGCACGTTGGCGATCGGGTGATCGCCGAGCCAGTAGAGCAGCGCAAAGACGCCGTTGAAGGTGACGAACACCAGCGCTGCACCGCCGATGAAGGCGGGCCAGGACGCCGTCATGCAGCGATGGCTGATGTCCGCCCAGAAGCTGAGCTCCAACCCCTCGGTCACGACCTCGCGGTTGCCGAGCCGGACCGTGCGTGCCTTCACGCGTTCGCTTGCTCTCAAAGCCATTCCGCCGAACCGGCTCTTTCGTCTGCCTGAGACATCATGTCATAATGGAACCCATTCCGGAGTGCCGGTCAAACGGGAGTACAAATCATGGCCCATACGCGCGAGCCTTACGTCAAACCGGTCCCGATCCTGTCGCTGCGACCGACCCAGATGACGGTCGGTATGCACGAGGTGAAGGAAAAGCGGAAGCGCTGGCGCGAGCACAGCTCGGACAAGAAGCGCGCCGAGCTTCTGGGCAAGCACATGATCCCGGTGGTCCACGGCCCCGACGATCGCTACTACGTGGTTGACCACCATCACATGGCGCGGGCGCTGCACGAGGAAGGCGTCAAGGACATCCTGGTCACGGTGATCGGCGATCTCACGATGGTCGAGCGTGACGTGTTCTGGGGCGTGATGGACAACAAGCGCTGGGTCTATCCCTACAATTCCAAGGGCGAGCGCTGCCACTTCAGGGACATTCCGAAATCGATCAATCAACTCAAGGACGATCCGTTCCGCAGCCTCGCCGGTGAAATGCGCCGCGCCGGCGGTTTCGCCAAGGACACGACGCCGTTCAGCGAATTCCTGTGGGCCGATTTCCTGCGCCGCCACATCCCGCGCAAGACGGTGGAGAACAATTTCGCCAAGGCGCTGGAAAAGGGACTGGCCCTGGGCCGCGGCAAGGACGCGGTCTATTTGCCCGGCTGGTGCGGGCCGGCATCCGACGACTGACCGGGGGAGGCCTCCGGTCCGTGCTGATCTTCCCTGCCGCCGAGCGCGTGGTGCAGCCACCGCTCGGTCCGCTTGCCGAAGGTCAGCAGCAGGAATGCCAGCGCAAGCGCGGTGAGGACGATCGGCCAGTGTCCGGCGCCGCAGACGATCCCGATACACGCGGCAAAGAACGCGCATGCGGCGCTGGTCAGGCCGTGGACGTGATATTGGTCGCCCCGCCGGACGATCACGCCGGCGCCAAGAAAGCCGATCCCGGTCAGCACGCCCTGGATCACGCGGCTGACTGCATCGGTGAATTTGCCGGGATCAACCGCCTGCAATGCCAGCAGCACGACCGTGGCGGTCGAGAGGCTGACGAGGCCAAGCGTCTTCAGGCCGATCGGCTTGCCGCGCAGGTCGCGGTCAAGCCCGATCGCGCCACCCGCCAGCGTGGCGGCGCCGAGACGCAGGATGATCTCGCTCCAGTCTGCCAAGGCGTCCTCTACTTCTACTTCGGCTGCCGGCCGAGCATGTAGAACTCGTCGTTCGGCCGCATCCCGGTGACGTTCGCAAGCCGGTTGGAGAGCGCGAAGAAGGCCGCGACTGCGGCGATATCCCAGACATCGTCATCGCTGAAGCCGTGGGCGGCGAGCGCGGCGAAGTCCGCCTCCGAGACTTCCTCGGCCGCGCGGCTCACCTTCATGGCGAAATCGAGCATCGCGCGCTGCCGCGGCGTGATGTCGGCCTTGCGGTAGTTGATCGCGATCTGGTCCGCTATCTGCGGATTCTTGGCGCGGATGCGCAGGATGGCGCCATGGGCGATCACGCAATATTGGCACTGGTTGGCGGCGCTGGTCGCCACCACGATCATCTCGCGCTCGGCCTTGGAGAGGCCGGAGTCCTTTTCCATCAGCGCGTCGTGATAGGCAAAGAAGGCGCGAAACTCGTCGGGACGATAGGCCAGAGTGAGGAAGACGTTCGGCACGAAGCCGGACTTTTCCTGCACCGCCAGGATGCGGGTGCGGATATCCTCCGGGAGCTTGTCGAGAGCGGGCGTTGCGAAGCGTTTGGCGGTCGGCTGCGTCATGAGATGGTTCCGGCATGCCGCATGGATGCGGCGTCACGGCAAACCATAGAGGATGACGGGTCGGGCGCAAGGCGCATCGGCGCCTTGGCAGAATCTTGGCGAAATGCGGCTAGCGCAGCGGCTTCTTCAACAGCGAGAAGCGATCCGGATCGAGACCGAGCGACGGCTGCAGCATCGGCGCCTCGGCGGGCGCATGGTGCGCGCCGGCGGTGGCGCATTGAAATTGGCATCGCCGCTCGGCGAATCCCGATGCGAGGTGGCGCCGCGCCAGCGCTCCAGCACGGCGCTGACGAAATGCATGTCGTGGCCGGCGGTGACCGACGGCACCGTCGCGATGGTGGCCTCGCCGCGCGGCAGCTGGTGCGGCGGCACCTCCTTGAAGCGCAGCCGGGTCGGCAGCGCCACGCCTTCGCCGAACGCCAGCACTTCGCGGGTGCCGAGCGAGGGCACGAACGACAGCAGATTGGCGGCGGCATCCGACACCGCGGAGCGCAGCAACGCCTGGTCGCGGTCGTTGGCAAGCCGCATCGTGAACAGCGTGTTGCACTGGGAGATGATGGTCGCGTCAAGTTCGGCCGGACGCTGGGTGATCAGGCCGAGATAGACGCCGTATTTGCGGCCTTCCTTGGCGATGCGCGACACCGCCTTGCGGGTCGGCCCGAAGCCGATATTGCGGTCGGCGGAGGCGTAGCGGTGCGCTTCCTCGCAGACGAACAGCATCGGCGAGACGCCGTCGCTCCACAGCCCGAAATCGAACGCCATGCGGCACAAGACCGACACCACGGAATCGACGACTTCGGCCGGGAAGCCCGCGAGCTGCATGATGGTCATCGGCTTGCCGTTGGCGGGCAGGCGGAACAGATGGCTGATCACCTCGGCCATGGTATCGCCGCCGACATTGGCATTGTCGAACATGAAGGCGTAGCGCGGATCGTTGCGCACCGCGTCGATGCGCGAGATCAGCTTGTGATAGATGATGCGCGAGGAGCGGTTCTCGAGCTTGCCCATGCGCTCGTCGATCAGCGAGATCAGGTCGACCAGGCGATAGGGCACCGGCGTGTCGACGGTATAGCCGACCTGCTTGGGGTCGATGCGCTTCAGTCCCAGACCAACCCGGTCGGAGTTCTGGTACTGGGTATAGATGCCCTTCGCCATCGGGATCACTTCGGCGAGGATGTCGAGCTCTTCGGGCACGCCGGGCCGGCCGCCGAACAGCACGTCGACGATCTCTTCGAAATTGAACAGCCAGAACGGCAGCTTCAGGTTTCGCGGGTTGAGCACCTGCGCGCGCTCGCCGAAGCAGCGGCCGTATTCATTGTGGACGTCGAGCAGGAAGATGCGCAGGTTCGGCCGCGACTTCAGGATCTCGTTGAGCAGCAGCGACACGCCGGTGGATTTGCCGACGCCGGTCGAGCCGAGCACCGCGAAGTGCTTGGAAAGCATTTCCTCGACATCGACATAGGCGATGACCGAGCGATCCTGCTGCAGCGTGCCGACATTAATCTGGTCCGAGCCGCTCGGCGCATAGACCGTGCGCAGCTCCTGGTTGGTGATCAGATCGGTGCTGTCGCCGATAGTCGGATAGTGGGTAACGCCGCGCTGGAATTTCGGGCGGTCGCCGCCGAGGATTTCGCCGAGCAGGTCGACCGAGGCGGTCGCCATGTACTCGTCGGACGGCGGCAGGTGCTCGCACGACACTTCGGTGATCATGGCAACGATGACCGAGCTCGCGCAGCGGATGCTGACGAACCGGCCGACGGTCGCGCGCATTTCTGAAAGTTGCATCTGGCCGCCCGCCAGCAGCCCCACCCGGGCCTGTGAGCCGCGCACAGAGATCACACGTCCGAAAGGTGTCACAGTTCCAGCCTGGCTCGTTCTCGAAATCTAAATGTCCGGACCAATATGCCCGCCCGGGATTGGAAAAACCGTTAAGTCGCCGGGGTTCGGCATCGGCTAAATCTACACCTTCCCGGTGACGATTTGTTTCTATCGTGACGTGAGATTGTGCCCCGTCGCGTGCATCGGCGGCGAGATCGTCGCTTTCCGGCACAGCAGCGCTGGTTTCGCGGTTTATCCGTTAATGCGGAATTCACCATCTTGGAGGAGTGCAGCGGCGGCTCCGTAGCTTTACGGAGGTGTGGTGCGATGTGTTGCGCGGTGGCTCCAGGTATCGTGTAACCGATTGCTAACTGCGAGTTGTAACGACCTTTCCATTTGTGCTGCGTAACGATGCTGCGCCCGGGAGAGATCAGCGTGCGCATCGACCACCGCAATTCATCGTCAGGGAATGCCGATGTCGGCTCGACCAAGGGGCTGGCGTTCTGTGCCGTCCTGCTCGTCGGCAGCCTGCTCGGAAGCGCGACCGCGCAATGGAGCGAGCGCGAAGGCCTGCTGATGGCGGCGTTTGCGATCATGGCCGTGATCGTCTTCCTGCTGCTGAAGCGACATCAGGTCTCGGACGCGCGGCTCGCTACCGAACGCCGCAATCTCACGACGGCCGTGAACAACATTCCGCAGGGGCTCGTGCTCTACGATGCGTCGGCGCGCATCATCATCTGCAACCGTCCGTACATCGAGATGTTCGGGCTCTCGCCCGACGTCGCGAAGCCGGGCTGCACCATGCAGCGGCTGATCGCGCACCGGCAGGAGACCGGCTCGTTCGACGGCGACGTCGATGAATTCTGCAACGCCATCATCCACAATGTGAAGCTCGGCAAGGCGACGCGCCAGCTGACCGAGGCGCCGGGCGGGCGCGCGATCGAGATCGTCAACAAGCCGCTGCCGGACGGCGGATGGGTGGCGACCATCGAGGATGTCACCGAGCGCACGCGCACCGAGAACAAGATCGCCTACATGGCGCATTACGATGCGCTCACCGATCTGCCCAACCGCGCGCTGTTCCGCCAGCGCCTCGAACAGGCGTTGCGGGCGATCGGGACGGATGACCAGCTCGCGGTCATGTATATCGATATCGACGAGTTCAAAGCCGTCAACGACGCGCTCGGCCATCAGATCGGCGACGAGCTGCTGAGGGCAATCGCCGATCGTCTGCGCTCCTGCCTCGGGGAGAGCGACGTCGCAGCGCGGCTCGGCGGCGACGAGTTCGCCGTGATCCAGACCGCGGTCTGCGATCAGACCCAGACCATGCAGCTGCTGGCCGCGATCTACCAGAGCATCCGCCAGCCGATCGATTGCAGCGGGCACCTGATCACGACCGATGCCAGCATCGGCATCGCGGTTGCGCCGGACGACGGGCTCGATCTCGATCAATTGCTGCGCAACGCGGACCTCGCGCTCTATGGGGCGAAGAGCGACGGCCGCCGCACCTACCGGTTCTTCGAGGCTGGCATGGACGCACGCGCCAAGGCGCGACGCAGTCTGGAGCTGGAGCTGCGCCAGGCCATCCTCGACGGCAGCTTCGAACTGCATTATCAGCCGCTGCTCCATCTCGGGGACGGCCGGGTGAGCTGCTGCGAGGCGCTGCTGCGCTGGCGCCATCCCGAACGCGGCATGATCTCGCCGGCGGATTTCATCCCGGTCGCCGAGGATACCGGCCTGATCAACGATCTCGGACACTGGGTGCTCAACACTGCGTGCCGGGAAGCCGTGAACTGGCCGGATCATATCCATGTCGCGGTCAACGTGTCGCCGATCCAGTTCAAGAGCCAAACACTGGCCCTGAACGTCGCCGCCGCGCTGGCGGCGTCGGGGCTCGCGCCCGCGCGGCTCGAGCTCGAGATCACCGAGGCGGTGCTGATCCGCGACGACGAGGCTGCGCTCGACATCCTGCATCAGCTGCGCGAGCTCGGCGTGCGCATCGCGCTCGACGATTTCGGCACCGGCTACTCCTCGCTGAGCTATCTGCAGCGCTTCCCGTTCGACAAGATCAAGATCGACCGTGCCTTCATCAAGGATCTCGCCGGGACCGGCGCGTCGTCCACGATCGTTCAGGCCGTCGTGAACATTGCCGCCGCGAGCGACATGACGACAACCGCCGAGGGCGTCGAGACCGAGCAGCAGCGCAGTCTGCTTCGGACCCTCGGCTGTACCGAGATGCAGGGCTACCTGTTCAGCCGGCCGGTGCCGGATGTCGAGATCCGCAGGCTGCTGTCCTCGCATCGCGAGGATGCCGTCTCGGTCGCCTGACCGCCAGCTATGTGATTCCGGCCACGGAATGCCGCGCGGGCGCAGGCCATCTTGTTGATACGCAACAAGAGGGTCCCGCTATGTACTATCTCGTGAATGCGCTTCTCGTCCTCGCCATCGCGTTCTTCTTTTTCCTGCCGATGACCGATCGCCGTACGGCGCGGATGAAGCTGTGCATGGTGTGCGCGCTTGCCGTCGCGCTGACGGTGTCGGCGACCATGTCCCGGTCGCACGATGCGGTGCCGGTGATGGCGTCCAAGGGTTAGGCGCGGAGGCCGGTCTCAACCGCGGGCTGCGATTGCCGGTGCCAATAATTTGTTGACGGGACCTAATCCTTTGTACACTAGTACAAATCACGCCGGCACCGCTCGCCCGAGCGGAAAGACGTCGGTGGCGTCGTGCGAGGAGACCGCCCCATGCAGCCGGAACCGATCTTCGATCTCGCTCATCTCGGGCACATGGAGCTGCTGACGCCGAAGCCGGACGAGAGCCTGACGTTCTTCGTCGATGTGATGGGCATGACGGTCAGCGGCCGGCAGGGCGAGTCGGTCTATCTGCGCGGCTGGGACGACTATGAGCGTTACTCGCTGAAGCTGACCGCATCGAAGACCTCTGGCATGGAGCACATGGCGCTGCGGGCGCGCAGCGCGCAGGCGCTCGAGCGCCGCGTCGCCGCGCTGAAGGGCTCGGGCTTCGACATCGGCTGGATCGACGGCGACATGGGGCAGGGACCGGCATTCCGCTGCCGCGATCCCGACGGCCACGTCATCGAGCTCTACTACGAGACCGAATGGTACGAGGCGCCGGCCGGGCTGAAGCCTGCGTTGAAGAACCAGGCGCAGCGCTTTCCGGCCCGCGGCGTCAATGTCCGCCGGCTCGACCATCTCAACTGCCTCGCGGTCGACATCAAGGCCAATCGCCTGTTCTTCGAGAACTACCTGGGATGCCGCACCACCGAGCAGATCGTGCTCAACGACGGCACCGAAGCCGCGATGTGGATGACGATGTCGAACAAGAGCTACGACTTCGCCTACACGCGCGATCATTACGGCAAGCGCGGCCGGTTTCACCATGTCACCTACGCGCTGGATAGCCGCGAGGAGATCCTCCGGGCCGCCGATATCTTTCTCGAGCACGGGGTGCATATCGAGACCGGGCCGCACAAGCACGCGATCCAGCAGACTTTCTTCCTCTATGTCTATGAACCCGGCGGCAACCGCGTCGAGGTCGCCAATGCCGGAGCCCGCCTGATCCTGGCGCCGGACTGGAAGCCGATCGTGTGGACCGAGGAGGAACGCAAGAAGGGCCAGGCGTGGGGGTTGAAGACGATCGAGTCGTTCCACACCCACGGCACGCCGCCGGTGATCGACTAGGCGCCGGACCGCTCCCAAGAAGACCGATCGCGCGCGTCGATACGCCGCCACATACAGGCGCCGTCACTGACGACAACATCGGCGCATAACCATATGATCCGGTCGAGAGGGCGAACGCTGCGCAGCGCGCGGGACGTGAACCGGTGGAAACAGGCACAATGGTTGGCAAGACCTCCAAGAAGCCGGCGAAGAGTGCAAAGAAAGCGGCCGCGACGCGCCCGGCTGCAAAGCCGCGCCTGCTCGCGGGCGGCAACCCGCAGATCGCAAAGGGAGTTGGTGACGCGCCTGTGCAAGCCTATATCGCGGCGATGCCGGGGTGGAAAAGCGAGGTCGGACGCAGGCTCGACGCGCTCATCGTGCGGACCGTCCCCGGCGTGCACAAGGCGATGAAATGGAACTCGCCACTCTACGGCGTGGCAGGCGAAGGCTGGTTCCTCGGAATCCATGTCTTCACGCGCTACATCAAGGTGGCGTTCTTTCGCGGCACGTTGCTGCGTCCCGTGCCGCCGGGCGAGTCCAAGCAGCAGCATACGCGCTATCTCAACATTCACGAGAACGACGAGCTCGACGAAGCCCAGTTCACCGCTTGGGTGAAGCAAGCCAGCCGATTGCCCGGCGAACGGATGTGAGCCGTCACATGGAACGACCTGCGTGCAGAAGCCACGCTGTGCCGCTGGTTCCGTAGGGGCAAACGCGCCCGGCCTTGCATACACGGCATTTCGCACCATGTTCCGGACGCGCGAACGGCGGCATGAGGTGGCGCCATGGCATCGCAGCCGGATTTTTCCAGCGAAACATTCAACCGGGATCCTGCCGCCGGCATTGCGATGCTGCGTGCCCGCGGCGAGGTCGTCGAGGTCAGGTTTCCGATCGTCGGCCGGGTCTGGCTGACGACGACCTACGATGCCGCCTCGGTGATGCTGAAGGAGAGCGCGACCTTCACGTTGCGCAAGGAGGACGGTGAGGTCGCCGGCCTGCGCTGGTGGATGCCGAAGTCGGTCACCGCCGTCGCCAACAACATGCTGACGATGGACGAGCCGGATCACACGAGGCTGCGCAGCATCGTGGACGAGGCATTCCGCCGCCGCGCGGTGCTCGACATGGAGCCGCACATCCGCGGCATCGCCGATCGCCTCGCCGACGAATTGTTCGTCGCGGGAAGCCCAGCCGATCTGATCCAGCGCTATGCCCGCATCCTGCCGGTCTCGGTGATTTGCGAGCTGCTCGGCTTGCCGCCGGCCGACCGGCCGACATTCATCGCCTGGGCCAATGCGATGACGCAGCTACGAGGCCCGATCAGCTTCCTGCGCATGATGGGCTCGCTGTCGAAGATGCGAAAGTATCTCGCGCAGCAACTGCAGTTCGCACGCGAGCGAGGCGGCGAGGGGCTGATCGCGGAACTGGTGCAGGTCGAGAAGGAAGGCGGTCGCATCACACCGGACGAGATGGTGTCGATGGTGTTCCTGCTGCTCGGTGCCGGGTCGGAAACGACGACGCATCTGATCAGCGGATCGGTTTTCGAGTTGCTTAAGGACCCTGCGCGGCGTGACTGGCTGACAGCTGACTGGAGCCGCCTCGGCCTCGCGGTCGAGGAATTTCTGCGCTTCGTCTCGCCGGTGCAGTTCACCAAGCCGCGCTACGTCAGGCGCGACGTCGAATTCGGCGGCGTTCATCTGAAGAAGGGCGACCGGGTGATGGCGATGATCGCGGCCGCCAATATCGATCCGACGGCGCATGAGCATCCCGAACGAATGGATCTCGCACGCAAGCCGAACCGGCATATCTCGTTCGGGACCGGAATCCATTTCTGCCTCGGCCACCAACTGGCACGCATCGAGGCGGCATCTGCGCTGCAAGCGCTGTTCACGCGCTGGCCCGATCTCCGGCTCGCAGTGAAGCCCGAGCATATCCACTGGCGCGGCCGCCCCGGCATCCGCTCGATCGACAAATTGCCTGTCGTCGCGGGCAGTTGATGGCAGCTCTGCGCGCGGGATCATTGCCTCGCCTCGGTCGTTTGGTGTTAGGCTGCACCGGAGCACGATGAATCATCATCGCGCTTTGGGTTGTTGTCCGGGCATGATCTTTTCGGAAAATCGCTTCGCACTCTTCCCGATCATGCTCTGGTAACGTCAGAGGAAAACGTCGATGAGCGAACACACGACGGACAAGCGCGTGCGAGATGCGTCTCGCAGGCGGTTTCTTCAGGCGGGTGCGGCATTGGCCGGAGGCTCTGCGATAGCGGGAGTTACCGGTTCTCCTGCGCTTGCCGAACAGGGGAATAATCTTCCGCCCAACGTGCCGGAATGGATGAAAGCGCCCGGCGATCCGATGGGAAGCCAGCCCTATGGCACGCCATCGGTTCACGAGAAGGGCGTCGTCAAGAACATCTCGAAGACGCTGCCGCAATATATCTCGCGTCGGGCCGCACGCCGTTGCAGGAGCTCGACGGCATCATCACGCCGAACGGCCTGTTCTATGAACGCCACCATGGCGGCGTGCCGACCATCGATCCGGCCGAGCACCGGCTGATGCTGCACGGCATGGTCGATCGCCCGCTGGTGCTCACGATGGAGGACATCCGCCGCTTTCCGTCGCAATCGCGCATCCACTTCCTGGAGTGCTCCGGCAATCCGGTCTACACCAAGCCCTACGGCAAGACGGCTTCCGACCTCGTCGGCCTCCTGAGCTGCGCCGAATGGACCGGCGTGCCGCTGAAGACGGTGCTCGACGAAGCCGGCCTGCAGGCCGGCGCCAAATGGGTCGTCGCCGAAGGCGGCGATGCCGCCGCGCTGACGCGCTCGATCCCGATCGAGAAGTGCCTCGACGACGCCATGCTGGTCTACAGCCAGAACGGCGAGCGGCTGCGTCCGCAACAGGGCTATCCGCTGCGCCTGTTGCTGCCCGGCTTCGAGGGCAACATGAATGTGAAGTGGCTCCGCCGGCTCAAGGTCACCGCCGAGCCGGCCTATTCGCGCGAGGAGACTTCGAAATACACCGACCCGATGCCGGACGGCACGTCGCGCGAATTCACCTTCTACATGGAAGCCAAGTCGATCATCACGCGGCCGTCCGGCGGGCAGAAGCTGACCACGCACGGCTTCCACGAGATCACCGGGATCGCCTGGAGCGGCCACGGCAAGATCAAGAGCGTCGAGATCTCGCTCGACGAGGGCAAGAGCTGGCAGCAGGCGGAGCTTCAGGAGCCGGTGCTGACGCGCGCGCTCACGCGCTTCCGTCTGCCCTGGCACTGGGACGGCACGCCCGCAGTGATCCAGAGCCGCGCCATCGACGAGACCGGCTACACGCAGCCGACGCTGGCGGAATTGGTCAAGGTGCGTGGTCTCAACTCGTTCTACCACAACAACGCGATCTGGCCCTGGCGCATCGATGCGAATGGCGAGGTGACCAATGCCCAGGCGTAACCTCAAGGCAGCGTTTCTTGTGGGGGCGATCGCGATGCTCGCGGCTGCTGCGCAGGCCGACGATCGCTATGGCATCGGGCGTCCGGCAACGCCCGCCGAGATCGCGGGCTGGAACATCGATATCGGCCGCGATGGCTCCAACCTGCCGCCGGGCAGCGGTAGTGTCGAGCGCGGCCGCACCGTGTTCGCCGAACAGTGCTCGGCGTGCCATGGCGACAACGGGCAGGGCGGCGTCGGCGACCGCCTGGTCGGCGGACAGGGCACGCTGGCCAGCCCAAAACCGATCCGCACCGTCGGCAGCTACTGGCCCTATGCCTCGACCCTGTTCGATTACATCCGCCGCGCGATGCCGCAGAACGCGCCGCAGTCGCTGAGCAATGAGGACGTCTACGCGGTGTCCGCCTACATCCTCAGCCTCAACGGCGTCGTCCCCGCCAATGCCGTGCTCGACGCCAAGTCGCTCGCCGCGGTCAAGATGCCGAACCGCGACGGGTTCGTTTCCGACCCGCGGCCCGACGTGCATAACCACTGAGTGGCGAGCCACAGCCGGCCGGCTCGCGGCATCGTGACGCCGTGGCCCCGTGCGCTGAAGATTGCCGTCCCCATATCCGTTAGGGGCGGCTCGGCCGGCCTTCGACAGGTTTCCATTGATCGACAGGAGTGGTCGTATGTCCGGATTGAGGGCGGTTGCAACCGCCATCGTGCTTGCAGGGATGACGTTTTCTCCGGTCGTTGCCCAGATTTCGGAGCCGGCGCTGTTTGACGCGCAAAATCCCGGGCGCAGCGCAATCAACGGCGGCGCCCTGACGCCATGGGGTGAGGCTCAGGCGGCGGGGCAACGCAGCGGCAACCCGGAGAACGCCTACGGCGCCATACCGCCGGCGCCGTCCTCGTCCTGTGCTCGCTACCGCTCGTTCGATCCGGCGTCCGGCACTTTCCTTGGCCGCGACGGCCGCCGCCATCCCTGCCAGTAGGGCCCGCCACGCCGCTTGGCGGTGGATAAGCGCTCCGGCTATCGCGCGGCGTGCGAACGCCCGCGCGTCGAGCGCGTTATAGTTCGCCGATCGTGGCGGGTCCCGCTGGACCCGAGCGGCGGAGGGCCATTTGGCGTGACCGACATCCTGGCCAGTTTCTGGGATCGAAAATCGACCTCCGAACTGTTGCGGGAGGCGGCGCGCGCCGACGGCGACGCGGAGACGCCGGTCTTCAAACGCTCGCTCTCGGCGCTGCAACTGGTCACGCTCGGCATCGGCGGCATCATCGGCGCCGGCATCTTCGTGCTGACAGGACACGCGGCCGCCGCCAATGCCGGCCCCGCCGTCACGCTCTCCTTCATGCTCGGCGCGGTCGCCTGCGCCTTCGCCGGCCTGTGCTACGCCGAGATGGCATCCACCGTGCCGATCTGCGGCAGCGCCTACACTTACGCATATGCCACGCTCGGCGAATTGATCGCCTGGATCATCGGCTGGGACCTGATCCTCGAATATGCCGTCGGTGCGATCGCGGTCTCGGTCGGATGGTCCGGCTATTTCGTCAGCTTCATGCGCGATTTCGGCATCAACCTGCCGCAGCAATTCACCTCGGCGCCGCTCGCCTACGACGTCAACACCGGGGCGTGGTCTTCGACCGGCGCGGTCATCAACATCCCGGCGATGGCGATCATCGCTTTCGTCACCACGCTGCTCGTGGTCGGCATTCGCGAGTCCGCGCGCTTCACCGGCTTCGTCGTCGTGGTGAAGCTCGTCGTCATCGCATTGTTTCTCGCCACCGCAGCCTCCTCGGTCTCGCTGGCGAACTGGGTGACGGCGGGCAATCCGGAGGGCGCGCTGATCCCGCCGAATGCCGGTCCCGGTGCGTTCGGCTGGTCCGGCGTGGTCCGCGGCGCGGCGGTGGTGTTCTTCGCCTATATCGGCTTCGATGCGATCTCGACCGCAGCGCAGGAAGCGAAGACGCCGGAGCGGGACATGCCGATCGGCATTCTCGGCTCGCTCGTGATCTGCGCCGCGCTCTATGTCGCGGTCGGCTTCGTGCTGACCGGCATCGTGCCGTACGACAAGCTCAGCGTGCCGGATCCGATCGCCGTCGGCATCGATGCGGTCGGCATCGGCTGGCTCGGTCCCTTCATCAAGCTCGGCATCCTGTTCGGGCTGACATCGGTGATCCTCATCATGCTGCTGGCGCAGCCGCGGATCTTCCGCACCATGGCGCATGACGGCCTGCTGCCGGGCTTTGCCGCCAAGATCCATCCGCGCTTTCAGACCCCCCATGTCTCGACCATCTTCGCCGGCACCGTCGCCGCCATTCTCGGCGGGCTGCTGCCGATCGGGCTGGTCGGCGAGCTCGTCTCGATCGGCACGCTGTTCGCATTCACCGTAGTCTCGATCGGAACGCTGGTGCTGCGCATCCGCGATCCGCAATTGCCGCGCCCGTTCAAGGCTCCGGCAATCTGGCTGGTGGCCCCGGCTGCCGCCGGAACCTCGCTATTCCTGATGTTCGGCCTGCCGCTAGACACCTGGATCAGGCTCGCGGTGTGGCTCGTGATCGGGCTGGTGATCTATGCGGCCTATGGCAGACGCCACAGCCGGCTGCGGGCGGGCGGTGAGAGGGTCGCGGGCCTATAGTGCGCACGCGAGCGGCCTGCTAGGTTTGCGCGCTAAGATCGCATCAGAGCCGCGACAGTCGGCGTAAGTCCCGGGAGGCTTCCATGCAAAATTCAACGGTGCGCGCGCGGTGGATCGTGGCCGCGATCATTTCGATCGGCATCGCGTCGGCTGCTCTCGTGCGCGCCGCATCGGTTGCGCCGGTCGCCGCCGAGAACGGCATGGTGGTCTCCGCGCAGCATCTCGCGACGCAGGTCGGCATCGAGGTGTTGAAGCGCGGCGGCAACGCGATCGATGCGGCGGTTGCCGTCGGTTACGCGCTTGCGGTGGTCTATCCCGCCGCCGGCAATCTCGGTGGCGGCGGCTTCATGACCATCCAGCTTGCCGACGGCCGCAAGACCTTCCTGGATTTCCGCGAAACTGCACCGAAGGGTGCCACCGCCAACATGTATCTCGACAAGGACGGCGGCGTCATTGCCGGCCTGTCGACCAAGGGGCATCTCGCCGTCGGCGTGCCGGGCTCGGTGGCCGGCATGGAATATGCGCGCGAGAAGTACGGCACGTTGAAGCGCGCGGATGTGATCGCGCCGGCGCTGCAACTCGCCGAGGACGGCTTCCTGCTGGACCAGGGCGACATCAGCATGTTCCAGACTGCGACCAAGGATTTTCAGGACGATCCGGCCTCGGCCGCGATCTTCCTCAACAACGGTAAGCCGTTCCAGGTCGCGAGCGGCTGATGCAGCACGAGCTCGCCGAGACGCTGCGCGAGATCAGCAAGCGCGGCACCGATGGTTTCTACAAGGGGTGGGTGGGGGCGGCCATCGTCGCCTCGAGCCAGGCCGGCAAGGGCCTGCTCACCCAGGAGGACCTCGACAATTACAAAGTCCGTGAGCTCGCGCCGGTCGAATGCGACTATCGCGGCTATCACGTGGTCTCGGCGCCGCCGCCAAGCTCCGGTGGCGTTGTGATCTGCGAGGTGCTGAACATCCTCGAGGGCTACCCGCTGAAGGAGCTCGGCTACCATTCCGCGCAGGCGGTGCACTACCAGATCGAGGCGATGCGCCATGCCTATGTCGATCGCAACAGCTATCTCGGCGACCCCGACTTCGTGAAGAACCCGCTCGAGCGCCTGCTCGACAAGAATTACGCCGCGAAGATCCGCGCCGCGATCGACCCGGCCAAGGCCGGCGTGTCCAAGGACATCAAGCCCGGCGTGCCGCCGCACGAAGGCAGCAACACCACGCATTATTCGATCGCCGACAAGGACGGCAACGCGGTGTCGGTCACCTACACGCTCAACGATTGGTTCGGCGCCAAGGTGACCGCGGCCAAGACCGGCGTGCTCCTGAACGACGAGATGGACGACTTCACCGCCAAGGTCGGCGTGCCGAATCTGTATGGCCTGGTGCAGGGCGAAGCCAATGCGATCGTCCCGGGCAAGCGCCCGCTGTCCTCGATGAGCCCGACCATCGTCACCAAGGACGGCAAGCCGGTCATGGTGGTGGGCACGCCCGGCGGCAGCCGCATCATCACGGCCGTGCTGCTGACGATGATCAACGCCATCGACTACGGCATGAACGCGCAGGAGGCCATCGACATGCCGCGCTTCCACCAGCAATGGCTTCCGGAGGCCACCAATCTCGAGGATTACACGCTGTCGCCGGATACGCGGAAGATGCTGGAAGGGATGGGCCACAAATTCGGCCCGCCGCAGCCGGCCAACCACCTCGCGGTGATCGTCGTCGGCGCGCCATCGCTAGGCGGCGAGCCGGTCGGCAACAACCGCTTCTACGGCGCAAACGACCCGCGCCGCAATTCAGGGCTGGCGGCCGGCTACTGATCGCGCGGCGGCGGCCGGGCAGGGCGCGCCGCCCCGGTCGATCTTGCCTCAGGCGACGGCGCTCGATCTGCCGTCGTCGTGCCCGCCGGTCAGCAGCAAGCGCCGGCGGATCGCGTCCTCGATCAGAGCCAGCGATTGCCTGGCTTCGCGTGCCTCGGCTTCGGCGGCCTGGGCGCGGAATTCGGCGGCATCGAGCTGCTCCTGCTGGGACTCGATACGCCGTCGGGCCTCCTCAAGTGCCCGGGACGCGTCCCTCAGCTTGCGCTCGGTGGCGGCGATGATTTCGAGCTGCGCCTGTTCGGCGGCCTCGGCGCGGGCCTCGCCGGCGCGGGCCCTGTCCTCGATGCTGCGGAACAGATCCGCCGCCTGATAAACGAGGTCCAAGGCCTCGGTGCCCATCGCCGATGTGGGTGGTTTCGGAAATCCAACGATATTCGGGTCGACGGCAAACGGCCGTTTAAATCCGCGCAGTGCCATGCAAGTCAGCCCCTCGCGAGTCGCGTGTATCCCAACAACTTGGGGTAGTTATAGTTAATGGGGCGTTAATCGGGTGGGCCGGCCGGCACTGTCCACCGGTTTCTGATACCGCAATCCCCGTAGCGGCAGCCGGGTAGTGGAAGCGGTGGGCTGGACCTGCGCTTTTCTTTCGCGGCGGGCTCACCGCGCAAGCGCCGCGATTGCAGGCTGGAGCACCGCTCGGCGATGGCGCGGGCGAATCGAGGGACGGAGGCTTGAGGGCCGATGCCGTCCTGCGGAGCATCCCCGGGGTCGGGGACAGCTGATTTGGCTGCGCGCGCGACCCGGGCTCTATGGCATAAGTTTGACGTCTGATCCGCTTTAATTCTCCCGTGTTGAATTGCAGGTCCATGGTGCGACCGATATACCGGGCGGCCTAAGTGGCACGCAGCGCACTCAGAACGAGCGACGTATTCGCCACGGAAAATCTGGTCGATGAAATTTCTGTTGCGGTTCTTCGGGTTCCTGTTCACCGCAGGAACCATCCTGTTCCTGGCCGGTCTGGCCGCGGTCGCAGGACTGTTCTGGCATTTTTCCAAGGACCTGCCCGACTATTCGCAGCTCCAGAACTACGAGCCGCCGGTGATGACCCGCGTGCACGCGGCGGATGGATCGCTGCTCGGCGAGTTCGCCAAGGAGCGGCGGCTCTATCTGCCGATCCAGGCCGTGCCGAAGCTCGTGATCAACGCCTTCCTCGCGGCCGAGGACAAGAATTTCTACGAGCACGGCGGCGTCGACTACACCGGCATGGCGCGCGCCGGCGTCGCCTACATCCAGAACTTCGGTTCCAACCGCCGTCCGCAGGGTGCCTCGACGATCACCCAGCAGGTCGCCAAGAACTTCCTTCTGACCAACGAGGTGTCGTTCACCCGCAAGATCAAGGAAGCCCTGCTGGCGATGCGAATCGAGCGGACCTATTCCAAGGACAAGATCCTCGAGCTCTATCTCAACGAAATCTATCTCGGCCTCGGCGCCTACGGCATCGCGGCGGCGTCGCTGGTCTATTTCGACAAGTCCGTCAATGAACTGACCGTTGCCGAGGCGGCCTACCTGGCCGCGCTGCCGAAAATGCCGGCCAGCCTGCATCCGGTGCGCAACCATGCGCGCGCCGTCGAGCGCCGCAACTATGTGATCGACCGCCTGCAGGAGAACGGCTGGATCACTGCTGCCGACGCCGACAAAGCGCGCAAGGACCCGCTGGCCGTCACCAACCGCAGCAACGGCGCTCACACCTTCGCCGGCGAATATTTCTCGGAAGAAGTCCGCCGCGACATCTTCGAGCGCTATGGCGAGAAGAAGCTCTACGAGGGCGGCCTGTCGGTGCGCACCACGCTGGATCCCAAGATCCAGGTGATGGCGCGCAAGAGCATGGTGGCGGGGCTCGTGAACTATGACGAGCAGCAGGGCTATCGCGGCGCAATCCAGAAGCTCGACCTCACCAGTGACTGGGGTGTGCCGCTCGCCGAGATCAAGTCGCTCTCGGACATCTCGCCGTGGCGGATGGCGGTGGTGCTGGAGAGCAACGACCAGTCGGCGCGGATCGGCTTCCAGCCCGGCCGCGAACTCGGCGGCGCCATCAGCAAGCAGCGCGAGACCGGCATCGTCACGCTGGAAGGCGTGCGATGGGCGCGGGCACTGTCCGGCCCGTACAAGGGCAAGACGCCGACATCGGTGGCGCAGGTGCTGCAGCCCGGCGACGTGATCTATGCCGATCCGCTGTTCACCAAGGACGGCAAGGCTGTCGAAGGCCAGTACCGGCTGCGCCAGGTTCCCGAATTGTCGGGCGCGATGGTGGCGATGGATCCGCACACCGGCCGTGTGCTGGCGATGGTCGGCGGCTTCTCGTTCGACCAGAGCCAGTTCAACCGCGCGACGCAGGCCTACCGGCAGCCCGGCTCGACCTTCAAGCCGATCGTCTATTCGACGGCGCTCGACAACGGCTACACCGGGTCGAGCGTGCTGATGGACGCGCCGATCGAGATCGATCAGGGGCAGGGCAACATCTGGCGCCCGGAAAACTTCGATGCCGGCAAGTATATGGGACCGATGACCCTGCGTAACGCGCTGCGGCTATCGCGCAACACGGTGACCGTGCGGCTCGCGCAGGAGATCGGCATGCCGCTGATCAGCGAATACGCCAAGCGCTATGGTGTCTATGACGAGCTGCCGAACTATCTCGCCTATTCGCTCGGCGCCGGCGAGACCACGGTGATGCGGATGGCCACGGCCTATTCGATGATCGCCAATGGCGGCGTCCGCGTGAAGCCGACCCTGATCGACCGCATCCAGGATCGCTACGGCCACACCATCTTCAGGCACGACCAGCGCGAATGCCGCGGCTGCGACGCGCCGGAAGGCTGGAAGAACCAGCCCGAGCCGCAACTCGTCGACCGACGCGAACGGGTGCTCGACGCGATGACCGCCTACCAGATCACCTCGCTGATGGAAGGCGTGATTCAGGCCGGTACCGGCACCGCGCTGAAGGACGTCGGCAAGCCGCTCGCCGGCAAGACCGGCACCTCGAATGAGGCCAAGGACCTCTGGTTCGTCGGCTTCTCGCCGGACCTCGTGGTCGGCCTCTATGTCGGCTACGACAAGCCGCGTTCGCTCGGCCGCAACGCGCAGGCCGGCCATACCGCCGCGCCGATCGCGCGCGACTTCCTGAAGCTCGCGCTCGCCGACAAGCCCGCCACTCCGTTCAAGCAGCCGGTCGGCATCCGGCTGGTCCTGGTCGATGCCAAGTCCGGCCTGCGTGCCACGCCCGGTCAGAACCGGGGCGTGGTGCTCGAAGCCTTCAAGCCGGGCCAGGCGCCGCCGTATTATGATCCGACGCTGGTCGCCGGCACCGACGTGATCGACGGGACCCAGCAGGCGATCCCGCCGGACGCCGATCGCGCCGTGATGCGGTCAGGGACCGGCGGGCTGTACTGACGCCTGGCCGGCAGGGAATCCGCCAACTGCCTTCTGTTCAGTCTCTTGCACCGCCGTGGCAACGCGGCGGTGCGGCGCTTTGTCAGGGCGCGCCATGCCGCCGAAGTTGAACGTGCCGCCCGCGGCGCCGACTCAACATTGAGCCCTCGGAGAAGCAGGAAACGCGGCGTTCACGTTGCGTCGAAGGCATCGGGCGCGTGTTAGGCCGCGAATCGCAATGATCAAGGCGCTGGTTGCTGTAGTTCGGGTGATTTGGACCGTTGTCGTGGTTGGCGCGGCAACCCTGATGGGCGCGGTCCTTGGATGGGGGTGGCACGGCTGGATTGGTGCCATCGCGCTCGGGACCGTCGGATTTGGCCTTGGAGCCCTGCTTGCAGCCAATCCTGAGCTGCTCCTTGGAGCACTCGCCGAAATGTAACGGCCGACGGGCCGGCAACTTTCACGCCAAATCAGCGCCATCAATGCTTGCCAAGCGTGGGACCAAGCGAGTAGAAGATCGCTCTCGCGCGGGCGCTGATTTGGCAGGTGAACCCGCTGCACCGAGATGTCCAGTCATCCAGCTAAGCTGTTGATACCACGGACAATTCTTGGGGAATGGTGTAACGGTAGCACAACAGACTCTGACTCTGTTTGTCTTGGTTCGAATCCAGGTTCCCCAGCCAATCTGCCTTGGTGGCGAAGCCATCCTCCAAAATTCAGATGATTGCCTGTTGCAGCTTGCTCCGGAGGGACGGGCATGGCCGCGACACGGCATCGAGGGTGGAATAGCGCGGCGTATTCCACCATGGTCTCGCGCGCATGATGCGGCCTGTTGCGACAGAGGTTTAAGGTGATGGACGAGATTGTATATGCCCGCGAAGCGTCGATCGGCGTCGACGAGTTCATCGAGGTGCTGCGCCAGTCGGGGCTCGGCGAGCGGCGTCCGCTGGCGGATACCGAGCGGATGGCGCGCATGATCGCCAATGCCAACCTGATCGTGACGGCGCGCAAGGCGCACCGGCTCGTCGGCGTCTCGCGCGCGCTGACCGATTTCGCCTATTGCTGCTATCTGTCAGACCTTGCGGTCGATCGAGCGTATCAGGGGCACGGCATCGGCAAGCGCCTGATCGCGGAAACGCGGCGCCACGCCGGACCTGAATCGATGTGTTTGTTGCTGTCGGCGCCGGACTCGATGAGCTTCTACAAGACGATCGGCATGCCGCAGGCCGACAACGCGTTCCTCTACAAGCGGGAGTGCTAGCGAGCCGCGCCTTGCTGCTGGCCGGCAGGCGGGCGCAGCGGCTCGAGCGCGGGCACCGGCTCGTCGGCACGCTCGCGCGTCGTGCGAATGCGCTTTGCGTCGGTGGTGGTGGGTTGGCGCGTCGTGCGAACGTGCTTCACGTCGCTGTCGGGCAGCGCCTTGCCGATATACGGGGTCGATGGCGATCCGCGGTCGGTTTGTTCGTTGCGCGGCCGCACCTTCACGTCGTGCACCTTAGGCTGGCCCGTCGATGCCGCAGGCGGCGGCAGCGGCTCTGCGACGGAGGGCGTGCCTGATATCGCAAACAGGATTGCGATCAGCCGAAGGCGATTGTGACCCGATCTGCGCATCATGCTCTACCGTCGCTGCCGCTGTTTGCAGCTGTCGCCGCAGACTAGACCAGCCTGCGCGGGTCAGGAAGTGGCTCGCGCGGCGCTACTTGATCTTGTCGTACACCGTCGCGAAGTCGCCGAGCGGCATCGGGATGCTGATGGTTTCCTTGCCGAGATTCTGGAACGACACCTTGAGCTGCTTGCCCGATTTCAGCTGGGTCAGGACATCGGGCGCGATCGGCGCGTTGATGTAGCAGCCGCGCGCCTCGCAGGTCTGGATCGGCACGTCGACCGCCTTGCCTTCGTCGACCTGCAGCTTGGCGCCCACGGGCAGGTTCAGGCCAAGCGGAAGCTGGATCAGCGCAACCGGCGTGCGGGTGTCGCCGGGAACGCGGATGTTGACCAGCACGATGAGCTGGCCGGTCTTGGTGAGAACAGCAGTTTGCTCCATGGCGCATTCGAGCGGCGCGTCGCGGCTCGCGCTGGTGCAGCGCGCGACCCAGCCGGTATTGTTGCCGGATGCATCACCTTGAGGCGCGGCGGGAGCAGCTGCCGGAACCGGTGCAGGCGTCGTCTTGCCCTTCGGCGTCTGGGCTTGGCCAAGGCCGGCTGCGCCGAACACGGTGAACAGGACGAAAAGCGACTTTGCGACAATCCTCACGATACCGGCTCCGAAATGAACATCTTTCGGATGTGCCGGTATGGCGGCCAAAGTCAAGTCACTCGGCGGCCTCCTTGACCGATCGGTCGTCGCCATCGTCGGCGTCGTGGTCGGCGTGCGGCGAGCGGCCCCAGTTCGCAAACGCGTTGGAGAGCCGGTCGAGATAGAGATAAACCACCGGCGTCGTGAACAGCGTCAGCGCCTGGCTGACGATCAGGCCGCCGACCATGGCGTAGCCGAGCGGCTGGCGGATTTCGGAGCCGGTGCCGGTCCCGAGCATCAGCGGCACGCCGCCGAGCATGGCGGCCATCGTCGTCATCATGATCGGGCGGAAGCGGAGCAGGGCGGCCTGACGGATTGCCGCCACCGGCTCCATGTGCTGGTCGCTCTCGGCGGCGATCGCGAAGTCGACCATCATGATGCCGTTCTTCTTCACGATGCCGATCAGGAGGATGATGCCGATCAGCGCGATCAGCGAGAAGTCGAAGCCCGCGGCCATCAGGATCGCCAGCGCGCCGACGCCTGCCGAGGGCAGCGTCGACAGAATGGTGATCGGGTGGATGTAGCTCTCGTAGAGAATACCCAGGATCAGGTAGACGACCACGAGCGCCGCCAGGATCAGCAGCGGCACGCTCGACAGCGACTGCTGGAACGCCTGTGCGGTGCCCTGGAAGCTCGAGCTCAGGGTCGGCGGCGCGCCGAGGTCGATCATGGCCTTCTGCACCGCATCCGTCGCCTGGCCGAGCGCGACGCCCTGCGCCAGGTTGAACGAGATGGTGATGGCCGGGAACTGGCCCTGGTGGCTGATCGACAGCGGCCGCACCGGCACGGTGGTCCATTTCGCAAAGGTCGACAGCGGCACCTGTTCGCCGGTCAGCGGCGACTTGATGTAGATGTTGTTCAGCGTGTCGATCGAGCCCTGCAGCTCCGGCAGCACTTCGAGAATGACGTGGTAGCTGTTGAGCTGGGTGAAGTACTGCGTCACCTGGCGCTGGCCGAACGCGTCATAGAGCGTGTCGTCGATCAGCTGCGGCTGGATGCCATAGCGCGAGGCGGTGTCGCGGTTGATCTTCAGCTCGACGGTGGTGCCGTTGGTCTGCTGGTCGGTGGCGACGTCGCGCAGCTGCGGCAGCGTCTGCATCTTGCCGAGGATCTTCGGCGCCCATTCGTTCAGCTCGGCAAGGTTGGCATCCTGCAGCGTGAACTCGAACTGGGTGCGGGTCGGGCGGCCGCCGAGGCGGACGTCCTGCGCGGCCTGCATGAACAGCCGGGCACCGAGCACCTTCTCCAGCTTCGGCCGCAGCCGGGCGATGATCTGCTGGGCGTTGGCATCGCGCTCGTTCAGCGGCTTGAGCGTGATGAACATGTTGCCGTTGTTGCCGGCCCGGCCGCTGCCGCCGATCGCCATCGCCACCGTCGCCACGCCGGGATCCTGCATGACGATCTTGCTGAGCTGCTCCTGCTTGCCTTTCATTTCGGCGAAGGAAATGTCCTGGTTGGCTTCCGAGGTCGCGGTGATCAGGCCGACGTCCTGCTGCGGGAAGAAGCCCTTCGGGATGATGACGAACATGTAGATCGACAGCGCCAGCGTCGCGAAGAAGATCATCAGGGTGGTGAACTTCCAGCGCAGCGCAAGGTCGAGCACGGTTTCATAACCACGCAGCATCGCGTCGAAGCCGCGCTCGCTGAGCTTGTAGAGACGGCCGTGCCGCTCCTCATTGTGGGCGCGCAGGAAGCGCGAGGCCATCATCGGGGTCAGCGTCAGCGACACGAACATCGAGACGAAGATGGTCATCGCCAGCACCACCGCGAATTCGCGGAACAGGCGGCCGATGATGCCGCCCATCAGCAGCAGCGGGATCAAGACCGCGACCAGCGAGATGCTGATCGAGACGATGGTGAAGCCGATTTCCTTGGATCCCTTGAAGGCGGCCGCCATCGGCCGCTCGCCTTCCTCGATGTAGCGGCTGATGTTCTCCAGCATCACGATGGCGTCGTCGACCACGAAACCGACCGCGATCGTCAGCGCCATCAGCGACAGATTGTCGAGCGTGTAGCCGAAGATCCACATCAGCGCGCAGGCGCCCAGCAATGCCAGCGGCACCGTCACGGCAGGGATGACGGTGGCCCAGAAGCTGCGCAGGAAGGCGAAGATCACCATCACGACCAGGAAGATGGTCAGGAGCAGGGTGAACTGGACGTCCTCCACCGCGGCACGGATCGTGGTGGTGCGGTCCGAGATGACCTCGATCTTGACCGCCGGCGGAATGGCCGCGACCAGCCGCGGCAGCGCCGCCTTGATCTTGTCGACGGTGTCGATGACGTTGGCGCCGGGCTGCTTGAAGACGACGAGGAACACGCCGCGCTTGCCGTTGGCCCAGGCGGCCTGCTTGGCGTCCTCCGGTCCGGTCACGGCCTGGCCGATGTCGCGGATCCGGAGCGGCCCGCCATTCTTGTACGCGATGATGACGTTGTTCCAGGGCTCCGCCGTGAGCAGCTGGTCGTTGGCATAGATGGTGTAGGCGCGGGTGGCGCCGTCGATATTGCCCTTCGGGCTGTCGACGGTTGCGATATTGATCGCTGCGCGGACATCCTCCAGCGACAGACCCTTTGCGACAAGCTTGGCCGGATCGATCTGAACGCGGACCGATGGTTTCTGCTGACCGCCGATGATGACCTGCGCGACGCCGGAGATCTGGCTGATCTGCTGGGCAAGCTGGGCGTCGACGGAATCGCTGACCGTCGTCAGCGGCAGCGTGTCCGAGGTGGCCGACAGCAGCATGATCGGCGCGTCCGCCGGATTGACCTTGCGATAGGTCGGCGGCGAGGGAAGGTTCTTCGGCAACTGGCCGCTGGCGGCGTTGATGGCGGCCTGCACGTCATTGGCGGCGCGTCGATCGAACGGTTGAGGTCGAACTGGATCGTGACCGATGCCGTGCCGAGATAACTCGTCGAAGTCATCTGCGCGATGCCGGGGATCTGCGCGAACTGGCGCTCCAGCGGCTGGGCGACCGAACTCGCCATCGTCTCCGGGCTACCGCCCGGCAGCGTTGCCGTGATCTGGATGGTCGGGAAGTCGACTTGCGGCAGCGGCGCCACCGGAAGCAGGGGGTAGGCGACGAGGCCGACAAACAGGATGCCGGCCATCAGCAGCGAGGTGCCGATGGGGAAGCGAATGAATGGTGCGGAAATTCCGTCGCTCATTCCTGCGTAACCTTCGACTGGGACTGGTCCGAGCTCGCCACCGCCGTCGTCACCAGGGTTCCCGGCGAGACCTTGTACTGGCCCGCGGTGATCACCTGCTGTCCCGGCGACAGGCCTTCGTCGATCACCGACTTGCCGTCGATCGACTGGCTGACCTTGAGCTTGCGAAGCTCGGCCTTGTTCTCCTGATTGACCGAATACGCGTACAGGCCTTCGGTGCCATGCTGCACCGCGTCATCTGGCACGACGGTGGCATCCTTCAATGTCCGGACCAGGAGCCGGGTCGAGACCGACTGGCCCGGCCACAGCGCATGGTCCTTGTTATCAAACACCGCCTTCAGCCGGACAGTCCCGCTTGTGGTGTCGACCTGATTGTTGATCAGCGCCAGGGTTCCGGTCGACAGCACCCGTTTGCCGTCGGTGGTCAGGGCAATGGTCTTGGGCGGCGCAACGGCCAATGCCGCCTTGATATCGGGCAGCTGGTCTTCCGGCGCGGTGAAGATCACGGTGATCGGCTCGATCTGGGTGATCGTCACGATGCCGGTCTGTGCCGAGGCGTTGACGATGTTGCCGATGTCGACCAGTCGCAGGCCGACGATGCCGTCGATCGGCGACTTCACGGTGGCGTAGTCGACCTGGGTCTGCGCGTTGAAGATTGCGGCTTCGTCGGCCGTGATCTGCGCCGTGAGCTGGGCCACGGTGGAGCGCTGGGTGTCGAGCTGCTGGCGCGTCGCGAACTCGCCGAGCTTGGTGTAGCGCTGCAGATCGAGATTGGCGTTGGCGAGGTTGGCCTCGTCCTGGGCCTTCTTGGCCTTGGCCTGGTCGAGCGTCGCCTGATAGGGCCGCGGATCGATCTCAACCAGCGTGTCGCCCGCCTTGACGAACTGGCCTTCCTTGAAAGCGACCTTGGTGATCTGGCCGTCGACCCGGGTGCGGACCTGGACGGTGTTGAACGCCTGCACCGTGCCGAGACCGGTCAGGTAGACCGGGAAGTCGGCCTTCTCGACCGGCGAGATCTTGACCGGAACGGCGGGGCGCTGCTGAGCGGCACGCTTCTGCGCGGCCTCGGCCGCGAGCTTGTTGTCGGAGTATTTTTGCCAGCCGAAATAGCCGGCCGCGCCAACCGCAGCGATCACTAAAACCCAGCCGATGGTGCGTGACTTTGACATGCGGACTCTTGGGTTCGACGTAACAATAAAGGGTGATCGAAACGGTTCACAGAGCTTGCGGATATAATATGCGTGCACTTAATGTGTAAACACACCAAGGCTTGAGAATCCTAAACATTTGGAAAGGTTTAGGTCAGAAACGAGCAGAAACATTCCGGCTGTGAAACGCACCGAGGACCCCTATGTCGCTCGATCTCAAACGCCAATTCATTGCGCAGCTCGTCGAGAGTTCCAGGCTGCTGCGCAATTATATCGATCATCGCGCCAAGGCGCGAGGCACCACGCGCGCCCAATGGATCGTGCTCTTCCGCCTGCGTGAGCAGGAAGGACTGTCCCAGGTCGACCTTGCCGACGTGCTCGAATTGCAGCCGATCTCGCTGGTGCGGCTGCTTGACCGACTTGTCGAACATGGCCTGCTCGAACGCCGTCCCGATCCCAGGGATCGTCGCGCCAATCGTCTATTCCTAACCAGGACCGGGCGCCGCCTGGTCGACGACCTCGACAGCCTGCGCGATGCGATCGCCGGCGACGTGCTGCGCGACGTATCGGACAGGCATGTCGAGAGTGGCCTCGCCACGCTTCGCGAGGTCAAGGATCGCATCAAGGCGCTCGGCGAGGACGCCGAGCACATCGCCGCGAAATAGCGCGCGTCGCATCGCGCGCAGTCCTGCACTCGATCCCTTCATCAGGTTACGGTTCGCCGACGCGGTTGAAACGCCGCGGGATGTCGTTCATATCGCGCAGCGACAAGACGATGCGAGAGGATGAGGGCCGCGATGGATGAATTGAACGGGCGCATGATGGCATGCCAGATCCTGGTCACCGGATTGATCGCGCACGTTGCCAACGAGCAGCGTGATCCGCTGCGCTTTCTCACCGACTTCCGCGACGAGATCAAAGCGGTCGTCAACGGCGTCAATATCGCCGGCCTCGAGAACAGCGACCGTGTGCGGCAGGTCGCGCAGCTGACCATCGACGAGCTGTTTTCGCTGATGAAGCCGCCAAGCGCGGAGTGATTGTCGGCAACAATTTAGAACGGTTATTAGAACGCTTAAAAACTAGAGTTTAGAACGATTTCAAACCGCAGATTAGAATCCCTTTGAACTGGGGCGATTCAAGCAAACTGTGGCGCTGATCGCATTGATAAAAAAGGTCACGCTCGATAACCGGAGGAGACAGTTCGTCGCACGTGACTTCGCGACGAATTTGCTTTCTGGGGGCGTGCAAGACAATGAGCAATGTGAAGGCGCCGAGATCGCTGCGCTTCGAAGCGACGATCGGTTCGGCTGACGATACGGGTTATTCCGCTGCGAAGGTCTCCGCCGTCGCGAGCCTGATCGCGGTGGCGTCGTTCTCGGGGGCCGAAGCGCAGCAGACCAACCTGCCGCCGGTGAATGTCGATGCCCCGGTCGCGCGCCCGCGGCCCGTCTCCTCCAAGCCCACGTCGGACCAGGTCCGCGCCCGCAACGCGCTGCGCCGCGCCGCGCGCCGCAGCAATCAGCAGGCCCAGCAGGCGCCGGTGCCGTTTCCCAATGCCGGCGGTCTTCCCGCCGACCGCGATCGCTACGCGGATCCGGCCGCGCCGTACAAGGGCGACCGCCTGCAGGCCTCCGGGAAGTATCCCGAGCCGATCCTGAACACGCCGAAGTCGGTCACCGTGCTGACCAAGGACGTGCTCGAAGACAAGAACGCCACCTCGCTGAAGTCGGCAATCCTGTCGACCGCCGGCGTGACGCTCGGCACGGGCGAGGGCGGCAACGCGTTCGGCGACCGCTTCTTCATCCGCGGCTTCGACGCCCGCAACGATATCTTCATCGACGGCGTGCGCGACGCCGGCGTCAGCGTCCGCGAGAACTTCTTCACCGAGCAGGTCGAGATCCTGCGTGGCCCGGGGTCGACGTTTGCAGGCCGCGGCACCACCGGCGGTGCGATCAACATCGTCACCAAGCAGGCGACGACAGAGAACAGCTTCTACAACATGGACACCTCGTTCGGCACCGATCGCACCAAGCGCGTGACGCTCGATGTCAACCAGGTGATCAGTCCGACGCTGGCGATCCGCGCCGGCGGCCTGTTCCAGGATGCCGGCGTCGCCGGCCGCAGCTATGTCACCGACAACCGCGATGGCGCGTTCGTCGCCGGAACGTGGAAGCCGGTCGATGCGGTGAAGATCACCGGCAACTACATCCATACCGAGCTCACCGGCATCCCGGATTTCGGCGTGCCGTACTATCGGCCGAGCACCGCCAGCACGGCGGGCGGCCCGTTCCCGGACTTCGGCGTCAACCGCAACAATTTCTACGGCTTCGTCAATCGCGACTTCTTCAGGACCGGGCAGGACATCGGCACGATCAACGCCGAGGTGCAGGTCACGCCGGATCTCGTGATCAGCAACAAGATCCGGGAATCGCGCTCGACCCAGAACTACATCGGCACGCTGCCGGAGTCGCCGACGCTCGCCGCCGCGCGCCATTCTCGAGCTATACGCTCACTGCCAACCCGCAAAGCCGCTTCCAGGTCACCGATGTGTTCGCCAACCAGACCGAAGCGACCTACAAGTTCAACGACGGCGTCGGCTTCAAGCACACAGCGCTTGCCGGGTTCGAATATGACAATGAAAGGTCCTCGATCGATAAGTATCTTGGTCTGAATTCGGAAGCGCTGCCTGGCGGATTCACCGGCAGTGGATCGCTTTCTGGCGTCAGCGTGTTCAATCCGCAATACACCAACATTCCGTTCCCGATTCCGTCGGGGCTGTCCGGGCTGCCGACCAAACTCACCGTCGACACCAAGAGTGTCTATGTTCTGGATAGCGCCAACTACAACGATCTCGTGATCCTCAACGGCGGCGTCCGCTATGACGACTACAACATCAAGACCAGTGGCTATGGTACGGTCAATGGTGTCGCCAACGTTTTCGGTCAGCAGCAGCAAGACTACGGCATGCCGAACTTCAACCTTGGCCTGACGCTCAAGCCGTTGCCGAACGGGAGCGTCTATGCCGCCTATGCCACGTCATCCAACCCGGTCGGCGCGGAATTTGACGGTTCGAGCATTCAGTATGGTGGCCTCGCGCCGGTCCTCAACGGCAATCCAAGCCAGATCTTCGGGCCGGAGAAGAACAAGGCGATTGAAGTCGGAACCAAGTGGGAGCTGTTCGATCGCCATTTGCTGGTGACGGCGGCGCTGTTCCAGACCGAGAAGGAAAACGCGCGCGAATCCATGAACGTCACCCCGGCGACCGCAACCGCCGCATGCCCTTACCCGGCTGGTACGACCGGAACTGTCTCCTGCATCAGCGCTGGCGCGGCCTATAGGATCCGCGGCATCGATCTCGGAGTGGGCGGTAAGATCACCGACAAGTGGAGCGTGTTCGGCGGCCTCGTGCTCATGCAGTCGGAAGTGACCAAATCGAATATTCCGCCTGCGAACACGACTCTGTACACCTCGAACGTCGGCTTGCCGCTCGCCAATGTGGCGCACCAGTCGTTCAGCATGCTCTCGAAATACCAGCTGACCGACATGTGGGAAATCGGCGGGCAGGCAGTGTATCGTTCCAAGGTGTATGGCGGCACCTTCCTTGCGGCCAACCAGGGTACGTCGATCCCGAGCTATTGGCGCTTCGACGCCTTTGCCGAGGCAAAGATCGACAAGCACTGGACCATGAAGCTGTTCGTCAACAACATCTTCGACAAGCGCTACTACGACGCGCTGTACCAGAGCGCAGCACCGTTCGTGTTCGAGGCGCCGGGACGCGCTGCGTATCTGGTTGTGTCTGCGCGTTACTGACGGAGGCTCGCGGCACAAGATGCTGGTCTGTATTCCCAACGTATTGAGCAAGGCTGATGTGGCGGACTTCCGCCGCATCATGGACGCCAGCGAATGGGAAGACGGCCGCTCAACCGCCGGTGCTGCGTCCGCGATGGTCAAGCGCAACGAGCAGCTGCCGCCGGACAGCGAGGTCGCGCGGCAGCTCGGCAACCGGATCCTGTCGGCGCTGTCGGCAAGCCCGCGCTTCATCTCGGCGGCGATCCCGCTTCAAATCTTCCCACCTCTGTTCAACCGCTACGCCGCAAGCGACGGGCACCATTTCGGCCTGCATGTCGACAATGCGGTGCGGGGCGACAGACTGACCGGCATGCGGATCCGCACCGACCTGTCGGTCACACTGTTTTTATCGGAGCCGGAAGACTATGATGGCGGCGAGCTGGTCATCGAAGACCTCTACGGATCGCATGAAATCAAGCTGCCGGCGGGCGATCTCGTGGTTTATCCTGCTTCCAGCTTGCATCTGGTCACGCCGGTCACGCGGGGCGTGCGGGTAGCGTCTTTTTTCTGGCTGCAGAGCATGGTACGGGATGCCCACGCGCGGAGCCTGATCTTTGATCTCGATACCGCGATCCAGGCTCTGGTGGAGCGGCTGGGGCGCGATGACCCTGAAACGGTCAAATTGACCGGGATTTATCACAACCTGATCCGTCACTGGGCTGAAGTGTAACTGATGATGACATTCAAGTTCCCCGCTGCATCCGCCATGATCGCCTCGCTGGCGATGCTGATGCTGGCCGCGCCGTCTTCGGCGCAGCAGCAAACGGCGCCTGCCGCGCAGCCCGCGCCCGTGACCCGGCCGCAGCCCGCGCCCGCTGCTCAACCGGCTGCCCAGGCCGCGCCGGTGGCCCAGCCGGCGCCCGCCGCGCCGCAGGCACAGGCCGTCGCGGCTCCGGCACCGGCGGCACTCGATGCGTCGTCGGCCGCGAGCGGCGATGGCAGGACCCTGAAATCGACCAGCACCGGCCTGCACGAATTGTCGCCGTGGAACATGTTCTTGAACGCCGACATCATCGTGAAGGCGGTGATGCTCGGCCTCGCGTTCGCGTCGCTGGTGACCTGGACGGTGTTCATCGCCAAGATGGTCGAGCTGACTGTCGCGCAAAGCAAGCTGCGCGGCGCGCTCGCCAAGATCGCGGAATCGCGGTCGCTGGCGGAAGCACAGTTCGCGCTTGGCGCCAAGGGCACCGTGCTGTCGTCGTTCATTGGTGCCGCGATGCGCGAAGGGCGTCTGTCGGCGGGCATCTCCAGCGATGCCGGTATCAAGGAGCGCGCGGCATCGAGCTTCGCCGAGATCGTGCGCGCCGAAGCCCGCAAGATCCGCATCGGCATGGGCCTGCTCGCGACCATCGGCGCAACGTCGCCGTTCGTCGGCCTGTTCGGCACCGTGTGGGGCATCATGAACAGCTTCATCGGCATTTCGAAGTCGCAGACGACGAACCTCGCCGTGGTGGCGCCGGGTATCGCGGAAGCGCTGCTCGCCACCGCGATCGGCCTCGTCGCGGCGATCCCTGCCGTGATCATCTACAACCACTTCTCGCGCGTCACGAAGGTTTATCTCGAGCTCGTCAACCGCGCCTCGGGCGCCGCGGGACGGCTGCTGTCGCGCGATCTCGATCGCACCCATGGCAGCATTCCCGGCGAGGTTCCGCGCAGCGCGCACGGGCGCGCCGCCGCGGCGGAGTAGGCGATGGCAGTCTCGATCTCCGAGAACGACGGCGACGACGATTTCGCGGAATCCCACGAGATCAACGTCACGCCGTTCATCGACGTGATGCTGGTGCTGCTGATCATCTTCATGGTGGCAGCACCGCTCTCGACCGTCGACCTGCCGATCGATCTGCCGACCTCCAGCGCGACGCCGCAGAAGAAGCCGGACAAGCCGACCTATCTCAGCATCAAGCCGGACCTGACGCTGGCGATCGGCGAGAACGCGGTGAAGCGGGCCGAGCTGATCAATTCGCTGGATGCGGTGCCCGACATGAGCCGGGACAAATATGTGTTCCTGCGCGCCGATCGCACGGTGCCCTATGGCGAGCTGATGGGCGTCATGGAGCTGTTGCGTGCCGGCGGCTACACGCATGTGAAGCTGGTCACGCTCGAGGGCGTGCCGGGCGCGCCCGGGGCGGCGCCGGCCGATCCGGCCAAACCCTGACGGCGAACCACGATGTCCACCAACCCCGATCTCGATCTGCGGACGTCGAAGCGGCTCTGGGTGATCGCCGCGGTGACGGCGGTCGGGCTGCATCTGGGCGGCGCGGCGCTGGCGCTGACGAATTTGCGCGGCGACGACGGCGACGAGGGGCTTGGCGCGGCCGGCGCGGAGTTCGCGGTCGAGCTTGCCTCTCCGGATGTGCCCGAGGAAGCCGCGCCGCCCGGTGCGCCGGCCGACGAGCAGCAGGCCGTGCAGGAGATGGCGCAGCAGAAGGCAGAGGTGAAGGACACCGACCTGCCTCAGGAAAAGCCTGTCGAGGCCGACGACCCCGATCGCATCGTGACGGAGGACACCGCCAAGAAGCAGAAGGAGGAGGAGGCCAAGGTCGCCAAGGTCGAGACCAACGCGCAGGAAGCGCAGCAGGCTTCAGAGGCGGCCGCGCCAACCAAGCTGGAGGACGCGCGTCAGTCCGAGACGACGAAGGCGCCCAATCCCGGGATCGGCAAGGACAAGTTCGCGCTGACGGCCAAATGGGGCAAGAAGATCAGCGCCTATCTCGACCTGCACAAGAAATTCCCGGAGAACACCAAGACCAAGGAGGGCAAGGTGAAGCTTGCCCTGGTGCTCAATCGTCTCGGCAAGGTCTTGTCCGTCGCGGTGATGGAAACATCCGGGGACGCCGCGTTCGACGACGCAGCGGTCTCGATGGTCCACCGTTCCGATCCGGTGCCGGCGCCGCCGGCGGGGCTGACCGAGGACCAGTTCTCCTTCACGCTTCCCGTCACGTTCAACAAGCCGAAGAAGTAGCAAACGAAGGCGTAGGGCGGGTTAGCGATAGCGCAACCCGCCGATTTTTTTGGAAACGACGGTGGATTACGCTTCGCTAATCCACCCTACAGGATTGTAGCCCTCAGCTCTTCTTCACCAGCGGGCAGACGCTCTTCTCGAGCGGCAGCCAAGCCTCATCGGCGGGGATGGTGGCGATGAGCTTGTAATAGTCCCACGGATATTTCGATTCAGACGGCTTCTTCACCTCGAGCAGGTAGGCGGCGTGGATCTTGCGGCCGTCGACGCGGATCGAGCCCTTGCCGAACAGCGGATCGTCGGTCGGCAGCTCCTTCA
Organism: Bradyrhizobium tropiciagri; assembly: GCF_001189845.1. Classification (GTDB taxonomy): domain Bacteria; phylum Pseudomonadota; class Alphaproteobacteria; order Rhizobiales; family Xanthobacteraceae; genus Bradyrhizobium; species Bradyrhizobium tropiciagri. Next base: position 92,963 of record NZ_LFLZ01000001.1, read on the forward strand.
TCTTGGCGACCACGGCGCGGCCGTCATGTGGATTGCCGCCGAGCGCTTCCAGCGCCTTGAAGTAGTGGATCAGCGACGAATAGACGCCGGCCTGCACCATGGTCGGCGGGTTCTTCTTGAAGCGCTCCATGAAGCGCTTGGTGAAGGCGCGGGTCTGGTCGTTCATGTCCCAGTAGAACGTCTCGGTGAAGTTCAGGCCCTGCGCGACGTTGAGGCCGAGCGCGTTGATATCGGTGATGAACAGCAGCATGCCGGCGAGCCGCTGGCCGCCCGAGATGATGCCGAATTCGGCGGCCTGCTTGATCGCGTTGGTGGTGTCGCCGCCGGCATTGGCAAGACCGACGATCTTGGCCTTCGAGCTTTGCGCCTGCAGCAGGAAGGACGAGAAGTCCGCATTGTTGAGCGGATGCTTGACGCTGCCGAGCACCTTGCCGCCATTCGCGGTGACGACGTTCGAGGTGTCGCGCTCAAGTGCCTGGCCGAATGCATAGTCGGCAGTGAGGAAGAACCAGGTGTCGCCGCCGGATTTCACCAGCGCCTTGCCGGTGCCGTTGGCGAGCATGTAGGTGTCGTAGACCCAGTGCACCGTGTTCGGCGAGCACTGCGCGCCGGTGAGGTCGGACGAGGCGGAGCCCGAGTTCAAATTGACGACGTTCTTTTCCTTGGCGAGGTTGGCGATCGCGAGCCCGACATTGGAGGCCGCGAGATCGACGAACACGTCGACCTTCTCGACATCGATCCACTGCTTGCCGATGTTGACCGCGACGTCGGGCTTGTTCTGGTGATCGGCCGAGATCAGGTCGATCTTCCAGCCCTTGGCCAGCAGCCCGGAATCCTCGATCGCCATCTGTGCCGCGACCGTCGAGCCGGGTCCGCCGATATCCTGATAGAGACCGGACTGATCGCCGAGTGCGCCGACCTTGGCGACCTTGTCCATCGTCTGCGCCGACGCTGTGCCGGCGAATACGAGGCTCGTGGTCACAACCAGGGCTGCAATGGAACGCTTCATCTTCCCTCCAATATGATTTTGTTTTTTGAGTTCCGCATTATGCCCGGCATCGGGCGCGTCGCCTAGGGCGCTGCTTCGATCGAGTGCGCGCGATATTCCACGCAGCGGCGATTGAGTAGCCGATGCCGCGCGACGCGATGCCGCGGGTTCGTGCGCCGATCATGTGTGTCGGGCTGAGTTGAAGCGCAGGCGGCGCTATTTCCAGTAGTAGCGGATCGCGACGTAGACCACGACGAGGCAGGAGAAGATCAGCGCCACCGGCATCGGACGCTTGGCATTCGGGGCGGACGTGGCTGCCTTCTTGGCGGGCAAGCGGCGGAACGCGGTGACGTTGCCGGTGTCGGCGACCGGTTCGCGCGTGCGCGCCGGAACCTCGGGCGCCTTTCCGGCGCCGCCCATCTCCGCATAGTAGGTGCGATACATCTCCTGGATCGTCGCCTCGCTGGCCTCGGCGTCGGTCATCTGTTCCAGCAGCTTCTTGTAGATCGCCAGGAAATTCTGGGCATCGGGCGGCAAAGCGGAAGCGCCGTTCAGCTTGGCCATCATCTTCCAGGTCGCAAAGTCCGCCCGCGCGCGGGTGTCGGCGCGTCGTGCAATCAGCATATCGGCAGCTTTGATCACCATGGCCTCGAAGCGTTCCTGTCCCCGCGCATGATCCGGAAAATTGGGTACCGATTTTCCGGTCAGGTCATGTGCAAATCAAGGCTATGTGTTTCCGGTAATAAGGAGAAGGGCGTTGATTACATAGCCGGTCAGAGTTCGCAGTATCGTTGAAATAACATCAAGATTTAGGCCGACCTGCCTTCCGATCACGGGCAGCAGGATCAACAGCCCGATCAGGATCAGCATGCCGTAGGGCTCCAGCCGGGCGAGCGGGATCGCCAGCGGCCGCGGCAGCAGCCCGACCGCGACCCGGCCGCCGTCCAGCGGCGGGATCGGCATCATGTTGAAGATCGCGAGCACGATGTTGATCAGGAACGCGTTTTTCAGATTGTCCGCGGTCCATTTTGCCGCATCGGCTGGAACCAATGGCAGCGCGTGGAATGCCAGCGCGGCGGCGATCGCCAGGATGATGTTGGTTGCCGGGCCGGCCAAGGCCACCCACACCATGTCGAGCTTGGGATGGTTGAGCTTGCGGAAGTTCACCGGCACCGGCTTGGCGTAGCCGAACAGGAACGGCGAATGCGCGAACAGCAGCACCGCGGGCAGGATCAGCGTGCCGAACGGGTCGATATGCTTGAGCGGGTTGAAGCTGACGCGGCCGAGCTTCCAGGCGGTGTCGTCGCCGAGCCGGTGCGCGACGAAGCCGTGCGCGGCCTCGTGGAAGGTGATGGCGATGATCACCGGCAGCACCCAGACGGAGACGCCGTAGAGGGAAATGTTCAACTGCGTGCCGCCTCAGGTTCGCTTGGGACCGGAGGCTACGCTAGCACGGATTTGCTGAAGTCGATCTGGCAAGCGTTGCCGCGGATCACCGCGCGTCGGGTGCGACGGCGGGCCCCGCCGTGCGCGCTCGTCGCGGCTGGGTGGTCGCGATCCAGATGCCGGCGAACACAGTGACGATGCCGGCCATCAGATTCCAGCTCAGCGGCTCGCCGAGCAGGACCGCGCCGACCAGCGAGGCCGCGATCGGATTGACGGTGACCGAGATCGCCACCCGGGTCGGCGTCGTCCGCTCCAGTGCGAAGGCCCAGAGATAGAAAGTGAGCGCCGCGCCGAACGCGCCGAGATAGGTCGCGCCGAACCATTGCGGCGCGCCAAACTCCGCGACGGGTGCAAAACTGCCGCGCAGCAGCGAGGCCGCGATCAGGACCACGGCGCCGGCGCCCATCGCCAGCGTGGTGAAGGGGATCGGGCCGGAGCGGCGGATATAGGGTTTCGACCAGATGCTGTAGAGCGCCATGCAGAGCGCGGCCGCGACCATCAGCAGATCGCCGCGCCAGGCACCCGGCGGGGCGGTGGCGAGGCCGGAGAGCAGGGCCATCGAGACGCCCAGGATGGTGACCAGCACGCCTGTGGCCTTGCGCGCGGTGAGTGGCTCGGCACCGAGCGCCGCGCCGACCAGCATGGTCAGCAGCGGCAAGGTCGAGAGCGCGAGCGCGCCCCGCGCGGCGGTCGTTGATATCAGCGAGGCGTTGAACAGGATCGGAAACGCCGCGAAGAAAAGCAGGCCGAGGCCGGTGACATCGAGCCAGTCGCGCCGCTGCGGCCAGCTTCCACGTTGCAGCAGGGCCAACGGCAGCAGCAGCAGGACGCCGATGCCAAAACGGAACGCGCCGATCGCCAATGGATCGATCGCGCCGACCAGGAACCGTGTCGCCCCGATCGAGGTTCCGCCGATCGCACTCGACAGCACCGCGGCCAATACCCCCCAGATTTCGCCCATCCCGTTCGATCCCTCTATTTCGCTTGCGCAATCTAGGGAACCGGAGATATTCATGGAATGGAATAAGTATGATACATGAAATCACGGATCGTTATGAGTGCGCCTGTCCTGGACCCGGATCTCCTGCAAGCCTTCGTCGCAGTGGCGGACCATCGCTCCTTCACCCGCGCCGCCGCGGCGCTGAACCGGACCCAATCCGCCGTCAGCATGCAGGTGAAGCGGCTGGAAGAGCGGCTGCAGGCCGAGCTGTTTCACCGCAGCACGTCCAGCGTCGACCTCAGCGCCGCCGGCGAGGGGCTGCTCGGTTATGCCCGCCGTATCCTCAGCCTCAACGCTGAGGCGATCGGCCGGGTGCGCGAGCACGGCACCGACGGGCGGGTTCGCCTTGGCGTGATGGACGACTACGGGACGTTGATCGTGCCGCCGCTGCTCAAGGAATTTGTCGCCAACTACCCGCTGATCCATGTCGAGATGGAGACCGGGCTGACATCGTCGATGACGGACCGGCTCGGCGAAGCCTATGACCTCGTGATCGCGATGCATCCCGAGGGGCGCGGCGAGGGCGAGCTGCTGCGCACCGAGCAGGCGGTGTGGGCCGCAAGCGCATCGCATCGTGTCGAAGAGCTCGATCCGCTGCCGGTCGCGCTCTATCCGCAGGGCTGCCTGTTCCGGGCCTGGGCGATGCAGGCGCTGGACGAAGCGAGCCGGCCGTGGCGACTGGCTTTTGTCAGCCATAGCCTTTCTGCGGTCGAGGCAATCGCGGCCCAGGGCCTCGCCGTGACCGTGGTCAAGTCCGGCACCTTTCCGCCCGCGCTGCGGCGCCTGACGGCGCGTGACGGCATGCCGCGGCTGCCACGGGCCGAGATCCGCCTGCACCGCGCGCCAAATCTGTCGCGCGCGGCATCACTGCTGGCCGATCATCTGGTCGCTGCGCTTCGGCAGCAGGCGAAGCGGGCGAGCTAAGGCGCGATGAGTATTGGTTGAATCGGTTTGGCGCGGTCTCGGTTCACCTCTCCCCGTTGGGGAGAGGTCGGATTGCGAAGCAATCCGGGTGAGGGCTCTTGCCCTCTCGATAGACCGTAATCCCTCACCCGATTTGCTGCGCAAATCGACCTCTCCCAAGGGAGAGGTGAACCTTCGACGCCGTTCCAGCTCAACCTAATCTCATCAGGCTTTAGTAGGTCGCGCGTCCGCCGGAGATGTCGAACACCGCGCCGGTCGAGAAGGCGCAGTCCTCCGAGGCCAGCCACGCCACCATCGCGGCCAGCTCCTCGACCTGCACGAAGCGGCCTTTCGGAATTTTCGACAGCATGAAGTCGATATGCGCTTGCGTCATCTGGTCGAAGATCGCGGTCTTCGCCGCGGCCGGCGTCACGGCATTGACCAGGATGTCATGCTGCGCGAGCTCCTTGCCGAGTGACTTGGTGAGCGCGATCAGGCCGGCCTTCGACGAGGAATAATGCGCGGCGTTCGGATTGCCTTCCTTGCCGGCGATCGAGGCGATGTTGACGATGCGGCCGTATTTCCGGCCGATCATGGTCGGCGCGATCGCCTTGCAGCAGATGAAGGGACCTTCGAGATTGATGCGCATCACCCTGCGCCAATCGTCGAGATCGGTTTCCCATACCGGCTTGTTGGCGCCGGTGATACCGGCGTTGTTGACGAGAATGTCGATCTTGCCGAATGCTCGCAGCGTCTGATCGCGTGCGGCGTCGACCGCGGCAGGATCGGTGACATCGGTCTTGATCGCGATCACGTCCTCGCCGATCGCCCGCGCGGTCTTCTCGGCGAGCGGCTGGTCGAAATCCCAGATCGCGACCTTGGCGCCGGATGCGACGAAGCGCTCGGTGATGGCGCGGCCGAACCCCTGCGCGCCGCCGGTGACGACGGCGCAGCGGCCGTTGAGATCGATCTTGTTCATGCAGAATGCCTTTGCGCGCCCGTCAGAGCATGAAGCCGCCGTCGACGACCATGTCGACGCCGGTGGTGAAAGCGGCTTCGTCGCTCGCAAGATACACAGCCATGGCCGCGATCTCCTCGGCGGTGCCGAGCCGGCCCATCTTCTGGCGGGCGACGAACTTCTCGCGTCCGTCCGGACCCGCCGCAGCTGCGCGCTCCAGCATCGAGGGCGTCTCAACGGTGCCGGGGCAGATCGCGTTGCAGCGGATGCCCTGGGTGATGAAGTCGAGCGCGACCGCGCGCGTGAGCAGCGAAACCGCCGCCTTCGACGCACTGTAGACGTAGCGATTGGCCGGCGGCCGCAACGCCGCGCAGGACGAAATGTTGACGATGCTGCCGCCACCGCCTTCCAGCATCGCAGGCAGAAACGCCTTGATGGTCCGGTGCATGGATTTGACGTTGAGATCGAACGAGAAGTCGAGGTCTTCGTCGGAGCACTCCAGAATGGTGCCGTGATGCACGAAGCCCGCCGCATTGAGCAGGATGTCGATCCTGCCGACGCGCTTGGCGAAGCTGTTGACGTCGGCGGTGCTGCGAACGTCGAGCCGGACGGTCTCGGCGATGCCTTCCTTGCCCAGCGTGGCGATGCCGCTCTCGTTGATGTCGGTGGCGATCACGGTCGCACCTTCACGCGCGAATGCGATCGCGCAGGCGCGCCCGATGCCCGCCGCCGCGGCGGTGACGACGGCGCGCTTTCCCTTCAGTCGATTGGACATTCATATCTCCCAGAGTTCGCCTTGATTTTGTTTCGTCATTGCGAGCGGAGCGAAGCAATCCATTCCTCCGCTGCGGAGCTATGGATTGCTTCGTCGCTGCGCTCCTCGCAATGACGTCGAAGTATCAATGATTGTCCCGCGCCACGCCGACCTTGCCGGCGATGTCGTGGTAACGCGTCGCGAGCTCGAGGCAGGCGCCGGTCGCGTGCTGGCCGACGGTCTGGCGGTAGAGCTCCTGCCACGGCGTCTGGTTGGCCGGGTGCGGGAAGCCGCCCTTGGCCTTCAGTTCGGCGCGGCGGGTGCGCAGCTCATCCTCCGAGATCATGATGTTGGCGCTGCCCTTGTTGAGGTCGATGCGCACCTTGTCGCCGCTCCTCAGGATCGCGAGCCCGCCATCGGCCGCTGCCTCCGGCGAGGCGTTGAGGATCGACGGCGAGCCGGAGGTGCCGGACTGCCTGCCGTCGCCGATGCAGGGCAGGGACAGGATGCCGCGTTTGATCAGCGCCGCCGGCGGCTGCATGTTCACGACTTCGGCGCCGCCGGGATAGCCGATCGGGCCGGTGCCGCGGATGAACAGGATGCAGTGCTCGTCGATGTCGAGCGCGGAATCCTCGATGCGGTTGTGGTAATCCTCCGGGCCCTCGAACACGACGGCACGGCCTTCGAAGGCGTTGAGGTCCTTCGGGTTGGACAAATAGCGGTCGCGGAATTCCTTCGAGATCACGCTGGTCTTCATGATCGCGGAATCGAAGAGATTGCCGCGCAGCACGATGAAGCCGGCGTCCTTCACCAGCGGCTTGTCGTAGCCCCAGATCACGTCGCCGTCGGGCTGCGGCGCCTCCTTGCAATTCTCGCCCATGGTGCGGCCGTTGACGGTGAGGGCGCCTTCATGGATGCGCTTGTGCTTGATCAGCTCGCGCACCACAGACGGCACGCCGCCGGCGCGGTGGTATTCCTCGCCGAGATAGAAGCCGGCCGGCTGCATGTTCACCAGCAGCGGCACATCGTGGCCGTATTTCTGCCAGTCGTCGATCGACAGCTCGACGCCGACATGGCGCGCCAGCGCATTGATGTGGATCGGCGCATTGGTCGAGCCGCCGATCGCGGAGTTGACCACGATGCAGTTCTCGAACGCCTCGCGGGTCAGGAAGTCCGACGGCTTCAAATCTTCCCAGACCATGTCGACGATGCGTTTTCCCGTCTCGTAGGCGATCTGGCCGCGCTCGCGATAGGGCGCCGGGATCGCCGCGCAGCCCGGCAGCGAGAAGCCGAGCGCTTCGGCGAGCGAGTTCATCGTCGAGGCGGTGCCCATCGTGTTGCAATGGCCGACCGAGGGCGCCGAGGAGGCCACGATCTCGATGAACTGCTCATAGTCGATCTCGCCCGCGGCGAGCCGCTCGCGCGCCTTCCACACCACGGTGCCGGAGCCGGTGCGCTGGCCTTCGTGCCAGCCGTTCAGCATCGGCCCGCCCGACAGCACGATCGCCGGCAGGTTTACTGTCGCAGCCGCCATCATGCAGGCCGGCGTGGTCTTGTCGCAGCCGGTGGTCAGCACCACGCCGTCGAGCGGATAGCCGAACAGCACCTCGACGAGGCCGAGATAGGCGAGGTTGCGGTCGAGCGCCGCAGTCGGGCGCTTGCCTGTCTCCTGGATCGGATGGGTCGGAAACTCCATCGCGATGCCGCCGGCGGCGCGGATGCCCTCGCGGACGCGGTGGGCAAGCTCGAGGTGATGCCGGTTGCAGGGCGACAGGTCGTTGCCGGTCTGCGCGATGCCGATGATCGGCTTGCCCGACTGCAATTCCTCGCGGGTCAGGCCGTAATTGAGGTAGCGCTCAAGATAGAGCGCGGTCATGCCCGGATTGTGCGGGTTGTCGAACCATTCCTGGGAGCGGAGCCTGCGGCCCTTGCCCTTTGTGGTCTCGCCTGCGGCGCTGTGCCCGTTGGTGTGGGGTTTTGTCATTGGTTTCTCCCGCAATGCAAATCTTGCTGGGCCCATTCAAGGGCTCTGGTTCAACGTTGTTCTACCTTGCGCAAATCGTCGGGCATTACAAACTCAGGCGATCACGCGGAGGTGTTTCACTGGATGGATTGGACCTTAGTTGAAGGCACTTGGTTGCGCTATCATTTTGTCATTTTTCGCGTCCTTGTGACGGGCTGGTGTCGGGTGGATGTCAGCTGCGTCGCGCTGAGCTTTGCCGTTCGATGACACTGAAGCCGAGGTCGACGACGGGCTCAGCGGGCCGGCGGCCTTCCAGCGTCTCGATCACCATCATGGCAGCGTTTCTGCCCATTTCGTAGCGATTGGTGCGGACGCTGCTCAGCGTCGGCTCGCTCGAGGCCATGAATTCGAGGTCGTTGAAGCCGACGATCGCCATCTGCTCCGGCACCGCCATGTGGCGGCGCTTGCATTCGAACAGCGCGCCGAGCGCAAGGTCGTCATTGACGCAGAACACCGCGTCGATGTCGGGCGCCTTGGCGAGCAGGTCGGCAAACAGCGTCCCGCCCAGCGTCACCGAGGTCGGTATCGCCGTCGTGACGATGAGCCGCGGATCGAACAGCGCGGCCTCGGTCATCGCGGCGCGATAGCCGTCCAGCCGCCGCTGCACCCGCGGATCCATCCGTGCGCCGAGGAAGCCGATCCGCCGGTAGCCCTGCGCGAGGAGGTGGGCGATTGCGGCTTTTGCCGCGTCAAAATGCGAGAATCCGATCATCATGTCGATCGGGGCGGGGCCGACCTCCATGATCTGCACGATCGGGCAATCGACCGTTTCCATGATTCGGTGGGAATCGGCGGTCTGGTTGATGCCGGTAATGATCAGCCCGGCCGGCTTCTGTGCCAGAAAAAGACGCAGCAGCCGCTCTTCCTGCAGGATACTGTAGCGGGTGTTGGCGAGCTGAATGCTGTAGCGGCTGCCGTCGAGCGCGTCATAGATGCCGCGCAGCACGTCGGCGAACACATTGTTGGTCAGCGACGGGATCAGGACACCGATCACCTCGGTGCGCTGCGACGCAAGCGCGCGTGCCGCGAGATTGGGCACATAGCCGAGTTCTTTTGCCGCACTCTCGACCCGGGCGCGCTTGCCGGCCGACAGTGCCTCCGGATTCCTGAAGAAACGCGAGGCCGTAATCGGACTGACGCCGGCGAGCTTCGCGACTTCGGCGAGCCGGATCTTGCCAGGCGTGATGCGCTTTCGGGCCATTTGCCGCTCATATCACGACGTTCGTCGCAGACAAACCGATATTGACAGCGCTACCAAGCGATTGCTAATCGAACGATTGCCAAAACCGGATAAACTGCGGACAATATCGTCAGTCCAACAGAGCCGCGCGCCCAGCGTGGCCGGAACAAAACAGAGCGGTGGCGGCACTCGTCGTACGCCGTCGGGAACTTGAGGGAGGGAAGTGGATGTCGTCGGTCCAGATTCGCGACGTGCGGAAATCGTTCGGTAATTTTGAAGTCCTGCACGGCGTGTCGATCCCGATCGAGGACGGCGAATTCGTCGTTCTCGTCGGCCCGTCGGGCTGCGGCAAGTCGACCCTGCTGCGCATGCTGGCGGGACTTGAGAACATCACCTCGGGAACGATCTCGATCGGTGACCGCGTCGTCAACAATGTCCAGCCCAAAGAGCGCGACATTGCGATGGTGTTCCAGAACTACGCGCTCTATCCGCACATGACGGTTGCCGACAATATGGGCTTCTCGTTGAAGCTGCGCGGCGCCAAGCCCGACGAAATCTCCACCGGCGTCAAGCGCGCGGCGGAAATCCTTGCTTTGACCCCGCTGCTCGAGCGCTATCCGCGCCAGCTCTCCGGCGGCCAGCGCCAGCGTGTCGCGATGGGCCGCGCCATCGTGCGCGATCCGCAAGTGTTCCTATTCGACGAGCCGCTGTCGAACCTCGACGCCAAGCTGCGCGTGGCGATGCGCACCGAGATCAAGGAGCTGCACCAGCGGCTGAAGACCACGACGGTCTACGTCACGCACGACCAGATCGAGGCGATGACCATGGCCGACAAGATTGTGGTGATGCATGACGGCATCGTCGAGCAGATGGGCTCGCCGCTCGAGCTGTATGACACGCCGGCGAACCAGTTCGTCGCCGGCTTCATCGGCTCACCCGCAATGAATTTCCTCAAGGGCAATGTGAAGGTGAACGGCGCCGCCTATTTCGAAGGGCCGAACGGGGTCAAGCTGCCGCTAAAATCCGCGCCGGCCAATTCCGACGGCAAGCCTGCGGTGTACGGCGTGCGGCCGGAGCATTTCACCATCGCCGATGACGGCGCAGAGGCCGAGATCGTGGTGGTCGAGCCGACCGGCTCGGAGACCCAGGTGTTCGCCAAGCTCGGCGGCGAGCAGGTCGTCGCGGTGTTCCGCGAGCGCCATCTGTTCAATCCCGGCGACAAGGTTCGGCTCAAGCCGGATCCGGGCCTGGTTCATCTGTTCGACGATGCGACGGGGAAACGACTGAATAGCTGACGGACTGATCGATCATAATGGCCGACCAACAGGCCAGATCAAAAAACAATAAAAACACATTTATTGGGAGAAGGACGATGCACGATTTGACTCGCCGCTCGCTACTTCAGGGCGGCACCGCGCTGGCCGCAGCCGGGATGCTCACCGGGCCGGCGCTGTTTGACTTCGCCAAGGCCTGGGCGCAGAGCGCGCCCTGGAAGGCGGAGCCCGGCGCCAAGCTCACCGTGATGCGCTGGAAGCGCTTCGTGCCCGCGGAAGACGACGCGTTCAATGCCATGGTGGCGGCATTCAAGGCGGCAACCGGCACCGAGATGAACGTGTTCAGCGAGTCCTTCGAGGACGTGCAGCCGAAGGCTTCGGTTGCCGCCAACACCGGCTCGGGTCTCGACCTCGCCTGGGGCCTGCACACGCTGCCGCAGCTGTTCCCGACCAAGGTTCTCAAGATGAACGACGTTGCCGACTATCTCGGCAACAAATATGGCGGCTGGACGGATGCGGCGGCCAAGACCTGCAAGCTCGGCAATGATTGGCTTGGCATCCCCGTCGCCACCAACGGCGGGTACATGACCTACCGCAAGTCGGCGACCGACAAGGCGGGCTTCAAGGAATTCCCGAAGGATTTTCCGGGCTTCCTCGAGATGTGCAAGGCATTGAAGGCGAACAACACGCCGGCCGGCTTTGCGCTGGGACATGCCAGCGGCGACGCCAACGGCTGGCTGCACTGGCTGCTCTGGGGCCACAACGCCTGGACCGTCGACAAGGACGACAAGGTCATCATCAACTCGCCGGAGACGATGAAGGCGCTGGAATATGCCAAGGCGCTGTCGGAGACCTTCATTCCCGGCGTCGCATCCTGGAACGACTCCTCCAACAACAAGGCGTTCCTGGCCGGCGAGCTCTATTGCACGCTCAACGGCATTTCCATTTACGTGGCGGCCAAAACCGATCCCACCAAGAAGGAACTTGCCGAGGACACCTATCACGCGCTGCACCCGATCGGTCCGATCGGCAAGCCGACGGAATTGCAGCTGGCGTTTCCAATCCTTGCCTTCAACTTCACCAAATATCCGAATGCCGCAAAGGCGTTCGTCGCGTTCATGCTGGAGAAGGAGCAGTACGACAAGTGGCTGGATGGTGCCCAAGGCTACCTTACGCAAACGCTGAATGCGTATGAGTCGGCGCCGGTGTGGACGGCGGACCCCAAGAACGCCGTGTTCGCGCAGGCCTCCAAGCGCACGCTCCCGGCCTCCGGCATCGGCACGCCCGGCGAGAAGGCGGCGACCGCAATCGCCGACTTTATCGTGGTCGACATGTTCGCGAACTACTGCACCGGTGCGAAGGACGGCAAGGCCGCGATGGTGGAAGCCGAGCGGCAATTGAAGCGCATCTATCGCTGATGTGAACGGCGCGGGCGGCGGATTGCCGCCGCTCGCACCATCATTGGAATGCCATAACTGGAATATTGCGTGGTCATGCTCAATCCATTGAGCAATCGGGACATCGCCCATGGCTGACATTGCGCTCGCGCCGCGACGTGCGAAGACCGAAATCCGCGAAGCGACCGCCTGGGACAAGCTACGCCACAACAAGAACTGGCTCGGCTTCTGGTTCATGTTGCCGGCGTTGGCGTTCCTGATCTTCTTCCTGGCCTATCCGCTGGGGCTCGGGATCTGGCTGTCGTTCACGGATGCGCGGATCGGGCGCGTCGGCCACTACATCGGCACCGAGAACTATGAATGGCTGTGGGACGATTCGATCTTCTGGCTGTCGGTGTTCAACACGCTGATCTACACCTTCATCGCCAGCGCCATCAAATTCGCGGTCGGGCTCTATCTGGCGCTGCTGCTCAACGAGCGCATGCCGTTCAAGGCGCTGCTGCGCGCCGCCGTGCTGATCCCCTTCATCGTGCCGACCGTGCTGTCGGCGCTGGCGTTCTGGTGGATCTTCGATTCCCAGTTCTCGATCATCTCCTGGTCGCTGAAGCATCTCGGCCTGATCACGCAAAACATCAATTTCCTCGGCGACAGCACCTGGGCGCGGATCTGCGTGATCTTCGCCAATATCTGGCGCGGCGTGCCGTTCGTCGCGATCACGCTGCTGGCGGGCCTGCAGACCGTGCAGCCTTCGCTCTATGAAGCGGCGACGCTGGATGGCGCCTCGCGCTGGCAGATGTTCCGCTTCATCACCTATCCCTTGCTGACGCCGATCATCGCCGTCGTGATGACCTTCTCGGTGCTGTTCACCTTCACCGACTTCCAGCTGATCTGGGCGATGACCCGCGGCGGCCCGGTCAACGCCACCCATCTGATGGCGACGCTGTCCTACCAGCGCGCGATCATCGCCGGGCAATTGGGCGAGGGGGCTGCGATCTCGAGCGCGATGATCCCGTTCCTGCTCGCTGCCATCATGGTGTCCTGGTTCGGCCTGCAGCGCCGGAAGTGGCAACAGGGAGAGAGCAATGATTGATCTCTGCCGCTTGCTGGTATCTTTGCGCGAACGGGGCAAGCCCCGCGCGCGCCCGGGAGAGAACAATGACTGACCTCCCCGCACAGAAGGCCGACCTCAAGTCCATCCTGTCGACGCCGGCGCGCGTCGATAACAGCGAGGGCATGAGCTATTTGCAGTCGGTGCCGCGGCGGATCGTGACGCTCTACATCCCGCTGTCGATCATCGTCATCATCCTGCTGTTCCCGTTCTATTGGATGGGGCTGACGGCAATCAAGCCGGACGACCAGCTGCTCGACCTCGACAGGTACAATCCGTTCTGGACCTGGAATCCGACCTTCAAGCACATCCACAAGCTGCTGTTCGAGAGCTATTATCCGCACTGGCTCTGGAACACGATGTATGTGGCGATCGGCGCCACCGTGCTGTCGATCATCGCGAGCGTGCTCGCGGCCTACGCGATCGTGCGGTTGCGCTACAAGGGCGCCAATGTGGTCGGCGGCCTGATCTTCCTGGCCTATCTGGTGCCGCCGTCGATCCTGTTCATTCCGCTTGCCACCGTCGTGTTCCAGTACGGCCTGTTCGACTCGCCCTTAGCGCTGATCCTGACCTATCCGACGATCCTGATCCCGTTCTCGACCTGGCTGCTGATGGGCTATTTCAAGACCATCCCGTTCGAGCTCGAGGAGTGCGCACTGATCGACGGCGCCAGCCGCTGGCAGATCCTGATCAAGATCGTGCTGCCGCTCGCCATTCCCGGCCTGATCTCGGCCTTCATCTTCTGCTTCACGTTGTGCTGGAACGAGTTCATCTACGCGCTGACGTTCCTGCAATCGACCCCGAACAAGACCGTGCCGGTCGCGATCGTCAACGAATTCGTTGACGGTGACATCTATCGCTGGGGTTCCCTGATGGCAGGGGCGCTATGCGGCTCGCTGCCGCTGGTTATTCTTTACGCGTTCTTCGTTGAGCATTATGTCTCGGCGATGACGGGTGCCGTGAAAGAATAGGCGCAAGGCCCGCATCTGAATTCGAACAAGAGAAGAAAAGGAGCAGGGTCGTGCACATTCTGATTCTGGGCGCCGCCGGCATGGTCGGCCGCAAGCTGACCGAACGTCTGCTGCGTGAGGGCCGCCTCGGCAAGCAGGACATCACCAGGATGACCTTGCAGGACGTGGTCGCGCCGCAGAAGCCCGCGAACGCCGCGATCCCTGTCAGTGTCGTCGCGTCCGATTTTGCCGACGCCGGCGCTGCCGCGCCCCTGATCGCCGAGCGCCCCGACGTGATCTTCCATCTCGCGGCGATCGTCTCGGGCGAAGCGGAGGCCGAGTTCGACAAGGGCTACCGGATCAATCTCGACGGCACCCGCTATCTGATCGACGCGATCCGCGCCGTCGGCGGCGGCTACAAGCCGCGGCTGGTGTTCACCTCCTCGATCGCGGTGTTCGGCGCTCCGTTCCCCGAGAAGATCGGCGACGAGTTCTTCCACACGCCGCTGACCAGCTATGGCACGCAGAAGTCGATCTGCGAGCTCCTGATCAACGACTACACGCGCAAGGGCCTGCTGGACGGAATATCCATTCGCTTGCCTACAATTTGCGTGCGCCCGGGCAGGCCGAACAAGGCGGCGTCCGGCTTCTTCTCCAACATCATCCGCGAGCCGCTGGCGGGCGAGGAGGCTGTCCTGCCGGTGTCCGAGGACGTGCGTCATTGGCACGCCTCGCCGAAGTCGGCGGTCGGCTTCCTGATCCATGCCGGCACGATGGATCTCAACGCGATGGGCCCGCGGCGCAATCTCAGCATGCCCGGGATGTCGGTCACCGTCGGCGAGCAGATCGCCTCGCTCGAGCGCGTCGCCGGCAAGAACGTCACCGCGCGGATCAAGCGGGTGCCCGATCCGACCATCATCAGCATCGTCTCGGGCTGGCCGCGCGATTTCGCCACCGACCGCGCGCTGAAGCTCGGCTTCACCACTGCCGAGAAGACGTTCGACGACATTATCCGCATCCACATCGAGGACGAGCTGGGCGGCAAATTTGCTGCCTAGCTCCGCAGGCGCGCGGGTCTTGGTATGACCAGGGTTGCCAGCATCGGCGAATGCATGATCGAGCTGCGCCAGGCGCCGGGCGGCCAGCCCGGCGGGCTTTATTCGCGCTCCTATGGCGGCGACACGCTCAACACCGCGGTCTATCTGTCCCGGCTCGGCGTCCACATCGATTACATCACGGCGCTTGGCGATGATCCGCTCAGCGATGAGATGATCGCCGGCTGGGCGGCGGAAGGCATCGGGACCAAGCATGTCGTGCGATTGGCCGGCAAGCTGCCCGGGCTCTACATGATCCAGACCGACGACAGGGGCGAGCGGCGCTTCTTCCACTGGCGCGACAGCGCCGCCGCCCGCGAGCTGATGGACCTGCCCGATACGGAAGATCTGCTGAACTCGCTCGCGACGTACGATCTCGTCTATCTCTCGGCGATCACGCTCTCAATCCTGCGCGAGGACGGACGGGAGCGGCTGATGGCGGCGCTGAAGCGGGCGCGGCTCCTTGGCACGCGCTTCGCGTTCGATACCAATTTCCGCGCCCGCGGCTGGCCGGACCTGACCGTCGCGCGGCAGGTGTTCAGCAGCGCGTTCGAGACTGCCGATATCGTGCTGGCGTCGACCGAAGACCTAGCACCGCTCTATCCCGGCGAGAGCAACACGGCGCTGCTCGCCGGCATCTCGAGCCCTGAGGTCGTGCTGAAGCTCGCCGAGCCCGCCTGCATCGTGCGCTCCCACGCAGGGACGAACGAGGTGAGGGCGGAGCCGCTGATCAAGCCGGTGGTCGATACCACGGCGGCCGGCGACAGTTTCGCCGCGGCCTATCTTGCCGCACGGCTCGGTGGCGCCGAGCCCACGGAGGCGGCGCGCGCCGGCCACCGTCTGGCCGGCGTCGTGGTGTGCTATCCCGGCGCGATCATTCCACGCTACGCCATGCCGCCGAAGAAGGCGCCTCGTCCCCCACCATCCCGCAAGGCCTCGCTATGACAACGACATCAAAGCAGGACCAGATCGCAGAGCTGATCCGCCAGGCCACCGTGATCCCGGTGCTGACCATCGAGCGGCTCGAGGACGCTGTACCGCTCGCCAGGGCGTTGGTCGCCGGCGGTGTGCGGACGCTGGAGGTGACGCTGCGCACGGCGGTCGCGGTCGATGCGGCCAAGGCCATCATTGCCGAGGTGCCGGACGCTGTGGTCGGGATCGGCACCATCCTCAACGCCGACGATCTGGCGCGTGCCGAGGCGCTCGGGGCCAAGTTCGGTATCAGCCCAGGCGCGACGCCGGAGCTGTTGAAGGCGGTCGCCGCCAGCCGGCTGCCTTTCGCGCCGGGGATCGCGACCGCCTCCGAGCTGATGCAGGCGCTGGCGCACGGCTTCGACGTCGTCAAATTCTTCCCCGCCGAGCAGGCCGGCGGTATCAAGGCACTGCGCGCCTTGGCCGGTCCATTTCCGAACGTCAGGGTCTGCCCGACCGGCGGGGTCAGTGAGGCCAATGCGGCGACCTGGCTCGCCGAGCCCAATGTGCTCGCGGTCGGCGGCTCTTGGCTGTGCCCGGCAGCCGATATCCGCGCCGGCAACTGGGCCGGCATAACCGCCATGTGCGCCAAGGCGATGAAAACGCTGAAAGCCGCCTAGAACCCCGTACCGGGGTTCGAGATTCTGAGTTTGACGCGTTTTCTTGACGCGAACCGGTATCCACTTCGCTCGAAAACGCTACGAAGATACGCTACATAACTCCCGAACAGGAACAGGGAGATACGGCCATGACAGCAGCCAGCATTGTGGGTTGGGCGCACACGCCATTCGGAAAGTTCGACGCGGAGACCGTCGAGGGTCTCGTGGTCAAGGTCGCCAATGAGGCGCTCGCCGATGCCGGCATTGCCGCATCTGACGTCGACGAAATCATGCTCGGCCATTTCAACGCCGGCTTCTCGCCGCAGGACTTCACGGCCTCGCTGGTGCTGCAGGCCAATCCGGCGCTGCGCTTCAAGCCGACCACCCGGGTCGAGAACGCCTGCGCCACCGGATCGGCCGCCGTGCACCAGGGCATCCGCGCCATCGAGGCGGGAGCTGCGAAGATCGTGCTGGTGGTCGGCGTCGAGCAGATGACCAGGACGCCGGGCCCGGAGATCGGCAAGAACCTCCTGAAGGCGTCGTATCTGCCCGAGGACGGCGACACGGTCGGCGGCTTCGCCGGCGTGTTCGGCAAGATCGCGCAAACCTATTTCCAGAAATACGGCGACCAGTCGGACGCGCTGGCGATGATCGCCGCCAAGAACCACAAGAACGGCGTCGCCAATCCCTATGCGCAGATGCGCAAGGATTTCGGCTTCGAGTTCTGCCGCGCCGAGAGCGAGAAAAACCCGTTCGTCGCCGGTCCCCTGAAGCGCACCGATTGCTCGCTGGTCTCCGACGGCGCTGCCGCGCTGGTGCTGACCGATGCCGAGACCGCCAAGTCCATGGGCAAGGCGGTGAACATCCGCGCCACCGCGCATGCGCAGGATTTCCTGCCGATGTCCAAGCGCGACATCCTGCAGTTCGAAGGCTGCACCACCGCCTGGCAGCGCGCGCTGGACAAGGCCGGCCTGCAGCTCTCCGATCTCTCCTTCGTCGAAACCCACGACTGCTTCACGGTCGCCGAGCTGATCGAATATGAAGCGATGGGCCTGACGCCGAAGGGCCAGGGCGCGCGCGCGATCATGGAGGGCTG
Organism: Bradyrhizobium tropiciagri; assembly: GCF_001189845.1. GTDB lineage: Bacteria > Pseudomonadota > Alphaproteobacteria > Rhizobiales > Xanthobacteraceae > Bradyrhizobium > Bradyrhizobium tropiciagri. The sequence continues at coordinate 110,705 of NZ_LFLZ01000001.1, forward strand.
GACCCAGAAGGACGGCAAGCTGCCGGTCAATCCGTCCGGCGGCCTCAAGGCCAAGGGCCACCCGATCGGCGCCACCGGCGTTTCCATGCACGTGATGAGCGCGATGCAGCTCACGGGCCAGGCGCCCGAGGGCATGCAGCTCAAGAACGCGCAGATCGGCGGCATCTTCAACATGGGCGGCGCTGCGGTCGCCAACTACGTCTCGATCCTCGAGCCGGCGAAGTAGCTTGAACATTGCCGAATGGCTGGCGGCGACGGCGCGGGCACGTCCCGGTGCGCCGGCGCTGCTGACCGGCTTCGATCTCGACGCCGACTACGCGACCTTTGCCCGCCGCGCCGCCTCGATCGGGGCGGCGCTGGCGCGCGATCACGGCATTGCCACCGGCGACCGCGTCGCGCTGTTTGCGTCGAACTGCACGCAATATCTCGAATGCCTCTACGGCATCTGGTGGATCGGCGCCGCCGCGATCCCGATCAACGCCAAGCTGCACGGCCGTGAGGCAGCGTGGATCTGCGGCAATGGCGGCGCAAAACTCGCTTTCGTCTCCGATGACACGGTCGGTGCGCTGAGCGAGGCGAAGGACGATTGCCCCGCCGGCATGACCCTGCTGTCGGTCGACAGCAATGCCTACAAGACGATGCGAGGCGGCGAGGGCGCGCCCGCGCCGCTGCCGCGCGAAAGCAACGATCTCGCCTGGCTGTTCTATACGTCGGGCACGACCGGCCGCCCCAAGGGCGTGATGCTCAGCCACGGCAATCTGCTGGCGATGTCGATGTGCTATCTCGTCGACGTCGATCCGGCGACGCCGCACGATGCCTCGCTCTATGCCGCGCCGATCTCGCATGGCGCCGGCCTCTACAATTTCCCGCATGTCCGCATGGGCGGCCGACACGTCGTGCCGGAGTCCGGCGGCTTCGATCCGGACGAGGTGCTCAACCTCGGCCGCCAGCTCGACAACGTCGTGATGTTCGCGGCGCCCACCATGGTGCGCCGTCTGGTCGATGCCGCCAGGAAGCGCGGCGAGAACGGCGAGGGGCTGCGCACCATCATCTATGGCGGCGGGCCGATGTACACGGCCGACATCCTGGACGCGATGGCGACGATGGGCCAGCGCTTCGTGCAGATCTACGGACAAGGCGAGTCGCCGATGACGATCACGGCGCTGTCGCGCGGCTGGCACGCCCAGAGCGATCATCCGCGCTATCTGGAACGGCTGGCGTCGGTCGGCACCGCGCAGAGCGTCGTCACCGTGCGCATCACCGGCAAGGACGGCAAGCCGCTGCCCGCCGGCGAGACCGGCGAGATCGAGGTCAAGGGCGCGACCGTGATGCTCGGCTACTGGAACAATCCGAAGGCCAATGCCGAGACGCTGAAGGACGGCTGGCTGCGCACCGGCGACGTCGGCCGGCTCGATGCCGACGGCTTCCTGACGCTGTCGGACCGCTCCAAGGACGTCATCATCTCCGGCGGTACCAACGTCTATCCGCGCGAGGTCGAGGAAGCGCTGCTGACGCATCCCGACGTCCGAGAGGTCTCGGCGATCGGCATGCCGGATCCGGAATGGGGCGAGATCGTCGTCGCCTGCGTGGTTCTGGAGGATGGCGCCAACCCCGACGACGGCAGGCTCGACGCGCATTGCCTTGCCTCGATCGCCCGCTTCAAGCGGCCGAAGCGCTACGTCTATCTCGATGCCCTGCCAAAGAACAATTACGGCAAGGTGCTGAAGACCGCGCTGCGGGAGATGATGGCCAAAGGCATGGGCTAAGGCGCGATGAGGCCGGTTGAACCGAAAACATCGAAAACAACCCCATGCACAGGTGGGATTGGGGTGACTAAAGCGGTTAGGGGATAGGCCACGGCCTCCCGTCGCGCTAAGCTGCGTGCGCCTTGTCACCGGGAGAACGGACCATGGGAATCGAGACGTCTCTGTCGCTGTCGGAAGTGAACGATCGCATCGCGATCCTCCGGGACAATATCAGGCAGCTGATCGAGCAGGCCGCAGGCGCTGCGGGCGCCGAAGTCGAGGAACGCATCGCCGAACGGCTCGAGCAGCAGAACGCGGAACTGGAAAAGCTCCTGAAGGCGCGCGAGGTGATGACGGGTGGCCAGTAGGATGGGCAAGGGCGCGTGCGCCGTGCCCACCCTCCACCGGCTCTGATGGAACGCACGCGTTCCGCTTCGTGGAAACCGCCGGCCGCCACCGCGCATACGCCCATACGCCCGGCGCAGCTTGATCTCCGAGAAAACCTCCCGTTACTAGGCTTCAATCCAGAACAGCCGGGGAGCGAGCAGCACGATGGGACCATTGCAGGGTATCAAGGTCGTCGACATGACGACCGTGCTGATGGGACCCTACGCCACGCAGATGCTCGGCGACTACGGCGCCGACGTCATCAAGGTGGAATCGCCTGACGGCGACGTGACGCGGCAGATCGGTCCGACCCGGCATCCCGGCATGGGACCGGTGTTCCTCAACACCAACCGAAGCAAACGCTCGGTCTGCCTCGACCTGAAGAAGCCGGCGGGGCGCGAGGCCGTGCTGCGGCTGATCGCGAAGGCCGATGTGCTGGTCTACAATGTGCGCCCGCAGGCGATGGCGCGGCTGCAGCTCGGCTACGACGTCGTCGCCAAGGTCAATCCGCGGCTGATCTATGCCGGCGTGTTCGGCTTCGGCCAGGAGGGACCGTATGCCGCCAAGCCCGCCTATGACGATCTGATCCAGGGCGCCACCGCGCTGCCGGCGCTGATGGCGCAGACCTCGGACGGCGTGCCGCGCTACGTGCCGAATGCGCTGGTCGACCGCATCGTCGGGCTCACCGCGGTCGGCGCGATCTGCGCGAGCCTCGTGCATCGCGACCGCACCGGGCAGGGCCAGCGCGTCGACATCCCGATGTTTGAGACCATGGCCGGCTTCGTCATGGGCGACCACATGGGCGGGCTGACCTACGATCCGCCGCTCGACAAGGGCGGCTATGCCCGCCATCTCTCGCCGGACCGGCGGCCGTACAAGACGCTCGACGGCTATATCTGCGTGATCGTCTACAACGACAAGCAGTGGGAGAATTTCTTCAAGGCCACCGGCCGCGACGATCTGCGCAGCGATCCGAAATTCGCGACCTTCGCCGGCCGCGCCACCAACATCGATGTCGTCTACGCCGAGCTCGCACGCATCCTGCTGACCAAGACCACGGCCGAGTGGAACGCAATCCTCGAGAAGGCCGACGTCCCCGTCATGCCGATGCACGATCTCGAGAGCCTGCTCGAGGACCCACATATGGTCGCGACCGGCGTCTTCCCCGTCGTCGAACATCCGACCGAAGGCCGTATCCGTAGCATGACGCCGTCGGCGCGATGGTCGGAGACCAAGGTGGAACCGATCCGGTTGGCGCCGCGGCTCGGCGAGCACAGTGAAGCGATCCTGCGCGAGGCGGGTTTCTCGACTGAGGAGATCGCGGCGATGCTGCGCGACGGCGCGGCCAAGGCGCTGAAGGCATAGGAGACGACAGATGGATTTCGCACTCTCCGCCAACCAGGAATCGATCCGCGACGCGGTGGCAAAAATCTGCTCGCGCTTTGACGAGGCCTATTGGCTGAAGAAGGACAAGGAGGGCGGCTATCCGGCCGACTTCCACCGCGCGCTGGCCGATGCCGGCTGGCTCGGCATCTGCATCCCCGAGGAGTATGGCGGCTCCGGGCTCGGCATCACCGATGCCGCGATCATGATGCGCACGATCTCCGAATCCGGCGCCGGGATGTCCGGCGCGTCGGCCGTGCACATGAACGTGTTCGGGCTCAACCCGGTGGCGGTGTTCGGCACGAAGGAGCAGTGCCAGCGCATGCTGCCGCCGATCATCGACGGCCGCGACAAGTCCTGCTTTGCGGTCACCGAGCCCAACACCGGCCTCAACACCACGCAGCTCAAGACCCGCGCGGTGCGGCAGGGCGACAAATACATCGTCAACGGCCAGAAAGTGTGGATCTCGACCGCGCAGGTCGCCAACAAGATCCTGCTGCTCGCGCGCACCACGCCGCTGGAGGAGGTGCGCAGCCCGACCCACGGCCTCAGCCTGTTCTACACCGATTTCGACCGCAAGCGCGTCACCGTGCACGAGATCGAGAAGATGGGCCGCAAGCCGGTCGACTCCAACGAGCTGTTCTTCGAGAATTTCGAGATCCCGGTCGAGGACCGGATCGGCGAGGAAGGCCGCGGCTTCGAATACATCCTGCACGGCATGAACCCCGAGCGCATCCTGATCGCGGCGGAAGCCGTCGGCCTCGGCCAGATCGCGCTGAAGCGGGCGTCGGACTATGCCAAGGGCCGCATCGTGTTCAACCGCCCGATCGGGATGAATCAGGCGATCCAGCATCCGCTGGCGAAGTGCTGGATGGAGCTCGAGGCGGCCTGGCTGATGGTGCTGCGCGCTGGCTGGCAATATGACCAGAACCTGCCATGCGGCCCCGCGGCGAACTCCGCAAAGTATCTCGCGGCGGAAGCCGGCTTCCACGCCTGCGAGCAGGCCGTGATGACCCATGGCGGCTTCGGTTACGCCAAGGAGTACCACGTCGAGCGTTACTTGCGGGAATCGCTGATCCCGCGCATCGCGCCGATCAGCCCGCAGCTGATCCTCAGCTTCATCGGCGAGAAGGTGCTCGGCCTTCCGAAGTCGTATTGATGGTGGTCATAGCACCATGAGCTTCGTCACCGGCGTCGGCCTCACATCCTACGGCAAGCATGATGGCCTGTCCTCGCTCGACCTGATGAGCAGGGCAGCCGAGCTTGCGATCTCCGATGCCGGGCTGAAGCGCGCCGACATCGACGGCATCCTGTGCGGTTACTCCACGGTGTCGCCGCACATCATGCTGGCCACCGTGTTCGCCGAGCATTTCGGCATCCGCCCGTCCTACGCTCACGCCGTGCAGGTCGGCGGCGCCACCGGGCTTGCGATGACGATGCTGGCGCATCACCTCGTCGATGCCGGCGTGGCGAAGCACGTGCTGGTGGTCGGCGGCGAGAACCGCCTGACCGGACAGAGCCGCGATGCCTCGATCCAGGCGCTGGCCCAGGTCGGGCATCCCGACTACGAGGTGACGCTGGGCCCGACGATCCCGGCCTATTACGGCCTGGTCGCGACCCGCTACATGCATGAATACGGCCTCACGCAGGAAGACCTCGCCGAGTTCGCGGTGCTGATGCGCAAGCACGCGCTGACCCATCCCGGCGCCCAATTCCACGAGCCGATCACGGTCGCCGACGTGATGGCCTCGAAGCCGGTGGCGATGCCGCTCAAGCTGCTCGACTGTTGCCCGGTGTCCGACGGCGGCGCGGCCTGCGTGATCAGCCGCGAGGCGACCGGAGACGGGCGGGTCCGCATCCGTGGCTGCGCCCAGGCGCATACCCATCAGCACATCACGGCCGCACCCGCGTTGAGCGAGCTCGGTGCGGAGATTTCGATCGCGAAGGCGAAGGCAGCGTCGGGTCTGGCGATCTCGGACGTGCGTTATGCCGCGGTCTACGACAGTTTCACGATCACGCTGGCGATGCTGCTGGAAGATCTCGGCCTCGCCAAGCGCGGCGAGGCAGCCGCGCGGGTGCGCGCCGGCTATTTCAATCAGGACGGCGAGATGCCGCTCAACACCCATGGCGGCCTGCTCAGCTATGGCCATTGCGGCGTCGGCGGCGCGATGGCGCATCTGGTCGAGACCCATCTGCAGATGACCGGCCGCGCCGAAAACCGCCAGGTGCGCGACGCCTCGGTCGCGCTGCTGCACGGCGACGGCGGCGTGCTGTCGTCCCATGTCAGCATGTTCCTGGAGCGCGTGCGATGAGTGGACCGATCGCCGACTGGACCAAGGGCGCGGAAGCCATCGTCTATCAGACATGCAGCGCCTGCGGCGCGCGGCAATATTTTCGCCGCAGTTTTTGCGCGGCCTGCGGCTCGCCTGATCTCGCCGAGCATCGCGCGAGCGGGGCAGGGACGGTGTATGCGACATCGCTGGTCTGCCGTGCCGCGACGCCGGAGACGCGGGCGCATGTGCCCTACAACATCGTGCTGGTCGATGCCGACGAGGGCTTCCGCATGATGGCGCATGGCGACAACGAACTTGCCATCGGCGACAAGGTCTCGGCGCGCTTCACGCAATTTGCCGGACGGCTGGTGCCGTATTTCGCAAAGGCGAAATGAGGGGCTGAACGACCCGGTCAGAACGCGAAACCAGGCTGATCCAGATCATTCTTGCCCCTCTAGTTGCGGATACTATCGCCAATAAAATACAAAGCTGGCGATGACGAGCATCGCCGTCACCGCCAGCATTTGCGCAAGCGCTTCCGAGGCCGCCCTCTTGGTGGCTTCCTTCATGCGTTTCCCCTAGACTTGGGCGTGACTCATCGCTGCGCAGATTGCGCGCGCGATGGCCAGATTTTTTACTCGGAACACCCCGCGTCGAGCATTCGCTTTTGACGAGTCCCCACTCAGCGAATATCGACTTTGGCAGGGTTGTCTTTGAATGCGGCGGCAATTTGACTCGGGCGTGTTGCTCCTGCGACGGCAGCCCGTGCGGAGCGTTTTCAAGCGAAGTGGACACCGGTTCGCGTTAAGAAAACGCGTCAAAACAAGGATCTAGAGCCCCGTTCCGATTTCATCGGAACGGAAAAGTCTCTAGTGTTCGGAACCCGACAGAAACGACAGCAAGATCAAGGTTAGGAAATGGCCCGTATCGATTACTCCGATCCCGCGAAGGCAAGCCCGCGCACCCGCGAGATCCTCGACAAGAACCGCAACGCCAACATCTTCCGCATGATGGCGCATTCGCCGAGCTATTTTGAACAGTACTGCCGGCTCGGCGGCGCGATCCGCCACAAGGGCGAGCTCGATCCGATCGTGCGCGAACTCGCGATCACGCGCACCGGCATTCTCTGCGAGGCGCCTTACGAGATCGTCGCGCACAAGCGCATCGGCAAGAATGTCGGCGTCACCGACGAACAGAACGCTGCGCTCGAGAACTGGCAGTCGGCGACCTGCTTCAACGAGGTGCAGCGCGCCGCGCTCACCTTCACCGACGAGATCGTCAAGCTGAAGAAGCCGACGGACGCGACCTTCAAGGCGATCGCGGCGCTGTTGACGCCGGCCGCGCTGATCGAGCTGCAGCTCTCGGTCGGCTTCTACATCATGACGTCGAAGTTCCTCGAGACGTTCGAGATCGACATGCAGCCGGTGACGGAAGTGGTAAGCTGAGGTTTAGCCGGGCCCAGACTCCTTCGCCTCGCCCCGCTCGCGGGGAGAGGCCGGAGCGCATGCAGCGAAGCGCAATGCGCTCCGGGTGAGGGGGAGTCTCCGCGAGTTCGACGCCGGGTGCAGCCCCTCACCCCAACCCTCTCCCCGCAAGAGCGGGGCGAGGGAGAAGAAAGAGCTACCCCGACGTCAGCAGATCGACCTTCGCGTTCGCCACGATCAGCCGCTCGGCGAGAATCTGCGCGAGGTTGCGCATGATCCGCTCGCCGGCGCGCGGATGCTGCTCCCGGAAGCGCTCGAAATCCGGGATCGCGACCTCATAGGTGGTCGCCGACATGTCGGCCACCACATCCGCGGAGCGCTTCGGCTCCAGCAGCGCCATCTCGCCGAACGCCATGCCGGCGGTCAGGGTCGCGAGCCGGATGCCGTCGGGCAGGGTGACGTGGACCACGCCGCTGCGCAGGAAGAACAGCGAGGCCGCCTCGGTGCCCGCGGCGATGATCTTCTGGTTCGGCTGGTAGGTCCTGACCGCGCAGAGCGAGCCGAGGTCGGCGATCTCGGCTTCGCTCAATCCGGCCAGCAGCGGCTGCTCGGAAAGCTCTGTCGTCTCGAGGAAGTCGATCGAGCCGCCATAACGGTAGACGATCTGGTCCTCGGCCCATTCGATCGCGGTGTCGAGCAGGTAGAAATCCCTGATGTTGCCGAGCCGGTTGGTCCATTCGCTGATCGTGGTCCATTCGCGCGAGGTGCGCTTGATGCCTGACAGGATCACGGTGACGCCAAGCTCGGCGAGTTCCTGGAAGGCCTCCGCGACCAGCCTTGCGCCGGCGCGGGTGGTCGCGGTGACGCGGCGGAGATCGAAGATCACGAACTCCGGCCGCGGGCTGCCGGCGAGGCGGCGTGAGACGTAGTCGACATTGGAGAGTGACAGCGTGCCGACCAGTTCGATCACGCGCACCTCCTGGAAATGCCTGGCCAGGATCTCCTGTTCCTGCGGCCGGCGCACCCGGCGCGACGGGTTCTTGCCGATATTGTAGTCGGCGATGATGCTGTGGCGGGCGTCGTCGCTGCGGTTCAGCATGTGCAGGTCGTAATGCGCCGATAGTGCCTCGCAGACCTTGATGCCGCGCACGCTGTTGCCGTGCTTGTCGAGTTTTGGCGAGTAGCTGCCGAGCCCGAGCCGCGCCGGCAGCGCTGCCAGGATGCCGCCGCCGACGCCGCTCTTGGCGGGGATGCCGACGCGGTATATCCATTCGCCGGCGTAGTCGTACATCCCGGACGACGTCATGACCGACAGCGTGCGCGCGATCGCGTAGGGCGTCACCACCTGTTCGCCGGTCAAGGGATTGATGCCGCGGTTGGCCAGCGTCGCCGCCATCACGGCGGTGTCGCGCGCGGTGACGAGGATGGCGCATTGCCGGAAATAGACGTCGAGCACCGCAGGCACGTTGTCGGTGATCACGCTGTTGGTACGGAGCAGATAGCCGATCGCCCGGTTGCGGTCGCCGGTGGCGCTCTCGGAGGTGTAGACCGCATCGTCGACGTCGAGCTCGCGGCCGGCGAAGCGGCCGAGCGCCTGGCGGATAAAGTCGAACGCGCCGTCGCCCTTGTCGGCGTGGAGCAGGCCGGAGCAGGCGATCGCGCCGGCGTTCACCATCGCATTGAACGGGTGGTTGTCGGCATTGAGCCGGATCGAATTGAAGGGGTCGCCGGACGGCTCGACGCCGATCACGCTTTCCACCCGCTCGGCGCCCAGCGTGTCCAGCGCCACCGCGAACACGAACGGCTTCGACATCGACTGGATGGTGAACGGCACCCTGGTGTCGCCGACCTCGTAGACATGGCCGTCGAGCGTCGCCAGGCTGATGCCAAAATGGGCAGGATCGGCCTTGCCGAGCTCAGGGATGTAGTCGGCAACCGCGCCGCCGTCCTCGGTGAGGAAATTTGCGTAACAAGTGTGCAGAAACCGCAGCAGCGGCGGCTGCGAGCGGGCCCAGTTGACGGTAGAGGCGGTGACGGGAGGAGGCGATCGTTTCATCGCCTCCTGTTGTGCAACGCAATCAGGGCGCGCGCAACCGAGTGCGCCTCAGCGTCGGCCGTGACGCGGCCGGCTCGAGAAGATGCCGACTTTCGAACAGATGTTTACAAAACGAGCGGTTGCTCGGCATTTGTTTCGTCATACGAAACTGTTTGATCGAGAATGTTTCGAAAGCGAAACAGCGTGCGCCATTGCGTTGGCTGCAAGGCAACCACCACCCAGGATGCGGCATCTGGGAATTTGATCCGCGCGCGGCGGCGGCACGCCCGCCGTCAGGTCTCGACGATCGCGATCGCCTGGCCTTCGGCGATGACATCGTCAATCCTCACCAGAATCGACTTGATTTTGCCTGCTGCCGTCGATGTGACCGGTATCTCCATCTTCATCGCTTCGACGAACGCAATCTCGTCGCCATCGCCGATGCTGCTGCCGGCTTCAACAGGAAGCGCGCAAACGCGCCCCGCAACTTCGGTCACAACCTTGATCTCTGGCATTCCACTCTCCGATACCGTCTTGCGGAAATTTCATCCGGCGAACGGCTTTTTGTTGTGGCGGCAGATTGCCTGAGGTAGCTTCATCTGCAAGTGGAATTTTATTCCGCATGACGGAATGGAGCCAAACAAAATGGGACGGCGCTCGGAACGGCTTAGCAGGCAGGGAATGCTCGCCAGCGAGACTGGCGATGGCGATGTCATTCAGGTGGTGTCGCGCGCGTTTGACGTATTGCGGTGCTTCGAAGGACATGAAGCGCGGCTCGGCAATCTCGAGATCTCGAACCGCTGCGGCCTGCCGCGTTCGACGGTGTCGCGCTTGACCCACACGCTGACGCGGATGGGACAGCTCGTCTATCTGCCGCGCGATCAGAAATATCGCATCGGCCCGAGCGCGGTCGCGATGAGCACCACGATGATGAAGGGGCTGCAGCTTCGCAACCTGATCCGGCTGCGTTTGCAGGATGTCGCGGACCAATTGCCCGGCACCGTGGGCTTCGTCATCCCCGACCGTTTTCATCTGGTCTATCTGGAGTTCGCCCGCGCGGCGAACGCGCTCGGCCTGCATGAAGCAACCGGCAGCCGCATCTCGATGGCGACCACCGCCGCCGGCCACGCCTACACCGCCGCGCTCGATCCTGCGATCGGCGATGCGCTGATCGCGGAGATGGAAGGCGAGCTGCCCGAGGGCGCCAAGATGCTGACGCCGCGCATCGCGGCCAACCGCCGGCATCTGCAGGAGCACGGCTATGTCGTCGCCTGCGGCCTGTGGAGCCCGCACATCAACGGCGTCGCGGTGCCGCTGTGGTCGCCGCAATATCAGACCTATGTGGTCACCACGATCGGCCTGCTGTCCGCGATGTATGACGAGGCGCGGCTGCATCGCGAGGTCGCACCGCAGATGGTCGACCTTGCCGCTGCACTCGGCAGCCTGCTCGAAGGCGCCGACGGCGACATCTTCAACAATCGGATCGAACGCAAGTCGCTTCCGGTGACCGCCCATAACAACAACAAAATCATCAAAACGGAGGCAATGAATGAACTGGAAGCCGGAACTCGACGACCTCGCCCGGCGCGAAGCGTTCGCGCGGGAGATGGGAGGCGTTGACAAGGTCAAGCGGCAACGCGACCAGGGCCGGCTCACGGTTCGTGAGCGCATCGACAAGCTCGTCGACCAGAACAGCTTTCACGAGGTCGGCGCCATCTCCGGCATCGCCGAATACGACGAGAGCAACGAACTCAAGCATCTGACGCCGGCGAACTGCGTGTTCGGCCGGGCCAGGGTCGACGGTCGCACCGTGGTCGTGGTCGGCGACGATTTCACCGTACGCGGCGGCTCGGCGGATGCATCGATTTCCGCCAAGCCGCTGATGGCGGAGGAGATGGCGCACGACTTCCGCCTGCCGATCATCCGCGTGATCGAGGGATCCGGCGGCGGCGGCTCGGTGAAGACCATCGAGACCAGGGGCGCGGCCAATCTGCCCGGCGGCGTCGGTGGCACCCGTTCGTACTGGTTCACGCTTGCCAATCTGGCGCAGGTGCCGGTGGTCGGCCTCGGGCTCGGCTCGGTCGCGGGCCTCGGTGCCGCGCGGCTGGCGGCCACGCATTACTCGGTCATGACCAAGAGCTCCGCGATGTTCGTCGCCGGTCCGCCGGTGGTGAAGCGGCTCGGCCAGGATCTGACCAAGCAGGAACTCGGCGGCGCCGACATCCAGACTCGTGCCGGCGGGATCGACCAGGCCGTCGACACCGAGGAGGAGGCGTTCGACTACGCGCGGCGCTTCCTGTCCTACCTGCCGTCGTCGGTCTACGATTTGCCGCCGACCATTCCCTGCACCGACGACCCGGAGCGCGCCGAGGAGTCGCTGATGAAGGCCGTGCCGCGCAACCGCCGGCAGGTCTACAAGATGCGGCCGATCATCGAGGCGGTCGTCGACAAGGGCTCGTTCTTCGAGGTCGCCGCCAATTTCGGCCGGCCTGTCATCACCGGGCTGGCGCGGATCGAGGGCCGGGCGGTGCTGCTGCTCGCCAGCGATCCCTTCCACTACGGCGGCTCGTGGACTTCGGACGCGTGCCAGAAGGTAGTGCGCTGGGTCGACTTCGCCGAGACCTTCCATCTGCCGGTGGTCTATCTGATGGATTGCCCCGGCTTCATGATCGGTCTCGAGGCGGAGAAGTCGGCGACCATCCGCCACGGCGTTCGGGCGATGGCCGCGGTCAACCAGAGCACGGTGCCCTGGTGCACCATCATCATCCGCAACGCCTTCGGCGTTGCCGGCGTGGTGCATCAGCCGGCCAACCGCTTCTCGATGCGCTATGCCTGGCCGTCGGCCTATTGGGGCTCGCTGCCGCTCGAGGGCGGCATCGAGGCGGCCTACCGCGCCGAGATCGATGCGGCCGAAGATCCCGCCGCCAAGCTGCGCGAGATCGAGGATCGCCTCAACAAGCTGCGCTCGCCGTTCCGCTCGGCCGAGAAGTTCTGGGTCGAGGAGGTGATCGACCCGCGCAAGACGCGCTCGCTGCTGTGCGAATTCGCGCGCCTTGCCGAGCCGATCCGCAAGGTCGGGCCGCCGAGCAACATGTCGACGCGGCCGTAGGATCAATCATCGTCATTACGAGCCACCCGGTCGGCGCGGAGCGCCGCCGGATGACAGGCTCCGCGAAGCAATCCATCTATCCGCATGCGTGGACGCGTGGATTGGCTCGTCGCTTCGCTCCTCGCAATGACGGTGAAGGGGCGATTGCGTCCTACTCCGCCTCGCGATGCACGTCGTGGATCACGATGCCCATGCCGTTTTCGGGCATCTTGATCCATTCGCGACGCTTCAGCGAGCGCTTGGTGTCCTCGTGTCCGCTCGCCCAGTGCTCGCGCATCGAGGTGCCGGAGAATTCGTGATCCTTGGCGTCACCCTCATAGGCCTTCTGCTGATAGATCAGCTGCAGCAGCGTGATGCCGGGCAGCCGGCTGTTGGCCTTCTTGAGCTGGCGCTCGTCGTCCGAGAGCTGCTCGTCCGGGATCTTTCCCAGCGCGTTATGCAGGGCGGTGCGCAGATTGTAGGTCTTGCGGTAGACGTCGGTGTTGTAGCGGGTGCGCGACGAATACATGATGTCCTTGTGGCGGGCCATCACGTCCTGGATGTCGCGCGGCAGCGCGCCGCGCGCCGAGAACAAATCGACCTGGAACACCAGCGAGTTGGCATTGTCTTCCTGGTCGAGCAGATGCTGCAGCGGCGTGTTGGAGACGATGCCGCCGTCCCAGAAGTGATCGGTCCCGACCTTCACCATCGGCAGCGCCGGCGGCAGCGCGCCGCTCGCCATGATGTGCTCGGGGATGATCTCGTCATGGGCATTGTCGAAATAGATGAAGTTGCCGGAGAGCACGTTCACCGCACCGACCGCAAAGCGCATCTTCTTGGAATTGATGCGGTCGAAATCGACCAGTTCGAGCAGCGAGTCACGTAAGGGCGTGGTGTCGTAATAGCTGGTGGCGGTGCGGGCGCGGCCGGGCTGAACCACGGATTGGACTGATGCGGGGTGAAGAAGCCGGGCTGCCCGAGCGTCGTCGTCAGCCACGAGCTGGTGAAATTGCGCGCCTTGCGGAAGATGTCGCCGTCAGGCGTGTAGTGCCAGATCTTGCGGCTGGTGATGCGGTCCCAGAAGGTGTGCAGCCGCTCCAGCCGCTTGCCGGGTGGATTGCCGGCGATGATCGCCGAGTTGATCGCGCCGATCGAGACGCCGCAGACCCAGTCGGGCTCGATGTTGCACTCATGCAGCGCCTGGTAGACGCCGGCCTGATAGGCGCCGAGCGCGCCGCCGCCCTGCAGCACCAGCGCCACGCGATCGCATCCTTCGGGACGCCAGCCCGGCGTCGCGTGCTCGATATCGTCGACATGAGGGGTACGCGCGTCCATATCAGACACTCCAAAAAATTCGCGGCGAGAATTCAGGGCGCCGATGACGCGGTGATGACAAGCGTCGCGCCGGCGCACGGCGCATCCGCCATGCCTGCCTGCATGGTTAGCATTGGGCTCATCAGGCAAAGGCGAGTCACACAAGCGTAACCGAGGTCATGTCTCTGAAGGAAATCCCTCATATCGCTGTCAATCTCGGCCGCTAGCCTCCGCGCAAACTTTCCAAAACAGGGGGTTATTGCGATGCGCAGGGAAGATCTGCTCAAGCTTCCGTCCATGCCGGCCGCAGGTCCGAGCTATCCCGCCGGTCCTTACCGCTTCATCGATCGCGAATTCCTCGTCATCACCTATGAGACCGATCCGGAATTGATCCGCGCCGGCCTGCCTGAGCCGCTGGAGCCGATCGAGCAGGCGATCGTGCATTACGAATGGATCAACATGCCCGACAGCTCCGGCTTCGGCAGCTACACCGAGTCCGGCCTCGTGATCCCCGCGCGGCTGCGCGGCGAAGAGGTCAATTTCGTCTGCCAGATGTATCTCGACGATGATCCGCCGATCGCGGCCGGCCGCGAGATCTGGGGCTTTCCGAAGAAATACGCCCATCCCAAGCTCGAGATCGTCAAGGACACCCTGACCGGCACGCTGGAATATGCCGGCCAGCTCGTCGCGATGGGCACGATGGGCTACAAGCACGAGAGCATGGCGGGCAACGGCGACGTCACCCGCGCCACGCTGTCGAAGACGCAAGTCAATCTGAAGATGATCCCCGGCGTCGACGGCCATCTCGAGGTCTGCCAGCTGGTCGCGATCAACCTGACCGACATCGTCGTGAAGGGATCGTGGATCGGGCCGGGCCGCCTGCATCTCGTGCCGCACGTCAACGCGCCGGTCGCCGACTTCCCGGTCAAGCGCGTGGTCGGCGCGCATCACTACATCGCCGACCTGACGCTGCCGTTCGGCCGCGTCGTGCACGACTACAACAAGGAAGCCGCCGAGGCGGCAGCGCCGATCGGCCTCGCGGCGGAGTAGCGGCTGGCTGCCGGCGGGCATGAAGCCCGAACCGGCGCGGCCACTCAGGCCGCGGCTGGCTTCGGCTCTGCCAACGGCTTCGGCTGCGGCCGCGCGATCGCCAGCGTGATCACCGCAGCGAAGACACAGAGCGCGCCGGCGACGAAGAACGCCGGCAGATAGCTGGAATAGACCGTGCGCGATACGCCGGCGCCGAACGCGGCCGCGCCGGCGCCGAGCTGGTGGCCGGCGAAGATCCAGCCGAACACCAGATTGGCGCGCTCGGCGCCGAACCGCTGGGCGGTGAGCCGCACCGTCGGCGGCACGGTCGCGATCCAGTCCAGCCCGTAGAACATCGCAAACAGCGACAGGCCGTAGAACGTGAAGTCGGAATAGGGCAGGTACAGCAGCGACAGGCCGCGCAGGCCGTAGTACCAGAACAACAGATAGCGGTTGTCGTAACGGTCCGACAGCCAGCCCGAGATGATGGTGCCGAAGAAGTCGAAGATGCCCATCGCGGCGAGCAGGCTCGCAGCCTGCACCTGCGGGATGCCGAAATCGAGACACATCGGGATCAGGTGGACCTGGACCAGACCGTTGGTCGAGGCGCCGCAGACGAAAAAAGGTCGCGAACAGGATCCAGAACACAGACGACTTCGAGGAGTCGCGCAGCGTGCCGAGCGCGACCGCCATGATCGGCGCATTGGCCGGCGGCGGCGCGGGGAGGGGCGCGGTGCCCGCATCGCCGAACGGGCGCAGGCCGACGTCGCTCGGCCGGTCGCGGAGCAGCATCAGCACCGCAAAGGCGGCGATGCCGAGCATGACGCAGACGAATCCAAGCGCGACGCGCCAACCATGGCGCTCCGTGATTGTCGCGAGCAGCGGCAGGAAGGCGAGCTGCCCGGTCGCGACGCTCGCGGTGAGCATGCCGATCACGAGGCCGCGCCGCGCCACGAACCAGCGCGTGGCTATGGTCGCGCCGAGCACCAGCGCCGTCATGCCGGTGCCGATCCCGATCACGATGCCCCACAGCAGGATGAGCTGCCAGACCTGCGTCATCGCCAGCGACGCGACAAGGCCGGAGACCACGATCAACTGCGCTGCCAGAGTCACGTTGCGCAGGCCGTAGCGGTTCATCAGCGCGGCGGCGAACGGCGCCATCAGCCCGAACAGGATGAAGCGGATCGACAGCGCCGAGGAGATCTCGGCGGTGGACCAGCCGAATTCCTTTTGCAGCGGCACGATGAAGACGCCGGGCGCGCCGACGGTGCCGGCCGAGATCAGCGCGGCCAGGAAGGTCACGGCAACCATCACCCAGCCATAGTGGATGTTGCGGCGGGCGAGGGTGGAAGCAAGCCAGTTCGAGATCATCGGGTTCCAGATCGAATGCAATGAGGTTCTATTCGTGATGCGCAATATGGCACAGCGTGGCTACGTCTAAAATGGCGTAGTTCCCTCGTTTTCGGACATCAGCAGCGATGCGTCGCCGCCTCTTTTAGGGCATTCCGAGAAACGACGAGTATCCGCAGTTCCGTCATTGCGAGGAGCGAAGCGACGAAGCAATCCATAGCTCCGCATATGCGGATCGATGGATTGCTTCCGCCTTCGCCAAGGCTTCGGCGCACAAGTCGCTTCGCTCGCAATAACGGATGGCGCTGCGTCAGTGCGTGACGCGCTCGATCGCGATGGCGGCGGCTTCGCCGCCGCCGATGCACAGTGCGGCAACGCCGCGCTTCAGGTTCTGCGCTTCCAGCGCGTGCAGCAGCGTCACGATCAGCCGCGCGCCGGTGGCGCCGATCGGATGGCCGAGCGCGCAGGCGCCGCCGTTGATGTTGAGCCGATCTCTGGGGATCCCGAGGTCGCGCTGCGCCGCCATCGCGACCACCGCGAAAGCCTCGTTGATCTCGAACAGGTCGACGTCGTCGACGCTCCAGCCGACCTTGTCGAGCAGTTTTCTGATCGCCGGGATCGGCGCGGTCGTGAACCACTGCGGCTCCTGACTATGGGTGGCGTGGCCCTTGATCTCGGCCAGCACAGGCAACCCGTCGCGGTCGGCGAGCGAGCGCCTTGCCAGGATCAGTGCCGCGGCGCCGTCGGCATTGGCGGAGGAGGCGGCCGGTGTGATCGTGCCATTGGCGCGGAATGCCGGCTTCAGGCCGGGGATCTTGGCCGGATCGACCTTCAGCGGGTGCTCGTCATTGGCGATGATGCGCGGACCGGCTTTCTCGCTGAGTGTGATCGGCGCGATCTCGGCCTTGAAAGCGCCGCCCTCGACCGCCTTGCGGGCGCGGTTCAGCGTCTCCATCGCGAAAGCGTCCTGGTCGGCACGGGTGAACTGATAGGCCTCCGCCGTGGCCTCGCCGAAATCGCCCATCGAGCGGCCGGTCTCGTAGGCGTCCTCGAGCCCGTCCATCATCATGTGGTCGATGATGCGGTCGTGGCCGGCGCGATAGCCGCCGCGTGCCTTCTGCAACAGATACGGCGCGTTGCTCATGCTCTCCATGCCGCCGGACAGCACGATCTCGGCCGAGCCCGCCTTGATGATGTCGTGGGCCAGCATGGTCGCCTTCATGCCGGAGCCGCAGACCTTGTTGACGGTGGTGGCGCCAGTGGCATCCGGCAGCTTGGCGCCGCGCGCGGCCTGGCGGGCAGGGGCCTGGCCCTGGCCGGCGGGCAGCACGTTACCCATGAACACCTCGTCGATCCGCTCGGGCGCGAGTTTTGCGCGCTCCAGCGCCGCGCCGATCACATGCGAGCCGAGCTTGTGGGCGGCGAGCGGCGTGAGCTCGCCCATGAAGCGGCCAAGCGGGGTGCGGGCGGCGGAGAGGATGACGACGGGATCGGCGCTGGTTGCCATGGCGGAACTCCGTTCCATGCGGGAATCTGATTGGATTGTATGCATCATATGATGCAACGCAAAAAATGCAACCGCGGCTCCCATGACAAAATGTCGTGTTCGCATGAGTTGGTGCTGTTGCTCGCGATGACGGAATTTGGCGCGGCTTCAGCCAAGCATTCGGTGTCATCGCCCGCGAAGGCGGGCGATCCAGTATTCCAGAGGCATTAGTGCTTGAGCTGAGAGGCCGCGGCGTACTGGATCGCCCGGTCGAGCCGGGCGATGACAGGTGTCGGTGGAGACAAGATTCCGTCCGTCGTCCCTGCGAAAGCCAGGACCCATAATCACCGCATTTGGTGATGAGGGATCGCGGCCCCAGCGTCGCGCAACCATAGAAATATGGGGTAATGGGTCCTGGCTTTCGCCAGGACGACGATGTGGGTGGTTCTCGATTCAAAGGGCCAAACACGCGGTGGCGTGTTTGCTGTAGGGACCGTCACCGGGATGATGAGGGGATCGGTTTCGCTGCTCCTGCTTTGGCAGCCGGGCCGGCCATCAATAGCGGCCACCATCGCGCTTTTGCTGCGTGAGCCATTCCGACAAGGTTTTCGTTTTCGGTGCTGGATCGCGGGAGGGCTCGCGGCGGATGTTGTTGCCGGAACGCGTTGACCGGAGCTCAATCGATTCAGTTTTCATGGTTGCAGCCGCGGATGCGGTCGATCTATCCGCGGCTTCCTTTTCGAGGCGCAGCTTTTTCAATCGCGCCATCTTGTCCCGCTCTGCCTCGGTTTCAGCAGTGTCGGATAGCAGCGCCTTGTGGTGAGCAGTCTCTGCCGAACCCAGCACTCCGATAATCGTGGTCTCGCCCAGCGCTTTGCAGGCCTCGAGCCGATGCAATCCCTCGAGCAAGACGAGCCGGCTCTGATCTGGCCGAACGAGAATCGGGACTTGTTGTCCAATTTCCAGAATGCTGGCCGCAATCTCTTGAACGACCTCAAGCCTAAGGGTCTTCCTCTTCTTCAAGGGAACGTAGATATGGTCGATTGGAAGGCTTTCCGGGCCAGGCACGCTGTCACTTCCTCCTCAGGGCGATCCAAAACAGGTTCAAGGATGCAGCGCTACGCCGTGGCTGGAACCTTGTAAATCGGAGCGGGGGCCTCAAGCGCTCGACTTCATGCCCTAATCCGACCGCCACGCGCCGAGCAGGAATCGCCGCTTCGGCGCGGAGCCTGCCTGCTTCTGCACGTCGGGCAGATCGACGGCATAGCGCTTCATCGCTAGCCGGATTGCGATCCCGATGATCACAAAGGGCGTCACGTAGATCGCGAAAACTTCGAAGGCTGTCATGGTGTCCTCCGCGGTCTCGGACCGGCATTGTAGCACATCATCTCACGGGGCGGAGGAGACGGATGGTCCGGCAGCGCGCTGGTGGGCAGTGCAGCACGCCGCTACCCCCGCGCATGGCCGCATGCGGTGGCTTCGATTGACACGGATACCGTCGGCGCTACGCTACAGACCAAGGAATTTTCGCAACAGAATCAACACCCCGGATTCAAGTCCCAGAAGAACCAAGAAAAGGGCAGGACACGCCGTGACACGCGTCATCGCGTCGTGAGCGGGACCACACGGACCTCCGCGCTCGCGCCATTCCGCATCCGCAGCTATCGCTTCCAATGGCCGTCCGATCTGCTCACCTCCTGGGCGTTCGAGGTCGAGACGCTGGTGCTCGGCTGGTACATCATGGTCGAGACCGGCTCGGTGCTGCTGCTGACGGTGCTCGCTTCGCTGCAATATGTCGGCACGCTGGTCGCGCCGGTCGTCGGCATGATCGGCGACCGGATGGGGCATCGCGATCTGCTCGCCGTGATGCGCTTCGCCTATACGGCGCTGGCCGGCACCATCATGACGCTGGCGCTGACAGGGCATCTCGCGCCCTTGAACGTCATGATCATCGTCGCGATCATGGGGCTGATCCGCCCGTCGGACCTCGGTGTGCGCGGCGCGCTGCTCGCCGACATCATGCCGCCGGAGCAGCTGGTCGGCGCCATCAGCCTGGCGCGCACCACGCAGGACTCGGCGCGCATCGCCGGCGCCTTGACCGGGGCGGGATTGTTCGCCGCGCTCGGCATCGGCTATGTCTATGTCGGGATCGCGAGCTTCTATTTCATCGCGGCCATCCTGATGCTGTGCATGGGCCGGCCGAAATCGCATGCCGCAGCCGATCAGTCTGATATCGACCTGCCGGGCTCAAAGCTGCTGCGCGACCTCAAGGAGGGCATCGTCTATGCCTGGAGCGGCCCGGGGATGCGCGCGGCGCTCTGCGTCGCCTTCCTCGCCAACCTCACCGCGTTTCCGCTGACCAACGGGCTATTGCCCTATGTCGCGCGCGACATCTTCCATACTGACCAGACCGGCCTCGGATATCTCTCCGCGAGCTTTGCGGTCGGCTCGCTGATCGGCTCGATCACGCTCAGCATGGCCGGCGGCGTGCGCATCGCGCGGCTCTTGATCGGCGCGACGCTCGCCTGGTACGCGATGCTTCTGGTGTTCGTCGAGCTCAGGACCATGCCGGTCGCGATGGCCTGTCTGGTGCTCGCCGGCATCGCGCAGAGCATGTCGATGATCTCGGCGGCCGTGATGCTGATGCGCAACGCCAGCGCGCATCTGCGCGGCCGCGTCATGGGCGTGCGGATGATGGTGATCTACGGCTTGCCGCTCGGCCTGCTCGCGGCCGGCAGCCTGATCGATCTGATCGGCTACACCGCGACCGGCACGCTGCTCGCCGCCGCCGGCTTCATCGCCATGCTCGCGATCGCGCTGCACTGGCGGGCCGACCTCTGGCCGGTGCATGCACCGGCCAATGCGAGGTGAGGGAGTGCACGTAGCCAGGATAAAGCGAAGCGCAATCCGGGGTAAGCTCGATCTGCGGATGACGCGGTCCCGGATTACGCTTCGCTCCATCCGGGCTACGGCCTGACCGCTCAGGCAGCCTGCGCCGCCCGCCGAATATGCACCGGCACCGACTTGTAGGACGGCGTGCCGCTTTCCTTGTCCTGATAGTCGAGCGGCACGAGGCCGTTGGCTTCGGGATAATAGGCGGCGACCGAGCCCCGGGCGATGTCGTAGACGATCGCGGTCAGCGTCAGACGGCGCGGCTCGCCGGAGGGCAGGGCGGTCTCGATCTCGACGAGATCGCCATGGGCGAGACCGCGTGCGGTGAGGTCGGCCTCGTTGGCGAACAGCACGTCGCGCCGGCCGAACACGCCGCGGTAGCGGTCGTTCAAGCCGTAGATCGTGGTGTTGTACTGGTCGTGGCTGCGGATGGTGGCGAGCTTGAGGACTGTGTCGTCCGCCAGCACCGGATCCTCTTCGAGGCCGTCGAAGATCAGGAATTCGGCCTTGCCAGACGCCGTGGTCCATTTGCGCTCGGTCGGCGGCAGCGGCAGGCGGAAGCCGCCGGGAATCCGGATTCGCGCGTTGAAATCCTTGAAGTCGGGGAAGACGCCCTCGATAGCGTCGCGGATGCGGTCGTAATCGGCGATCAGCTCGGCCCACGGCACCTTGCTCGCCGGCAGGGTTGCCATCGCGATGCCGGCAATGATCGCCGATTCCGACAGCAGATCCTCGGAGGCCGGGGTCAGCTTGCCGCGCGAGGCGTGCACCATCGACATCGAATCCTCGACGGTGACGACCTGCGGGCCCGAAGCCTGGATGTCGCGCTCGGTGCGGCCCAGCACCGGCAGGATGATCGACTGCTTGCCGACCAAGAGATGCGAGCGGTTCAGCTTGGTGCCGAGGTGGACGGCAAGCTCCAGCTTGCGCATCGCGGCCGTGCAGCGTTCCGGGTCGGGCAGGGCGATGGCAAAATTGCCGCCGAGGCAGACCAGGACCTTCGACCGGCCGTCATCGATCGCTTCCATCGCCGCGACCGCGTCATGGCCGTGATGGCGCGGCGGCTTGAAGCCGAAGGTGCGCTCGATGCCCTCGAACATCGCGATGTTGGGCTTCTCGGTGATGCCCACGGTGCGGTTGCCCTGCACGTTGGAATGCCCGCGCAGCGGGCAGATGCCGGCGCCGGGCTTGCCGTAATTGCCCTTCAAGAGCAGCAGGTTTGCGATCTGCTGCACATTGTCGGTGCCGCGCATGTGCTGGGTGATGCCCATGCCGTAGGTGACGATGGTGGCGTTGGATTTTGCGTAGGCGGCCGCGACCTCGCCGAGCTGGGCGCGGCTGAAGCCGGAGACGGTCTCGATCGATTCCCACGGCGTGGCGCGCAAATCGGCTGCGAACGCATCAAAGCCGTTGGTGTGCTCGGCGATGAAGGCATGATCGAGCACGTCGTGGCTTGTGTCATCCTTCTCGATCAGCGCCTTCATGACGCCCTTCAGCACCGCGGCGTCGGCGCCGACCTTGGGCTGGTAATAGGTCGAGGCGATCCGGGTCGAGCCGAGCGTCGCCATCTCGATCGGGTCCTGCGGATCGGCAAAGCGCTCCAGCGCGCGTTCGCGTAAGGGATTGAACACGATGATCGGCACGCCGCGGCGTGAGACCTCCCACAAGGTGCCCATCATGCGCGGATGGTTGGTGCCGGGATTGTGGCCCATCGCGATGATCAGCTCGCAATGGTCGAAATCGTCCAGCGACACCGTGCCCTTGCCGATGCCGATCGATTGCGGCAGCCCGACGCTGGTCGCCTCGTGGCACATGTTTGAGCAGTCGGGGAAATTGTTGCTGCCGTATTCGCGCGCGAAGATCTGGAACAGGAATGCGGCTTCGTTCGAGGCGCGGCCGGAGGTGTAGAACTCGGCCATGTTGGGATCCGGAAGGTTGCGCAGCGTCTCGCCGATCCGCGCGAAGGCGTCCTCCCAGGCGATCGGCTGGTAGGTGTCGCTCGCGGCGTCATAGGCGAGGGGCTGGGTCAGGCGGCCCTCGTTCTCGAGATGGAAGTCGGTCCAACCGAGCAGCTCGGTCACGGTGTGGGCGGCAAAGAATTCCGGCGTGACGCGTTTGCTGGTCGCCTCCCAGGTCACGGCCTTGGCGCCGTTCTCGCAGAACTGGAAGGTGGAGGTGTGCTCCTTGTCGGGCCAGGCGCAGCCGGGCAGTCGAAGCCGTCGGGCTTGTTGGTCCGCAGCAGCGTGATCGGCGCCTCGACCAGATCCATCTGGGTGCGAACCGCCTCAGCGGTGGCCTTGAGGGCGCCCCAGCCGCCGGCCGGAGCATCATAGGGGCGGATACCGGGAACGTCGCGCTTTTGGACCATATGTCCTCCTGCAGCTTTTGAAGTGTGACCTTGTGCGTTTGTCCCGAAAATTGATTGTAGATTTCTGCCGCGGACCGCGCGAAACGGGCGTGCTCCAATCGACGTTCTCGATCTTGAAACACCTGGCTCGTGGTGGAGCTTAGCCTAGTCGGCTCGCGCCCGCGGTCAACCGGTCAAATGCGTAACCCGGATGGAGCCAACGGGTCGCGTGCAGGCACGCCCCGATGAGAGGGCGCAATCCGAGATGGTCGATCCGCGGATGGCGCGCCCCGGTTTTCGCGGAGCCTGTCATCGGGCGCGCGTTCGCGCGACCCCGTTGGCTCCATCCGGACTACGAGACCGCCGTTCGATGAACAAAGCCCATCCGCGTTGGCTGTGGAGGACATCCCCGCGTCACATATCTGTTGGAGCCCGGTGTTAGGACCGGCCTGCACCGCCTCGCATTTTCCGCGGGGTGCTCTCCGCATTGATCTATCGAATTGCTCCCCCTGACAAAAAGGCTCAGCTCCATGACGCGCTTGCTCTTTGGCACTGCCGCCGCCGGTGTCTTGCTTGCGGCCGCATCGACCGCCCATGCCGGCTCCACGCTCTCATACGTTCCGGACAGCCTGACACAATCCGTGATCGAACACGGACCGTGGACGCTGCATCAGTCCGGACATCATTTTCATCATGACGCTTCCGGCATCGTGCCGCCGGGCACGCTCACGCCGCCCTACAATCCGACCCTCTATGGGACGCCCTATGCCGACTATTGCTCGGCGAGCGGCGAGACCACGATCAATCACGGCAAGAGCGCGATGCAGCCCTACTATTTTCCGTTCGTTCGCCGCCGCGGCGCTGTCCTCGAAGGACTGTTCGACTATCGCCCGCGCAATGAGCAGGAGGCGACGGTCGCTGCGATCTCGACGGATTGGGGCGCGACCTGGCAGTTCAAGGGCAAGGCGCTGGCGCTCAACCCCTACTGCCCGTGGGATGCGACCGATCCGGACAACCAGAACGTCAACGTCAATGGCGTGAAGACGGCGTACGGCTCGTCGAGCGCAAATGCCGCCGACAACGGGCTTGGGCACGCCTTCGTGCTGTCCGTGAAGGGCAAGCAGCGCGTCTATCATCTCAACCGCGCCGATGGTCACATCGACAGCGATCAGCTCGTGGTCCATCCGCTGCATCGCGGCGAGGACTTCTCGCTGTTCGGACTTCCGGAGCTCGGATTTGTCAGCCCGCTTGCGTCCGGCGGCTATCCCAAGCTCGAGGCCACGGCGGGCGCGACCACCGGCCTGATCGATCCCGACGCCATTCTCGGCGCCGTGCACATGGGCGAGAAGACCGCCGTCGTCTACGTTTCCAAGAACCTCACCCCCGGCGACAAGAATTTCCCGGCCAACCAGGTGTGCTCCGCAACGCCGGCCTTCGCGCTGACCAACCTCGTCAACAAGAAGCCGCGGAAGGTCAACCATGACGTGATCACGATTCGCATTGCAACGACGTCCGATGGCGTGAACTTCACTGACGTTGGCGCAGCGACCGGCCTCAACGACCAGACCACGGTTGCGCTGAACGGCATTCGCTGGCTCGGCAGCGGCAGCATCCTGCGCATCCATGACGGGCGCTTCGGCATGTTCTTCGGCGCCGGAAACTGCCTGGACAACGACTCCGACGGCTTCCACTTCATCGGCTACGCCGAAACCGACAATCCGGTTCGCGGCGCCGGCGATCTCCTGAAGTGGCACGTGGTCAACGGCTTCGACAATCCGATCCTGTCCACGGACAAGGTCGTCGATCCCGCCGGCCCGCGGCCGTATCCACTGAATGCGCCGCTCGTGAACGTTCGTGGCGCAGACGCCCTGACGGCCGCGCAAGTCGCGCCCTTCGTACCGCCGGGCGAGGGCTATACCACGAACTTCTTCAGCGGCCGGGTCTACGATCCGCAGGCGGTGCTGACCGACGAGCGGACCGTGACGATCGTGTTCGCCGGCTACAACACGCCGCAGCCGAGCAACAATCTCGGTGATTACCGGTCGATCGGTCGGTTCCAGCTTGGCGTCCAGCGCGGCTATTTCATGCCGCCCTTCGTCGAGTCCGACGACTGAGGCGCACGGAAATCCGGACCAACAAGGACGCGGATCGAGGTTTGAACGCCTCGATCCGCGTCCTGCTATTTCCTATTTCTTCCGATCCAGGAACCCTGCAGCAGCCGCTGCGGCTCGCCGGTCTGGAACGATTTGCCGAACACGCCGACGCTGAGGTTGACCGACTCGGTCAGCGGCAGCTCTTCCCATTGCCGCAGCAGATCCTTCTGGATGCGCAGCGCCTCGGGGCCGCATTCCAGCAGCGCCTTGACGGTGTGCTCGACGGCCTCGTCGAGGCCGCCGGGCTTTGCTACCGTATCGACCAGGCCCCAGGCGAGCGCGGTCGGGGCGTCGATGTTCTCCGCGGTCATCATCAGCCAGCGGGCGCGGCCCCAGCCGATCAGGCGCGGCAGCAGCGCGGCGTGGATCACCGAGGGGATGCCGACCTTGACCTCAGGCATGCCGAACATCGCGTCATGCGCGGCGACACGGACGTCGCAGGCGGCCGCAACCTCGAGGCCGCCGCCGAGGCACCAGCCGGGCAGGCGGGCGATGACAGGCGCGGGGAATTTGCGCACCGCCTCGCAGAGGTCGCGCAAGCGGCTGATGAATGCTTCGGCGGATTTCTGGTCGAGCTTCGCCATCTCCTTGATGTCGGCGCCGCCGATCATGCTGCGCTCGCTTTCGCCGGCCAGGATCACCGCACGGATGGCCGGATCGGCGGCTAGATGCTCAAAGCCTTCGCGCACGCCGTTGGTCACGGCCGAGCTGACGATGTTCAGCTTGCCGGCGTTGCAGATGGTGAGGCGGACGACGCCTCTGTCGTCGCGGTCGATGCCGCAGTGGGGATTGAGCATGTCCATGGAATGGTTCCGGCGCAGGAATTGATCGCGCCATGTCCCGGACAAAGCAGGTCCCTGTCAAGCATGGGCGCCGCGGTTGCGCCGGCGGATGCGGTTAGATAGAATTATGAGCATCATATAAATGGAGCCATCATGACCGCCGCCGAGACATCAGATCTTCATTCCCCCGAGCTGACGCGCACGCGCGTGGTGGAATGGCAGGCGCCCGGGCCGGTCGCCAGGGCGGCGATGCCGATGTCCGGGATCGAGGCAATGCGTGCGATCCGCGACGGCCGTTTGCCGCCGCCGCCGATGGCCAAACTGATCGGCTTCCGCGTGGCCGTGGTCGAGGAGGGGCGGATTGTGATGGAACTCGAGCCGCATGAGAGCCTGGAGAATACCATCGGCCTGCTGCACGGCGCGACCGCCGCGGCGCTGCTCGATACCGCGATGGGCTGCGCGATCTCGACCCTGCTGCCGGCGGGGCAGACCTCGGTCACGCTCGACCTCAAGCTGACCTATCTGCGCCCGCTCTCGGCGCGCTCCGGAACCATTTCGGCCGAGGGCAAGGTGATCAAGCTCGGCCGCCAGACCAGCTACACCGAGGGCTTCGTCCGCGACGGCAGGGGCAATCTTGCGGTGCACGCGACTGCGACATTCTCGATGCTCGGCGGGGGAACCCAAAGCGGCTGATAACGCGAAATAACTGCAGCATTCCCGGCGCAAATCTGCTATTATATGATTAGAAACATTCCATGAGACCGGCATGCGCTATTCGAAAGAACACAAGCAGGAGACCCACGCGCGAATCGTGAAGAAGGCCGCGACGCGGCTGCGCGAGAAGGGCGCCCATGGCATCGGCGTCGCCGACCTGATGAAGGACGCCGGGCTGACCCATGGCGGCTTCTACGCGCATTTCGACTCGCGCGAGGCGCTGGTGATCGAGGCCTTCAACTATGCGATGGACCGCGCCACCGAGCGCTGGCGCAAGGTGACCGCGGAAGTGGCGCCGGAGAAGCGGCTTTCGACCATCGTCGACGGCTACGTGTCGGCGACCCATCGCGACGATCCCGGCCAGGGCTGCGCGGTGCCGGCGCTCGGCGCCGAGATCGCCCGCGAAAGCCCGAAGACCCGCAAGGCCTTTGCGCTCAAGCTCGACCAGATGATCGACATGATCACCGACCAGATCCAGGACGTGCCGCGCAAGACCGCGCGCAAGCAGGCGATGGCGACACTGGCGACCATGATGGGCACCATCGTGATGTCGCGGATCGCCGGCAACGGCGAAATGTCCGACGAGATCCTGGGCGCCGGACGCGAGGCTGTATTGGGACGCGCGGCTGCGGTCAAGTCGCCGGCGAAGAAGGCCAAGGTGAACTAAGGGCACGCTCCGCTTTTGAACCCGTCATCCTGAGGTGGCCGCGTCTTCAGCGGCCCTCGAAGGATCGACGGCCACGAGCCGGGCCGTGCATCCTTCGAGACGCGCTACGCGCTCCTCAGGATGACGGTGATGTGCCCGCATCACACCCCGCTGAACAGCGTGCGCTCGGCTTCCACCGTCTCGCAGATGTAATCCGCCGCCGATACAGTTGACCGGTTCGATCCTGCTGCCGGGGTGAGCCGCGAACTCACCTTCATTCGGGGAGCCCGGCTGCGCGAAGGCCTTTGGTAAAAATCGCAAGATCCTTCGCTCGCCGAAATGGTGCCAGCTCTCCCAGATTGGAGATGCGCAAATCGGGATCGCGTTCGCGTACATGTGCGATGCCCTTTTGTGCCGCCTCAAGGCGTCCGGTGAGTGCGTTGCTGGCTGCGAACATGCAGATGGCCAGCAGGAAATCCGGATTGTCGCGCAATGCTTTTTCGGCCCATGACAACGCCATGTCGTAGCGGCCGGAGAGAAAATGCGCATACGACACCGCTCCGTTTATGCCGTACATGGACGGATCGAGCGGGCTCAGGCGCATGGCACGCATCGCGTAGTCAAGCGCGAGGTCCGGTTCACCTCTGAACGCTCTCACCCAGGCACCAAGGTGCCATGCTTGCGCCAGGTTCGGATTGATCGCCAGTCCGCGATCCACGAAGGCGACAGCGTCGTCGAATTCATGGGCTATAAAGGCGAGTACATATGCACCCATGCACATCGCGGCCGGATCGTCTGCTCCCAGATGCACTGCCTTCCAGCCCAACCGTGTAGCTTCGGCACTTTCCTGCACACGATCGATCATCCAGTGGCGCGCTTTGCGTTGGATGTAGCACCATCCGGCCATGCCATAGGCGCACGCCAAACCTGGATCGAGCTCGATCGCCTTGCTGAAGAGCTGGAGCGCTTCGCTGTTCGCTTCCCTGGTCCACCGACGAACGATCGCCAATCTACGCAGGTAATAGTCGTATGCATCCAGATTCTCGGTTGGCTTGCGCCTGGCTCGCTTGATTTCCTCGCGCTGCAGCATCGGCGCGATTGCGCCCACGACGGTAGAAGTCACTTGGTCTTGCAGATCGAAAATATCTTCGAGCGCACCATCAAAGCGGTCCGCCCAGAGATGTGCGCCGGTTTCGGTATCGATAAGCTGACCGGCGATACGAATACGATTTCCGGCCTTGCGCACGCTACCTTCGAGCACATAGCGCACCGCAAGCTCGCGGCCGACCTGCTTGATGTCCACGGGCCGGCCCTTGTAAGTGAAACTCGAATTGCGCGCGATCACGAACAGCCAACGAAATCGCGACAGCGCCATGGTGATGTCTTCCACGACGCCGTCGGCGAAATACTCTTGCTCCGGGTCGGCGCTGAGGTTCTGGAACGGCAGCACGGCAATCGAGGGCTTGTCGGGGAGATTGAGGGGTGGCTGTCGCGGTTCGGGGGGAACGGCCGTTGCCGCGCTTGCCGGCGTCCGCTCTTCCCGGACCGCGCCGACAAACCGGAAGCCCTTGCGCGGCAGTGTCCTGATGAGGCGCTGCTGCTGGCCGGAATCGCCGATCGCGCTTCGCGCAGCGTTGAAGCGTGTGGTCAGGGCGGCATCGGACACGCAGCGCCCGTTCCAGATGGCGTCGATGAGATCGTCCTTGCTGACGACGCGCTCCCTGTTGCGGATCAGAAAGTCGAGCAGGTCGAATACCTGTGGCGCGACGGAGACCACGTCCGTCCCGCGATGCAGCTCGCGCCGGTCCGTGTCGAGTGCGTACTCCTCGAAGAGATAGCGCAAGCCGCGAATCCCTTGGGTATGCGTCCGATGATCGCCATCAGCGCTTTGGCAGCACCTCAGGCGCCAAGAATAAGCTGCCGGTGAGGAAAATGTAAGCTGCCCGTCAAGTGCGCTCGCGCACGCCCCGGTACCGTGTCCTGACGGAACGAACCTGGAGGTGCTGCAATGAGCACGACCTACAGCCCAACGCGTTCAGCCGAGGCGAGCGCACCGACGCCGCGGGCCTCCGGCGCCTTCAAGAGCTTTTGGGACTCAATTCGGGAATGGCGCAAATGGGAGCGGCTGCGCGCCGACCTCGGCAGCCTGAGCGATCGGGAGCTCATGGATATCGGCATCTCGCGTGGCGAGGTCGACTACGTCGCATCGAACCGGGATACCGACCCGCGCGGCATCCGATCCGCCGGATGACGTCGCCGAGCCCTATGGCCGGCTGAACAGCGCGCGCTCGGCTTCCACGGTCTCGTAGATGTAATCCGCCACAGCGCGGATGCGGGCGAGGTCCTTGCTGTCGGCGTGCATCAGGAGCCAGAAGGTGCGGGAGATCCGCACCTCGTCGCGCAGCACCGGCTGCAGCTCGGGGTGGGCTGATGCCATGAAGTGCGGCAGCACGGCGATGCCGAAGCCGGCGATGGTGGCGTTGAGCTGGGCGATCAGGTTGGCGCTGCGGAATTTGGCGGAGATCTTTGGCGAGACCTGCGGCAGATAGTCGAGCTCCGGCGTGAACAGCAGCTCCTCGATATAGCCGACGAAGCGGTGCCGCGGCAGATCGGCGCGCGCGGCAATGTTGGGCGCCTGCGCCAGATAGGCGGGTGCGGCATAAAGCCCGAGCGTGTAGTCGAGCAGCTTGCGGCCGACGATGCGGCCTTCCTTCGGCATGGTCAGGCTGATCGCGATGTCGGCCTCGCGCTTGGAGAGCGAGAACAGCCGCGCGGTGGCGACGAGCTGCAGATCGAGATCGGGATACCGCTCGGTGAACTTGACCAGCCGCGAGGCCAGAAAGTGACTGCCGAAGCCGTCGGGGGCACCGATCCGCACCGTGCCGGTGAGGTGGGCGCGCGAGCCGCCGACCGCCTCTTGGTTGGCGACGATAGTGGATTCCATCGCCTCCGCGCTGTCGGCGACGCGCTGGCCGGCCTCGGTCAGCAGGTAGCCGGTCTTGCGCCGATCAAACAGTTTTGCGGAGAGGTGGCGCTCCAGCCGGTCGACACGGCGGATCACTGTGGCATGATCGACGCCGAGCTGCTTGGCGGCAGCCGAAACCGACCCGCCGCGCACGATGGCAAGCACGAAGCGGAAGTCGTCCCAGTCGATTGTGCCGCCGCCTTGATCCAGCATTTCCGCACATCTATGGTGCAATTTATCGGACTTGAATCCTATAAAATGCAGGGTCAATAGGGTTTGTAAAGTGATCCCGCCGGCCGGCTGGCGATTCAGGTCCTTCAGGGAGGTTTATCCATGCGCTCAATCGGACATTTCATCGGTGGCAAGGAGGTCAAGGGCACCTCGGGCCGTACCGCAGACGTTTTCGAGCCGATGACCGGCGACGTCCAGGCCAAGGTCGCGCTGGCCTCGAAGGCCGAAGTCCGCGCCGCGGTCGAGAACGCCAAAGCCGCGCAGCCGGAATGGGCCTCCACCAACCCGCAGCGCCGCGCCCGCGTCATGATGAGGTTCGTCGAGCTGGTGCAGCGCGACTACGACAAGCTCGCCGAGCTTCTGGCGCGCGAGCACGGCAAGACGGTTCCCGACGCCAAGGGCGACATCCAGCGCGGCCTCGAGGTCGCCGAGTTCGCCTGCGGCATCCCGCATCTGATGAAGGGCGAGTACACCGAGGGCGCCGGTCCCGGCATCGACATCTATTCGATGCGCCAGCCGCTCGGCGTCGTCGCCGGCATCACCCCGTTCAATTTCCCGGCGATGATCCCGATGTGGAAGTTCGCGCCGGCGATTGCCTGCGGCAACGCGTTCATCCTCAAGCCCTCGGAGCGCGATCCCGGCGTACCGATGAAGCTCGCCGAACTGATGATCGAAGCGGGCCTGCCGGCTGGCATCCTCAATGTCGTCAACGGCGACAAGGAAGCGGTCGACGCCATCCTCGACGATCCCGACGTCAAGGCGATCGGCTTCGTCGGCTCGACCCCCATTGCCCAGTATATCTATGAGCGCGCCGCCCAGACCGGCAAGCGTTGCCAGTGCTTCGGCGGGGCCAAGAACCACGCCATCATCATGCCCGACGCCGACATGGACCAGGCGGTCGATGCGCTGATCGGCGCCGGCTACGGCTCGGCCGGCGAGCGCTGCATGGCGGTCTCGGTCGCGGTTCCCGTCGGCAAGACCACCGCCGACCGGCTGATGGACAAGCTGATCCCGCGCGTCGAGTCGCTCAAGATCGGCACCTCGGTCGATCCGTCGGCCGACTACGGTCCGCTGGTGACCCGTGAGGCGGTCGAGAAGGTCAAGAGCTACATCGACATCGGCGTCAAGGAAGGCGCGACGCTCGCGGTCGACGGCCGCGGCTTCAAGATGCAGGGCTACGAGAACGGCTTCTATCTCGGTGGTTCGCTGTTCGACAACGTCACCAAGGACATGCGGATCTACAAGGAAGAGATTTTTGGTCCGGTGCTCTCGGTGGTGCGCGCCAAGGACTATCACGAGGCGCTGGCGTTGCCGTCCGACCATGACTACGGCAACGGCGTTGCGATCTTCACCCGCGACGGCGACGCGGCGCGCGACTTCGCGGCCAAGGTCAATGTCGGCATGGTCGGCGTCAACGTGCCGATCCCGGTGCCGATCGCCTATTACACCTTCGGCGGCTGGAAGAAGTCGGGCTTCGGCGATCTCAACCAGCACGGTCCGGACTCGGTCCGCTTCTACACCAAGACCAAGACCGTGACCTCGCGTTGGCCGTCCGGCGTCAAGGACGGTGCGGAGTTCTCGATCCCGACGATGAAGTGATTTCCAGAGCCGTCATTGCGAGCGCGACGAAGCAATCCATCTATCCCCCGCGTGGAGGAATGGATTGCTTCGTCGCTCAGCTCCTCGCAATGACGACACATAGCCTTCAAGGGTAGGCGGCGCGATGCAGTTCGCTCTCAACGAGGACCAGATCGCGGTTCGCGACATGGCGCGGGCGTTTGCGGCGGAAAAGATCGCGCCGCACGCGCTCGAATGGGACGAAAAGAAGCACTTTCCGGTCGATGTGATGCGCGAGGCCGCTGGCCTCGGCATCGGCGGCATCTATATCAAGGACGACGTCGGCGGCTCGGCGATGACGCGCTTCGACGCCGCGTTGATCTTCGAGGCGCTGGCGACGGGCTGCCCGACTACGTCGGCCTTCATCTCGATCCACAACATGGCGTCCTGGATGATCGACGCCTATGGCAACGACACCCAGCGCCGCACATGGCTGCCGAAGCTCTGCACCATGGAGCTGATCGCGAGCTACTGCCTGACCGAACCGGGCGCGGGCTCCGATGCGGCTGCGTTGCGCACCCGCGCGGTGCGCGACGGCGATGATTACGTGCTCAACGGCCAGAAGCAGTTCATCTCGGGCGCCGGCAGCACCGATCTTCTGGTGGCGATGGTGCGCACCGGCGGCGACGGTCCCGGCGGCGTCTCGACGATCGTGATCGACGGCAAAACGCCGGGCGTGTCGTTCGGCAACAACGAGCGCAAGATGGGCTGGAATGCGCAGCCGACCCGCGCCGTGATGTTCGAGAATGCCCGCGTGCCGGTCGCGAACCGGCTCGGCGAAGAGGGCATCGGCTTCAAGATCGCGATGGCTGGCCTCGACGGCGGCCGCCTCAACATCGCCGCATGCTCGCTCGGCGGTGCGCAGACGGCGCTCGACAAGGCGCTGGCCTACATGAAGGATCGCAAGGCCTTCGGCAAACGCCTCGACGAATTCCAGGCGCTGCAATTCAAGATCGCCGACATGGCGACCGAGCTGGAGGCCGCACGCACCTTCCTGTGGCGCGCGGCCGCCGCACTCGACCGCAAAGATCCGGACGCCTCCATGCTGTGTGCGATGGCCAAGCGGTTCGGCACCGATGTCGGCTTCGAGGTCGCCAACCAGGCGCTGCAATTGCACGGCGGCTACGGTTACTTAAGCGAATACGGCGTCGAGAAGATCGTGCGCGATCTGCGCGTGCACCAGATCCTCGAAGGCACCAATGAAATCATGCGGCTGATCGTGTCGCGCAAATTGATCGAGGGCGCGCGATGAACGATGTGGCCGCGGAAGGCGATCTGATTGCGCGCAAGGAAGGGGCGGCCGGCATCATCCGGCTCAACCGGCCGAAGGCGATCAATGCCGTGACGCTGGAGATGTTCCACGACATCGACAGGGCGCTCGACGCGTTCGAGGCCGATCCCGACGTTGCCGTGATCGTGCTGGAAGGGGCCGGCGAGCGCGGGCTGTGCGCCGGCGGCGACATCCGCGCGCTCTGGGAAAGCTCCAAGGTCAAGGGCGATCTCGGCAAGATCCTGTGGCGCGACGAGTACATCCTCAACGCGCGGATCAAGCAATTTCCAAAGCCCTATGTCGCGTTCATGGACGGCATCGTGATGGGTGGCGGCGTCGGGCTGTCTGCGCACAGCCGCCACCGCGTCGTGACGGAGCGAACCAAGCTCGCGATGCCCGAGGTCGGGCTCGGCTTCTTCCCCGACGTCGGCGGCACCTATCTGTTGTCGCGTTCGCCGGGCGAGATCGGCACCTATTTTGGTCTCACCGGCACCACCATGAACGGGCCCGATGCGATCTACGCCAGGTTTGCCGACGCCGTGGTGCCGAGCGCCAAGCTGCCCGCGTTGCGCGAGGCGCTGACCAAGGTCGCCCCTCGCACCAGCTCGGCCGAGATCGACCGGCTGATTGCAGGCTTTGCCACCGGCGAGAAGGCTGGCCCCGTCGCCGCGATGCAGGCCAAAATCGATGGCTGGTTCGCGCGCGGCCGGATGGAGGAGATCATTGCGGCGCTGACGGCCGACGGTTCCGACCTGGCGCAGGCGACGCTGAAGACGCTCGGCGAAAAATCGCCGCGCGGCATGGTGGTGACACTGAAGCTGCTACGGCTGGCGCGGGCGACCGAGACGCTGGAGGAGTGCCTGGTGCGGGAATATCGCGCAGCGCTCGAAGTGTTCGCCAGCGACGATTTCCGCGAGGGCGTGCGTGCCGCCGTGATCGACAAGGACCGTAATCCGAAATGGTCGCCGCCCAGGATCGAGGACGTCACCCCTGAGATGCTGGCGCCTTACTTTGCCGAGATCGGCGCCGCCGAATTGAAATTTCCTGACAGCAAATAGAAACGTCGCAAGCGGAGGACTTCCCATGGCAAACGTCGCATTCATCGGGCTCGGCAATATGGGCGGGCCGATGGCGGCCAATCTGGTCAAGGCCGGCCACAAGGTGACCGCGTTCGATCTGGTCGCCGCTTCCCGCGATCAGGCCAAGAGCGACGGTGCTGCGATCGCCGAGAGCGGCGTTGCTGCCGTGAAGGGCGCCGATGTCGTCATCACCATGCTGCCGGCCGGCAAGCATGTGCTCGGCGTCTGGAACGAGGTGCTTCCGGCGATGGCCAAGCGCGCGCTGATCATCGATTGCTCGACCATCGACGTCGAAAGCGCCAAGCAGGCGCATGCGCTCGCCGCCAAGCACGGCATGGCCTCGGTCGATGCGCCGGTCTCCGGCGGCACCGGCGGAGCGAAGGGCGCGACGCTGACCTTCATGTGCGGCGGTGAAGCACAGGCCTTCGCGGCGGCCCAGCCGATGCTGGCCAACATGGGCAAGAAGATCGTGCATTGCGGCGCCGGCGGTGCGGGGCAGGCGGCCAAGATCTGCAACAACATGATCCTCGGCATCTCCATGATCGCGGTTGGCGAGGCCTTCGTGCTGGCCGAAAAGCTCGGCCTGTCGCACCAGGCGCTGTTCGACGTCGCCTCGACCTCGTCGGGGCAGTGCTGGTCGCTGACGACCTATTGCCCGGTTCCCGGCCCGGTGCCGACCTCGCCGGCCAACAACGACTACAAGCCGGGTTTCGCCTCGAATCTGATGGTGAAGGACCTGACGCTGGCACAGGACGCCGCCAATGCCGCCGGCGCGGTGACGCCGCTCGGCAAGCATGCGCAGGAGCTCTATAAGAACTTCGACGCGTCGGGCCATGGCGGGGTCGACTTTTCCGGAATTATCCAGCACGTTCGCAGCCTCGCTGGAAAGTAATTCTATTGCGTCATCCTTCGAGACGCCGCGCATAGCGCGGCTCCTCCAGCGACAACGCGAAGCGTTGCGCGGGGATGACGACAGCGGATGTGGAGAAGCCGGATGACCACATTTCAAGACGCACGCGCCTTTCTGCTCAAGCACCGCACCGACTACGACGCTGCGGTGAAGGGATTCCGCTGGCCGGATCCGGTGCCGTTCAACTGGGCGCTGGACTGGTTCGACGCCGAGCTCGCGCGCAATGCCGACAGCCGCGACCGGCCAGCGCTGTGGATCGTCGATGCCGCCAGTGGCAACGAGACCAAGTTGTCGTTCGCCGAGCTGTCGCGCCGTTCAAATCAAGTTGCAAACTTCCTGCGTGCGCAGGGGCTGAAGCGCGGCGATCATCTGTTGCTGCTGCTCGGCAATGTGGTGCCGCTGTGGGAGACCATGCTGGCGGCGATGAAGCTCGGTGTCGTCGTGATCCCCGCGACCACGCTGTTGACCGCGGACGAATTGCGCGACCGGCTCGATCGCGGCAAGGCGAGGGCGGTGGTCGCAACCCAGGAACAGGTCGCGAAGTTCGCAGGCCTCGGCAGCGACAGCCTCGTCCGCATCGTGGTCGGCGCGGCGCAAACGCAGGACGGCTGGCTGCCGTTCGAGGATGCGGCGAAGGCGTCGGACGCTTTCACCGCCGACGGCCCGACCAACGCCGACGACCCGATGCTGCTCTATTTCACCTCGGGCACCACGGCGAAGCCGAAGCTGGTGCGGCACAGCCAGCGCAGCTATCCGGTTGGCCATCTCTCGACCATGTACTGGATCGGGCTGCAGCCCGGCGATGTCCATCTCAACATCTCTTCGCCCGGTTGGGCCAAGCATGCCTGGAGCTGCTTCTTCGCGCCGTGGAATGCCGGTGCGACGATCTTCATCGCCAACCAGCCACGCTTTGAGGCAAAGGGACTGCTCTCGATCATCGGCCGCTGCGGCGTCACCACGCTGTGCGCGCCGCCGACGGTGTGGCGGATGTTCATCCAGGAGGATCTCGCCAGCTTCAAGGTCTCGCTGCGCGAAGTCTGCGGCGCCGGCGAGCCGCTCAATCCTGAGATCATCGACCAGGTCAAATCGGCCTGGGGCCTGACCATCCGCGACGGCTACGGCCAGACCGAGACCACGGCGCTGGCCGGCAACTCGCCGGGGCAGAAAGTGAGGGTCGGCTCGATGGGCCGGCCGCTGCCGGGCTATCGCGTGCAGGTCACCGACAGTGACGGCCACGCCGCGAAGGAGGGCGAGGTGACGCTGTTGCTCGGCGCCAACAGGCCGGCCGGCCTGATGCAGGGCTATCAGGGCGACGACGGCAGGCTGATCGGCACCGATGGCGAGATCTATCGCAGCGGCGACGTCGTGTTCACCGATGACGAGGGCTATCTCACCTTCGTCGGCCGCACCGACGACGTGTTCAAATCATCCGACTACCGCATCTCGCCGTTCGAACTGGAGAGCGTGCTGCTCGAGCACGACGCGGTGGCCGAGGCCGCCGTGGTGCCGAGCCCGGACCCGATCCGGCTCGCGATCCCCAAGGCCTACGTTTTGCTGGTTTCCGGTGTCGAGCGCAGCCCCGAGACGGCGCTGTCGATCTTCCAGCACCTGCACACGAGGCTCGCGCCGTTCAAGCGCATCCGCAAGATCGAGCTTGTGACCGAACTGCCGAAGACGATCTCCGGAAAAATCCGCCGGGTGCAGTTGCGTCGGCTCGAACATGACGATAATCGCACAGATGCGTTGCGCGGAGCCGAGTTCCGCGAGGAAGAATTTCCGGAGCTGCAGAAAGTGCGGACCTCCGGTTAGGAGGTCAGCCAATGAACGAAGTCTGGAAGAAGCCGCCGGTGTCGCTGGAAACCTACCAGGGCATGGTCGGCAAGGAGATCGGCGTGTCCTCGTGGCACCTGCTCGATCAGGGCCGCATCGATACCTATGCCGACGTGATCGAGGATCACCAGTTCATCCATGTCGATCCCGAGCGCGCGAAGAAGGAAACCGCGTTCGGCACCACGATCGCCCACGGCTTCCTGACGATGTCGCTGCTGTCAATCATGTCCTACGAGGTGATGCCGGTGCTCGAGGGCACTGCGATGGGCGTCAATTACGGTTTCGACAAGCTGCGCTTCATCTCGCCGGTGCGCTCCGGCAAGCGTGTCCGCGGCCGCTTCGTGCTGGCGGAAGCGACGCTGCGCAAGCCGAAGGAACTGCTGTCGCGCACCAATGTTACGGTCGAGATCGAGGGCGAGGACAAGCCCGCGCTGGTCGCCGACTGGCTCGGGCTGATCTATTTCAGCTAAGCAACAGTTGAGTTTCAGCTGAGGGATAGTTGAGTAGCTCCACCTTTCGTGCAAGCAGGAGAGGTGGAGCGAGCGCGCCTCGTCCAAGTAGTGCATTGACGGCTTCGGCCCCTGGTGTCCATCATGCCGCCTCTAGGCGGTGCGGTCCCGGGAGTGGCAGCCATGGTGCAAAACATCGTCGCCGGATTAGTCGTAGTCGGTTTGCTTCTGATTGGCTCGATGAGCTACGCCCAGGAGCATCACGAGTGCTGGAGCGGGCACCTGCTCAAAAGCTTGAAGCCCTGCGGATCGATGACCCCTGCGGTCTAACGCGCCCCCCTTGGCCGGTCAGTGCCGCACTTGACCCGGCCATCCATCGCTGCTCAAAAGCTGCCAATCGCGCGCGTATACACCCTCTCCCCTTGTGGGAGAGGGTGGCTTCGCGGCACGCGAAGCCGGGTGAGGGTCTGTCTCCACGAAACGACTCTCACGTGCGCTCGCGGAGACAGACCCCTCATCCGGCGCGCTTGCGCGCGCCACCTTCTCCCACAAGGGGAGAAGGGAAGTCAGAGCAGGAACGACAAGCATGGCAATCAGGTTTGACGGACGCGTCGCTATCGTCACCGGCGCGGGCAATGGTCTTGGACGGGCGCATGCGCTCGGGCTCGCCAGCCGCGGCGCCAAGGTCGTGGTCAACGATTTCGGCGGCGCGCGCGACGGCACCGGCGGCTCGCTGTCGCCGGCCGAGACCGTGGTCGAGGAGATCCGCAAGGCCGGTGGCACCGCGACGGCCGATGGCGCCGACGTCTCGAATTTCGAGCAGGTCACCGCGATGGTCGAGCGCGCCACCAAGGAATGGGGCAGCGTCGATCTGCTCTGCGCCAATGCCGGCATCCTGCGCGACAAATCGTTTGCCAAGATGGAGGTCGCCGACTGGGCCAAGGTGCTCGACGTGCATCTCACCGGTACCTTCTATTGCTGCAAGGCGGTGTGGGCCGGCATGCGCGAGCGCAACTATGGCCGCATCGTGCTGACGACCTCGTCGTCCGGCCTGTTCGGCAATTTCGGCCAGGCCAATTACGGCGCGGCGAAGGCCGGCATGGTCGGCCTGATGAACGTGCTCGCTGAAGAGGGCCGCAAGAACAACATCAAGGTCAACACCATCTCGCCGACGGCGGCGACCCGTATGACCGAGGAGCTGCTGCCGCCGCAGGCGCTGCAGCTGATGAAGCCGGAGGCGATCACGCCGGCGGTCGAATTCCTGCTCTCGGAGGACGCGCCGACCCGCACCATCATGGGCGCCGGCGCCGGCTCGTTCGCGGTGATCCGCGTGCTGGAAACCGAAGGCGTCAACCTGCCGCAGTCGGAGTGGACGCCGGACGGCGTCGCCGCGCACTTCAACGCGATCAGCGACATGTCGACCGCGAAGGCGCTGCAGGGCGCCTTCGAGCAGACGCAGAAATATGTCGCCCAGGCCGCCGCGCGAGCCGGGATCAAGCTCTGAGCATGACGGTCGCCGTCATCGGAGCCGGCCCCGCCGGCCTGATGGCGGCGGAGGTGCTTGCGCAAGGTGGCGTTGCCGTCACCGTCTACGACGCGATGCCGTCGGCCGGCCGCAAATTCCTGATGGCCGGCCGCGGTGGGCTCAATCTCACCCACTCCGAGCCGCTGCCGGATTTCCTTGCGCGCTATCGCGAGGCGATGCCGCGCCTCAAAGCCACGGTCGAGGCGTTTTCGCCGGATGCCTTGCGCGCCTGGTGCGCGGCGCTGGGGCAGCCGACGTTTGTCGGCACGAGCGGCCGCGTGTTTCCCAAGGCATTCAAGGCATCGCCTCTGCTGCGTGCCTGGCTGCGGCGGCTCGATGCTGCGGGAGTTGCATTCGCATTCCGGCATCGCTGGATCGGATGGGACGCGCAGGGCGCACTGCTGTTTGAGACCCCGGACGGCGTGCGCGCGGTTAGCGCCAATGTCACCGTGCTGGCGCTCGGCGGCGCGAGCTGGCCGCGGCTCGGTTCGGATGGCGCCTGGGCGGAGCTCCTTGCGGCGAAGGGCGTTGCTGTTGCCCCGATGCGACCGGCCAATTCCGGCTTCACCGTCGCGTGGTCGGATATCTTCCGCGACCGGTTTGAGGGGCAGCCGCTCAAGGGCGTCGCTCTCACGATCGGGCCGCACACCGTGCGCGGCGAGGCCGTCGTCACCCGCACGGGCATCGAAGGCGGCGCGATCTACGCGCTGTCGGCAGAATTGCGCGAGGCGGTGCTGGGTATCGGGCAGGCGACGCTGACGATCGCGCTGCGGCCGGACCTCGACGCCGCCGCGCTGACCACCCGCCTGTCCGGGACGCGCGGCAAGCAGTCGCTCGCGAATTTCCTGCGCAAGGCGGCGCAAGTCTCTCCTGTTGGCATCGGCCTGATGCAGGAGGCGGCGATTGCGTCGGGCCGGCCACTGACATCGTTCTCGCCGCCAGAGCTTGCGCAGCTGATCAACGCGATTCCGGTTCAGCTCACCGGCATCGCGCCGATCGATCGCGCGATCTCGACCGCGGGCGGGATCGCGTTCAGCGAGCTCGACGCGCATTTCATGGTGCGGCGGCTACCCGGCGTCTTCGCGGCCGGCGAGATGCTCGATTGGGAGGCGCCGACCGGCGGCTATCTGTTGCAGGCATCGTTCGCGACGGGTGTCGCAGCCGGGAAGGGCGCGTTGCAATGGTTAAAGTCGTAGCTTCGTAGGATGGGTGGAGCGAAGCGATACCCATCATGGTGCCGCGCTGGAAAAGGTTGATGGGTATCGCTGCGCTCCACCCATCCTACGAGATGCGGCTCATTCCGAGCCGGTCTTCGTCGCGATGTCGGTGATGAACCCGAGCACGCCGAACGTGGCGGCGACCGCGCAGACCGCGGTCCATCCACCATAACTCCAGGCCGTGGACGCGGCTGCCGCGCCGACCGCGCCGCCGATGAAGAACAGCGCCACGAACAGGCCGTTGATCCGGCCGCGCGCCTCGGGTTGCAGCAGATTGACGGCGCGGCGGCCGAGCGTCTGGTCGGTGGTGATGCCGAAATCGAGCAGCACGGCGCCGACGCCAAGCAAGGAGAGAGCCGCGATCCGCGACTCGATCATGCCGGCCCAGGCGCACAGCGCCAGCGAACCGGCGATGAGAAGGTGCGAGACGATCAGCAACGGCCGCGCGAAGCCCCTGTCGCCCCAGCGCCCGGCGATCGGCGTCGCTGCCGCACCTGCGACGCCGATCAGCGCGAACAGCGCGATTCCCTTGGCGTCGAGCTTGAACGGTGCGTCCGGCAGGCGTAGCGCCACCGCGGCCCAGAACGCGGTAAAGGACGCCATCACCAGCGCCGCGGTCCAGGAGCGGACGCGCAGCACCGGCTCCTCGCGCAGCAGCCTGGGAAATGAGCGCAACAGCGCGCCGTAGCTGACCCTCGCCGCAGGCTGCAAGGTCGGCAGATAACGCGCCAGCGCGCCGGCGAGCACGGTCATCAGGACGGCCGAGGTGACATAGTAGCCGCGCCAGTTCCAGCTGTCGGCGATCAGGCTTGCCGCCGGCCGCGAAAGCAGGATGCCGATCATCAGGCCGCTCATGACGTCGCCGATCGCCTGGCCCCGCCGCTCCGGCGGGACCATCGATGCAACCAGCGGCACCACCATCTGGATCGCGGCGCAGGATGCGCCGAGGACGAAGGTTGCGGCGAGCAGGATCAGCGGCGTCGGCGCCAGCGCGGTGCCGATCGCGGCGATGATGGCACAGGCGAGGGTCCGCAGGATCAGCCGCCTGTTCTCGACGAGGTCGACCAGCGGCACCAGCAGCAACAGCCCGAGCGCGTAGCCGAGCAGGGTCAGCGTCGAGATCAGGCCGGCCTGCAGCTCGGTCATGCCGAGCGAGCGGCCCATCAGGCCAACGAGGATCTGCGGAGCAAACAAATTGGTGACGACGGTGCCGGTCGTGATGGCGCCGATCCAGATCAGGGGACGCACCGAGACCGTGCGGGCCGGGGAGAGTTTGGTGGCTTCGGAAATGGTCATGGGACCTCGCGAGGAAGTGGCGAGGCCCCCTTTAGGGGATCGGCCTAATATGCTACAATTCAAATAAGATGATGAAGAATATGCGAGATTGTTATGAACACCCATGACCTCGTGGCGTTCGTCGCCGTGGTGGAGACCGGATCGATCGTTGCGGCGTCGGCGCGGTTGAACCTGACCCAGCCCGGCGTGACGCGGCGGATCCAGAATCTCGAGGAGATGCTCGGCGCGCAGCTCTTGGACCGGCTGTCGAAGCCGCTGAGGCCGACGGCGGCGGGCGTTGAGGCCTATGAGCAGGGGCGTCGTGTGCTGCGCATGCTCGACGACCTCAAGTCAGGCGTCGCCAATGACGGCGTTGTGCGCGGCGAGTTCAGGCTCGGGCTGACGCCGTTCTTGTCGGAGGCCGGGCTCACCGGTCCGCTCGATGCGGTGCGCGGCGAGTTTCCCGCGCTTGCGGTGCGCGTGGTCTCGGGCTGGTCGCCCAACCACATGGAGCGGGTCAGCCGCAACGAACTCGATGCGGCGGCGATCTGCCTGCCCGACGGCACCGCGCCGCCCGACGATCTCGAGGCCTCCGACCTCGGCGCGCAGCCGGTGGTGTTCGTCGTTGCGCGCGAGATGAAGACGCCGAAATCAGTCGATCTCGAATGGCTGTCGCGAACCGGCTGGGTGATCAACCAGGATGGCTGCGGCTTCCGCCAGACCTTGAAGCGGCATTTCGATGCGGCGCATCTGCCGTTCAACATCGCGGTCGAGGCGCTGGACAGTGAGCTGCGCCTGTCGCTGGTGGCGCGCGGCCTCGGCATCGGCCTCGTCACGCCGGTGGCGCTGAAGCGAAGCCCGATCCGCAGCCGGCTGAAGATCGTGAAGATCGCGGATTTCAATCCGGCGGTGCGCGCCTGGATCGTGCATCGCCCGCCCGCCGGCCGCCTGGCGCGGCCGATCGAGGTGTTTCGGTCGGCGCTGGATCGTGAGCTGCAGGCGCTGATCCGCGGGTAGATGCGTAGGATGGGTGGGGCGAAGCGATACCCATCATCTCGCCACGCGGTTGAGAGTCGATGGGTATCGCTGCGCTTCACCCATCCTAAAGAACGCGCCTACCGCAATTTCCCGCGCGCCGTCACCGGCAACGCGCCGATGATCTCGTCGCCGCGCACCATCACGACCTCGTCCATCATGTTGACGACGACGCAGACGTGATTGGGCACGATCCGCACCACGTCGCCGACATTCGGCCGGGTG
The DNA here is from genome assembly GCF_001189845.1 of Bradyrhizobium tropiciagri. Lineage (GTDB taxonomy): Bacteria > Pseudomonadota > Alphaproteobacteria > Rhizobiales > Xanthobacteraceae > Bradyrhizobium > Bradyrhizobium tropiciagri. Next base: position 153,381 of record NZ_LFLZ01000001.1, read on the forward strand.
TTGCTGCGGGAGAGGTCGAGGAAGCCGTGCTCCTCGGCGAAGCGGGCGATTTTGGCCTCGGGATGTTCGAGGATCAGGCCGTGGCCTTCGAGGCCGCCGGTATCCGACGTCAGCGTCTTGGAGCCGGCATCGAGGATGCCGCGCTCGGGGCCGGCACGGCTGACGACGGTGGAATAGATATGCAGCGCGCAATCGTCCCAGGTCGCGACGCCGGCGGCGACCTGCATGCGGTCGTTGTAGATGTAGGTGCCGAAGCGGTGCTCGGTGCCGCCCTTCAGTCTGCCGAGATTGACGAGGTTCGGCGTGCCGCCGGTCGAGACGATGGCAGCATCGAGGCCGTGGGCGCGCACGCCGGCCAGCGCCTCGTCGTAGAATTTCTGCGCATCCGCCCAGCCGGTCTCGGTCGGATACAGCATGAAGCCCGCGAAGCTCAGGCCCTTCGAGCTTGCGATCTCGCGCGCCAGCGCGATCGCCTCGGCCGGTGTCTCGACGCCGGCGCGCTTTCGGCCGGTGTCGCATTCGACCACGACGGAGAGTGGGCGGCCGGACGCGGCGGCCGCCTTCGGCAGGTCGCCGATCACGACGGAATTGTCCGCGGCGACGGTGACATTGGCCTTGCCCTGCAGCGCGCCGAGCCGCGCCATCTTCTCGTCGCCGAGCAGGTTGTAGCTGATCAGGATGTCGTCGATGCCGCTATCGGCCATGATCTCGGCCTCGCCGAGCTTCTGGCAGGTGATGCCCTTGGCGCCGGCCTTGATCTGCAGCTGCGCCAGCATCGGGTTCTTGTGGGTCTTGATGTGCGGCCGGTTGGCGACGCCGGCTTCGTCGCAAGCCTTCTGGATCCGCGCGATGTTGCGCTCGACCCGGTCCATGTCGATCACGGCGCAGGGCGTGCCGTATTCCCTGGCGATCTTGGCGGCGAGGGGCGTGGTCATCGGATTAGCTCCATTTCACAGCTTCCGTCATTGCGAGCGGAGCGAAGCAATCCATCCATCCGCATGTGCGGAGCCATGGATTGCTTCGTCGCTTCGCTCCTCGCAATGACGATCATTTCCATGTGCTTCATGCCTGCTCAATCTCTTCGCGCAGCACTTCGAGTTCGAGCCAGCGGTCTTCCGCGGCGGCGAGTTCGTCCTGCGCCTTGGCGATCGCCGCTGAAGCCGCGTCGAATTTCTTGCGATCCTTCGCATAGAGGTCGGGATCGTCGAGCAGCTTCTGCTGCTTGGCGATCTCGGCGTGCAATTTGTCGATCGTCTTCGGCAGCGTTTCCAGCGCGTGCTTCTCGTTGAAGCTCAGCCGGCGCCTGGGCGCTGCTTCGGGCGCTGCGGCCCTGGCTTCCTTTTTCTCCTCGGCCGCGGCTTCCGCCTTCACCGTCTCGCGCTTCACGTCGGCGCCGCGCTGCGCCAGCATGTCGGAGTAGCCGCCGGCATATTCGATCCAGCGTCCCTGGCCTTCGGGCACGATCACCGATGTCACCACGCGGTCGAGGAAGTCGCGGTCATGGCTGATCAGGATCACCGTGCCTTCGTAATCGCCGAGCATGTCCTCGAGCACGTCGAGGGTCTCGAGATCGAGGTCGTTGGTCGGTTCGTCCAGGATCAAGAGGTTCGACGGCTTGGCCAGCGCACGCGCCAGCATCAGCCGGCCACGCTCGCCGCCGGAGAGGGCTTCCAGCGGCGTGCCGCGCTGCTCCTGCGCGAACAGGAAATCCTTCATGTAGCCGATCACGTGCTTGGACTTGTCACCGACCATGACGTGATCGCCGCGGCCGCCGGTGAGCGCCTCGGCCAAGGTCAGCTTCGGGTCAAGGCTCTCGCGGTGCTGGTCGAGGGTCGCCATCTCGATATTGGCCCCGAGCCGCACCGAGCCGGAGTCGGGCGGATCGTTGCCGATCAGAAGATGCACCAGCGTGGTCTTGCCGGCGCCGTTGGGACCTACGATGCCGACGCGGTCGCCGCGCTGGATCCGGGTCGAGAAAGCATCGACGATCTTGCGCTCGCCAAAAGCCTTCGCGATGCTCTTCGCCTCGATCACCAGGCGGCCGGACTTGTCGGCCTCGGCGGCAGCGAGCGTGGCGTTGCCGGTGGCGCCGCGATAGTTGCGGCGCTGGTCGCGCAGCGCATGCAGATTGCCGAGCCGCTTGACGTTGCGCTTGCGGCGGCCGGAGACGCCGTAGCGCAGCCAGTGCTCCTCGTTGACGATCTTGCGGTCGAGCTTGTGCTGCTCGCGCTCTTCCTCCGCCAGCACCTCGTCGCGCCACGCCTCGAAGGCGCCGAAGCCGCGCTCGATCTGCCTGATCTGGCCGCGGTCGAGCCAGGCAGTGGTGCGCGACAGATTGGTGAGGAAGCGGCGGTCGTGGCTGATCAGCACCAGCGCGCAGCGCCGGCTTTCCAGTTCGCCTTCGAGCCATTCGATGGTCGGCAGATCGAGATGGTTGGTCGGCTCGTCCAGCAGCAGGATATCGGGCGAGGGCGCAAGCACGCGGGCCAGCGCCGCGCGGCGTGCCTCGCCGCCGGAGACATGCGCCGGATCTTCCTCGCCGCTGAGGCCGAGCTGCTCGAGCAGATAGCGCGCCTGGTAGTGATCGTCGCCGGGGCCGAGACCTGCCTCGACATAGGCCAGCGTCGTCTTGTGCTCGCCGAAGTCAGGCTCCTGCGGCAAATAGCGGATGGTAGCGCCGGGCTGCACGAAGCGGCTGCCGGCATCCGGCTCGACCAGGCCGGCCGCGATCCGCAGCAAGGTCGATTTGCCGGAGCCGTTGCGGCCGATCAGGCAGACGCGCTCGCCGGCGGAGACCGACAGCTCGACGCTTGACAGCAGCGGCGTGCCGCCGAAGGTCAGGCTGATGTCCTTGAGCTGGATCAGAGGAGGCGGAGCCATCGCGCTAACCCCCGTTCGCCGGCGCCTGCTCGGCGCGGCGGCGCTGGATGCGGCGGATGGTCTGGTCGAGCGTCGCCAGGAAATTCGAGCGGTCGCGCGGCGAATAAGATCTCGGCCCGCCGGTGATCTCGCCCGACGAACGCAGATCGGTCATCAGATTGCGCACCGCCAGCGTCATGCCGATCGACTGTTCGGTGAACGGCTTGCCGTTCGGCGCGATCACGTCGGCGCCGGCCTTGACGCAACGGCTCGCCAGCGGAATGTCCGCTGTTATCACCACGTCGCCCGCATGCGCGCGTTCGGCGATCCAGTCGTCGGCGGCATCCATGCCGGAACCGGCCGCGATGCGCTCGATCAGCGGATCCTGCGGCACGCGGATGAAATTGCCGGCGACCACGCTGACGGGCACGCCGAGCCGGATCGCGACGCGATAGATCTCGTCCTTCACCGGACAGGCGTCGGCGTCGACATAGATGCGGGTCAGGGCGGGGGTTTCAGTCATCGATTCCGGGTTCGCAGGCACGGCCTGCGTGTACTCCATGGTGCGGAAAATTGCGAGCAAAACGAGAGGCTTGTCACGCTGCCCGGTTCGACTACGATTGCCTGAGAAAAACAACCGAAATAAGGGGAAACCCCATGCCTTCGTCGACGCCCGCGCAGACCTACCGCGTCTCGGCCTACAACACCTCGAAACTGTCAGAGAACAAGATCCACGACGACACGGTGGCGCGGAAGTTCGGCTTTTCCGGCGGTCTGGTGCCCGGCGTCGACGTGATGGCCTACATGATGCATCTGCCGGTGGAGAAATGGGGCCGCGATTTCCTCGCGCGCGGCCTGATCGAGGCCCGCTTCGTCAAGCCGGTCTATGACGGCGAGATCGCGGAGTTGACCGGCCGGGAAACCGGCAATGGACTGTCGATCGAGCTCTTCAGCCGCGGCGAGCTCTGCGCCACCGGCACCGCATCGCTGCCGGCCTCCGTGCCGACATTCGTGCTCGACGACTACAAGCAGGTTGCCGCGGTTGCCGAACGCAAGCCGGTCAGCGCCTCGTCCTACGAAGAGGGCAAATGGCTCGGCGTCATCCCGCGCGACTGGTCGGGCGATGCGGCCAAGGAGTATCTCGCCGATATCAGGGAGACCGACCCGATCTACTTACGCGAAGGTCTCGGCCATCCCGGCCTGCTGCCGCGGGTGATGAACAAGGTGCTGGTCGACAATGCGATCCTCGGGCCGTGGATCCATGTCGGCACGAGGATGCAGCTGTTGTCGGCGGGGAAGATCGGCGACGAGCTGACTGCGCGCGCCAAGGTGACCGGCAATTACGACAAGAAGGGCCACCGCTTCGTCGAACTCGACGCGCTGGTGCTCGGCAACGGCGTGCCGCTCGCGCATTGCTGGCACATCGCGATCACCCAACCGCGCGAGCAGGCGGCGGCGTAACCTTCCACCTCTCCCCGTTCTTTACGGGGAGAGGTCGGATCGCATCGCAGATGCGATCCGGGTGAGGGGCAAGGCACAATTCCAGTTACAACGACGGTGCTCGCCGGATGGAGCCCCTCACCCCAACCCTCTCCCGCAAGAGCGGGGCGAGGGAGCAAACACGCCCTTACGCCGCGTTCGCCTTGGCGTCCTGGATCGCGCGCCAGACGCGTTCGGGCGTCAGCGGCATGTTGATGTGCTTGACGCCGTATTCCGACAGCGCGTCGACCACGGCGTTGACGATGCAGACCAGGCTGCCGGCGCAGCCGGCTTCGCCGCAGCCCTTGGTGCCGAGCGGGTTGGATTTCGCCGGCGAGGGATGATCCCCGACCTGCATCGACGGCACGTCGCCGGCGCGCGGCAGCGCGTAGTCCATGAACGAACCGGTGATCGGCTGGCCCGAGGCGTCGTAGCTGACCTCCTCCATCAACGCCTGGCCGATGCCCTGCGCGACGCCGCCGTGCAGCTGGCCGGCAACGATCATCGGATTGACCACGACGCCGAAATCGTTGACCGCCGAGTAGCGCACGATCCGCGTCACGCCGGTGTCGGGATCGATCTCGACCTCGGCGACGTGACAGCCGTTCGGGAAAGTCGACGCGGTCTCCTTGGTGGCGTGATCGACGTCGAGCGTGTCAGGCGTGCCCTCCGGCATCTTGCTTTCGCGCATCCGCTCGGCGAGCTCCATGATGCCGATCGAGCGGTCGGTGCCGGCGATGGTGAAGCGGCCCTGGCCGAACTCGATATCGGCCTCGGAGGCCTCCAGCATGTGCGCGGCGGCCTTCTTGCCTTTCTCGACAACGAGCGCAGAGGCCTCGACGATCGCCTGGCCGGTCGCCGTGATCGAGCGCGAGCCGCCGGTGCCGTTGCCGAACCGCACCAGATCGCTGTCACCCTGTTCGAGCGTGATCTTCTCGAAGGGAACGCCGAGCTGGTCGGACAGCACCTGCGCGAACGGCGTGGCGTGGCCCTGGCCGTAATCGAGCGTGCCGGTGGTGAGCTTCACCGAGCCGTCGGGCTCGAAGGTGATCTTGCCGAGCTCGCCAGACGGCGGCGCGGTGACCTCGAGATAGGAGCCGACGGCGATGCCGCGCAGCTTGCCGCTCTTCTTGCTCTCCTTCTTGCGCCTGGCGAAGTTGTCGTAGTCGGAGATCTCCAGCGCCTTCTGGAACACGCCGGCGAAATCGCCGCTGTCATAGGTGACGCCGGAGGCGGCGGGGAAGGGCAGCTGCGACGGCTTGATGAAGTTGCGCTTGCGCAAGGTGAAGCGGTTGATGCCCATCTCGTCGGCGGCGGCATCGATCAGCCGCTCCATGTAGTAGTTGGCCTCGGGCCGGCCGGCGCCGCGATAGGCGCCCATCAGCGTGGTGTTGGTCAGAACGGTCTTGATGTCGACGCCGAGCAGCGGCGTGCGATAGACGCTGGCGAGGTTCTTGCCCGTGTTGAGCGACAGCGGGCCCGGCGCGACGCCGGTGATGTAGGCGCCGAGGTTGCCGTAGCCGGACAACCGCACCGCGAGGAACTTGCCGTCGGCGTCGAGCGCGAGCTCGGCATGGATCAGCTGGGCGCGGCCCTGGCTGTCGGACAGGAAGCTGGTCGAACGCTCGTCGAGCCACTTCACGGGACGCCCGAGCTCGCGCGCCGCATGCGCGATGCAGGTGTATTCGGGATAGTTGAGGTTCTTCATCCCGAACGAGCCGCCGACATTGCCGGTCAGGATGCGGACCTTGTCCGCGGGCACATTGAGCAGCCGCGCCAGGATCGCCTTGTTGCCTGAAACGCCCTGGGTCGGGACCTGCAGCGTGAAGCGCTCGGTCTTCTTGTCGTAATGCGCGAGCGCGACGCGCGGCTCCATCGAGACCACGGCGACGCGGGTGTTGACGATGTCGAGTTTTGTGACGTGCGCGGCGCTGGCGAATGCCGCGTCGATCTTGGCGGTGTCACCATAGTGGTAGTCGAGCGCGACGTTGTTCGGGATGTTGTCATAGAGCTGCGGCGCGCCGGGCTTCGACGCCTCGGCGGCGTCGGTCACCGCGGGCAGCGGCTCGATGTCGACCTCGACCGCCTCGGCCGCATCGCGGGCCTGCGCCGCGGTCTCCGCCACCACGAAGGCGACGGGATCGCCGACGAAGCGCACCTTGTCAGTTACCAGCGCCGGGCGGTTGGTCTGCAGCAGCGGCGAGCCGTCGCGGTTCTTCAGCGGCAGGCCGCAGGTGAACGGCTTGTAGCCGGCGGCCGCGAGGTCGGCGCCGGTCCACACCCCGAGCACGCCCGGCATCGCCCTGACGGCTTCCGTATCGATCCCCTTGATGAGTCCGTGGGCATGGGAGGAGCGAACCATCCAGCAGATGGCTTGGCCGGGCAGGGAGAAATCGTCGGTGTATCTGCCCTTGCCGCGCACCAGGGTGTCGTCCTCCTTTCGTCGAACAGGCTGTCCGACACCGTATTTTTGCAGTGCGATAGCGTTTTCGAGGGAGGCGGGCGGCGTGTGATCTTGCATCGAAAATGACCTGAAATGCCCGGATTTGTTGGAATTTGGGGCGCTGAGGAGATAACGCACGCCCTCCTTAACGACAACGCCCGATTGGACATGGACCCAATGTGAACGGAGTTTGCGTAGCGCTTTGACGCTGCTAAAGTTTCCGTGAACGACAATTATTCGGCAGCCCCTTTGGGTCCTGCGGAAAGACAGTTTTGATGAACGACCATGTGCGGCTTTGCGACGGCCCTCCGGCCGGCGAAGCCCCGTCAGGGTTGGTTGCGGCAGCCGCGGATACTGGCGTCTACGCCGCACTCGATCTTGGCACCAACAATTGCCGGCTGTTGATAGCCTGTCCCACTGGCGACGGGTTCCGCGTGGTCGACTCCTTCTCGCGGATCATCCGGCTCGGCGAGGGCATCGCCGCGACCGGCTCGATCAGCGAAGCGGCGATCGAGCGCGCCATTGCGGCGCTCGCCATTTGCAGCGACAAGATCCGCTATCGCAAGGCCCGCCGGCTGCGGCTGATCGCCACCGAGGCCTGCCGCGCCGCCGGCAACGCGGAAAGCTTTCGCGCGCGCGTCGCGGCTGCGACCGGCATCGAGCTCGAGGTGATCGACCGCGAGACCGAGGCGACGCTCGCCGTGATCGGCTGCTCGCCGCTGCTCGACCCGAAAGGGCGGGGCGCCATCCTGTTCGACATCGGCGGCGGCTCGACCGAGTTGGTGCGGATTGAGCGCGATCCCGCCGCGCCCGATGCGCCGCCGCGGATCAAGGCGTGGATGTCGATCCCGCTCGGCGTCGTGACGCTGGCGGAGCATTTCGGCGGCAGGAACGTAACCCGGGATTTGTATGCGCAGATGATCGATGAGGTCGCGCGGCATGTCGCGCCGTTCGCGGCCGAGCATGGCAAGGATCTGCGCGACATGCATATGCTCGGCACCTCGGGCACCGTGACCACGCTCGCCGGCGTTTTCCTCAATCTGTCGCGCTACGACCGCCGCCGCATCGACGGCATCTGGATGAACGATGGCGACGTCACAGCGACGATCCAGAAGCTGCTCGGCATGAGCTACGAGGCGCGCGTCAACAACAACTGCATCAGCGTCGAGCGGGCCGACCTCGTGCTCGCCGGCTGCGCGATCCTCGATGCGATCCGCAACGCGTTCCCGATGCCGCGGCTCCGCGTCGCCGATCGCGGCCTGCGCGAGGGCATGCTGGTCGAGATGATGCGCGAGGACGGCGCGCTGCGGGCGTGCTAGAGCTTCTCTTGCCTCGCCCCGCTTGCGGGGAGAGGCCGGATCTTACGCAAAGCGCAAGATCCGGGTGAGGGGGACTCTCCGCGAGCTCATCTCTCACTTCTTTGACGAGGCAGCCCCTCACCGTAGCCGACGCTTTGCGTTGGCGTCCTTTTTAAGAACGGCGGCCGAAAGGCCGCCTATGCCTCTCCCCGCAAGAGCGGGGCGAGGGAGTAGAGAAGCAGTATGGCGAAAGACACCACCGGGCGGCTGCACGTCACGGTCAAGAGCGGCGGCAAGCGAAAGCTGTCGTCAAAACTCTGGCTCGAGCGCCAGCTCAACGATCCCTACGTCGCCAAGGCCAAGGCGCTGGGCTATCGCTCGCGCGCGGCCTTCAAGCTGCTCGAGATCGACGACAAATATCGCCTGCTCAAGCCGGGTATGACGGTGGTCGACCTCGGCGCTGCGCCTGGCGGCTGGAGCCAGATCGCCGCCAAGCGCACCGGCGCCGCCGACGGCAAGGGCAAGGTGGTCGCGATCGATCTGCTGGAGATGGGCGAGATCCCTGGCGTCACCTTTGCGCAGCTCGACTTCCTGGATCATGACGCGCCGGAAAAGCTGATCGCGATGATGGGCGGCCGCGCCGACATCGTGATGTCGGATATGGCCGCCAACACCACCGGCCATCGCAAGACCGATCAGCTGCGCATCATTGGTCTCGTCGAGACCGCCGCGCATTTCGCCGGCGAGGTGCTCAATCCCGGCGGGACCTTCCTGGCAAAGGTGTTCCAGAGCGGCGCCGATGCCGAGCTGGTCGGGCAGCTGAAGCGCGATTTCGCCACCGTCCGCCACGTCAAGCCGGCGGCCAGCCGGCAGGACTCCTCGGAGCGCTACGTGCTGGCGACTGGGTTTCGCGGGCAGCAGCCGTTGCGAGGAACGTAGCGACGGGGGTGGTGCCCCGGAAGAGGGCGACGCGCACCAAGCTGAAGCTTTTGGAACCCTTTCCCCTGCGGCGTATTCTATTTTCCCGGCGCGGTCTGTTCGTTGCGTATCTCGGCCTGACGCCACCACGGGATCCGTGCAACGAACCGCGCCTCCGTCTGGGAGATGTCCCGTGATGGAGTACAGGACGCGCATAGGCAATCGTCTTCTGGCTGCGCTGCCGCACGTAGATTTCGACCTGCTTGTGCCGCATCTACGCAAAGTATCGCTCGAACGCGACCTCGTGCTGGTGCGGTCGGGCGACCCTGTCGAACAGATCTATTTCCCGTGTACGGCATTGATCGCGTTCGTCATGGACATGCCGAACGGACAGGCCGTCGCGACCACGATGGTCGGCAACGAAGGTGCGGCGGGCATCCTGTCGACGCTGCGGCCGGTACGTTCGCCCATGACGGCGGTGGTTCGTGTCGCAGGCACCACATGGCAGATCTCGCCGGCGCGATTTCAGGCGGCGCTCGTGCGAAGCCACGCACTCGCGGATGCGGTGCAGCTCCATATGCGGTCGTTGCTGGTGCAGTTCCAGCATATGGCGGCGTGCAATGCGCTGCACTCGGTGGAAGCCCGTCTGGCCCGTTGGCTACTGCAGATTCACGACCAGATCGGCCAGGACACACTCCCGCTGACGCAGGAGACGCTGTCGGAATTGCTGGGCGTCAGGCGAACGACCGTAACCCACGTCGTGCAGAAGCTTCGCGCATCGGGGGCGATCCGGTCCAACCGGCGCAGCTCGATCGAGGTCGACAGGCAGGGCCTCGAAGCGGCGGCCTGCGAATGCTACGATATCATGCGAGACAGGATCGATCGCATCGTTTCGGCCGAAGGATTGAAACCGTCCGGTCGCGGTGCCGCGGCGCATGGGCCGCAGCGTTCGCACGCTCAACCATGGGCCAATGGCGACAAGGTTCAGGCACGTCCGCATGTAGCGGGGGCCTCGCGATCACGCAGCCATTGATCAACCTGTCAGGCGGGCGTCGATGTCAGGACGCCTCGAGCATCCGCTCGCCGGGTTCGTCGACCCAGGCGTCCCTGGCAAACCATTCGTGAGTGGTCCGGCAGATCGTGCAGTAGGTGCGCGAAAAGAACACCGTGCTGCAGCCAAATGTCTTGCGATCGGCTTTCTTGCCGGTTGTGATCGCGCGGCCTGTCCGCGGACATCTGATCATGATCGCGCCCACGGCGTCCTCCTCCAATGTCAGGTATTGCTGGATCCGCGCCCCTCGGCTGGACGGCGTCCCTTCTTGTGGGAGACGCTCGTTCCAGCCGGGGCTCCGGGAGCGGGTGGCTTGCTCCTCAGGAAGCTGTCTTCAACGCCCTTGCAAGGCTCTTCTTGAGCGGCTCGGAGGTCTCAGTCGCGACCCTCTTGGTGAGCTCCCAAAGCTCCTTGTTCTGCGCGGTGGTGACCTCGAAATTCCTGCGGCCATGCTCGGCCGAAAGCTGCATCGCCTCCGACAGTGACTTGGTGCCGGCAAGATCGGCCACGAAGGCGAGGGCCGAACTGGCGTTGGTGCTCGTGATCTCGACCAGCTTGGCTGCGTAATCCGCGGTGCCGCTGGCATTGATCGAATAGGCTTCCTTGAGCAGGAGGGTGATCTCTGCAGAGGCCTCCTTGACCTTCTCGAACTGTTCCTTTGCGCGCGTCGCATTTTGCTGGGCGATGCCCTGGAAGGCCTTGGGGAAGGCAAACACGGGCAGGCCGAAGCCGACTTTCGGATTGCCGTTCACTTCATTCGTATTCGCGTCACTCACTGGCTCTGATCCTTTCAAGCGAAACTCGATCAATGAAAACCGGGCCTTCCGTGGCGCACGGACGCCACGGAACGGAATCCGGAGCGCTTCCTCCTGCATGATTTCTGCTGATGCGGCGGTCACTGCGGGCCCGCTTGAGCCGAACTGTGCAGGATCGGCGGCGGCACTTCCGTTCGCTTTCTGACTCTCGCGTGGATTTTTTTGCAGGACCCGGCGTCGTCAGGATGGATGCGCGCAGGCGAACACTTCAACGTGGTCGATAGGAACCTGGAAGGACGGCCGGAGTCGAATCCCTGCTCCCGGCGCCAGAGCCCCCAAGGCCCACCGGGAGAAAACCCCCCACTGGGTTGGCGGCCTTGGTGCAGCAGCGTTTCGCGCACTGGGGCCGTTTGATGAAAAAGTGCTGGCAAAGCGCCATTCCCAGGCGCATATCCTGGCAATGGCGACAATTGTTCAATGCAATTGCGGCGCCGAGTACAGACGCACTGAAGAGAAGTTCTTGGTGCCGCACACGGGTGACGCGATCTGCACGGTTTGCGGAGCTGCGCTGGAATCGTGGCTGGAAGCGACCCACGTTCCCACATACGAACTTATTGAACGTCCGGATCGTCCACAGACAACCGGAATGACCGGCCATCCTTAGCGACCCGGTCGTGACGGACGGCGCGCTTGTACCGTGCCTCGCGAACAGCTCGCTCGATCGACTACCCCAGCCGCTGATCCCGCGCGTTCTGGGTGTCCTCGGTCGCGACCTTGACGGCCTCGGCGGCGCGACGCTTCTCGGCGCCCTTGCGGCTCGAGATGTCGATCGCCTTGCGGCCGGCGATCTCGTTGCCGGCGTCGACCGGCATCTGCCAGAAGAACCAGGCCGACGCAGCCGAGATCAGCGACACCACGATGAAGGCCGGTCCGAACACATCGGCCGAGAGCTCGGTCTGGTGATGCAGCGCCAGCGTGGTCTCGACCGAGAAGGCACCGACCGCGACGCCTGCGGACACCGCGAGCTGCTGGTTGACGCTGACGAGGGTGGTCGCGCGGCTCATCTGCGGCGGCTCGACTTCGGCATAGGCGACGGTGTTGATCGCGGTGAATTGCAGCGAGCGGAAGAAGCCGCCGACCACCAGGATGGTGAAGATCAGCATCAGCGGCGTCGAGATCGTGAACAGGGCGCAGGCGGCGAGGAAGGCAGAGCTGACCACCGCATTCACCGTCATCATGTTGCGGAAGCCGAAGGCCTTGATGATGCGCGCCGCCAGCGTCTTCATGCCCATGGCGCCGACCGCGGATGCAAACGTCACCAGGCCGGACTGGAACGGCGACAGGCCGAAGCCGACCTGCATCAATAGTGGCAGCAGGAACGGCAGCGCGCCGATGCCGAGCCGGAACATGAAGCCGCCGACGATCGACGCGCGCATGGTCGGCAGCCGCAGCAAGCCGAAATCGAGCACCGGCGAGCCGGTGCGCCGCGCGTGGATGACATAGAGGGTCATCGACACCGTGCCGACGCCGACCAATCCGGCGACGATCGGCCACGGCAACAGGTTGAGGCCGGCGACCGACAGCCCGAAGGCGATGCCGGCGAGCCCGATGCCGGCCAGCACCAGTCCCATCAGATCGAAGCGCTCGGGGGCCTCGCTCTTGATCGGGTCGATGTATTTCAGCGCGAGGAAGATGCCGAGCAGCCCGATCGGGATATTGATCAGGAAGATCCAGTGCCAGGAGAAATAGGTGGTGATGAAGCCGCCGAGCGGCGGCCCGATCACCGGGCCTATCAGCGCCGGGACCGTCACCCAGGCCATCGCGTTGACCAGCGCGCTCTTGTCGACCGAGCGCAATAGCACTAATCGCCCAACAGGCGTCATCATCGCCCCGCCGAGGCCTTGCAGGATGCGGGCGAACACGAAATCGGTCACCGAGGAGGACAGCGCGCAGCCGATCGAGCCCAGCATGAACACGGCGACTGCGCCCGCAAACACGATGCGGGCGCCGAAGCGGTCCGCGGTCCAGCCGCTCGCCGGGATGAACACCGCGAGCGACAGCAAATAGGACGTGATCGCGAGTTTCAGCGTCAGCGGGCTGGTGCCGATATCGGCGGCGATCGCCGGCAGCGAGGTCGCAATCACCGTAGAGTCCATGTTTTCCATGAACAGGGCAGTGGCCACGATGAGCGGGATCAGGCGTTGTTTGTTCATCAAAATAGGACAGCTGTGCTGAAAAAGGCAGGCGAGGGGGCCATATCATCCTGCCCTGAGCGGCGCTATTGCGGAACCGGCCAAACGCCCTAAATCCAGCGTGACGCTGGTATGCATCCGCCAGCGTTTGAGGTGCCTGCCGTGATCTACGTCCTCGCCGCTCTCTTGCCGCCGATCGGGCTGCTCCTGAACGGACAGCCGTTTTCGGCCATCTTCAATCTGGTCCTGATCGTGTTTTGCGCGATTTTCGGGCTGTTTTTCCATGTCTTGCTGCTGGTGCCGTCGGCCCATGCGGTCATCGCCGTCCACATGAAGCGGGAGGACCGGCGCCACCGCGAGATGGTCGAGGCGATCCGCCGGTACGGGCCGCCGCAGGGTTATCGCTAAACAGGCTGCCGGGGCCGTAAAAAAGCCTGTGCATGGCTGGCAAACACTTTGATTCGTCATGCCGCCATGCTATCGACCAGCGTCAACCCCACCGATGGGCGCCGATTCGACGGTGACGCAGCGCGCGTCGCCGCAGGCGGCGTTCATCCGTAAGACCCATTGCGGCTGCGGCCGCAGACAAGGAGTTGGCAATGGCCACGGGATTTCCGGCTATCCGAGAAGCGTTCACGTTCGACGATGTGCTTCTGAAGCCCGGTCTGTCCGACGTCCTTCCCTCGGAAGTCGATATCCGCTCGCGCGTCACCCGCGCGATCTCGCTCAATATCCCGATCATGGCGTCCGCGATGGACACCGTCACCGAGGCCCGCATGGCAATCGCGATGGCGCAGGCCGGCGGCCTCGGCGTCATCCACCGCAACTTCGATCCGGACGGCCAGGCCGCGCAGGTGCGCCAGGTCAAGAAGTTCGAATCCGGCATGGTGGTCAACCCGCTGACCATCGGCCCCGACGCGACGCTGGCCGACGCGCTGACCTTGATGAAGGAAAACGGCATCTCCGGTATTCCGGTCGTCACAGGTAGCGCCAAGAACGTGCCGGGCAAGCTGGTCGGCATCCTGACCAACCGCGACGTGCGTTTTGCCAGCGATCCCCGCCAGAAGGTCTCCGAGCTGATGACGCATGAGAACCTCGTGACCGTGCGCGAGGGCGTCAGCCAGGATGAGGCGAAGCGGATGCTGCACCAGCATCGCATCGAGAAGCTGCTCGTCGTCGACGACCAATATCGCTGCGTCGGCCTGATCACCGTGAAGGACATCGAGAAGGCGGTCGCCCATCCGCTCGCCTGCAAGGACGAACACGGCCGGCTTCGGGTCGCCGCCGCCACCACGGTCGGCGAGACCGGCTATGAGCGCACCGAGCGGCTGATCGATGCCGGCGTCGACGTCGTCGTGGTCGACACCGCGCATGGTCACTCGCGCCACGTGCTCAATGCCGTCAACCGCATCAAGCGGCTGTCCAATGCCGTGCAGGTCGTGGCCGGCAACGTCGCCACCGAAGGCGGCGCACAGGCCCTGATCGATGCCGGCGCGGATTGCATCAAGGTCGGCATCGGCCCGGGCTCCATCTGCACCACGCGCATCGTCGCCGGCGTCGGCGTGCCGCAGCTCACCGCGATCATGGATGCGGTGGCGGCGGCGAAGAAGGCCGACGTGCCCGTGATTGCCGATGGCGGCATCAAATATTCCGGCGACCTCGCCAAGGCGCTCGCCGCCGGCGCCGACATCGCGATGGTCGGCTCACTGCTCGCCGGCACCGACGAGACGCCCGGCGAAGTCTTCCTGTGGCAGGGCCGCTCCTACAAGGCCTATCGCGGCATGGGCTCGGTCGGCGCGATGGCGCGCGGCTCGGCCGACCGCTACTTCCAGCAGGACATCAAGGATACGCTGAAGCTCGTGCCGGAAGGCATCGAGGGCCAGGTGCCCTACAAGGGCCCGGTCGGCAACGTGATGCACCAGCTCGCCGGCGGCCTCCGCGCGGCGATGGGCTATGTCGGTGCGAAGGACATCAAGGACTTCCACGACAAAGCCGAGTTCGTCCGCATCACCGGCGCCGGCCTGCGCGAGAGCCACGTCCATGACGTCACCATCACGCGCGAAGCCCCGAACTATCCGGGCGGGGTGTAAACACTCCGTGCGTCATTCCGGGGCGATGCGAAGCATCGAACCTCGGGTGCGCAATTGCGCACCGGGGAATCTTGCGATTCCGGGCGCTGTCTGGACCTGATCGCCTTTGGCCCTCAAGCCGGAGTTGGCGGAGACGACAGCCTTGACCGCCAAGGCCCGAGGGCGCATTTTGCCCTCGATATGATCAGGCTTCCGCCGGCGCGCGCCGAAACCACCGAAGCTTTCCTGATGCAATCCGGCGCGGAGCTTGCCGCGCTGTGCACGGAATGCGGCGCGTGCTTCAACGCCTGTCCGATGGTCGACTACATCGATTTGCGCGGCGCTGATCCCAACATCGTTACAGGTGGATTGCGCCGGTTGGCGAGTGGTGAGGCCGCTCCAGACCAAACGGTGGCCTGGGTCGGCGCCTGCACCAAGAGCGGTCAGTGCGTCGATGCCTGCCCGCAAAAGGCCGCGGGGCTTGACGCCATGCTGCTGATCCGGATCGCCAAGCAACGCGCCATCAACGACACGCGCCAACTGCGCGCCAAGCAGGATCCCTCGTATTTCCCGCGCATCAAGACCTTCGCGCGACTCCAGCTCAGCGATGAGGAGCTTGAGACATGGCTGTAAGCGACAATCGCGTCACGTTCTGGTTCGGCTGCAACATGCTGCGCCACGCCGAAATGATCCGGCTGTCCATCATGCTGCTGGAGCGTGCAGGCTACGATGTCCGCGCCGCCGGCGGCCCGGCCTACTGCTGCGGCACCGCCCACGACCATCAACCGCATGCGGCGAGCAACATGGCGGGCCGGACCGTCGGCCGCTTCAATGAAGCCGTCGCGAAGGACGATCGCGGCACTGTCGTGACCTGGTGTCCCTCGTGCCACATGCACATGTCCGACATCATGGCGCCGGGCAACACGGTTGCGTTCGATATTGCGCACATTTCCGAATTGCTGGCCGCATCAATCGATCGGCTGGCGCCGCTGTTGACCATGCCAGTGCAGCGCCGCGTGCTGCTGCACCGGCATCTCGGGTTTTCAACCCACGTGCCGATCAACGATCGGATTGCCAGTATCTTGTCGCGAATACCGGGGCTCGAACTGATCGAGGGACCTGCGGTACCTGGCCACATGTGCAGCGGCATTGCTGCCGTGCCAGGCGCGCTGAAGGTGGTGATGGGCGAGACCTGGTCGGCGGCGGTCGCAAATCGTGCTGACACCGTGTGCACGATCCTTCATCCATGCCATCGCGAATTCGCGGTGCTCGACGGTCGCGACAACATCAAGGTCAGGAACTGGGTTCAGCTCGTTGCCGAAGCAATGGGGATCGAAGCCAGTGACGCCTATGTTGGCTGGCGCAATGGCGCCGCGCCCGATATCGCGGCCATCGAGCGTGCCGAGCCGTCGCGCTATCAGGCGCTGATTGAACCTGAACTGCGCGCACCGCCGTTGCTCGCGGCCTCCGCAATTGTGCCTGAGTAACGAGCCGGCCAGTCGCCCCGCCACCCGCCACCGTCATCCGTCCCGGAGTGACCGATTGGCCCTCGGGGGGCATGCCGGCATGACGCGCATCATTTCAAACAACATTTCAAACAAGCGCTACGCGAAAGAGCAAATCCATCTCCCTTGCGGGGAGGTCGATTGCATGACTACGTGTCCGCCACGAACAATCACCTCAAGAGGAAAATCATGTCCCAAGGAAAGCGCATCGTTCTGGCCTCGCGCCCGCACGGCGAGCCCACGCCGGCCAATTTCAGGCTCGAAGACTACGCGCCGCCGACACCGGGCGCGGGCGAGGTCCTGCTCCGCACCATCTGGCTGTCGCTCGATCCCTATATGCGCGGCCGCATGGCCGACGGCCCGTCCTATGCCGCGCCGGTGCCGGTCGGCGGCGTGATGGAGGGCGGCACGGTGAGCGAGGTGATCGCCTCAAACAATCCCGCCTTTGCCAAGGGCGATATCGTGCTGTCGCGCGCCGGCTGGCAGACCCATGTGCTGTCCGATGGCAAGGGGCTCGCCAAGATCGATCCGAAGATCGCGCCGATCTCGACCGCGGTCGGTGTGCTCGGCATGCCCGGCATGACCGCCTATACCGGCCTGCTCGAGATCGGCAAGCCGCAGGCCGGCGAGACGGTGGTGGTTGCGGCTGCATCCGGCGCCGTCGGTTCGGCGGTCGGCCAGATTGCCAGGATCAAGGGCGCGCGTGCGATCGGCATTGCCGGCGGCAAGGACAAGTGCGCCTACGTCAAGAACGAGCTCGGCTTCGACGAGTGCCTCGACCACCGCGATCCCAATCTCGCGGCGAAGCTGAAGGAAGCTTGCCCGAAGGGCATCGACGTCTATTTCGAGAATGTCGGCGGTGCGGTGTTCGACGCGGTGTTTCCGCTGCTCAATGCGTTCGCGCGGATTCCGGTCTGCGGCCTGATCGCGCATTACAACGACACCGAGGCGCACGCACCGAAATGGGCCGGCGCGATGATGCGCAACATCCTGACCAAGCGGCTGACCTTCCGTGGCTTCATCGTCAGCGACTTCGCCGCGATGCATGGCGACTTCCTGCGCGACATGTCGCAGTGGGTGCGCGAGGGCAAGGTCAAGTACAAGGAGTTCGTGACCGAGGGCCTGGACAGCGCGCCGGAGGCCTTCATGGGCCTGCTCAAGGGCGCCAATTTCGGCAAGCAGCTGGTCCGGGTCGGGCCGGACAAGGCTTGAGCGCATAGCGTTTTCGAGCGAAGCCCGTCCCGGACTTGATCCAGGATGGATACCGGTTCGCGTCAAGAAAACGCGTCAAAACGGGGCTTTCCAGCCCCATTCCGCGCAACAAAGTATCAAAAACGCCACATCGGCGGGCTTTTGGGGGCTTTTCGGCCCCCATTTGCTTGACGGGGACCCGGAGCAGTTGATTCAATATGGCTATATTTCAGGTGTAGCCATGGTTTTTGAAGCTATTGTTTTCGGGGTCATTGTTCTCGCCGTCGGCTATTGGGCGACGATGTTCCTCATGGGCCGCCGCGACGACGTCCTGCATGGAAAATTCGTCGAGGAGGAGCCGGCCGCCGAGCCGCCGGCCCGCTTCATGCCGCATGTGCCGCGCGCGCGGCCCGCGCCCGCAGCGCCGCAACCGAACAAGGACTCGCTGCAGGCGCTGCTCACCGTCATCAAGCGGGACCTGCACGACGCGGCACGGAGCTGACGCGCGGAGCCGGGTGCACACCGCTCCATCCACGTCATTGCGAGGAGCGAAAGCGGCGAAGCAATCCATTTGCCCACTTGCGGCGCGATGGATTGCTTCGCGGAGCCTGTCATCCGGCGGCGCTTCGCGCCGACCGGGTGGCTCGCAATGACGGTGGCAAGGAGTCTCGCCGTTAGGCCGGCTCTTTGCCGAGCAGCATGTCCAGATCGACATCGACCTGGCCCTTGGCCCTGACGTGGCGGACCTCGAAGCTGTCCGGCTGGAAGCGGTACTCGACAAGACCGACTTCCTTGACGCCGATCACTTCCTGCCGCGCATCTGAGATGATGAAGCCGGCCGAGGGCGCCCAGATGTGCCGGACATGCTCGAACGTGTAGTCGCGGCGCTGGTGCACATGACCGCTGCCGACCAGGCGCCAATCGACCTTGCCGAACATCTCGATCAGGCGGCGGCGTGCCGGCTGCGGCACGAAGCGGATCGCGGTCTCGGCGCGCTCGGCATCATAGGGCACGTCGAGATAGAGCGGCTTGTGCACGAACAGCGCGACCGGCCGGCCGACGGCCTTGTCGAGCGCGGCTGCGAGCCAGTCGAATTGCTCGGCCTCGCTGTCGAGGCCGGTGTTCATGATCAGGGAATTGAGGCCGATGAAGCACCAGCCGGCGGCGTCGAAATGCCAGCGGTCCTCGCCGAGCACCGAGGTGAAGGCGCCGCGCGTTTGTTCGGTCGGCAGTTGCGCCGGCACCGGGCCGACCGCAGTCGGATTGTCGCCGATGTCGTGATTGCCCGGTAGATAAAGGCAATCGACCGGCAGCGCGTGGTGCAGCTCCTTGGCGAACACCATGTCGTCGCGGCTGGTCGGCCCGTCGAACGAGACGTCGCCGGAGTTGAGCACGAGATCGGGACGCGTCGCGTCGATGTGCTCGCTGACGCGATGAAAGTTGTCGACGAGCGGCTTGAAGCGGCGCGCGAGATGGGTGTCGGAGATTTGGGTCAGGCGAAACTGGGGCATGCATCGCTCCTTTCGCTGGGAGCATAGGTCGGCGCGAAGTCGGAACGATGACGATTTCGTCGTCTTATTCGCTGCCCTGTTTGATGCGTTGTTTGATGTCTTGTTTGAAGAGCCTTGCTCGAAGCGTTGGTGTCGGCCCTAGATCGCGAACTGCATGATCGAAGGCGTCGACGCGGCAGGACGGACGTGGCTTCCGAGCAGTCCGGTGTTGGAATTTGTTCCCGTCACGGCCGGCTGTGCGTCGAGCCCAAGATGGGCCAGCGCATCGTGGCCCATGTCGTAGGCCGCATAGCCGAGCAGGGCGAGCAGCAGCGCCGCGGCGAGGCTGTGCCTGACGGTGTCGCGCGTCGAGCGATAACCGCTGCGGAAATAGACCGAGAGCAGGATCGCGACCAGCAGCGCCGCGGCGACGCCGGCGAGCCCCGACATCACCATGCCGAGCCCGCCATCCGCCGGATCGTCGAACCAGCCGATGCCGGGGTCGATCACCTTGAACAGGGAGGTGAGGAGGTCGCCGATGGCGGCCGCTGCCAGGGCCGCGCCGTCGAGGATGATGCGCATCGCGCCATCCGTTGGGAACTGAAACCGCCATTGGTCCCGGGAGTTGGTCCGCCGGGCTCGGATGATGGTTCAACGGGTTACCGCGTTCGCTTCATTGTCAGGGCCGCGGGCGGCGGCTAAGAGGGCGGCCGGGCGCCCGCGGCTGAGGGGAGATTCTTGATGTCAGTTCAAATGGTTCTATTGCCGGTCTTCATCCAGATTGGGCTGACCTTCGCGCTGTTGTTCACGATGGCGACGGCGCGCACGCGGACGCTGGCGAGCGGTGAGACCCGGATGAAGGATATCGCGCTGCGCGAGCCGAACTGGCCCGCCCGCGCCACCCAGTTCGCCAACTGCTTTGCCAACCAGTTCGAGCTGCCGGTGCTGTTCTATGTCCTGATCGCCATTGCGCTGCCGCTGCGCCGTGCCGATCTGTTCATCGTGCTGATGTCCTGGGTGTTCGTGGTGACGCGGTTTGCCCATGCCGCGGTGTTCGTCACCTCCAACGACGTGCGGCCGCGCTCGCTCGCCTGGTTCGCCGGCGTGCTGGTGCTGGCGGCCATGTGGCTGTATTTCGCGCTCAGACTGCTGCTGCTGATCTGATGCGCCCAACCGAAAGAGATCAATGACCCCCGCTGCCCGGCTCACCGCCGCGATCGAACTGATCGCCACCATCGACGCACAGCGCATTCCTGCGGCGAAAGCGCTGAAGGAATGGGGCACCGCGCACCGTTATGCCGGCTCCGGTGATCGCGCCGCGATCTCCGGCCTGATCTGGGACGTGCTGCGCCGGCAATCCTCCGCGGCCTTTCTGATGCAGGACGACAGCGCCCGCGCGCGCGTGCTCGGCATGCTCAAGCTCGAGCGCGGCATGGATATCCCGACGATCTCGGCGCTGTGCGACGGCGGCCGGTTCGCGCCGGATCCGCTGACCGCGGCCGAGGAGGCCGCATTGGCCTCGCGCACGCTCAAGGACGCGCCGGCCCACGTTGCGGGCGACTATCCGGACTGGCTCGATCCGCATCTGGCAAAGGTGTTCGGCGACGACCGCGCCGCGGAAGCGACCGCGATGGCGAGCCGTGCGCCGCTCGATCTGCGCGTCAACACACTGCGCGGCAAGCGCGAGAAGGTGCTGCCGCGGCTGTCGCATCTCGGCGCCAGGGAGACGCCGTGGTCGCCGCTCGGCCTGCGCATCGAGCTCGGCGCAGACGCGCGCAATCCCGGCATCCATGCCGAGGAGGATTTCATCAAGGGCGCCATCGAAGTGCAGGACGAGGGCTCGCAGCTCGCCGCGCTGTTCGCGGCGGCCAAGCCCGGCGAGCAGGTGATCGACCTCTGCGCCGGTGCCGGCGGCAAGACGCTGGCGATCGCAGCTCAGATGCAGGGCAAGGGACGGTTGATCGCGACCGACAGCGACAAGCGCCAGCTCGCGCCGATCCATGAGCGGCTGTCGCGCGCCGGCGTGCACAATTGCGATGTCCGCACGCCGCGCGGCGAGGAGGAGGTGCTGTCCGACATCAAGGCCTCCGCCGACCTCGTGCTGATCGACGCGCCGTGCACCGGCACCGGCACCTGGCGCCGCAATCCCGATGCCAAATGGCGGATGCGCCCCGGCGCGCTCGAGGTGCGGCTGAAGGACCAGGCCGAGGTGCTGGAGCGCGCGGTGCCGCTGGTGAAGGCCGGCGGCCGCATCGCCTACATCACCTGCTCGGTGCTGGCGGAGGAGAATGGCGAGCAGGTCAGGGCCTTCATCGCGCGGCATCCGGAGTTTTCCGTGCAGCCGCCGGAGCAGACCGCGTCGGTGCTGTGGGACAAGGCCGAGGCGTTTGGAGAGGCCGCGCTGCAATCGGCCGAGGGCCTGCTGATGACACCGCGCCGGACCGGTACCGATGGGTTCTTTGTGTCGGTGCTGAAGAAGGCGTGACGCTTTCTCCTCCGTCATTGCGAGGAGCGAAGCGACGAAGCAATCCATGGCTCCGCATATGCGGCACGGTGGATTGCTTCGCGGAGCCTGTCATCCGGCGGCGCTTCGCGCGACCGGGTGGCTCGCAATGACGGGGCGGGCAGTGTGCCAACTGCTATGACGCCGCCGAGCACACCCCCACCGGCACCGGCGTCCGGCTCACCGCGATCACCCAGAACAACAACGCGACGGCGCTGATCGCAGCGCCCAGCGCGCAGACGCCGATCCAGCCGGTCGCCGCATAGGCCATCGTCGAGCTGATCGCGCCGAACCCGGTGCCGATCGAATAGAATACCATGTAGCCGCCGACCAGCCGGCTCGCGGCATCGGGGCGCGCGGCAACGATCAGGCTCTGGTTGGTGACGTGGATCGCCTGCACCGCGAAGTCGATCATCAGCACGCCGACCACCACCAGCCAGAGCGACGTGTTGAGGCAGGCGATCGGCACCCAGCCGGCGAGCATCAAGAGCAGCGACAGTCCGGTGGTGCGCTGGCCCCAGCCACGATCGGCGAGCCGGCCGGAATTGCGCGCGGCGAGTGCGCCGGCAAGGCCCGCGATCCCGAGCATCCCGATCGTGGTGTGCGACAGCGACAGCGGAGGTGCTGCGAGCGGCAGCACGACCGAGCTCCAGAACACGCTGAAGCTTGCGAAGATCAGGAGCGCGAACACTGCACGCTCGCGCAACACCCGTTCCTCGACGAACAGCGCGACCGTCGAGCGCAGCAATTTTGCATAGGACGATCCGGCCATCGGCTGCGGCGCATGCCGCGGCAGCGCGCGCGCCAGCAGCGCCGCCAGCACCAGCGTCAGCGCAGCGGAAGTGAGATAGACCATGCGCCAGCCGCCGAGATCGGCCAGCGCGCCGGCGGCAAAACGTGCCAGCAGGATACCCGACACCACGCCGCTGGTGACGGTGCCGATGGTGCGGCCGCGGTCGGCGGGGGCCGCCAGCGTCGCGGCGTAGGCGACCAGCACCTGGATCACGACTGCGAGCAGCCCGACCAGCACCATGCCGGCGAGCAGCACGGCGGCGTTCGGCGCGGTGCCGACGATGGCGAGCGCAAGCGCCGACAGCACGGTCTGGCCGACGATCAGCCTGCGGCGGTCCCAGAGATCGCCGAGCGGCACGATCAGCATCAGCCCGAAAGCGTAGCCGATTTGCGTCAGCGTCACGACGCCGCCGATCACCGCGGGCGTGATGGCAAGATCGCGCGCCATGGTATCGAGCAGCGGCTGCGCAAAATAGATGTTGGCGACGCTGAGCCCGCAGGCGACGGCGAACAGCAGCACGGCCGCGGGTGAAAGCGCGCCTGCCGTCGCGTTGTCGCGCTTGCCGTCCGCTGTCTTGGTCTCCTTGGCCGGTGCGGCCTCTGCCATGGTCTGGTTGGTCATCTTGCCTCCACGCAATTCGCAATCTGGTCTTATAATGAGACCAGTTGCGCTCCGCGCTGTCTAGTCCTATTTTAAGACCAGTTCGGAATCGTGATCGAGGAGGAGAGCCGCGATGAAGCGGACCGGATTCGCCAAGGCGGACTGCCCGGTGGCGCGCGCGCTGGACGCGATCGGCGACTGGTGGTCGCTGTTGATCGTGCGCGACGCGTTCGACGGCCTGCGCCGGTTCGGCGACTTCCAGAAGAATCTCGGCATCGCCAAGGGCATGCTGACGACGCGGCTGCGCACGCTGGTCGAGCTCGGTGTGCTCGAGCAGGTCGCGGCGTCCGACGGCAGCGCCTATCACGAATATGTGCTGACGAAGCGGGGGCACGACCTGTTCCCGGTCGTGGTGGGCCTGCGGCAATGGGGCGAGGCGCATCTCTCGCCCGCGGCGAAGCCCATTCGGTGCTGCTGGACCAGGCCGGGCAGGCGGTCGGCCAACTCGTGCTGCCGTCGAAGAGCGGCAAGCCGTTGGGCTGGGCGGACACGAAGGTGAGGAAGGTTGCGGCGAAGCGGCGGTGATTACGGATGCAAGCGTGTGGATACTCCTTCCACGTCATTGCGAGGAGCGAAGCGACGAAGCAATCCATCGCGCCGCATATGCGGATGGATGGATTGCTTCGCTTCGCTCGCAATGACGGGCATAGAGCCGGGCTGTCGCCCTTCGAGACGGTGGCTTCGCGACCTCCTCCAGCGACAAAGGCGAAGCCTTTGCGCGGGGGTGACGGGAGAGAGCGCGCTTCAATCCACAATAAACAGCGTCGCACCGGTCGCCGTCGACGAGCGGTGCGCGGCGTCGCCGAAATCGGAGACCTGGTAGCTCATGCCGGGCCTCAGCGTGAATTTGCGGCCGTCGCGCAGCTCGGTATCGAGCTCGCCTGTGACGACGTAGAGTACATGACCGCGGTCGCACCAGTGATCGGCGAGATAGCCCGGCGAATACTCCACCATCCGCACCCTGACATCGCCGATGTCGAGCGTGCGCCACAGCGCTTGCCCGGTCTCGCCGGGATGCACCGTCGGCTCGACGTGGCTCCAGTCGGTGACGGTGAAGGGCAGGTCGGGATTTTCATCGGAGCGTTGTCCTGAAGTTTTGATCACTCTGGGCGTTTGCATCCACAAACGCAGGCGTCATCCCCGCGCAACGGCTTCGGCGTTGTCGCTGGAGGTGCGCGTCGAGCGGTGCGCAAGCAGCGCTCGGCGAGCCTCGAAGGATGGTTGGAGCCGGGCCGTCGCCCTTCGAGACGGCCGCTTCGCGACCTCCTCAGGGTGACGGATTACTCCAGCAACCTCAATGCACCAGATGGTTCGCCGAACCCTGCTTGATCTTGCCCTGATCATCGAGCCGCAGATACTCGCAGATCTTCTTGCCGCGTTCGTTCTGGTAGAACACCACGACGCTGTCGGGCGAGACGTAGAGGTCGATCAGCTCGAAATGCAGCTCCGGCAGTTTGGCAAGCGCCGCGCTCCAATAAGCCCGCAGCTGCGCCTTGCCGCGCACGGTGCCGGACGCGCCGAAGCCGAACGCCGGGATCCGGTCCGAGGTCATCTCGGTATCTTCCGAATACATCGCCAGCACGCGCTCGAGATCGCGCGCGTTCCAGGCGGCGACCCACTCGTGGCCGAGCGCGGTGAGGCGGGACGGGTCGTGAAAATCGGGCATTGCTTTCCTCCTTGGCGCTTATGGTCAAATTAGGTCAATAATATTGACCTATATCGATTTGTCCATGCCCAAAGAAGAATGTGGGCGCAACGCTGGCCGCGGTTGCGGGGGCGGGCGCCGTCGCGTATCTGCTTGCCATGACAGCCCAGCACACAGCCCAAGACTCGGTTCAAGCACCGTCGACGCCGTCAGTGGCCTCGGCGCATGACAAGATTCTGATTGTCGATTTCGGCAGTCAGGTGACGCAACTGATCGCCCGCCGCGTCCGCGAGATGGGCGTCTATTCCGAGATCGTGCCGTTCCAGAAGGCGGAGGCTGCCTTCAAGGAGATGAAGCCGAAGGCGGTGATCCTCTCCGGCGGACCCGAGTCCGTTCACGAGACCGGCTCGCCGCGCGCGCCGCAGCTGATCTTCGAGTCCGGCGTTCCCGTGCTCGGCATCTGCTACGGCCAGATGACCTTGGCGGCCCAGCTCGGCGGCGAGGTCGAGGGCGGGCATCACCGCGAATTCGGCCGCGCCGATGTCGAGGTGAAGACCGATAGCCAGCTGTTCGATGGCGTCTGGAACCACGGCGAGAAGCACCAGGTGTGGATGAGCCATGGCGACCGCATCACCAGGATGCCGCCCGGCTTCTCCGTCGCCGGCACCTCGCCGAATGCGCCGTTCGCGATCATCCAGGACGAGAAGCGGAAGTATTACGGCCTGATGTTCCACCCCGAGGTGGTGCACACGCCCGATGGCGCAAAACTGCTGCGCAACTTCGTGCGAAAGGTCGCCGGCCTCACCGGCGACTGGACCATGCGCGCCTTCCGCGAGGAGGCGATCGAGAAGATTCGTGCCCAGGTGGGCAAGGGCAAGGTGATCTGCGGCCTGTCCGGCGGCGTCGATTCCGCCGTCGCTGCGGTGCTGATCCACGAGGCGATCGGCGACCAGCTCACATGCGTGTTCGTCGATCACGGCCTGCTGCGGCTCGACGAGGCCAGGACCGTCGTCGACCTGTTCCGCAACCACTACAACATCCCGCTGGTCCATGTGGACGCGTCGAAAGAGTTTCTCGGCGAGCTCGCTGGGGTCGCCGACCCCGAGGTGAAGCGCAAGACCATCGGGCGCCTGTTCATCGACGTGTTCGAGGCGGAAGCCAAGAAGATCGGCGGCGCCGAATTTTTGGCACAGGGCACGCTCTATCCCGACGTGATCGAGAGCGTCTCCTTCACCGGCGGCCCGTCGGTGACCATCAAGTCGCACCACAATGTCGGCGGCCTTCCGGCGCGCATGAACATGAAGCTGGTCGAGCCCTTGCGCGAATTGTTCAAGGACGAAGTGCGCGTGCTCGGCCGCGAGCTCGGCCTGCCTGAAGTGTTCGTCGGCCGCCACCCGTTCCCGGGCCCGGGCCTTGCGATCCGCTGCCCCGGCGACATCACCAGGGAAAAGCTCGACATCCTGCGCAACGCGGACGCCGTCTATATCGACCAGATCCGCAAGCACGGCCTCTACGATGCAATCTGGCAGGCCTTCGCGGTGCTGCTGCCGGTCAAGACCGTCGGCGTGATGGGCGACGGCCGCACCTACGAATACGTCGTCGGCCTGCGCGCCGTCACCTCGACCGACGGCATGACCGCCGACTTCTACCAGTTCGACATGAAGTTTCTGGCCGAGACCGCGACGCGCATCATCAACGAGGTGAAGGGCGTGAACCGGGTGGTGTACGATGTGACGAGCAAGCCGCCCGGGACGATTGAGTGGGAATGATTCAGGCCCGTCCGGGACTATCCCGCTTTATCCAATTGTACGACGTAACAGACTGATTTTACGATCTAAATCGTCATCTACATTCGACAACTATCGGCGCGCATGAAACCGGACGGACGGAGCGCCTGACGGTGTCGCCGTCCATTGAAACAACCGATCCCGATCAATACCGTCATACGCGAAGATGCGTCTGACGGTATTTTTCTTTGCCTAAGTATCTGCAAAACAAGGAAATCTCCGGTCAAACGCGGCTCAAAAATAGCTGACGGTATTTGCCTGGAGGGAAAGTCCTTGCTGACAGACGCTGCGCTTAAGGCGCTGAGACCAAAGGAAAAATCGTACAAGGTCACCGACCGGGACGGCATGTACGTGGTTGTGTCGCCCGCCGGGACGCTGTCTTTCCGGCTCGACTACCGTCTGCATGGTCGACGCGAGACTGTGGTCCTCGGAAAATACGGCCCGACAGGGTTGTCGCTCGCACGCGCTCGCGAGAAGTGCATCGATGCGAGGCGCGCAGTCGGCGAGGGGCGGTCACCCGCTATCGAGAAGCAGCGCGAGAAACGGCGTCTTCTTGAAGCAAGGAGTTTTGGCGAGCTCGGGGAGAAGTGGCTCGTCGCGGCACCCATGGCCGACAGTACGCGGGCAATGCGACGGTCGATTTTCGAACGTGAGCTGCTTCCCATCTGGCGCAAGCGCCTTCTGAATGAAATCGCACCGGACGATCTTCGCGCCCATTGTGCTGCCATCGTGGAGCGCGGCGCTCCCGCAACGGCGATCCATGTCCGTGATATCGTGAAGCAGATCTACGGATTTGCGATCCTGCATGGCGAGAAGATCGCCAATCCAGCGGACGAGGTGGGACCCGCGTCGATCGCAAACTTTGTCCCGCGAGACCGCTCGCTTTCACCGACTGAAATTCGCATCATGGTCAAGCAGCTGGACCGTGTCGCGACATTGCCCACCATCCGACTGGGTATGCGTTTGTATCTGCTCACGATGGTCCGCAAGAGTGAATTGCTCGATGCCACGTGGGACGAAGTAGATTTCGAGAACGCAGTCTGGACAATTCCCAAGGAGCGTATGAAGCGCTCAAAGGCGCACAACGTTTATTTCTCGCGCCAGGTGCTCGATATCTTCATCGCGCTGAAGACCTGCGCGGGAAATTCAAAGTATGTGCTGCCGTCGCGCTATGACGCCGACGCTCCGATGTCGCGGGCAACGTTCAACCGGATCACATACTCGGTCGTTGAGCAGGCAAGCAAGGAAGGTCTTCCGCTGCAGCCGTTCACGGTTCATGACCTCCGAAGGACTGCGTCAACTCTTCTGAACGAGCTCGGATTCAACAGTGACTGGATCGAAAAGTGTCTCGCGCACGAGGATGGTCGCTCCTCGCGGGGAGTCTACAACAAGGCCGAGTACGAGGTGCAGCGTCGGCATATGATGCAGGAGTGGTCGAACATTATTGATGCCTGGGTCGGTGGCCAGAAATACATCCCGGTCCTCATTCCGCCTTCGATGCCGCTCCTGCAACCCGACCCGGCCCTTTAACCGGCCGGGTTCGGCGTTGCCTCACATCAGGGTGCGGCGCACGAGCAAGGGGTGTCGATCTGCGCGCAGCCAGCCAGGCTTCGACCTCAGCGAGGTCCCACACGACACAGCGGGCTGAGAGTGCGAACCGCCGCGGAAACTCTCCGCGCTGCTCCATCTCATAGATGGTGCTGTCGGCAAGGGGGACCATCTCGCGAAGCTGATCTCGTCGGATAGTGCGCTTGATGGGTGTGATTTCCCGACGTGCCATATTGCTGTCCTGGAGGCGATTGAATCCGATAAGTCCCGTGCAACTAGAGTTCTGGGCTCCATCCGGCAACCGCCTGGCCAGCGTGTCGCACAAAAAGAAACATTTGGCGGTATGGATGTGAAGGGTTTTGAGGCCAGTTCACTTGCGCGTTGCTAGTAAGAAACGATTCATGTCAGCGCGCGAAGGGCGGTAGTTTACTATCATCGCCAACCGTAAGCCCGCCGACCATTCGGTGTCGCACCGGCAAGCGAAATGTATCTAGTGGCGAGGATTATCCCGCGCTTCGTCTTCTTCGGCATAGTGCGCGAGGCGAAGGCTATGAGATCGCACAGCCGGACCTATGACGTCGCTGGAGAGACAACGCCATGTCGCTGAAGAACAGCTTCGATTTCCATTTCGACTAATCGCGCCAGACCGAATTCGCGCCAATCATTTACCGCCAGCCAATTTAGGCACGCTGCCTCAGAGAAGTTGTCTTCGGTGATAAAGTTTGAAAGCGAAGTCACACTAGATCTTGAGAGGCCAAGCGACATTAGTGAAAGCTGAGTTCGTTTGGAGACACCAAATTCCAAATACAGCCAGAAATCCTCTGTTGGAGGTAGAATGTCCTCCCTGCCACGAGCAATTAGAACGGTGCGGAGAATGTCGAGGTAGGCATGAAGGTACTTAGGGGTTTCGAAGCGAGCGACCCGTTCTACTCGTTCCATTGTTTCCCGAATAATGGAGGTAACTGATTTTGACGGACGTCTTCTCGCCCAGTATCGGATTTGGTTGTCGATGATGCGGCTGAGGGGCAAACCTCGCATCCACTCAATGACAAGACGAGCGTTGCCATAAGCTGAACTGCCACTCCCCAAGCCGGCACCGAGATGGTCGGTAAGGCGAGAGAATATTCCAATGAAATTGTTTATCGCCTCATCCCGGCTCTCGCCTTTTTCGTCCTGTACTTCAGTATCACTCAGAGGGTCCGTTGGCAGAAGACCTTCCAATTCAATATCCGGCGTTTCCAGAAAATACTTCTGCAGAGCGTTCATGCCCCACGGATTAATTCCGGGGTTGCGCAGTACGATTTGCGAGGAGACCTCGAGGTCTTCGAGCAGATTATCGACAGCTTCCGCCAGCGTGTTGCGTTGCTCATCTGTTAGAGCGTGAATGCTTGGCGAAGCATCGATCGATCCATAGCTCACCCGACAAAAGATCAGGTAGGAAAGAAGGTATTCATAAAAACGATTTGTGGTCGCTTTTGCACGAGCCTTGGCGTATTCCATAAACGCCGAAAATTCAGAAGCTAGTCGCTGAGTTGCGATACGAATGTTTTGTTTGCTTTTAAACCGTGGTGCGCTGCCATCGAACCATTCGCCAGAATGGAGCGGATCGATACAAAAGATGTTTCCCTGAAATTCTTTGCCCCACCGGCCAGCCCGACCTGCGAGGTTCCAGAAATCTTCTGGTTTCATGAGTTCCTTCTGACCGCGTTTGGGATTCCTCATAAACACACTGCGGCAGGAGAGGTTTACCCCTTCGATCAGGGTCGACGTGCAGACCAAAAAATTAATTTTGCCCGATGAGAATAGGCGCTCCACCTCAGTCCTTATCAATTGTGGAATATTGCCGTAGTGAAAAGCTACGCCCTTTCTCACAAAACGGCGGAGCCTGAACTTTGGATGGACGGCTTTTTCACAGAGCTCGCTCAAAGCTAAGAGCTCTGGATCGCCAACTTCATCCTCAATGAGCTGACATAAAATCTCGGCGACATTCTCCGCATCGGCTGCGCGGTTAACGTAAATTACATTCCCTCCAGCCTGGCCCAATTCAAAAGCGATGAAAGGAAGCTTCTGCGTAGGCGTGGGCCTGTTAGGCAACGTTAGTCGTCCAATACTCGACTGTTTGTATTCTGAGAGAAGGCTAAGGTCCCATATCTTTGGCTTCCCC
Source organism: Bradyrhizobium tropiciagri (assembly GCF_001189845.1). Taxonomy (GTDB): domain Bacteria; phylum Pseudomonadota; class Alphaproteobacteria; order Rhizobiales; family Xanthobacteraceae; genus Bradyrhizobium; species Bradyrhizobium tropiciagri. The sequence goes on from NZ_LFLZ01000001.1 coordinate 183,731, forward strand.
TTGATTTGCTCAACCCAAATCAAGTTCTGATTCACAGTAGGCTTGGACCCCGTGATGGCACTTGCTCGCTTTTCCTTGGGAGCGAATTGAAGGAGGTTTTGCGGATTGTCTGTCGAGGGACTCGCAAACAGAAATTTTGCGCTGGGAAATTCGCGTTGAGCGAGCTCAAGTACCTGCTGCAGCAGTACACCGCGTTGGCTCGCGCCGATCTGCTGTGCTTCGTCAATCACAATCAAGTCTGCTGACTCGCGAGACGTTCGGCGAAGCATGTAAAGATGGAAACGCTCCTGCGTGTATATATAGATATTATGCGGCTTCGAATCGCTAAAAGAGAGTGGGAGCGACGTGATGTTGATGCTCTGTATGTGACCAACAAGATTTCGAAGGTCACTTTCAACCTGCGAGATCAGAGCTCGCGTCGGAACCAAGAAAAACGTCGTCGAGCCGTGCTTGGTCAGAACGACATTTTCAATCCACCTTTCGAGCACATAGGATTTTCCTGCCGAAGTTGGAGCTGAGGCACTTACCCAATCGTGCGTCTCCATTGCCCTCCAGAGTGCCTGTTGAAAATCATTGCCGACGAACTCTCTCGACGAGCCAATATTCACCGTTGACGCAATCTGATGTGACGCGACATCGAGCGACAAGCTCGATGGAAGTCTTTCTAGGACATCGAAGGGCAGCAGATCGCGTTTTATTGCAACCTGCAAAGTGGGATTGTTCGATGCCATAGCAAGGACTGCGGCGGCGAAAGCACGTTCATTCTGCCCATTGCCTGACGACAAACACGAGTGGAGGATGCGCAACCCAACATCGTGATACAGCTCTGAATCGCTATTTAAGAATATATTGGCGCACCGCACCAAGTGAAACCAGTCTCGGCTCGTAGCATTATCTTGTTTCACAAGGACCGGAAAATCCCCGGCAACAGCATCCAAGGTTATCTGCTCGACAGCTGACTGTATGCCGGCGTCGCTCCAAAGCAATTCGGCAAGAGCTTGTGCGGTCACGATATCAACCCCAGGGATGTTTTCATGGCTTTGCGAAAGTCGTCGCAAAAGCCGAACGGCACATAAAAGATGTGTATCTCGAAGCTCTCAATTCCTCGGTTTATGGCGCGCGATTTGGCCATTTTGCACCATTCCGAGAAGGATGCTTTGACTTTAGAAGTAAACTCGGCGTGCTTAATCTGGTTAGGCTTCTTAGGGTAGTCATAGTCAAATCCAACCAAGCAGAGTCCGCGCCACGAGACCTTGTTAAAGGCGACCGAATGCGGGTTGATAGAGTCGAGAATTTGTTTTTGAAGCTCGGGATCTGCAAGATCCATATAATGATCCAGAAGAGCAAGCTCGCGACGTTTATCCAAACCACCTGTTCCTGGGCCCAAAAGAAAGGGCTTCAGTCCGTCGAATGCTTCCGACAGGGCACCATCCAGGTCCTTGTGAACTTTTGACTCGCACCAGTAGATCGCGAGTTCATCCGGTCCATCACCGGGACCACAATGCACGCCATCCAGCCCATGAAAATGCATCTCGCTATCAGTCTTGAGATCCATCTTGCAAAGGAGCTGTGGCAATTTCAAAAAGCTTTCCGCGAGAACGAACAGCAACATCTCGCCTTGTTCGCCAGACATTCCATTTTTCTTGAAGGTTTCGATAGCGCGTCGTCGCAGACGTTCATTCTTCAGTCGGGCTTCCTGCTCAGTTGCTGAGCTTGCTGCCATCAGCAATTTGCGCGGCGTTACGTAGTCGAGAAGCCAATTCGCCACTTCATCCGTAAAATCGGACAGACGTGGCAGACAGCTGCCATCGAGCGCTACATGATGGCAATGCGCAACGGCTTTAGTTCCATCTACCACTGAGTGTGTCGTGACCGTCGTAAGAACGGAGGCAAGATCGAGGCCTTGTCGAGTTACGGCCGCCAAACGCTCGGCGAGCGTTACCTTCGACACTGCGGTATCCATCAAACAGATCACCATATGAAAGCGGCAATAGTAGAAACGAATCAACTATTTGGCAAATTGTCGAGTTCGAACGCCCATTGGTTGTGCGCGCAGAACGGCCGCGCAAAGGCCGCCTAGGTACTTTCCGGCGGACAAAAATCTTCTGGAAAGCTCCCTTGTATCCGAACAAAGAGAGAACAAATTTCTTGCGATTTGGAATGGTAGGTGTCAGGCTGTCACAAATTGACCCACCGCGATTCGCATCACGCACATGGTATTCCGGCGCAACCCGACGAAAACGGAGTTCTCTAAGCTCCGCGAACAGGCAGGCCTTTCGCTTCCAGAAACCGAAGCGCTTCTCAAGGTCGATCGCCGTACCGTGTATCGCTATGAGCGCGGCGAGACTAAGCCTACCAGGTTGGCGCGGGATATCCTGCGCAAGGCGGCAGAGGAGAGGGCGATCTTGCAGAACAATGCGCCGCCGCTATTCCGCTTCATAGATCTTTTTGCGGGGATCGGCGGACTTCGAAGGGGTTTTGAGCCCGCCGGTGGCAGATGTGTCTTCACGTCGGAGTGGGAACCAAAGGCACAGGAAACCTACAGGCTCAATTATCCCGACAATCATGAAATCGCAGGTGACATTCGTCCCTACGCCCAGAATCCGGACCTGATTCCGGAGCATGATGTACTCTTGGCCGGGTTTCCCTGCCAGCCATTCTCGATCGCCGGCGTTTCAAAGAAGAATGCGCTCGGCCGTCCGCATGGATTTCTCTGCGATACGCAGGGAACACTGTTCTTCGACACGGCGCAGATCATCGCGCATCACCGACCGGCGGCGTTTATTCTGGAGAACGTCAAGAATCTTGAGCGGCATGATCGTGGGCAGACATTTGCCACCATCATGCACGCCTTGGAAAAAGAGCTCGGCTACCACGTCCAGCATCGTGTGATCAGCTCGCAACCATGGGTGCCGCAGAAGCGCGAACGCATCTTTATTGTTGGCTTCCGCGAGCCGACGGAATTTGACTTGTCGGCGCTCAAAATCCCCGATCCTGCAAAGGGCCCCAAGCTTAGCTCGATCTTGGAGCCGGAAGTTGATGACAAGTACACCCTGACGCCCAGGCTTTGGCAGTATCTGAAAGACTACAAGGAAAAGCATAACGCAGCGGGCAACGGCTTCGGTTACAGCCTCTTCGGGCCTGATGATGTCGCACGCACGCTGTCCGCCCGCTACTACAAGGATGGTTCAGAAATCCTGATTGCACAGAAGGGCAAGCGGCCACGTCGCCTGACGCCGCGCGAATGCGCCCGCCTGATGGGCTTCGACACGAAAGAACAGGAATTCCGCATCCACGTCTCGGATACCCAGGCTTACAAACAGTTCGGCAATGCCGTCGTTGTCCCCGTCGTGAGCTTCCTTGCCGACGCCCTGCGTCCTCATATTGAGGCGGCGGTTATCCGCGGCAAGTCAGCGGTGAAGAAGCACAAAGAGCCTGTTATCGTCACCAGACCGGATCGGCGGGAGGTTGCCGAAGCGCATGGTTGATGTGGTACCACCTGATGTGCGCAGCCGGATGATGGCCGGCATCCGGGGCAAGAACACCAAACCGGAAATGCTGCTGCGTCGGGGACTGCATCGGGCAGGTTTCAGATACAAACTGCACGACGGTTCATTGCCGGGCCGACCGGACATGGTGTTTCCGCGTCGGCACGCGGTCTTGTTCGCCCATGGCTGTTTCTGGCACGGTCACAACTGCCATCTCTTCAAATGGCCGGCAACGCGCGAGGAATTCTGGAAGGCGAAGATCGGGCGCAATCGCGAGGTTGATGCGCGCGCCGAAAAGGCGCTCAGGGCTACTGGCTGGCGTCGTGCCGTCGTCTGGGAATGCGCCCTCCGTGGAAAATCCAGAATGCCGATCGAAGATGTTCTCGGGCGACTTGTCGACTGGCTTGCAACCGACAGTGACGGTATTGAATTGCCACCGCCCGGCAGGGTGATCTGATGGCCGAGCCAATCGATCTTTTTGGCAGCGATGAGGATGACGCGTCAGTCGATCAGAGTGGAAATGATGTTTCCGAACTACTGATCCGGCTGCTTGAAGAGGCGCCAAGGCTTCTCGTCAAGAAACTGTCTAACAACGACCGCGACTGGGCGCAGCGTAAAAACAAGCATCAGGGCGGAGTCTACATCCCTCTTGAACAGCGAGATGGAGGATTTTTTCCGCCGCTTGGCCTGAAGGAGCGTGATGAGGACGGTGAACCGATTTATGAGGCTTTTCTGACGACAGAATGGCCTCAGGTTGGTGAAACCAAAAAGAGCCGGCTCGTAAACTATACAAGCAAGGGTGAAGAGACCCATATGACGCGTGTGCCGAGGGCGGCATTCGCAGATCTTTCGCCAGCTTCATTTCTGGTCATGGCACGGCTTGGCGAAGGCGAGAATACAGTCTATCGCTGTCTGACCGTTGACTCGGTATCCGATGCGGCCGTGATGCTGGTCGATGCGCTTGAGCTCGGGCCCGACTTCCTGATCGATGAAAGGGTGCCGGCTGAATACCGCAAACGCGAGCGCGACCGGATTCTCACATTTGCTGAACAGGTCGCCGCCGCATGGCTGTCCGGCACCATAGCCGTTTTTGCCGCCGAAAAGGTCATGCCGGAGACCCTTGCGCTGGCCGACGAGGCGCGCGGCAAGTGGCTAACGAAAACGGGACGCAAGAATCTCAATCCATTTGAATTCGACACGCCAGGTGATGCACTCCGCGATATCAGCCGGTCCATCGAATGGGACCTGTTCCGTGAATACCAGCTTCGCGAACGCGCTGTTGGTCTTGTCAGGATTGTCCTCGGCGATGTTCCCGGCGGGCCGAAAATCTCGAAGGTCATTCACGCTCTTGTTGACCGGCTGCCGGAGATTGATCGCTACATGCTGTCCGCTGGTCAGCAGCGCAAGGCGAGGGCAGGGGTTTCATTCGAACATCACATCGAGAAGATGCTCGCGGACGGCCGTGTGCCTTTCGCAAAGCAGGCTGTCATGCAGGCTAGGAAGCGTCCGGATTTTGTGCTGCCTTCACTGGGGCATCTGAAGAGCACACCCAGCGGAAGAGAGAAGGGCCTGATACTAAGTGCCAAGACGACGCTTCGCGAGCGATGGAAGCAGGTTGAGCGCGAGATGCAAGGAGCGGAGCTTTTCCTCGGCACCGTCGATGAAAACATCGCGGCCAACGCCATAGAGGAAATGGCTACGATGGGCATCAATCTCGTCGTGCCCGAGCATCTGAAGAAGTCGAAAGAGACGGAATACGATCGCCACAAGAACGTCCTCAGCTTCAAAACCTTTTTCGATACGGTCGTCAGCAAGCGCATGGCGGGCTGGTAATCGTTATGCTGGCGTCTATCTCAGAGGGATCTCGTAAGCTGGAGCTCGACCTTTCCGAAGAAACGATCGATTCGCTGAACGAGGTCGATTTGCGGGATCTGAATGAGTTAATCCTCTATCTGCCCTTGCCGAGCATTGGCAGAACCAACATGCATATTGATATCTGTAGCGACTATATCGATGCGTCGTGGGCCGCAGAAAGGTTGGCCGCCGCTTCCGACACAGCAACAGTCACGGAAGACTACGTCCGCGAATGGCATCAGAGCCGCCTGATCCTGACGCTTAACAAGCCGTCGCCCGAAATCCGCAAGGCACTCGAGGATTCCATTCTTCTCTTTCACTTCAGCGATGAAGAAGATCAAAAGCGGTATCAGGAAATTCGGGACGCAGTGTTCGCGTACGAGGTAGAAATCGACGATTACCCTGCAAAATTGCCAGAGATCATTGATGATTATTTCGCCAATCTCGTAAATGGCGCCTACCATCAATTGCGTGCCGATGATCCAGATTACTACGACAAGCAAATCGCTGAACATCCCGAGCGCCAACTCGGGTACTACAAAAGCGCCTTGAGTCGTCGACTGGGAGCAAGCTGTTACACATCTCCAGACGGTTGGGTTGTTCCAGCTTCTATCAGTCTTGACCGCTTCTTTGAGGCGACAGGCCAGAAGTATCGAAGCAGCGAGCTCGTCGTCGGCACGATTTTCATGGTGGCGGGCGCAAGCTATGTTCGTACAACCGACCTTATTTCGCATTTTTCAATGCGCCATTATTTTAAGTCCCGCATTTGCGCGAGCTTTGCTCAGCGCGAAGATGAGGATGTATGGCAGTGGGATCCATTCGACTGGCGCGAAGCATCGTTCACCTACTCGCCTCACGATGCCCGGCTATCATCGTTTTCGTCGAGCACGGTTCAACATCGTCAGCCGGGGCAGGCCCCCGGCTGCCTCGTTCACGAGAGTGGAAGCCTTGTCATAGTGAATGACGGCAAGTTCCAACACCTCCTCTACGACACTGAACCGCTAAACCATGTTGCACTTAAGAAAGTGCAAGGCGAAGTCTCGGCGCTTATGCTGTCGATGGCATCATTTCTCGGCCCATCATCATCGACTTCCTGCGACTGGAGCAATCTCTCCGATGAAGATTTTGAAGAGCTTTGCTATGACGTCATCTACCACCATCCGAAATTCGATGCCGACACCATAAGGAAACTGGGCAAGTCGAGATCGCGCGACGGTGGCCGGGATATCGAGGTTTACGATCTGCCTGTTGGCAGAGGTACTGCTCCAAGAAAGTGGATTTTCCAGTGCAAGCTGGTCAAGGATGGATCGTCACTGTCCGGCCGCAGATTGCAAGATGTTGGCGACATGCTTGAAATGTATAGGGCTGAAGGATTTGGAGTCATGGCATCGGCCCTAATCGATGCCACTCTTTACGACAAGCTCGACGCCGTTTGCGGGAATCGGAAGATAGCGCAGCTTCATTTTTCCAGGCTTGAGCTCGAGCGAGCGTTAGACCGTCTTCCGAAGGTCCGCGCCCGATACTTCAAGTGATTGCAATCATCAAGCTGCAGCCTGCGCCGCTCGCGTCCATCTATCAAATTCCTTCGGCAAAAGCCCAATGAGCTGGCCCGGGATCATGGTTTCCGGGTCAAACGTCAGATCAAGCTGCCGCAGCACGAGCGCCAGCCGGCGAACGCTGCCACGGCCGCTTCCTGCAACGCCTTTCAGAGGTCTGCCTGTCGTGGCATCAGCATAAAGCCTGCTCGCTTCGGCGATGATCGGCCGGCTTCCGAGCACGAACTGGCGTCCGCCAAGCTGTTCAAGAATTTCACCATGCCGGCGCAGCGGGTGCTCGCCATCCGTGGGGGCAAGAAGAAGCAGCTTTGAAGCTTCGCCGTGATCGCGCACCAGCTGCCACGGTGACCGCACAAGATGCCGATAGTAGTGACGATAGTCACGGCTCAAGATGTACCTGTACTCCTTCTCGACCTTCCTCTGGCCGTTCGCTCCGGCAGGGCAGAGCTGGTCGAACCAGACGACGGCCAGGGCGGTCCAGAGGCCGCGATCCTGCGAGATCGCTGCAGGGTCGAAGGGCGACAGAAGCTGGATCAGATACTGCCCGAATTCATATCTATCGCCAAAAACTCGGCGTGATACGGGGCGGATGTCATGTCCCACCGCGGCCGAAGTTTGTGGATCGGCGAGAAGGTGAATGGGTGCCACGCCAGTGGCGCCCGCCGCCAGCCATTCCGCAAAGCGGGCCATGCCTTCATCATTCAGCTTCCGGAATTCCGTTTGCATCATGCGCCCCCCTCGGCGGCACGGATGAGCTCGACGAAGTCATGTGCTTCGCAGACTTCCCGACCGCGGTGTCCACCCATCCCTGCTTTTCGATACCTTCTTTTAGTTCTTCGAGATCATCATCGATCCCGAAGGCTTCCCGCAGATAGCGCAGCCAGAGTGCGCGCCAGTCTTCGTCATCACCATCGTCGAACTCATGATCCTCAATGAGGTGCTCTAGGACAATCCGGAGCGCCGCAGGCAGGATCAGCCCGCGCATCATTGGGTTCTCAAGGATCCGGTGCTTAAATGACGGTATGCGATAGTTCAGAAGGAGCCACGGGCCACTCTCGTCGATGGTGACACGCCATAGCTCGGGGCCGAGATCGGTTTCCCTGATAGGGAAGATGCTCCGCTTTCCCTCTTCGTTTTCGTTTCCGGTAGGGCGAATGCGATCAGCGGCTCCAAGGATTTTTCCGGTACCGGTGCTTTCGACAACCTTCAGCCTGAAAAGTATGGGCATTGCTCGATCAAGTTCGTCGAGAACCATGACCTTCGCTTCCGGAATGCCGACGGTTCCACATTCGAAGCGCATCGAAGATGAGCGCTGATAGGCTTCGAGAATGACGGAGGCGTCGGAAGGAAATCCAAGCTCGTCCACCTTGAGGCTGGCTGTTGCAGCCTGTGGTTCTGTGGGCTTCAGGGGAGCAAGGCGAATATCGACGCTTTCACGCGCGATCCGTTTGCGGCCGGTTGAGTTGATGCGACGCTTTGCGGTTGCCATCAGACAGTCCTCGCATCAACGACAAGATCGCGGTTTTCATCAAAGCCCGAGAGGGTCAGATCAAATATAGGGCCGGCAATCGACAGCCGCAGCTTGTTCGGCCTTACGGGTGTGAAGCTCAGGTTCTGAGCTTCAATGTTCACGTCATTGGCGGCCAGATCAAAATCAAACTTGCTGTGCAGTGAAAAGCCGTTGCCTCCAATTACGTCGTAGGCGACACGCACGTCCACGGTCTTCGGGAATTCCCAGTTCTCCGCGGCGGGGCCGGGTACAACCGAAAAGCCACCTTTTCGCGATTGGATCCGGATCGCAGATTCCTTCTTCGGCATTGGAGGAATGACGACCTTGACCTTCTTTTTTGGTCCCTGCGTTGACCTCGAAAGATCTGCGAGGGAAAAGAAATCGACGAGTGCGTCGTGGTCTTCCTGCTCCACCTTGTCCGCGATGAGCGTGAATAGTTCACGCAGCGCGTACCGGATGTTTCTCAGCGTCTGCGAGGGGGCTCGCCATCCCTTCGCCAGCTTTTCGGCATTAGCGTTCCATGCGGTGTGGGCCGGATTTTCCGCGTCGCCCAGGAATGCGACCACTCCCTCGTCGGACGCAACCATTGCGCCATGGGCATGCGTGCCACTGAAATAGCGATTCTCTCCTGGCACCGTAATTGATCCCCGTGCGAACAGCGCAAAAGGCTTTTCGCCATCAGGTACAGGCTTCAGGAACAGATCGATGTGACTGTTGCGATCACCGGACGGTTTCGGCTTCAACCTGACCGGAATGCGCACATGCAGAAGGCGATTGCCTGAGAACGCCTCCTTCATTGTGGCAAGCTGGTCTTCGGAAAAGCTCGCCACACCAAGTCCGCCGCCGTTGATCGCCGTCCGGGCAGTGAGCAGGGGCGGCTGATCGAGCTGCCGGCTGACAGCCTCGACGAAATCGAGAGGAATTCTTGTGCCGGCGGCGCCGGCACCCGTGTTCGGAACACTGGCGGCAACTTGGTGGAAGGTGCTTGCATCAATCGTGGTTGATCCGACCTCCACTTCGAGGCGCCCGGCAAGGATCGGAAAATAGTAGTTCCTGACCACACCACCGATAATGCCCTGTTCGGTGATATCAGGATTGGGAAAGGGGATTACGAGCGAGAGGCCAGTCTGTCCCTGTCGGGCTATTCCAAACAATTGGGCGAGTTGACCAACCAGTGCAGCGTCGACGACCGGCAGCTGGATATCGTCATTGCCGCGTGCGCCGAACCAGAAGCCATGTGCTGGATGACGGTGACCATTCAGAACATGGTTAGACAGCACGGCCTGTCCCATCAGGAGGGGGGAGGGGTCACCGGCACGAAGCGTGAAGCCGAAGAAAGACCTGATTTGCGAAGAGGTGGAATAAACCAGCTTCCCGAGGCCCCAGCGTCCTCCCGACTTGCCGCCCTTGCCTGACTTGCCGTGACGGCGCCAGAAGTTGCGGAAATTTTCTTCGTCCAGCGCGGCCGGGTCGCCGGTCAAGCCTTTTGTGTTGAAGTCTTCGATGACCAGGAGGCGAACTGCCGGGTGATCGAGAACTGCAGCATCGATTTCGCAGGCCTGCAGATGTGAACGCAGGCCGGAGAAGAGATCCTCGATCCTTCTGGCTTGTTCACCCACGCGCTCCACGAGCGCGAAGCGCACCTTGACCACGCCTGTGCCGGCAGGAGCGTCGGTAGAATTCTGGATGACTTCGCGAACCAGCGCCTCGGCTAGCTCGACTTCGTCATTGTTGAACTGATCCCGCTGCGTCAGCTCCTGCTCTACGTGCGACGCCTTCAGGTCTTCGAACTCCCAGTCAGCCATTAGTCACTCAGCGAAAATTCGCTGTCCCTGCTCCCGTCACCGCTTCCAAACTTCTGCCGCGCCGTGTCTGTCGCCTTCTGGAGTGCGCGGAAAATCTTTTTTACGTCTTCATCATCGTAGTCGTAGGCGCTTCTGTTCGAGAGATTACCGATCAAGCGAATGTCCTGAATGGCGCGGTTCACGCGCGCTTCTGCGAGCTTGACAAACTTGTTGCGTTTTTCAGACATGCGTACATTCCGGAAATGTTGTGAGCATTTATCCGAAATTCTGTCATAAAAATCAACATATTTCAGAAATGTTGGCAACATTACAAGAATATTACGCGGTATTTTTCGATAACCTCCTCTATCCATATGATTGTCAATGGAATTATTGACGATCAAGCTATGCTCTTAATTGGCGCCCGTCAACCAAATGGAGAGTCATACGAAGGTCGCAGCCTCTGGTACGTGGATGACCACCCATAACGGGGGGATATATGTGAGGCTTGCGAGGGCCATCGTCCATTCAGCAAAGACGGGCTCAAGCCCTGACAGAATGATGTTCGATCCTGCGTGTCAGTTCGCAAAGTTCGTTACGCGCCAAATGCATCGGCTGGTCGACTATCCTGGCGAGGAAATTCTGGAAGAGGCAAGCAAGACGTTTGCGAACACCAGGATTGCAGCGGATTTCGATAACATCGTGATTTGAGGGGCGCCCGCAAAATGGCGAGGAAGCTGAAGACGTATCAAACCTCGCTAAGCTTTTTCGATCTGGCGGTGGCGGCGCCGTCGATGAAGGCGGCCCTGGAAGCGTGGGGCGCCGACAGCAACCTCTTCCATCAGGGGGTGGCGAGGGAGAGCGAAGATCCCGACGTTGTCGCGGCGATAATGGCGGCACCCGGTGTCATTCTGAAGCGTCCCGTTGGCTCGAGCGAGCCTTTCAAAGTGAATGCCGAACTGCCCACCGATCTCGCCGGCGACATAGGTTCGAAGCAGCCAGGTCGTAAGTCAAAGGACCGCAAGCCGCAGAAGCGTAACGAACGGGTTCACGATCAGGCAGCCGACCGCAAGGCCGCACTCGCTTTCGAAAAAGAACAACGGCGCCGCGAGCGAGAACGCGAGAAGGACGAGGCCGCCCGGCGCAAGCAGCGCGAGCGACGCCAGAGGGCCATAAACGCAAAGCAGAGGGCCCTGGACGCTGCCCGCATCAAGCACGAAAAGAACGCCTCGGACATTCGAGGTCAGCTCGAACGTCTGGAGGAAAGGGCGCAAGCCGAAGAAGCGCGTTGGGAGAAGGAGAGGGTTCGGCTCGAGGCTGCATTGCGCCGGGCACGTGGCTAAGGGCCTTGTGCCAATTCGCCTGGCGGCAATGGCCGCGACGCGTCGGCGAGTCAGAAGTGCCGAGGATGTTGCTCCCGATTGCTTCCGGTCAGCGCTCATTCCTGTACATTGAGCATGAGGGGCAACTGTTTCTCATCTTCAGGCTCGTGCGTTGCAAAGCCGGAAATGGAAATTCCGAGCAACCGTATCGCTTTCCTGGGCGGCATCAGCTGCTTCAGTAGTTCGCGAGCCAGGCCGGAGAGATCGTCCGCACTGTCGATGACAGTTACCGACCTGCTGCGGGTGATCAACTCGAAGTCGGAAAATTTCACCTTGAGGGTCGCCGTCCGCCCCCGCTCGCCTGTAGCCTCGCAGTGACGCCAGACCTTCTCGATCAGCGGCTGCAGCTCTGTCGCCAAGGCTTCGTAGTCTGCCAGGTCCTGGGAGAACGTGGTCTCGGCCCCGATCGACTTTCGGACACGGTTGGCGCGGACCGGCCGATCGTCGATGCCGCGCGAAATCCAGTAATAGTACGCTCCAGCTTTCCCAAAATTGGCGGTCATGAACTCAAGCGTCTGGTTACGCATATCCATGCCCGTGATGATGCCGAAGCTGTTCATCCTTGCGCTCGTCGCTGGGCCGATTCCATGGAATTTGCCGACGGGGAGATCCTGAACGAATCCCGGACCCATCTTCGGTGTGATCACGAATTGTCCGTTCGGCTTGCGGTGGTCCGAAGCGAGCTTCGCCAGGAACTTGTTGTAAGAGATGCCTGCTGAGGCTGTCAGACCTGTCTCGCTCAAGATTTTCGCTCTGATTCTGGTCGCGATCTCTGTCGCGATCGGGATGGCCTGGATGTTCTCGGTTACGTCCAGATATGCCTCATCAAGCGAGAGTGGCTCGATGATTTCGGTGTGCTCGGCGAAGATCGTCCTGACCTGCCGCGAAATCTCCTTGTAGACCTCGAAGCGCGGCTTCACGAAGATCAGGTCGGGGCATTGGCGCCTGGCGGTCACAGAGGGCATCGCCGACCGAACCCCGAACCTGCGTGCTTCGTAGCTCGCAGCGGCAACTACGCCACGCTCCTTGGACCCACCCACGGCTACTGGTTTGCCGCGCAAGTCCGGATTGTCCCGCTGCTCGACCGACGCGTAGAAGGCATCCATATCAATATGGATGATCTTGCGGTCTCGCACTTCTGCGGCGTTCTGGTCCTGATCGGACGATCTCATGAGCCAATCATACTACAAGTCCACTGGCCGCGGGCCAGTCGAAGGACTGGAGCGAAGCAGGGGACGAGTCCAGGAAGGCAGGGCGGACGGCGTCAGCGGTCAAAAAAGGTCGGCACCATGCGGAGCGCGTCGAGAAGTGTCGCGGGCGCTTATCATCTTCGCTGGCGTCGATTGTCCAGTGCGTTGCCTAGACCCCGGGCGGGCATTCGGGGCAGGTGTCGCCTATCGAGTCCAGGGCCTCGGTGATTGCGACGGCGGCCGCCTCGGGCGAAAGGCCGGGCGGCGGATCGTGTCGGGCGAATTCGTACGCTAGCTCCCGGGCGTGCGGATCCCCGCGGTCCTGCATCCAGCCGTGGTACTCGCATTCGCGGATCGCGCCTGCTTCCTGCAGCACTGCTATTGCCCATCCGGTTAGCGTGCGGGTCGCCGTTCGCTTCTCTCTGGTCATCAGCATCGGAATCGCTCCTGCGCGAGGGGCGAATCCTTGTGGCCCTCAAGTTGTTCCGGCAGTTAGCACAGGGCAGGGATTGCAGATCGTCGGGGCAGCTCTTTTCCACCTGTTCCGCCGCCCTGTGCAAAAGCCGCCTACGCAGCGATCTTGTCTTCCTTGTCTTCGCCGCGCATGACGATCTTCAGCGCCTCGTCTGGCAAAGGGAGCTGCAGCGTCTTTGCTTCATCCCACGGAGCGCGCATCCAGACATCGCGCTCCTCCCCGGTGGTCAGGATCACTGGCATAGCCTTCGAATGGATCGGCTCGACGACGGCGTTCGGTGATGTCGTGAGAAAGCCGTAGACGAGGTGAGGGCCCGGGATCGGCTTCGACTTTGTGCCGCGGTCGCCTTTGAACTCGGTCCAGATGCCGGCGAAGCAGAACAGGGGCCGGCTTTCTTCAAGGGCGAACCAAACGACGTCTTTCTTCTTTGTCTCCGGATTTGGCTCGGGCGCGTACTCGGCGAAGCTGTTGGCAGGTACCAGGCAGCGGTTCTCCGGCTTCAGCCAGCCGCGCCAATGCGGCGATGACGTATTGCGGATGTTGGTGACCGGCGGTCCGCCTGTCCTGGGTGGGGGCGGCATACCCCACCGCATCAGCACCATCTCTTCGGCGTCACCAACATTGCGGATCACCGGCGCCGGATAGTCCGGAAACACACCGGGCATCGGCGCCAGATTGCCGACGTACCTGTTCATTTGCCTGAACAAACCGGCGATCGCCGCCTGGTTAGTGGTGATCGAATAAAGATTGCACATTCAGGGCTCGCTCCCGGTCACTGGCATGAACTGGATCGCCATATCTGTGTCTGATCGTCCGTCACAAGGAGTACCTGTGCGGATGTTTCGTCGCCACCTCAGGCAGCCATCTAACCCACGTACGACCGAAAGCGCCCCCGCGTGTAGGCATGCGAGACGGCCTTGCTCAACTCCGAGATCTCCGATTCCAGGAAATTGTTCGCGACGATCAGCGCGCGAATGGCCGCGCGCATATCGCCGCCGCAAACGGTGATCGCCTGGTCGACTGCTGCCTCCAGATCATCGTCCTGATCGTTCGGCTTCAGGACCGAGGACATCGCGCTGTTCCAGATTGACCGTCGATGGCTTATGTTCTTATTTTGTTCCTATGGAGTCAAGCCGCCGTTTCAAGCCACCCTGGACGTTGGTTCGGGAAAATTCGGAATGCTATGTGGTCAGGGACGCCAATGGCGTGACCCTCGCATGGCTTTATTGCCGTGATGATGCACAGCGTTACAGCTTTGGTGTTGGCAAGCTCTCGTCGGATGAGGCGCGCCGGATTGGCAAGGCGATCGCGCGCATTCCCGAGTTCCTGATGCCGCGCCAGGGCTTCTATGTGCGTGGGAGCGGCCCGCACTGGCGCGCCGACCGGCCGTATCACGTGGCTCTGGAGGACCGCTATATCCGCGAGCACTGGGACGAGATTTACGCGCTTTGCCGGCTGAACAGCCTGCCAATCAACGCGACCGGTGAAATCATACAGAGCGACGGTGTCTGGAGGGTTTATGAGTTCACCTGGCAGATGGACGCGATTCTATTTTGGGCGCGCTTCGAGGGACGCTGGCTGCGCGGCACGGAGTTTCACTATCCCGAACGGCCCGAGAATCTGCCATCGCTAAAGCCGCTCGAGAACTGGCCGAAATTAAAACCGCGAGACTTGCGGTAGCTGCAAGGTCATTAGCATGCGTCCGATCCCCATCGCATTGATGCTCGCCCTTCTTTCGAGCGTGACGTTTGCCGATGATTTTGCCGGACAGGCCAGCGTGATTGACGGCGACACGCTGGAAATACATGGAACGCGCATCCGGCTTTGGGGCGTCGATGCACCGGAGAGCAGTCAGCTGTGCCGCGGCGAAGACAGTTTGCAATATCGTTGTGGTGCGCAGACTGCGAATGACCTTGACGCCTTCATTGCCCGCCGTCCCATCAATTGTGTCCCGCTCAGCCTCGATCAATATGGCCGCACGGTTGCGACCTGTTCGGTCGTTGGTGCGGACCTTGGCGAATGGCTTGTGCTTAACGGCCTGGCGCTGGATTGGCCTCGATACTCGAAGGGCAGATATCGCGGGGCTCAGCACAACGCCGAGCGGGCCGGCCGGGGAATCTGGAAGGGCAGTTATGTCGAGCCGTGGCTCTACCGCGCGTGTATCCGCGCTAACGGCAAGCCGGCCGCCTGCTCGGATGACGCAAACTCCCATCCGTGATCGGTAGAGACGGCGAGCCGGGTCTTGCAGGTGGCGCTGGCCTGCTTTGGGCGACTCACGCTAACACATGGTCATCGATTGCCTCACTGCACACAGGGACGACATGGTTGCAGCCACCCGCGAATTGCCATCTTCTGGTTACGCGCTCGAAGTGGATGGCCGACTGAAGGCCGAATTTGCGACCCGTGACGGCGCCAGGGCAGGTGGAGAAGAGCTGAAATAGCGTTTCCCAAGGCTTCAGATCAGGATTTTTGACGCAGAAACAAGGGCGCGGGAGGAGATACAGCTTCGCTGAGTTACCGTCTTCGTTAGAATTATGATCGGGCGCGTGCGGCTGGGGCCGCACCGGGCTCTAATGAACCTGTCCGCGTGGCGTCCCGGATTTTCTCACTTCGATCCCTCGCGCAACATAATGTGTCGCTCGCCGGAGGCACTCGCTCGCGGGCCCCGTCGGCATTGCATGCCGACGTCGCTATCACTGTCCCGCGCTCGAGTGCCTTGTTAACCGGTCTCGCGACTGCAGTCGCCTCGGTGCCCGCGGTCATTGCATGCCCGCGTCGCTATCACTGCCCTCTCGTCGGCTGCCTCTTTTGATTCTCTCACTCTTGCCTTGTGTTTTCATCCTTGCCGGGCTGCCAGGCACTCGTTTGAGATCTGAGGGGCGCAGGCGCGGAATGCGCCTGCACCCGTGAGGTCAAGGGGGATTGATCCCGAATGGCGCACAGTGGCGGCCAGTGCATGGAAGCCCGCCACGATCGCGACCTCGATCACTCCGATCTGTGCCTTTGGCAGGCGAGGGGGAGCGCTGGGTCGTGCTTGTCAATCAGCAGCGAGCGATGAGGCCGGACGCCTTGATCGTGTGATGACTGGAGTATTGAAATTGGTGTCTGGCAGATCTCTCCAGACGCACCTTCGCCCCGGCACGCGAGAATGCGACTAGGGGGCGCCAGCGTTTGCCGGGATGCGTCTTCCTGGCCGTTGATGCGCTGAGGTCAGCGTGTGCCCGATCGATGGAGCCAGGTCCTTGTGCAGGGTCGGTGGCGGCCGCATGGTAGTCTCCGTAAGTTCGTTCATGGCGCGCGTCCAACGCAACCTCGAATGGGCTGATCAGGCCCGAGGGACGGCAAAAGCCTCGATCGCCTTCCCGCAACGGCTGCGCCTGCTTTTTTCCCCTGCCGCGAAGAGGCGGCATTCCTCGCGGGAGACAAAAAAGCAGGCTTTCGCCGTCCTCCGCTGGCGCTACGGGCCTGAAGGCTGCGGGCCGATCGCTCCCCGGGCCAGGGATCGCCATCGAGGCTGCGATGGGCGCGGCCCGAGCAACAAACGGAGACTACCATGGCTACCATCGGCACCTTCACCGCTTCGGACAACGGCTACATCGGCTCGATCAAGACGCTGACGCTCAACATCAAGGCCCGGTTCGCCGCATCCGAGAAGGACAACGACAAGGCGCCCGACTACCGCATCTTCGCCGGTGTGACCGAGTTCGGCGCTGCCTGGAAGAAGACCGCCCGCGACAGCGAGCGCGAGTACCTCTCGGTCAAGCTCGACGATCCGAGCTTCCCGGCCCCGATCTACGCCTCGCTGGTGAAGGTCGAAGGCGACGAGGGCTTCACCCTGATCTGGTCCCGCCGCAACGGCGACTGATCCCTCGGGATCATCAGCCCCGCCTCCTCGGAGGCGGGGCTTTTTGCATTTCTTGCGCCGCCTGGAAGAAGGCAGAAAGAGAATTTCTTTTGAAGGGATTGCTAAGGGCTCCGCCCTCGCGCGGGCAAGGGTGAAGCACACTTCGTGTGCCGGCCGGAGCGGTATCCCCGGTCTTCCGCGCAAGAGATCTTGATGACGACGTCGTCGTCAGGCGCGTGCAGACGCGCGCTTCCGCGCGCCCCTTGTCAGGCGGGTGATCCCCCTCCGCGTCCTGCCGCCCTTGCCCTTGCTACCCCAGGTCTCGCCGACGGGCAGGGTTGCAGCGCAGCGCTGCGCTTCAACCTCAGCCCACAGGAGAATGACCATGAACATGATGACCCTGTCCCGGAGCGAACAGCCTGTATCGGGCGGTTTCCGCGTGGATGTATCGCGCGGTCAGCGGATCGGCCGCGTGTCGTCCGAGTGGTTTGCGCGACCGGATGACGAGCGTTACCTGAATTTGCCGGACCTCTATGAATCGGTGCGAGGGCGGGCCGAACGCGCGCAGGCGCGGACGGTGGAAAGCCGGGCTATCCGGGTGGAGGCGACCCGCGAAAATTCCGAGCGGTTGGCCTTGATGGTACCGGGCCGTGAGGCGCCGGTGGCGCCGACGCATTGGAGCTTTGGCCAACTGTGCACGCTGGTCGGCGCGCCCACCTCTTACTTGCGGCAACTGCCTGCAGCCCTGTCGGCCATCAACCTGCAGCATGGTTTGTTGTCTCATCGTGCCGAGCTCGTGAAAACCCTGGAGACCGACAACGGACGGCTTGAGCTTCGTGCCGTCACTGGGCCGGACTACGGCCGCATCTGGGACCATGAGCTCGTCGCCGCTGTCATGAAGATCGCAGGCAATGGCACGGGTGACACGCGATGGAAGGTTCCGGGCGTGATGGATTGGTCAACCATGACCCACAATCCGTTTGTAAACGTGACCAGGGACACGACGACGTTCTATGCCAGCGACCGCGATGTGTTTCTGTTTTTGGTCGACGACACCAATCCGATCGAGGCTGGCAAACTGGCGGATGGATCGCCGGATTTGTACTTCCGGGGATTTTATTGCTGGAATAGTGAAGTCGGGAGCAAGACGTTGGGTATTGCCAGCTTTTACCTCCGCGCCGTCTGCATGAACCGTAATTTGTGGGGCGTTGAGAATTTCGAGGGGATCACCATCCGGCATTCCAAGTTTGCCGCCCAACGATTCGCGCATGAGGCGGCTCCTGCGTTGACGCGCTTCGCCAATTCCTCGCCCGCGCAATTTATCGCCGGCATCAAGGCTGCGCGGGAGCGGATTGTCGCCCGCACCGATGAGGAACGGCAGACCTTCCTCCGCAGAGGCGGATTTTCCAGGTCCGAGGCATCTAAAATCATCGAAACCGTCTTGGACGAGGAAAACCGCAAGCCGGAAAGCATCTTTGATTTCGTGCAGGGCATCACCGCGTTCGCCCGCGACAAGGCTCACCAGGATACGAGGCTTGAACTGGAAGGCAAAGCCAAGCGCTTGATGGAGCGTGCAATCTGACACTGTGAGCCGCGCAATTGGAAACGGTTGCGCGGCTTCGCTCGATACCTGTGCGCCGCCGCCGATCCGGCAAGCCGGATCGGCGGCGGCGACGCGTATCCGCGTCCGGCGCTCGCCGGACCTCCGGCCCGGCTCGCGGAAGGTCAGGGGCGAACCTTGGACCCTTTCTCCTCAAGCAGATCTGCAGGCCGGACCTGCAACGCTTGGGCAATCTGCCAGATTGTGAGCAACGTCGCGTTTTGCAGCCCTCGCTCCATGCTGCTTACGAAGGCCCGGTCGACGCCCATGCGTTCCGCCACGGCCTCTTGGCTCAAGCCAAGGGCCAGTCGAAATCGACGCGCGTTCGCTCCAAAGACCTTGCGAATATCCATCCGCAGGATAGGAAGCAATCGCGTATTTTGGCGCTACGTGTTATAATACGCGGAGCTTGGATGTTGAGGGTCACGGACGGAGCTTCAATTGCTGAAATGTGGAGAACGCGGCTTCTTGAACGCTCGCCCGGGCAGGTGGCACGCCATATGCTACAGCAGAGAACTCTTCGAGCCGACGAGGCTAGCGGCTGGCCATTTGATTTTCGATCACGCATATATTGTGGTCTCTGATGTCGAAGCCGCCGCTAGATCCTGACATCGCAGATGTCGCGCCGAACGAGCCGGCGCTGACGGCCTATGACGAACAGCATGTCGTCACGTACATTCGCCTTCTGCAGGCGGAGAGTGAGGGGGCGGACTGGCGCGATGTGGCTCGAGTGGTCTTGCATATGGATCCGGAGAGAGAGCCGGACCGTGCGCGGAACGCATACCAGAGTCATCTTGCACGCGCCAAATGGGTGACCGAGCAGGGGCGCCTCTTACGTGACGCCGGCTCAAAATAGAAGAAAATCGCTGACTAGAGACTTGCAGCCAAAACTAATTTCTCTCGCTAATCGGTGGTCATTCCCGTGCACCACGTGGTGCCAAATTTGGGGCTTCCTGCAACCCTCTCGTTCATTGCTATTGCGCCGCAATCCTTGTTAGCTGCGTGCAATGGGGCGGAAGCAATGCCTGAATTCGACTGGCGGTCGCCGGATTCCTACAAGAGTCTGCAAGACGCCGAAATCACCGACATCGCCTGGGAATGCCTTCGCCGCAATGCGGACTATCGACGCGACTACGAAGTAATGATCGCGACCAGCCCGGACGCGAGGTGACTGCAGAATTCAGGAGGAGGTGGGGCATCTGCTTTCGCCCATGACCCGCAGAGGTCATTCAACGAGCAGACAATCTTCTGGGCGCCGGAAGTCCTGGCGGCGGTCGTTCCAATCGCGGTAACCGCTTCGGTTGCCACTCACAAGTCAGCGTCTCAGCCACTGCTCGATCTTGCAGCCGGCAAGGTGCGCCGCGCATCCGACGGCTGGCATGCAGTGCTGCGTATCGGCGCGGTGGAACACCGTATATGGTCCAAAGAGCCGCCAATGGTCGGCGCTTCATATGCTGCCGAATTGCCTTTTGATGGCGATTTCGACGCACGTGCCTACGCAGCCCGCCGGCTCTGGCGGACACTGAACGGACGTGCGCCGGGGCCTGCATTTCATCAGTTGTCTGAACAGCGGCGCAAACGCCTGAGTACTGCGATCCGCGCACTCGACGCGCATAGCGCTGGTGGCAGCTACCGCATCATCGCCGAAGCGCTGTTCGACAAGAGGCGCATCCCTGAGAATGCTTGGAAAACGCACGATCTGCGCAATCGAACGATCCGTCTGGTGCAAACTGGCCTTGCGCTGATGCGCGGTAGCTATCGCAAGCTTTTACGGCGAGTCCGTAAGGTCGAATAGCTCCTCCGCTCAGGGGCTACCGAAAATCCCTGCCTCAATTTTTAGTGTCCTCCTCCGAGAGCCGGTGACGTCCGCTCATATGCTGATGCGCCCTTCATCGCGCGCTGCAATTCTGGTGTCCTCAAATACCCGATCCGATGGCCAACACTCCTAGGACGCGCGGTTTCGTGCTGCCTTGGCTTCCCTGACGCCCGTTCCCCGCGCTCTCCCGCGCAAATTGACCCGACTAGCCAGCCAGTCACGCACTTCACCAGCAAAGTCCGAGGGCGCCTTGCGACCGACAGTTCCAGCCAGATCAGCGATGGTCGTGCTCGCTAATTCGCTGCGCATGCTTTGCTCAGCACGCAACATCAGTGCATGGATTGCGCACACGCCTTCGGTCGACCAGCGCGGTGCTTTGCGACCAAACACAGCACACTTGCTCCGGATCTCCTGGCATTCGAACAGCGGTTTCTTGCCTTCGATCGCATCCACAACGTCGAGCACGGTGATGTGATCGGCCCGTCGCGCGAGAAGATAGCCGCCGCGGATGCCTTCCGAGGCGCGCACGATGCCGGCCTTCTCGAGCTTGGGAAAAATCTTCGCCAAGAATGACGGCGAAACTCCTTGGAGTTCTGCCAGGTCGCGGCTGCTTGCCGCTTCCATCCCTGTACCAACCAGCCAGAGCAGGCAGTGCAGCCCATATTCAATGCCATTCCCGAGATGTGCCATAATGCCAACCCTGATTGTCGGTGTTAGGCGCTGCAAGGTTGTCGCCGAACGGCTTGGGAGGTCAGCCACACCGAAACCCGAGTTGGTCGCGCGCCAGGCGGCCAACCTCCCGCTTGGCTGCGACGCGGACGCCTTCTGTGTCCGCGTCGCCCGGCTTTCACTCCGCCGACGATCATCGGCGCACGTCGCTTGGTAACGCCGGTGGCAAACGGATCAGGCGACGATGATGCGCCGCGGATCGGCCGCTGCCAGCGCCTCCGCACGATCGGCGCTAGGAGGATAGATCCAGACCGTATTGATCGTGTGTTTGAGTGCCTTGGCGTCGGCACCTTCCATCTTGACCTCGCGATCCCACCCTTCGGTATAGACCGCGCCCCACGGACCTAGATCAAGGCAAGTCACGTATTTCGGCTGGCTATAGGGAATGCAGGGGATTCCGAGCAGCGACGCGGCGACATTGTGACCAGCCGAGCGGCCCAGGTTCGAGGCGTGCTGGCAGGACATCAGCGTATGGTTGCCGTCGTCATCAGTCGCAGCGCGCGCCACGTCGCCCGTCGCGAAGATTCGCTCGGTGCCGGGCACGAAAAGGTTTCGATCGACATGCAGCCGCCCGAGCCCGTCTCTCTGTCCAGGAATCTGTGCGGTCAGCGGGCTCGCGCGGAGGCCACCGATCCAGATGACTGTCTTGGCGTCGATGCGTTCGCCGGTCTCGGTGGTGGCACCCTCGGCATCGACCGATGTGACGGCCGCGCCGAGCTTCCATTCCACGCCGAGTTCCTCAAGCGCCTTGGTGATGACGGGACGAGGGCCGGGTCCAAGGTCCGGTCCGATATCATTTGCCCGCTCCACGATGACGACGCGGACTTTGGTATCGGCGCCTAGCGCGTCGCGCAGACGTGCGGGCATCTCCGCCGCCACCTCGATGCCAGTGAAGCCGCCCCCTGCCACCACAACCGTATTACGGGCCGGCGTGTCGGGCAGCCTGGCGAGGTTTTTGATGTGGGCCTCCAGCTCCGCGGCCTCGCCGAGCTGATCGACGCTGAAGCTGTGTTCGAGCAGGCCTGGGATCTTCGGACGAAACAACCGGCTGCCAGTCGCAAGAACAAGCCGATCATAACCGAGTGTTGACCTGGAGCCATCAGTCGACACGACATCGACTTCATGCTTGTCGGAACGGATTGCCTCGACTGTCCCCTGAATGAAGCGAACGCCGACGGCGTTGAATATCTCCATGAGCGGGGCTTTCATTTCGCCCGCGCCGGCTTCGTACAGTCGCGGACGAACGTGCAATTCCGGTTGGGGGGCGATCAGCACGACTTCGACCTCATCGGACTTTCTGTGTTCGTTGAGGACGCGCGCTGCGCCGAGGGCACTCCACATTCCGGCAAAGCCGGCACCGACAATCAAGATTCTCTGCGTCACTTCAATCTTCCTTTCTAGTTGTGGATATTTTCGCGGTGACCTGATGTCGATCGAGGCCGCCGGAAACCAAGGAGCTAGGCGGGGCGCTCGCTGGCGTGGCCGTGCCGCTCAATTTTCTTTGTGGGGGATCGATCACGGGTCGCCGCGCGAAACTTCCGCCGGCTCGCGAGCCACGAGCTCACGTCGCGGGCCAAGGCTCGAAGCGCCTTGCGGTTCAGGACTCGTGCGATGTCTCTAATGATCGAACGAGCCAGTTCGTCCCGCATGCTTCTCTCGGCCCGCAGCAGGATGGCATGAACGTTGCGCACGTCGTCAGCCGGCTCGCCTTCCAGGCGGGCGTATGACCCGCTTTGGGTGATGTCGCGCGTGCTCAGGGGCTCTGCGCGCGGCTCAAGTAGCCACCGAAGACTGTATTCGTGATCTGATCTCGTGTGTATCATAACACGGATCATAATAGTCTGCGTTAATGTTTGCAACCCCGATGCCTCGCTGATGCGCGATGGTGATCGCAGGATTTTGCGACCGCATGGGCAGCGCCCTGGGTTGAGGGGTATCGAAAATCGCCCCCTCGATATTCGGCATCCACCTCCGGGAGCGCTCTTCTCCATAATGACCGCGAACACGCCCGCGCCGCCATTCGTAGCGCGCTGTCATCCCGGAGTTCTCAAATGCCCGATCCGATGGCTGGTCTGCCACCGCGCTTTCTGCGTACGCCGGAGGCGGCCCGTTATCTCGGCCTTTCCGGTCGCACACTCGAGAAGCACCGGACGTACGGCACCGGGCCGACATATCGCAAGATTGGCGGGCGCGTCATCTACGCGCTGGAGGACCTGAAGGCCTGGGCCGATCTCGGCGCCAAAACGTCGACTTCCGATCCCGGCAAGGGGACCGTGCTGCCAGCCAAGAAACACCCGACGCTGCGCCCGTATGCGGGCCAGGAACGTCGCTGATGTCAGCCCGAGTGCAGTGAAATGCGACGCAAACAGCATTCGGAGCGCGATCAGCTCGAACTCTTTCGGGCGTTGCCCGGCGATCTCGCGCCGCGCGACGCGCAGGATTTGATGGCCTATCCGTTCTTTTCCCTCGCCAAATCGAAGCGGGTCGTGCCGATCGATTTCCGTGCGGGTGCAATCGCGATTCGTGTCGAAGCAGTGCCGGAGCACGGCATGGCAACGATTTGGGATGCCGACGTTCTCATTTGGGCAGCGTCGCAGATCGTTGAAGCCCGTGACGCTGGCCTGAAGACATCGCGGCTGATGGCGGCAACGCCATACGAGATTCTGACGTTCGTTGGCCGCAGCACCAGCGCACGCGACTATGATCGCCTGAAGGCGGGTCTCGACAGGCTGCAGTCAACCACCGTGCAGACGTCGATCCGCCAGCCGGCAGAACGACGACGTCATCGCTTTTCCTGGATCAACGAGTGGAAGGAGACGACGGATGCCAGCGGCCGACCGCTTGGCATCGAACTGATCCTGCCGGATTGGTTCTATGCCGGTGTCCTGGACGATGCGCTCGTGCTCACAATTGACCGCGAGTATTTCGATCTGACGGGTGGACTTGAGCGCTGGCTCTATCGGCTCGCCCGCAAGCACGGCGGTCATCAGGACGGTGGCTGGAGTTTCGATTTTCTCTACCTGCACACCAAGTCCGGCAGCCTGTCGCCGCTCAAGCATTTTGCCTACGACCTGCGCGAAATCGTCCGGCGGCAGACGCTGCCCGGCTATCGGCTCGTGATCACCCATGACAGGCGGGGCGTCGAGCGTCTGAACTTCTCACCCGTTCTCGTTGATCCGCTGACGCACCGCTTGCGCAAGCGCGGTCTCTTGCCGCCGAGTGGAGATAACCTGTGAATCAGCTCGTGCTATCGGGGACCACAACCCTCGTGCCATCGGGGACCGGATCCTCGTGCTATCGGGGACCAGAAACCGGCTTAAGTATCTGTTCTCTCGGGAATTCCAGCCTCCGTAACTTTCCTAACCTGAAATCCTTCGGATTTCTTCTAACGGACCGCGCGATCCGTCCCGTTGGGAATTGTCGGCTTGGTCCAGGTGCGAAAGAAAGCACGAGCGTCTCCACCACGCCGCGGCTGAGGCGTGTGAACGCAGCACAGCAGTTGGGCCCGATCATCCAATTCGTCGAGCATCTGGAACGCAGGAGAGATGCATGAGCGATCTCACGCAGGTCGAGGTCCTGTGGCTCGAGAAGCGCATCGAGAACCGGATCCGCTTTGGCCGCGCTGTCGACGAGAAGAACCTGGATGGCCATCGACGCGTCCTGTCGTTCGTCCCCGGCAGCATCTTTGCCTTTGTCCGCTGGACCTCCAACGACTTTGGGACGGTCGTGTCGCGGATCGACATTCTGCGCGCGGTCAAGCCAGGGCAGCGTTGCTCAACAGTTCCGTATGTGAAACCCGGCGGCGAAATCCTGCTGCGGCTTTCGGGCTGGCCGAAGGTCGAGCGGGTGCTGCAACTGATCGACGGCGTAGAGGCGCTTGGAATCAATCCCGCGGACGCCGCGCCCGACTACTGGCATCACGTCCACAACCGTCTCTCTGTCAACGAAACTCCACGCGCCTATACAAGGTCGCGCCACCAGGCGTGGCTTCATCGGCAGCGGGTGGCGCCATGACTGCCCGATGTTCAACACTCGCCGGCATGGCTGGCGGCGTCGCCACGCTCATCGCCTCGATTATCACGGAGCCGCTCCCAGCTTATGTTTGGAACGCCTCGCAAAGCGTCCCGCCGGGCCTCTATCGCGTGCAGTCGACGGACAAGCGATACGTTACCGAGCTTGTCGCCGTCCGACCGCCTGAACCGCTCGCAACCTTTCTCGATCTCAACGGCTATTTGCCGATCGGGGTGCCGATGCTGAAGCGTGTCTTGGCGCTTCCCGGGCAAACCGTCTGCCGGCACGGGTTCACGATAACGGTCGACGCTATTGAAATGGGTGAAGCGCGGGAGCTTGACAGCCGCGGCCGGCGCTTACCTGCGTGGGAGGGCTGCGACGTCGTCGGGGAGGGCGAACTCTTTCTCATGAACTGGCAATCCGCGGATTCCCTTGATGGCCGTTATTTCGGAGTGGTGCCGTCGTCGGCCGTGTTCGGCCGTGCGATTCCAGTGTGGACCCGGGAGGAGTGATCGTGCCTGATTCCCGCTGTCGACCAGCCATTCCTCTGTTCGATCGGTGGCTGCACCATTCCTCCGTCCCGACCTGGGTCAGCAATGCCGTCGCGCGCAGCGGCTGTCCAGGGCGGCCGCAAGGCCGGCGCAAAGCAGCTTCACCCTGGACGGCCGCGAGAACGGCGGCATGCCTTCATATATTCGGGACGTTAGCCTGCATTGCTCTCGCTATACTGCCGTTTGCGACGGCGCATGCGCAAAACGCTTGCACGGAGGGCGTCTCATCGTCGCATCAAGGTCGCCCCCTTGCAGACGGTCCCTTTGCGGCGTTCATTTCGGAAGCGTCCCTCCGATTTGGCGTTCCGGAGCACTGGATCAACGCAATTTTGCGAATTGAAAGTGATGGTGACGTGCGCGCCAGATCGCCGAAGGGAGCGATGGGTTTGATGCAGATCATGCCCGGGACCTGGTCCGAGCTTCGCCTTCGCTACCATCTCGGTTCAGATCCATTCGATCCCTGCGCCAGCATTCTCGCTGGCGCAGCCTATTTGAGGGAATTGTACGATCGATACGGTTCACCGGGTTTTCTGGCTGCCTACAATGCCGGTCCCGCCCGCTATGACGAGCATCTCGCCGGCCGGCAATTACCTGCGGAAACGCAAATCTATGTGACAAGGCTTGCTCCTTTGATTGCGGGCCGAGAGCCTTGCAACACGACGCCGGCAACGGACGTTCGTACGCGGCCTTGGACGAAAGCTCCGCTATTTGCCGTGCGGACCGAACGTAATCTCGTCGCACGGCTTGTGCCGACCATGCGTCCTTCGAACAGCAGATCGACCGTGACTCCTGTGCGTCGGACCACTGCAATCATGTCCCAGGGCGATGGTCTGTTTGTTGTGCGATCGCGGGCTGGAGCGTCGTAGTGATGATGAGAGTAGTCTGGCGCATTGTGGCGTGGGTGAGAATAGAACTGGCGGAGGGGCGAGGGCAGTGGGCAGGCACGACAGCAGGACGGCGAGATAAAAGGGGCTCGCCGGTCGAACCGCAAGCCATTGACATGGCTTGGGCTCCGGCGTGCCGGTCGGTCGGGGCGCGTGCCGCGCTTTGGATTTTGGTGAATGCAATCAAAGGCGTTTTCGGCACGGTGTGCGCTCTTGCTTGCTGGGGGGCCTGGCCATGACCGCAGGCGACAGCGATCTGCGCGTTCGGCCCGGGCGCATCCGCAATACCCGCGCGCCCCAGCCGAAGAGCTTCATCAACCAGGTGCTGCGTGCCGCGAAGAAAGCCGGACACACCTCGGGTCAGGCTATGGCTGGCAGGCGTTCTGTGGCCTATGGACGCTCGTCGTTTGGCCGCGGCCGGCTCGCCTTTAGTCGCAGCCGGTTGTTCAGCCCGACACGGCGCGTGTTGGTGAAGGCGCGCGTGGTTCGCCACAAGGGACGAGCCTTCCGCTCAGCAGCACTGAGCGTCCATCTTTCATACCTGACGCGCGATGGCGTCACCCGGAGCAGCGAGAGGGCCGAGATGTTCGATGCCGGCAGCGACCGTGCCGACGGTACGGCATTCGCTGAACGCTGCGAGGGCGACCGCCATCATTTCCGGTTCATCGTCTCGCCCGAGGACGCCAGCGACTTGACCGACCTTAGGGCTTTCACCCGCGACCTCGCCAAACAGATGGAGGCTGATCTTGGCACGCAGCTCGACTGGGTGGCCATCGATCACTGGAACACGGATAACCCGCACGTCCATCTTCTCGTTCGGGGAGCCCATGAGGAGGGGGCAGATCTCGTGATCTCCCGGGACTACATCAGCCGGGGGCTGCGCTCACGCGCCGAGGAACTGGTCGCGATCGAACTGGGCCCAAAACCGGAGCATGAAATCCGCAATTCGCTGGAGAGGGAAGTCACCGCAGAGCGATGGACGCGGCTCGATCGGGAGATCCGGCTGGCGGCCGACGACACCGGCGCCATCGACCTGCGCCCCGAGAACCCCGGACCGTTCGATCCTGAAATCAGGCGCCTGATGATTGGCCGCCTTCAGCACCTCGAGAGGATGGGTCTTGCCGCATCCGCCGCGCCAGGGGAATGGATGATAGGACTCGAGGCCGAGCGTGGCTTGCGCGACCTCGGTATGCGCGGCGACATCATCAAGACCATGCACCGCGCCTTTACCGAGCGTGGGGAAGCCCGCGGCGTTTCCGACTACGTCATCGAAGGTGGACAGCCGACGTCCCAGATCATCGGACGTTTGGTCGATCGGGGATTGCACGATGAACTAACAGGTGAGGCCTACGCCCTGATCGACGGAACAGACGGACACGCGCACCACGTCCGCTTCCGCGGAATCGAAGCCTTCGAACATGCGCCTCCGGCCGGCGGTATCGTCGAAGTCCGGCGCTTCGGTCAAGCCGGAGATCCGCGCCCCACTTTGGCGCTCGCAATTCGTTCCGATCTCGATCTCGGCGGGCAGCTGACTGCAACAGGGGCCACCTGGCTCGACCACCGGCTGGTCGAGCGATATCCGATGCCGCTCGCGATGGGCGGCTTCGGTCGCGAGGTCCGCGATGCCATGGAAGCCCGCGCCGAGCATCTTGTGCAGGAAGGTCTGGCGCGGCGGCAGGGCCAACGCGTTATCCTGCAGCGCGACCTCCTGGACACGTTGCGGCGGCGCGAACTGAACGAGGTGGCAGCAAAAATCTCGGCCGACACCGGCCTGCCTCATGTGAACGCCGCCTCCGGGGAGCATGTGGCCGGCACGTATCGCCAGCGGATGACGCTCGCCTCGGGACGCTTCGCGATGATCGACGACAGTCTTGGCTTTCAGCTCGTGCCCTGGTCCCGCGAACTCGAAAGACGACTCGGCCAACACGTCACTGGCGTCGTGAAGGACGGCGGCGGTATCGAATGGAGTTTTGGTCGGAAGCGCGACCTCGGCCTCTAGCAATCTCTCCAACTCCGTTGCGGAAGGGCGTTCGGGATGTCTGGAAGCAAAATCCTCTGGGGACAGGTAATCGTTGTCGGTCTGATCGTCATGCTGGCCACCTGGGGAGCAACCGAGTGGGTGGCTTGGCGGCTCGCCTGGCAGCCGGAGCTTGGGCGGCCCTGGTTCGAACTGTTGGGCTTCAAGGTCTACTACCCGCCAATCTTTTTCTGGTGGTGGTTCGTCTATGACGCCTATGCGCCTCAGGTGTTCGTCGAAGGTGCCTTCATCGCGGCCTCGGGGACCTTCGCTTCGATCGCGGTGGCGATCGGCATGTCGGTTTGGCGGGCGCGCGAGGCCAGGAACGTCGAGACCTATGGTTCGGCGCGCTGGGCTGATACGGAAGAGGTTCGAGCGGCCGGACTTCTCGGTCCGGATGGCGTCGTGCTGGGCAAGCTCGACCGCGGCTACCTCCGGCATGACGGACCGGAGCACGTATTGTGTTTTGCACCCACCCGGTCGGGCAAAGGTGTCGGCCTCGTCGTTCCCTCGTTGCTGCTTTGGCCGGGCTCGGCCATCGTGCACGATATCAAGGGAGAGAACTGGCAACTGACAGCCGGCTTCCGCTCGCGTCATGGCCGGGTCCTCTTGTTCGACCCGACGAACCCAAAGTCCTCAGCCTACAATCCCCTTCTCGAGGTCCGGCGCGGGGAATGGGAGGTTCGCGACGTCCAGAACGTCGCCGACGTCCTGGTCGACCCCGAAGGCTCCCTCGACAAGCGGAACCATTGGGAGAAGACCAGTCATTCGCTCCTGGTCGGCGCCATTCTCCACGTCCTTTACGCTGAGGCGGACAAGACCCTGGCCGGGGTTGCCGCCTTTCTCTCCGACCCAAAGCGGCCAATCGAAGTCACGTTGAAGGCGATGATGACCATGCCACACCTTGGCGAGCAGGGCGCTCATCCCGTGGTCGCCTCGACCGCGCGCGAGCTCCTCAACAAATCGGAGAATGAACGCTCCGGCGTCCTTTCCACCGCGATGTCGTTCCTGGGGCTCTACCGTGATCCCGTCGTGGCCCGGGTGACCTCCCGGTGCGACTGGCGGATTTCCGACCTGATCGCCGATGCCAGCCCTACGACGCTTTATCTCGTGGTGCCGCCCTCCGATATCTCACGGACCAAACCATTGATCCGCCTGGCGCTGAATCAAATCGGCCGGCGCCTGACGGAAGACCTGCACGCCCGCGACCGCCGGCATCGTGTCCTGATGATGCTCGACGAGTTCCCAGCGCTGGGGCGGCTTGATTTCTTCGAATCCGCGCTCGCCTTCATGGCGGGGTACGGCATCAAGAGTTTCCTGATCGCGCAATCGCTCAATCAGATCGAGAAGGCTTATGGGCCCAACAATGCCATTCTCGACAACTGCCACGTCCGCGTCAGCTTCGCGACCAACGACGAGCGGACCGCCAAGCGGGTATCCGACGCGCTGGGCACGGCAACGGAGATCTGGCGATGAAGAACTATGCCGGGCACAGGCTGAACCCATGGCTGGGGCATCTCATGGTCTCACGACAGGAAACTGCGAGACCACTGCTCACCCCCGGTGAAGTGATGCAGCTTCCGCCGACGGACGAGATCGTCATGGTGGCGGGCGCGCCGCCGATTCGGGCGAAGAAGGTGCGCTACTATGAGGATCAGCGGTTTACCGAGCGGATCTTGCCGCCGCCCGACCCGGCGTCGTCTGGTCGATCATCGCGAGCGGACGGATGGTCAACGCTTGAAACGCCGAATCCGGCGACTGGTCCGACCGACAAAAAGGAGCATACAGGGGAAGACGCGGCGAACAGCGGCCTCCGCCGCGAGCCCGAACTCCCCGACCACGTCGCGATCGTCAAGGAGACCACCGAGCCGACGCCAGCCGAGGAATTTGCCGCCGTTCTTGACGACGACGAGGATGCGGTCCGCCAGTCTCGACTTATGCGTCAGCGGATGCGCGGCGTCGCGCGTCAGGTCGCCATGGACCCGAATGACGGTATGGAGCTCTGAGGCGATATGCGCGACCGGATGAACGTATACTTTCCCCCGGAGCTTTTGAAACAGATCTCGGAGCTCGCCGATCGAAGAAAGCTTTCCCGGTCTGCAATCATTGAAGCGGCAGTCGCTTCATTTCTGTCACCAGACGGAGCGGACAGGCGGGAGGCAGCGTTCACCCGTCGCCTCGATCGGCTGTCGCGTCAGGTGCAGAGGCTGGAGCGTGACGTTGGTTTGACGGCCGAGACTTTGGCCCTCTTCATCCGCTTCTGGCTGACGATCACCCCACCATTGCCGAACGATGCGCAGGCGGCCGCGCAGGCAAAGGGCAGGGAGCGCTTTGACGGATTTGTCGAGGCGCTCGGGCGCCGTTTGCAAAAGGGGCAAAGCTTTCTGCGAGAAATTCCGGAAGATATCGGCCGCGTAGAGCCGGGTGAGACCTGATCGGGTTCTGCAGACAAACTATCTCGCCGATCCTTTCTCTTTCTACGCCGGTCTACGATCACCGAAACCGCTTGTTGCGCCAGGTCCATTGGTGCCTTTTCTAATCAATCCCATCTGAGGGCCTCTGTGGACGCCTTCATTCGGTGGGGGCGACGGTGGCAATCCATTCCTTTCAATCGGAAGCGAATTCGCGTGGCGCGCGTATGTTGCGTAGCGCGCTTGGTACGGCGATTGCCGGCTATCTCGAAGATGAATCAATCATCGAGGTAATGCTCAACCCGGATGGGCGGTTGTGGATCGACCGGTTGTCGAGTGGCCTGACTGATACAGGTGAAACTCTGTCAGCGGCGGACGGCGAGCGTATCGTTCGCCTGGTCGCGCATCATGTAGGCGCCGAGGTGCATGCCGGCGCGCCGCGGGTTTCGGCCGAACTGCCCGGGACCGGCGAGCGCTTCGAAGGTCTCTTGCCGCCGGTCGTTGCAGCCCCTGCTTTCGCGATCCGCAAGCCCGCGGTCGCCGTGTTTACGCTCGACGACTACGCCGCCAAGGGGATCATGACCGCGGAGCAGGCCAGGATCCTGAAGAGCGCCGTCGCCGCTCGCAAGAACATCCTCGTCGCCGGCGGGACTTCGACTGGCAAGACAACGTTGACGAATGCGCTCTTGGCCGAGGTCGCAAAGACCTCCGATCGCGTCGTGCTGATCGAGGATACCCGCGAACTTCAGTGTAAGGCGCCCAATCTTGTAGCGCTGCGAACAAAAGACGGTGTGGCCACACTGTCGGATCTTGTCCGCTCCTCCCTGCGACTGCGCCCTGATCGCATTCCCGTCGGCGAGGTTCGCGGTGCCGAAGCACTCGACCTGCTCAAGGCCTGGGGCACCGGTCACCCCGGCGGCATCGGGACCATTCATGCTGGCACCGCGCTCGGCGCGCTGCGGCGGCTCGAGCAACTCATCCAGGAAGCTGTCATCACTGTTCCGCGCGCACTCATTGCCGAGACTATCAACCTCGTCGCGGTTCTTGCGGGTCGGGGGGCCGATCGCCGCCTCGTCGAGCTCGCCACCGTCTCAGGCATTGGGGCCGCCGGCGACTACAGCCTTTCATCAGCAGGAGACTGACATGCGTTTGGACTCTCGTTTTCTTCGGCAAGCCGCATCACTCGCTGCCTCCGGTTTGTTTCTCTTGATGACGTCGTCAGCATGGGCGGCTGGCTCGAACATGCCGTGGGAACAGCCGCTCAATCAGATCCTGCAATCGGTCGAGGGGCCGGTCGCTAAAATCATCGCTGTCATCATCATCGTCGTCACCGGACTGACGCTCGCGTTCGGGGACTCGTCCGGTGGTTTCCGCAGGTTGATCCAGATCGTGTTTGGTCTGTCGATTGCGTTTGCCGCCTCGAGTTTCTTCCTGTCGTTCTTCTCCTTTGGCGGCGGCGTGGTGATCTGATGGATGAACCAGTCGCAGGTTTTGTCGTGCCCGTTCACCGCGCACTCACTGAGCCAATTCTGATGGGCGGCGCGCCGCGGTCGGTCGCGATCGTGAACGGCACGCTTGCGGCGGCCCTTGGGCTTGGACTGCGGATGTGGATCGCGGGTCTCGTCCTCTGGTTCATCGGCCACATGGCCGCCGTCTGGGCCGCCAGGCGCGATCCCGCCTTCGTCGATGTCGTGCGCCGACACCTGCGCATTCCCGGCCATCTTAACGCCTGAGCTCTCTGTCATGATGAACCTTGCCGAATACCGCCATTCCAACGCGCGCCTCGCCGACTTCCTGCCCTGGGCGGCCCTGGTCGACAAGGGCATCATCCTGAACAAGGACGGTTCATTCCAGCGGACGGCAAAGTTCCGGGGACCTGACCTCGACAGCGCAGTGCCGGCTGAACTGGTCGCCGTTGCCGGCCGACTGAACAACGCCTTGCGCCGACTTGGATCAGGCTGGGCCGTATTCGTTGAGGCGCAGCGCCATTTTGCGGGCGCCTACCCGACGGACATCTTTCCGGATGTCGCATCCGCACTGGTCGACGCCGAGCGCAGAGCTCAGTTCGAGGAGGCCGGCGCCCACTATGAGTCCAGCTATTTCCTGACCTTCCTCTACCTGCCGCCGGAGGAAGGGGCCGCGAGGGCAGAGCGATTGCTCTATGAGGGCCGCGATCGCACCGCTGGAGCGGACGCGCGCGAGGTGCTCCGCGGGTTTGTCGATCAAACCAACCGCGTGCTGCAACTCGTAGAAGGGTTCATGCCTGAATGCGCCTGGCTCGATGATCAGGACACGCTGACCTATCTGCATTCGACGATCTCGACCAAGCGTCATCGCGTTCGGGTGCCAGAAATTCCAATCTACATTGACGCGCTGTTGGCTGACCAGCCGCTGACCGGCGGGCTCGAGCCGATGCTGGGTTCAGCAAACGTCCGGGTTTTGACGATTGTCGGCTTTCCGGGCGCGACGACGCCGGGAATTCTGGACGATCTGAATCGCCTGGCATTCTCATATCGCTGGTCGACCCGCGCGATCATGCTCGACAAAACAGATGCCACCAAGCTGCTGACCAGGATTCGCCGGCAGTGGTTCGCCAAGAGAAAATCCATCGGCGCAATTCTCAAGGAGGTCATGACCAACGAGGTGTCGACGTTGCTCGATACCGACGCCCACAACAAGGCGATGGACGCCGACGCTGCGCTGCAGGAACTGGGGGCGGACCAGGCCGGACAGGCCTTTGTCACTGCGACCGTCACCGTGTGGGACGTCGATCCCAACGCTGCCGACGAAAAGCTCCGCCTGGTCGAGAAGGTTATCCAGGGCCGCGATTTCACCTGCATGATCGAGACGGTGAACGCCGTCGAAGCCTGGCTAGGCAGTCTGCCCGGGCACGTTTACGCCAACGTGCGGCAGCCACCGGTTTCGACCCTCAACCTCGCCCACATGCTTCCGATGTCGGCCGTATGGGCGGGCGAGGCGAGGGATCTGCACTTCAAGGGGCCGCCGCTTCTGTTTGGCAAGACCGAGGGGTCGACCCCGTTCCGGTTCTCGCTCCACGTCGGGGATGTCGGTCATACCCTGGTGGTGGGACCGACGGGCGCCGGCAAATCGGTCCTGCTCGCACTGATGGCGCTTCAGTTCCGCCGTTATCCCAACTCTCAAGTCTTCGCCTTCGATTTTGGCGGTTCGATCCGTGCGGCTGCGCTCGCCATGGGCGGCGACTGGCACGATCTCGGCGGCGCATTGTCCGACGAACGCGACCGAGCCGTTGCATTGCAGCCGCTGGCCTGGATCGAGGATTCGGCGGAGCGCGGATGGGCCACGGAATGGATCGGCGCGATCCTGGCGCGGGAAAAGGTCGAGATCACACCGGAGGTCAAGGATCATCTGTGGTCGGCGCTGACGTCTCTCGCCTCGGCGCCAATGCAGGAACGCACCCTGACCGGCCTGTCAGTTCTACTGCAATCGAACCCCCTGAAACGTGCCTTGCAACCCTATTGTCTGGGCGGTCCGTCCGGGCGTCTGCTTGATGCCGAATTCGAACGACTTGGCGAAGCGTCGGTCCAGGCGTTTGAGACCGAAGGGTTGATCGGGACGAGCGCAGCGCCTGCCGTGCTGGCGTACCTCTTTCATCGTATCGGGGACCGCCTCGACGGCCGGCCGACCCTCCTCATCGTCGATGAAGGCTGGCTTGCCCTGGAAGACGAGGATTTTGCCGGCCAGCTTCGCGAATGGCTGAAGACGCTTCGCAAGAAGAACGCGTCCGTGATTTTCGCGACCCAGTCACTTTCGGACATCGACGGCTCCGCGATCGCACCGGCGATCATCGAAAGCTGCCCAACACGCCTCTTGCTGCCGAACGAACGGGCGGTCGAACCGCAGATCACGGCGATCTACCGTCGCTTCGGGCTCAATGACCGTCAGATCGAGCTTCTGAGCCGGGCAACACCAAAGCGCGACTACTACTGCCAGTCCCGCCGCGGCAATCGAATGTTCGAGCTTGGCCTTGGTGAGGTTGCACTCGCATTCACCGCAGCCTCGTCCAAGACAGACCAGGCTACCATCGCGCAGCTGCTCGCAGAACATGGACCTGACGGCTTCGTGCCGGCCTGGCTCCAGCACCGTGGTGTCGCCTGGGCCACCGACCTGATCCCCAATCTCAACAATCTGGAGAAATCGCTATGAGGCGTCCTGGCCTATTGGTGGCCGCCGGCACCATCGCGCTGGTGCTTGGTGTCGTGGTGCCCGCACGGGCGCTGATCGTCTTTGATCCCAACAACTACGTCCAGAACGTCCTGACCGCCGCGCGGGAGCTCCAGCAGATCAACAACCAGATCACCTCGTTGCAGAACGAGGCGCAGATGCTGATCAATCAGGCAAGGAATCTGGCAAATCTGCCGTATTCATCGCTACAGCAGCTGCAATCCTCGATCCAGCGGACCCAGCAATTGCTGGCCCAGGCCCAGCGCATCGCCTACGACGTCCAGCAAATTGATCGCGCCTTCTCGACGAGCTATGCGCCAGCTATCAGCAGCCAGTCGAACCAGTTGCTGATCTCTAACGCTCAATCGCGGTGGCAGAACTCCTATGCCGCGACGCAAGACGCACTCCGGGTTCAGGCCGGCATCGTTGGCAACCTCGATACCAATCGCATCCAGACGTCAGCACTCGTAACGTCAAGCCAGGGCGCCAGCGGTGCCTTGCAGGCAACGCAGGCCGGCAACCAGATTCTCGCGTTGAGCGCGCAGCAGCTTGCCGACCTCACCGCGGTCGTGACCGCACAGGGCAGGGCACAGAGCCTTGAAGCGGCGCAGCGCGCTGCGGCCCAGGATCAGGGCCGAGAACAGCTCCGACGGTTTTTGACACCGGGGCAGGGCTATCAATCCCAGGACGTGCGGATGTTCCACTAATGACTGATGTCAGGGCATTCAAGGCGTCGCTGCTTACGACAATTGGCGTATTGGTCGTTGCAGCCTGCACCATTCAGCTTCGTGGTGGAGACGATACTCCGCGGCCACCGAAGGCGGAGCAGACGACAGGTAGCTCTGACCTCGCACGCTGCCGCAGCGTCACGGCGGAGGAAGCGGCAGGTTATCAGCATTGCAAGCAAGTTTGGGCCGAAAACCGCCGTCGCTTTTTTGGCAAGAAAGATGGTGCCGCAGTTCGCGGCGACGATGATTCCGCCGCCGGCGTGGCGCCCGCTCCAAAGGATCAGAGCCGCATCTCGCAGGGATATCCGCCCCTGGCGATACCTGAGGAGAGCAAGCCATGACTGGTACGGGGATCATCGACCAGTTCCTGGAAACGTTCACGCGCTATATCGACAACGGCTTCGGGCTGGTGGGCAGCGATGTCGGATACCTTGCAACGACGCTTGCGGCGATCGACATCACGCTCGCCGCGTTGTTCTGGAGTTGGGGGACGGACGAGGACATTATCGCGCGCCTTGTCAAGAAGACGCTCTTCGTGGGCGTCTTTGCCTATCTCATCGGCAATTGGAGTAGCCTTGCGCGGATCGTCTTCGAGAGCTTTGCCGGCCTTGGGCTGAAAGCATCCGGCGCAAGCCTCTCCGCGGCAGATTTCCTGCGACCGGGAAAGATCGCTCAGGTCGGCCTCGACGCCGGCCGGCCGCTGCTCGACTCGATCTCCAACCTGATGGGTTACATCAGTTTCTTCGAGAACTTCGTCCAGATCGTCGTTCTCCTGTTCGCCTGGGTCGTGGTCCTGCTGGCCTTCTTCATTCTGGCAATCCAGCTCTTCGTCACCCTGATCGAGTTCAAGCTCACGACGCTCGCCGGCTTCGTGCTCATTCCCTTTGGCTTGTTCGGCAAGACCGCCTTCGCAGCAGAGCGGGTCCTAGGTAACGTCATATCTTCAGGGATCAAGGTTCTGGTCCTGGCCGTCATTGTCGGCATTGGATCGACCCTGTTCTCGCAGTTCACTGCAGGATTCGGCGGCGCGCAGCCGACCATTGAAGACGCGATGACCTTGGTCCTTGCTGCGCTCTCCTTGCTGGGCCTCGGCATCTTTGGTCCCGGAATCGCAAACGGCCTGGTCTCTGGCGGACCGCAACTTGGCGCCGGCGCCGCGATTGGAACAGGCCTTGCCGCTGGTGGTGTTGTCGCTGCCGGCGCAGGCCTGGCCGCCGGCGGAGCAGGTCTTGCTGGCGGAGCGATGGCTGGCGCCGCGCGCGGTGGCGGCGCGGTTTTGAGCGGAGCATCCGCCGCCTATCGAAACGGCGGCCTCACTGGCGTCGCGGAGGCGGGTAGCCTGGCCGCGATGAGCCCGTTGCGTCGTGCAGCGGCTGCGTTCGGCGGGGGTGGGCAAGCGGGAGGGGAGACCGCGAGCACCTCGGCTGAAGGGCAGCCCGATTGGGCGCGCCGCATGAAACGCGCCCAGACCATTCGGCATGGTGCCTCAGTAGCCAGCCACGCCGTCCGCTCAGGCGACCATGGCGGCAGCGGCTCTTCCGTGGATTTGTCCGAGGGAGAGCGCTGACACGCAGCCAATAGCACTTTCACCATGCGGTCCGGCGGGGCGCGTCGAAAACCTGGAAAGCGCACTGCTTGAAACCGATCACTTGATCTCAGGGGCAATTATCGATGTTCAAACGACCATCAGTTCACTACGGGCGCATGCCCGAACCGATCACACCGTATCAAAAGGCTGCACAGGTTTGGGACGAACGCATCGGATCGGCGCGTGTGCAAGCCAGGAACTGGCGCCTGATGGCATTCGGCTGCTTGATGCTGTCTGCCGGCCTCGCCGGGGGCCTTGTCTGGCAATCGAGCCAGGGGTCGATCACGCCCTGGGTGGTCGAAGTCGATCACCTCGGTCAGGCCCAGCGAGTTGCGCCGGCCAACATCGACTATCAGCCCACAGACGCGCAGATCAGCTATCATCTGGCCCGCTTTATCGAGGATGTCAGAGGCCTGCCGGCCGACGGCATTGTTTTGCGCCAGAATTGGCTGCGTGCCTATGATTTTACGACCGATCGTGGCGCGGCAGCGCTCAATGATTACGCGCGTAACAACGACCCCTTTGCCAGGTTGGGCAAGGCCCAAATCTCAGTCGACGTCTCGAGTGTCATTCGCGCGTCTTCCGAAAGCTTTCGGGTCGCATGGACCGAGCGCATCTACGACAACGGCTCGCTGAGCTCGACCGAGCGTTGGACTGCGATTCTCACCGTCGTGATTGAGACGCCGCGCGATGCCGAGCGTCTGCGCAAAAATCCCCTTGGCGTCTATGTCCGCGCCATCAGCTGGTCAAAGGAGCTGGGTCAATGACCAAGACGCCATCTGACGTTGATTCGAAACTTTCCATCTCGCACAGCAGGCTAAATTTGCCCTGGTCTGAGTTCGTCACATCGAAGCGAGCAATTCTGTCAGTTCTTCTCCTTTGCTCGTCGGTGCTCGGAGGGTGCGCGAGCTACATTCCGCCGGAGATCAGCTATGACGCTGAAGTTCCTCCGTTGCCGGCGCCTCCGGTGTCTCTCGACGACAAACCGCGACCGCTTCACGTTCCACCGCTCTGGAAGCCGGCTCTCGGCGGCAAGTCGGGAGCGAAGGAAGAGCCTGAGCCCGTGAGCCGGGTGGAGACGGCGAACAGCGCTGCCAGGGTCGAGCCGCGCAGGCGCGGCTATTTCAACGCAGCGCAAATCTACGCTTACAGTCCCGGCGCGCTCTACCAGGTGTACGCGGCACCCGGACAGATCACGGATATTGCGCTCGAAGAGGGAGAGCAACTGACAGGATCGGGACCAGTCGCGGCAGGCGACACGGTACGGTGGGTCGTGGGCGATACAGAGAGCGGGAGTGGTGACACGCGCCGGGTTCATATCCTGGTCAAGCCGACTCGTGCATCGATCGAAACCAACCTTGTCGTCAATACCGATCGGCGCACCTACATGATCGAGCTCCGCTCCCGCGAGCGGCCATATATGCCATCCGTTGCCTGGTACTACCCGGAAACCATTCGCGAGCGATCGCGCTCAGTCGCTTTGAAACCCGCTCTTCCGGATGCGGCTCAGCGTATCTCTCGCTACGCCATCGAGGGGGACAGTCCACCCTGGCGGCCGATTGCTGCGTATGACGATGGTCGTAAGGTCTATGTCGAATTCCCACAGGGGATTGTGCAAGGCGAGATGCCTCCGCTCTTCGTCATCGGCCCTGACGGCAAGACAGAACTCGTCAACTATCGCGCGTATGGCAACGTGTTGATCGTCGATCGGCTGTTCGCAGCAGCAGAACTGCGGCTCGGCGGTGAACATCAGCAGAAGGTCAGAATTGTCAGGACCGACGGGAGGCCGTCGTCATGAACACCCGGAAGGGAGACGATCAAGAGCAAGCGGTGCCGCCGCAGACACGAGAAGAACGGTCCGGGAGCTTCCGCTTAAGGGCTGAGCATCCGCGCGTGACGCGGCTGTCGCGGAAAGTCCTGGCGGGAGGGAGCGCGGTTGCCTTGCTTGTGATCGGTGGGGCGATCCTGTGGTCGCTGCAGAACAACCGCTCCCGAAGCCAGCCGGCCGATGAGCTCTACAGCACTGACCATCACAATGTTGCCGACGGCATTACGGCGCTGCCAAGGGACTACGCTGGCGTTCCGCGCCAACCAACCCCGCAGCTTGGTCCGCCGCTCCCTGGTGACCTCGGTCGACCAATCCTTGCTGCCCAGGGACAGTCGCCGACCATCGGCGGTGATCCGGAACAGCAGCGCCGGGATCAGGAGACCGAGGCGGCTCGCATCAGCCATTTGTTCGCCGCGACCAATGGGCGAGAAGTGCGACCGCCCGACGCTGCGGCTGCTGGAAGCGACCGCGTCGTGCCACCGAACGCAACGAGCACTGGCGAAGACGGATCTGGGCAGAACGGTCAGAACCGAAAGCTTGCCTTCGTGAACGATGCTGTGGACCGTCGCACGGTAAGCCCTGACCGCGTCACCAGGCCGGCTTCGCCATATATCGTACAGGCCGGGACGGTCATTCCGGGAGCCCTGATCACCGGGATCCGGTCGGACCTGCCAGGCCAAATCACCGCGCAGGTCACCGAGAATATCTTTGACACGCCGACCGGCCGCTTTCTGCTCGTACCTCAGGGAACGCGTCTGATCGGCGTCTACGATAGCCAGGTCACTTTCGGCCAGTCCCGCGTACTGCTTGTCTGGACCCGGCTGATCATGCCGAATGGACGTTCTATCATTCTCGAGCGACAGCCTGGCGCTGACGCCGCCGGGTATGCAGGCCTGGAAGACCAGGTCGACAATCATTGGGGTGAGCTATTCAAGGCTGCGGCACTATCGACGTTTCTGGCGGTCGGAACCGAATTGGGTGCCGGCTCGGACACCAACAGCAACGACAGCGCAATTATCCAGGCATTGCGGCACGGCGCATCCGACTCACTAAATCAAACCGGACAGCAAGTCGTTCGGCGCAGTCTCAACATCCAGCCTACCTTGACTGTACGACCCGGTTTCCCGGTTCGCGTTCTCGTCAATCGTGACCTGATACTTGTGCCATACGGAGGGTAACGGCATGCCCAAACTTAGAATAGGAGCATTGCCTGACGACAAGCCGGTCAGGGTTACGGCTGAGCTTCCAGCCCAGGTGCACCGCGATCTCGTTGCCTATGCCGAGGCCGTCGCCGGACAAGCCGGTCAACAGGTCGATCCGGCCAAGCTTGTTGCGCCTATGCTGGCACGCTTTATGGCAACGGACCGAGCATTCGCCAAGCTCAGGCGTCGCGCTCATCCGCCAATCGCTGGCGACGGATAGTGCTCGGTCAACAACTGAAGAAAGTTGCCAAGCATCGGATTATCGTTGTCGGGTCGCCAGAATGCGGAAAATCCAATCCGGCTCGTACCCATGCCATCGCGAATCTCTGCATGGGCCAGGTCTCCAGAGCTTGCCTTGACATCAGACTCGAGGGTGAAGCCGATGCCAAAGCCCATGCTGATGAGATAGCTGATGTT
The DNA here is from genome assembly GCF_001189845.1 of Bradyrhizobium tropiciagri. Taxonomy (GTDB): domain Bacteria; phylum Pseudomonadota; class Alphaproteobacteria; order Rhizobiales; family Xanthobacteraceae; genus Bradyrhizobium; species Bradyrhizobium tropiciagri. Next base: position 224,799 of record NZ_LFLZ01000001.1, read on the forward strand.
GTCTCGACATACATGGTGCCACTCGATCCTTGGCCGGTCGACAAAGCAGGCTAGTTTGGTGATTAGAAGTCTCTCAAACTCTCTTCCCAGAGCATGGTCGCTCAACAGGAGAGTCTCGTGTCGTAGAGCAGTCCAGTAGACGAAGTCGCGGCTTGCCAATGGATGGGATTGCGGTACCGACAAAAGGACCCGTTCACTCCAAAGTGGAAAGGATCCGCTATCCAGCGCAAACGGTTCTCCGGGAGCAATAACGATATCAGGCGTGCCTTTCATTGGCGTGGTTGCAATGCGTCCTCGGCATTGCTCGAGCATTGCTAGTCTGACTGACGGAAATCGGACCTTGAAGTCGAGTATTACGGTGCGTAAACGGTCGGTGAAGATTGACGAACTTATGCCGATGCAAAGATGACCTGTCCCGCTGCGATCGTGAGCCAGGCCCGTTCCTATGAGTGCATCTAGACGATCGAGAATTTGCCTCGCGTTTCCGAGGAATCGCCGGCCCTCAGGGGTCGGCTTCACTCCACCACTTGAACGAGCAAATAGCGCAGCACCAACGAGGATCTCGAGTTGAGCGATCGAGCGGCTTAGCGCTGAATGTTGAACGGATAGCGCCTCTGCGGCACGTCGAAGACTGCCGCTGTCGCATGCGGCTACCGCAAATCGAAGGTGCTGTAAGCTAATTGCGACCGTGGATGATATACGTCCGTCGCTATTTGTGTTGCCAGTTTCCGTCATTGTGTGGCTCACCAGTAGGCCGAAACGTAGTGGCTGTCCTGCAGCAGTAACGAGTTGCACATCACGCTATCTGGACTGATCCAACCGCCTGCGGTGGAATCACTGGTACCCAAAGAGCCGGGCCGGAGAGCCGGCCTGCCTTTCGAAGCTCTGCCAATGTTTGAGTCGAAATGCCGAGACATCCTGCAACGGCTAATGTGTTACCGATCTCGCAAGGAGCGCCGATACGCCTCAGTTGCCAGCCGGCACGTCGTAGTATCCGTTCCATCCGGATATCCGTAACGGTGACGATATCGGTGAGCTGCTTCCAAAGCCCGAACTCAACCATCCCGGCGAACAGTTCGTAGGTGGCACGAGCGATCCCGTGCTCGCCCTTCGGCGCGTCGGATGCAATATCGATCGCGAATCTGCTGCTTTCCCATATCCGGGGGCTAGACGGAGCAGGCTGGCCACCGAGAAGCACCGAAAATCTATCGCGGAGCATGGTCGAACCGATGGTCGGTAGGAGGCGGACCGAACCTCGTACCTCCCCGAGTTCGCTGAGTTGTGCCAGATATGCCGGGTGAAGAGCATCGAAGTCGTCAATCTCCATTTCGCCGTTGGTACTGACGTCCCAGTCCATCCGGACTTTGAAAACGCGATAGCGGAGCTGATGCATCGCCGCGAGCGTTTCGGAGAACTCACCATACAGCGATTTAGTAATTAGCTGGATCAAGGCTTCCTCCATGTCTATCCGGCATGCCATAAAGCGGGAGATCTCCGGTGCAGGCATTACCTATAGTTGTAGGGGGAGCTCGTCCTAATTCGGCCTTCTCTTTTTTGCAGCGGCAAAACGCATCGCTGCCTGCACAACTGTTCGAACGCCCAGCTTTTGCTTCGCATTGTTGAGGTAATAGGCCGCGGTGTTCCTGGATATTCCGAGAATCAGACCTATTTCCCAGGCGCTCTTGCCTTGTGAGGCCCACTCGAGGCATTCGCATTCGCGTGGGGAAAGGGACACGCTCTCAAGATTGCGGTCGGAAGGAAGCGTGCGGCGGAGATGTGCGTGAAAGAAGAACGCCATCGTTTGAAGAACGAGTGCATTCGAGGTAATGCACCTGTCAAACTGCGGCCTGACCTCGTCCACGGCAAAAGTCAGCGCAGCGACTGGACCCTGGTTGTCATGGATCGGAACGGTGAAGCCGAACTTGATCCCGAATTGGGAGGCCTCGTCGAGAAAGGCCTGTTGTGCTGGCGTAATTGGCATCGGAAGACCAGCGCCCCACCGGAATGGCTCCGGGCTGCCTAACGCCCGAACGATGATTGGATCTAACCGTTCGTAGCGGCTATGTAGATAGTGTGAGGTCCACGCAACAGGATATGTGGAAATGATGTGAGGCTTTCCGGACCGGCGCCTTGGCAGTGCCAGGTATGCAAAGCACTGCAAATCGAGGGCGGCTGCCGTTACGGCCATGGCCTCGGAGAAGTCACTATCGCCTCGAGCTATGGACAAGTGGTCGGCAAAATTCTGGAGAACGCGGAGCATCGTTCGCTTTCACGTTTGGGCCTTGCGAACCGCGAATGACGCCCGGTCGTGTCGCGAGGTAGCGGACCGACCGGCGGCGCAATAACGCGGAGCAGGCGACTCGCATGATCGGCGGCATCGAAGCGAATTCGGCTGAGTACAGCGCCATGGTTTGTTCGGCTGGGTCATGGCGCTCTGCTCACTTCGACGATACGCAGATTCTCTTTCGACAGGTTTGCGACAGGCGGCGTCCATAAGCCCATACCAGATCGATAGGCAGGGGAGTCAATCGGATCCACCGTAAGCGGGTGCTCGGAATGCGTGAGTCACTGGAATTGCTCAGGGCGCTTTTCCGAAATGCTCACGAATCCACCCCGGCGTGACGCCAAGTTGCCGGTGGAATGCCCGCCGCATTCGCTCTTGGGAGCGGAAACCGCATCTTGCTGCCACGGTGGCCGGCGTGGCCATTGTGGTTTCCAGCATTAGCCTTGCGCGGGACACGCGCAGTCGTTCTATCGCAGAGGCCGGCGCGTGCCCGAATGCCTCCGTAAATCGACGCTGAAAGGTTCGCGGCGATTGACCCACGGTCCTTGCGAGTTCGCCGATTGACCATGTCCGGTTTAGGGAAGCCTCGACCAGCTCCATCAGCCGTCCATAATCACCTGGTCCCGATTGCTGCTGCAAGGCCAAAGGCTCGCTGAACTGTGCTTGACCACCCGGCCGTCGCAAGTAGACAACCAGATTGCGGGCCACTCGAGCGGCGATGGTCTGGCCGTAATCTTCCTCAACGAGTGCCAAAGCCATGTCGATCCCGGCTGTTACGCCGGCGGATGTCCAGATTGCACCGTCGCGGACGAAAATAGGATCGTTCAGAACGTCGATGTCAGGGAACCTGCTGGCAAGGTCTGCGCAGTTTCGCCAGTGCGTCGTTGCCTTCTTGCCTGATAGTGCCCCACTCTCCGCGAGCAGGAAGGCGCCCGTGCACACGGTGCAAACGCGGCGGGTCGATCTGGCGGCCTGACGAACTGCGTTCACGAGGTTGGTATCACGCAGTGCGGCCTGCACACCTGGGCCGCCTGGAATGATCAAGGTGTCTGCGTTTTGCAATGCTTCAAGGCCGTGTTCAATCAACAAGGTCGGTCCGACCGAGGCTTCCAGTCGACCGCGGCTTCCGGCCGCGATGATGAGCTCGTAACCGGGAGTAGCACCCTCTCGATTTGCGAGTGCGAAGGCTTGCAATGGTCCAACAAGGTCGAGCGGCTGGTGGTCCGGGTACACCAGGAAGACGACGCGCTTCAACCCTGTTGGCGCAAAAGGTGGTTTCTTTGTCATTCTCGCCATGTCGCTGAATAGTAGACTTCGTATGCCTTCGCAAGATGGGTGCGATGTGGTGGCCGAGCTACGTAGCTGCTTTTGAAATGAGCGTCGGACCTGTCGTGCGGGGACCCCCGAAAGTAGCCGGCTATCCTGCCTGGTCGGACTTGCCGAGGCACCATGATGATCTGCGGGAGAGGATCTCGACCTAGGATCTTGAGCGAAATCGCTGGAATGCTCAGTTCGATCAGACGACGAAATACGGGGGACGAATGGAAATGCTCGATCAAACCGCGACGGCTGAAATCACAGGTGGAATGGCCATCGTCGAAGGTCTGCTCGCCAACGGCGTCGATACCCTGTTCGGGCTACCCGGCGCCCAAATGTATCCATTCTTCGACGCACTGCAGCAGCGAGCGAGCCGCATCCGTACGATCGGCGCTCGACACGAGCAGGCGTGTGGCTACATGGCGTTCGGCTATGCCCGGTCGACGGGACGGCCGGGGGTGTTCTCAGTTGTGCCTGGCCCGGGCGTTCTCAATACGACTGCCGCCCTTTGTACCGCGCTTGGCTGCAACGCACCGGTCCTTTGCATTACGGGCCAAATACCTTCGACTTTCCTGGGTAAGGGCCGCGGTCATCTTCATGAACTACCCGACCAGCTGGCGACCCTTCGTTCGCTGACCAAATGGTCAAGCCGCATCGAGAGGGTCGAAGATGCTCCGGCAGTAGTCAACGAAGCATTTGAGCGAATGCTGTCGGGGCGCCCGGGGCCTGTTGCCATTGAGATGGCATGGGACGTGATGGCGAGCCGGGCTCCCGTGCAACGTTCGGCCGGGGCAGTCCTCCCTGAGCCATCGGCCGTCGATCTTGCGCAAGTGGAGGCGGCGGCTGAACTGCTCGAGAATGCTCGGCGGCCGATGATCATGACGGGGAGTGGAGCGCAGCACGCAAGCGACGTGGTGCGCCGGCTGGCTGAACTGCTGGGAGCGCCGGTTGCGGCATTTCGCGGTGGGCGCGGGATTGTTGCCGAAGATCATCCTCTCGGTATCTCGTCCGCCACCGCTCATCGTCTTTGGCCTGAGATTGACGTGGTAGTCGGCATCGGATCGCGCCTGGAAATGCCCTACATGCGCTGGACCGGCATGATGAAACTGATCGATCAGCCCGAGCCGGCACCGCACTTGATCAGGATCGATATCGATCCCGAGGAGATGCAGCGGCTGCGGCCACACGTCGGTGTTTTAGGTGATGCCAAGGTCGCAACCCTCGCGTTGTTTGAAACATTGTCCAGGCGACAGGGCGGAAAGCCCAGCGCAAGCGAGTTGTCCAGTCGACAAGCCACGATAGCAATGGCAAAGGTCGAGACACGTACAGCCATCGAGGCCATCCAGCCCCAAATGGCGTACCTCGACGTTATTCGCGAGGTCCTCCCGAGAGATGGCATTTTTGTCGGCGAAGTATCGCAAATCGGCTTTACATCCTATTTCGGATATCCCGTTTATGCGCCGCGCACCTACATCTCGGAAGGATATCAGGGAACGCTGGGCTTCGGCTTTCCGACGGCCCTCGGCGTGAAGGTTGCCCATCCGAAGCGGCCGGTTGTTTCGATCACCGGCGATGGCGGCTTCATGTTCGCTGTCCAGGAGCTTGCGACGGCGGCTCAGGAGAGCATCGGCCTGGTGACGATCCTGTTCAATAATGCTGCCTACGGGAACGTCCTCCGCGATCAACGCACCGGATTCGGAAACCGGGTCATCGGCGCAACACTCGAGAATCCAGACTTCATGCAGCTCGCGAAGGCATTTGGCATCGAGGGGCACCGCGTGAACAGCCCGAAGGCGCTGCGTCCGGTCCTCGCCGGCGCGCTCGGCACGAAGAAGCCGGTGCTCATCGAAGTCAGCGTGCCGCAGGGTAGCGAAGCCTCGCCCTGGAGTTTCATTCACCCCAAGTAAATCGAATGACCGGTCGTCAAGTATGGGGTCAAGCGCCCGGACGAGTTGCCCACGTTGTCCTTTCAGGTCGGCTGAGGCGCGGCATCCGCAGGAGGAAAGATGGATTTGGCGACGTTATCCGCCCTTTTTCCTGGCGCCCGTCAGAAGCTGACGCTTCATGAATGGACCGAATGCGTGCGTGCGGTCTGCGGCCGCTTCCATCCGCAAGCCATGTCCGGGAAGACTCATGTAGTTGGAAAGGTTGAACTGCGGCGAGGTGCCGGCATCGAAGTAGCCCACATCGCCAATGACCTGGACTGGGTGGAGCGGGGCCATCAGGAGATCAGAACGGACTATGGCGAGTATCTATTTCTCTTGCTGCAGCTCGAGGGGGTGTGCAGGATCGAACAGTGCGACCAACGAACCACCATCGGCCCAGGGGATTGCGTACTTGTCGACTCGTTGATGCCCTCACGGTTCTGCTTCAACGGCCGATTTTCCAATCATCTCTCAGTGCATCTGCCTCGCCAAATGATGTACGCGACGGCATCGTCCGGGATCGCCATCACGCAACGGCTTGGTGCGGCCGATCCGATGGCGGTCGTGTTGCGGGCATTGCTTGTGAAGCTGATGACGAGTGATGAGCGACCTGTCGGCGCAGAGGGAATCCGCGAGTTGTTCTTCAGCTCGATACACCAGGCCTTTTCAATCGGAGCGGCTGAATCATCGTTCCGTCCCACGCAACGGCAGCTCGCGCGCATCGAAATCGCCCAAATGCTGATCGATCGCCACCTCACAGAGGAACGTCTAACTCCACGATGGCTCGCGGGAAAGGTCGGCGCCTCGCTGCGCACCCTTCAGCAAGACTTTGAACAGCTCGGTGTCTCTATCAATTCGATGATCCGCACCCGGCGTTTGCATTATGCGCGCGAGCGGCTCGCCGAACCGCGGCATAGATCCAGGGGCACGGTAGCCGAAGTCGCCTACGAGAGCGGCTTCAACGACATTTCATATTTCAACCGCTGCTTCAGGAAGGTCTTCGACTGTGCTCCGTCGGATGTAGCGAGCCACCGCGCCGCCGGGAGCCGTTGAGGTCATGCCAAGTGGACATGGGTAGCGTCACACGCGAAAGGCAGAACGAATGTTGCCAGCCTGGAACAAGACACCACCGTTCAACATCACGCGCGCCAGTCATGTCGTGCTTGGCTCGCGCGACCTCGGCGCCGCCCGCGACTTTTACACCCGGGTGATCGGACTGGTCCTCACCGAAGAGACGCCGGACTGCCTCTATTTGCGCGGCCTGGAGGAGGCAACGCACCATAGCCTCGTTATCCGTCTTGCCGGCACTGAAACGCCGGCATGCGAATGCATCGGGTTTCGCGTGAGTGACGACGAAGAGATCGAAAAGGCTCGACATTTTCTCGATCGACAAGACCTGGCGATCGAGCAATGTGAAGTTCCGTATCAGGGCCGGACCATAAGGTTCATCGATCCTGCTGGCGCCAGGATCGAACTCTGCGCTTCAATGGATGTCGTGCCGAGACGCGTGCAGGAGTTCCACCGTTTTAGAGGTGGAAGTCCGCAGCGCCTCGATCATTTTCAGGTCGCAACGCACGACGTGCGGTGCGCGAGCGAGTTCTACTGTGATCTCGGATTTCGGGTAGCCGAGTATACGGCAGCCGAAGCCTCGAATGATCTCTGGGGAACATGGCTGGAGCGAAAGGGCAATACGCATGATCTGGTATTCACCAATGGTCGGGGGCCTCGGCTTCATCACTTCGCCTACACGACCCCCGACGCCCAGACGCTGATCCATGCTTGTGATGTCAGCGGGAGCTTGCAGGCGGGAGACATAATCGACAGAGGGCCCGGCCGGCACGGCATCAGCAACGCGCTGTTCGTCTATTTTCGTGACCCGGATCAGCACCGGATCGAGCTGTTCACGACGCATTATCAATTTATCGATGTCGAGGCGCCGCCGATCCGCTGGGAGATTACCGATCCGCGGCGATCGCAGCTTTGGGGGCTACCGGCCTCACGGCGTTGGTTTTTCGAAGCGAGCCCGTTCGAGGGCTGCCCCGTTCGGGAGCCGCTTCTGGCCGCAGATCCGCCGACCCTTGAGGCGTACCTTGCCAGAGCCTAGCGCCGTATCCGGCAATCGCATTCATACGCTACAGGGGCTCTCGGGTGTTCTGAGCTCGCTGTCCGGGCGATGTCGCGAAAAGAGGGCGGTTTGGCACTTCATCTCGGACAGGGTGGAGTATGACTGCTGCTAACGCACGTCGCCATCAAAACGGAGAGCCAATGTTCGAGAACCTCAAGAATCCGCCTCCCGACAGCCTGCTTGCCCTGATCAAGGCGTTTCAGGAGGACAGGCGTGCTGGCAAGATTGACCTGGGTGTTGGAGTCTACCGCGACGATAGCGGCAGGACGCCAGTGATGCGCGCGGTCAAGGAGGCGGAACGTATTCTGCTCGAGACGCAGGACACCAAAGCCTATCTTGGACCGGAGGGCGACGTAGAGTTCGTGGAAGCGCTCCAGGCGATCATCGTCGGACACTATGCGCCCAACATCAGGGGCCTGCAGACGCCTGGCGGCAGCGGGGCGCTCAGGCTTGGCGCCGAACTGATCGCCGCGGCCCGGCCCAGTTCGCGTGTGTGGATCGGCGCGCCGACCTGGCCCAATCACGGGCCGGTCTTTCAGGCTGGCAGCGCGACAGTGGCCTGGTATCGCTATTTTGACGTCGCGACGCAGACCATCATGTTTAATGAAATGATGGAGGCCCTTTCCACAGCCGGTCGGGGAGATGTCGTGCTGCTGCACGGCAGTTGCCATAACCCGACAGGCGCGGATCTCGATCTTCGGCAATGGACGGAAATCGCCGGGCTAGTTGCCGAGCGCGGCCTTGTCCCCTTTATCGACCAGGCTTATCACGGACTGGGGCGAGGTCTTGACGACGATGTCGCCGGCTTGCGCGTGATACTCGATGCGGCTGACGAGGCGTTGATCGCTTACTCGTGCGACAAGAATTTCGGCCTTTATCGCGATCGGACCGGCGCGCTTTTCGTGAAGGCACCCAATGCGGAGCGTGCCGATATCATTGCCAACACAATGGCCAATCTCGCTCGCCCGAACTGGTCGATGCCCCCCGATCATGGCGCGGCACTGGTTCGCATCATCTTCCAATCCGACGATCTCCTTCATTCCTGGAGCAGCGAACTGGTCGACATGTGCGCGCGTATCCGCGACGTCCGGCAGGCTGTGGCGGGCATCGAGCCGCGGCTTGCGTTTTTGGTGGATCAACGCGGATTGTTTTCGAACCTGGCGTTAAGCGCGTCCCAGGTGGAAAGTTTGCGCAGCCGCCATGGGGTCTACATGGCGCCATCCGGCCGGATCAATCTCGCGGGTATGCGCATTTCGGACGCTGGTAGGCTTGTCGCCGCGTTGAACGATGTGGGCGCGCTCAACCCGACCCTGTGAGGGCAGGTGTTGGCCGATCTCAATGAGGTGCAGGACTGAGGCCGTCACGGTCCATCGAGTGGAATGTAGAGTTCAGCCACGATCTGCCAGCCATCGACATGGCGTCTCCATCGCGCGAGATAGGCTCCGCCGACGGTGCGTTCCTTCCAGCGGCCATGCCATTGCCCGGATTCCGCAGCCGTTGATCCGGCAACCGTCACCGATTGCGGCGTCCTGTGGTATGTCAGGAAGTCGGGATCGGCAAAGCTCTTCTCGAAGGCCCGCTGCATCGCGGACATACCGTCGATAAGCGCTCCGTCGCTTCCGACGATCTTCGCATCCTGCGAAAGGAACGCGGCGGCGCGGTCCGCCTTGCGCGCGGCGATCGCCGTGTTGGACGCATGTCGTAACGCCCGGATGGCGGCTTCATCGTTCGACAAATCCTGCCGGTCCATTTTCACCATCACTCCCTTTTGGTGATCGGCCGTCTTCGGGGCACTGAGCGCCCAGCGGCCAAACTGCGTGTTTGTCCAATCAGAGTTGCGTTTGCATCCAGGACAAGCCCGGTGCCGTGCTTTCCATTGCCATGAGCATTTGCCACGGGGAGCCTTATCATGAAACCGGCCGCGCTAGTCATCAATGGCGAGAACGTTCACACCACCGACTATCAGGCGGTTTTGAATCCCTCCACCGGCCATATCGTTGGCCAGATGCCGGTCGGGTCGACAGCGCAGCTTGATGATGCGGTGGCGGCCGCGGCGAAGGCCTTCAGGACGTGGAAATGCACGTCCAGCGCAGCTCGCGCTGATGCATGCCGGCGGATCGCTGCCATCATCGAAGCTAATGCGGAGGAACTTGCGCATCTGTTGACCCTCGAGCAGGGAAAGCCGCTCAATGGGATGGGTTCGCGCTTCGAGATCGTTGGCGCGATCGCCTGGACCCGCTACACTGCCGAGCTCGAATTGCCGGTCGAAGTGCTGGAAGACAACGCGGACGGAAAGATCGAGTTGCACCGCAGGCCGATCGGAGTGGTCGGATCGATCACTCCCTGGAACTGGCCTGTCATGATCGCTTGCTGGCACATTATCCCTGCCATACGCGCCGGCAACACAGTGATCGTGAAGCCGTCTCCTTATACGCCGTTGTCCACGATCCGGCTCGTTGAGTTGATGAATGAGGTGCTGCCACCGGGCGTCGTCAACGTGATGACGGGAGCCGACGCGCTCGGCGCTGCGATGTCGTGTCATTCAGGGATCGCAAAGGTGACCTTTACGGGATCGACCGCAACGGGCCGAAAGGTGATGGCGGCGGCGGCGCCCACCCTCAAGCGTTTGACATTGGAGCTTGGCGGGAACGATGCGGGTATTGTCTTGCCGGATGCCAATCCCGATGCGATCGCGGAGGGGCTGTTCTGGGGCGCTTTCATCAATTCCGGCCAGACCTGCGCGGCCCTCAAGCGTCTATACGTGCATGAAAGTTTGTTCAATGGTGTCTGCCAGTCGCTCAGCGCCTATGCACGCACGGTAATTGTCGGCGACGGCTTGTCCGAGCAATCGATGCTTGGCCCGGTGCAGAACAAGCCGCAATTAGAAATCGTTGCGTCTTATGTCGACGAGGCGCGTGCGCTCGGCGGCAGGATCTTGTTCGGCGGCCATCCTGCCGATGGTCCGGGATTCTTCTATCCGACGACGCTGGTCGCGGATGTCGGCCACGGCTGCAAGCTGGTCGACAACGAGCAGTTTGGTCCCGCGCTGCCGATCGTTCCGTACCGTCACGTAGCCGACGCTATCGCCAACGCCAACGATAGCAGCATGGGCCTCGGCGGCTCCGTCTGGGGCACGGATCGCAGCCTGGCTCTGGATGTGGCGACAAGCCTGGAATGTGGGTCCGTATGGATCAACAAGCACGGCGCGATCCAACCCAGCGCACCGTTTGGTGGGGTCAAACAGTCCGGTGTCGGCGTCGAATTCGGCATGGAGGGATTGAAGGAGTTCACGACGGTGCAGACCGTCTTCCGGTGAACGTGAGCGGGACGGATGAGGGAATGGCATGCCTATTTCGCGAGTGATTCTCGATATTGCGAACGAAGCGGTCGCCTGGAGGAGAGATTTCCACGCGCACCCCGAGCTGCTTTTTGAGGTGCACCGAACCGCAGCCATCGTGGCCGACAAGCTGCGCTGCTTTGGATGTGACCGGGTCGAGACTGGAGTAGGCCGGACAGGCGTCGTAGCGGAGATCCGGGGAAAGCGCGGAGAAGGACGGGCAATCGGGCTGCGTGCGGATATGGATGCTCTTCCGATCGAAGAGCTCGGTAACCCGCCATACCGATCGACGCGTCCGGGGCTGATGCATGCGTGCGGCCACGACGGGCACACGGCGATCTTGCTGGGTGCCGCCAAATATCTGGCGGCTACCCGGAACTTTGCGGGATCGGTTGTGCTGATCTTTCAGCCTGCCGAAGAGGGAGGAAGCGGAGGCAAGGTCATGTTGGACGATGGCCTGCTGGCGCGCTTTCCGTTCGACGAGGTTTTTGGGCTCCATAACATGCCCGGTATCGCTGTCGGTGCATTCGCCATCAGACGCGGTCCCATCATGGCTGCCGCCGACAATTTCACGATAGAGGTGGAGGGTAGAGGCGGGCACGCGGCAAGGCCCCAGGCATGCATTGATCCCGTGATTGTCGCGAGCCACATCGTTACCGCATTGCAGACGGTGGTATCGCGCAACGTCGATCCGCTTTACCCCGCCGTGTTGTCGGTGAGCTCAATCGTCGGAGGCGACGCGTATAATATCATCGCGGATCGCGCGCGCCTGCTTGGTATTGTGCGGACCCTGGATGCGGACGTCCGCAATGTGATGGAAAGCCGTCTCACCCTATTGGCCGAGCGCGTCGCCAGCGCTTTCGATGCAAAAGCATCTGTCTTCTATCAACGTCACTATCCCGCGACTGTTAATCATCTCGAGCAAACGGAGCTTGCTCGGCGGGCGGCTGAAAGGGCGACGATTGAAGGGCGTGCCGTGGATGGCGACGTCGCTCCCACCATGATTGCCGAGGACTTCGCCTTCATGCTGGAAGCGCGACCCGGAGCGTATATTTTTCTTGGAAACGGCGAGAGCGCGGGTCTCCATGCGGCGACATACGATTTCAACGATGACGCGCTGCCTGCCGGCATCGCTTATTGGGTCGCGCTGGTCGAGACGGCGCTTGCGAGCCGGGACTGACCCGACGCCGGGCCAGTCAGTGTTGCAGGAAAATCCAGGGGCAGTCGGAAGTTTTGGTACAGCGCATCTGATCGATCTTGGTTCTTTAATGTCATCCAGATCTTCGAGAGTCTCTTCAAAAGTGTAAGCTCGGCACAATGGAGCCTCTCCAGGTCCGACGCGCGCGTTCTTCGGGAAATCGAGATGCTGCTCCAATGAAGGCGTTCATTCTGACCCTGCGGATATTGGCGGCTGCATTTATCGCCGTGTCTGCCTTGCATTTTTTCATGGGGCCGGGAGCCGATGCCATTCTCGGTGCTCCCATTACGCAAGCAATGCTTGCTGACCCGTCCATCGATAACCAGAACCGCTTCTACGGGGTTACCTTCTCGCTGCTCGGGGTCGCATTACTGGTCTCCGCGACCGATCTTCGCCGCTACAGGCCGATCATCAACGCGACGCTCGGGGTCCTGCTTATGGCTGGTGTTGCCAGGATCGTATCATGGGGAATCCACGGTGCGCCATCGCCGGCGATCATCGGCATTCTATGTGCCGATATCATCCTGCCGCCGGTGCTCTACGTGTGGCTGAAGCAAACTCTCCGGGATACGAGCCAATAGCCCCTTTGCGGGCAAGCGTTGCCATCCGCCGCCGGCAACGCAGCAGGGCTCTCAGGCCGATTGTTCGGTCGAAGCTGCAGGCGCTGACGGTGGGAAAAAGATGCCCCGCCGTCTGTCACCGGCGGGGCCACGACAAGATCGCCGTCGAAGTAACGAGAGGGGCCCAATGAGAGGCCGGCGACGGGACGTCGCTCGTCACCGCTGTTACTAAAGACCGAAGGCGATGCGGCTGTCTTGGACTCTGGCGCAACCGAAGACGGACGAACGCGCAGGCCGGATGATTGCCGAGAGTCGGATGGAGCAGCGTGGCAGGCCGAATGACAGTGGTGGCGCAAAAAGGGGGTCTTTTGACGCCCGCGCCGTCGCGCTCTGATGTTACCGTGGTTAGGTTGCAGTCAAGCAAGAACGCAAAATAGGACCAGGAGAGACGCGGTGAAGACGATCTATCGGTGGATATGTGTTTTGTCGTTGCTGTTCGTGCCATCGGCTTCCATGGCACAGAATGCCGGCAAGACGATCGCCATCACCCAGATCGTCGAGCACCCGGATCTCGATAACGTCCGGCGCGGCGTCCTCGATGTGCTGAAGGACGCAGGCTATAGCGAACCCGCGGCCCGGATCGTCTACGAAAGCGCGCAAGGCGACGTTGCAACCGCGGTGCAGATCGCAAAGCGCTTTGTTTCGATGTCGCCCGACGTCATCATCGGTATCGCAACGCCGAGTGCACAGGCAATTGTACGTTCAACGACGAAAACGCCGATCGTGTTTGGCGCCATTGGAGATCCGATAGGCGCCGGCATTGTTCCAAAGTTTGATCATCCAGGAGGCAACGTAACAGGGGTAAGTTCTTTCACGCCTGTGGAGCCTCAACTTGACCTCATTCGGGCGATTATCCCGACCGCAAAAAGGATTGGCATCCTGAGCAATCCGGCCGAGGCCAATTCGCGGGCCGCCGTCGATGCGATGACAAAGGCGGGCGCGGCACGAGGCTACCAGATCGTCGACCAGAACGTTATCGCCACATCGGAAATCGGTACCGCCACTGCCGATCTGGTTGGCAAGGTGGATGTTATCTTCATACCGACGGATAACACCATGTCGGCTGGCGCCGAAACCGCGATGAAGATCGCGATTGCCAACAAGGTGCCCGTCTTCAGCGCCGAATCGGCGGCGGCCGGGCGGGGGGCGCTCGCCGCGACTGGCTTTGATTGGTACAAGGTGGGCCGTGCCACGGGAGACATTGCGGTCCGCGTCCTCAAGGGCGAGCGGCCAGGAGAGATCGACGTTCAGCAGGCCAAAACGGTTGCAATCCGGCTGAATGAACGAACGGCCAAGGCGATCGGGGTCACGTTCCCGCCCGACATTGTCGCGCGCGCTGCCGATGTCGTGAACTGAGGCGGCGGCACCATGAGTTCGTTGGCAATCCTCAACGCGCTAGAACTCGGATCCATCTTCGGCATAGTCGCGCTGGCCGTGTATATCAGCTTCCGTGTTCTCGATTTTCCTGCCTGACGGTGGATGGCAGTTTTGCAACCGGCGCCGCCGTTGCCGCCGCACTGATCAGTGGCGGTCATAATCCCTGGCTTGCCTCCCTCACGGCGCTCGCCGTTGGAGCGCTATGCGGTCTGGCGACAGCTGTATTGAACCGCCGCTTCGGCATGTTGCACCTCCTTGCGGGGATTTTGACTACAATTGCGTTGTTCTCGATCGACCTCCGTATCATGGGGAGGCCGAATGTTCCCCTGATCGCGGAGTCGACGGTGCTGACGCCGTTTGAGGCGCTGGGTTTCAGCGATGCGGTCACGCGCGCAGCTGTGGCGGGCATCGCGGCGATCGTCGTCGCCACGTTGCTGGCCATCTTCCTGCTTTCCGAACGCGGATTGGCCATGCGTGCGACGGGGGCAAATCCTCGCATGGCACGCGCGAATGGCGTGGATGTTGATCGCAATATTTATATTGGGCTCGCCATGTCGAACGGGCTTGTGGGCCTTGCCGGTGCCTTGTTTGCCCAGTTTGCCGGATTCGCGGACGTCGGTGTCGGAACAGGAACGATCATTTTCGGCCTGGCTGCGGTGATCCTTGGCGAGACGCTGTTTCCGACCCGGCGAATTCCGGTCGTATTGATCGCGTGTGTCTTTGGCTCGATCCTTTATCGCTTGGTCGTCGGGTTGGCGCTCAATCTGCAGATACTCGGGTTACGATCATCTGATCTTCGTCTGGTGACTGCACTGCTGGTCGCCGTCGCGTTCGTCGTGTCGCAAAAGCGCGGAGCGCTGCGTCGAAAAGCGGGCCCGGCTGTTCTTCGGGTATCCAGCAAGGAGGGGGCACCATCATG
Organism: Bradyrhizobium tropiciagri; assembly: GCF_001189845.1. GTDB lineage: Bacteria > Pseudomonadota > Alphaproteobacteria > Rhizobiales > Xanthobacteraceae > Bradyrhizobium > Bradyrhizobium tropiciagri. The sequence goes on from NZ_LFLZ01000001.1 coordinate 239,901, forward strand.
ATTTCGGTTCGCGACGTCGCCGTCACGTTCATGCGCGGTACGCCCAATGAGATGCAGGCGCTACGCGGGGTGACACTTAGCTTGGCCCAGGAAGAGTTCGTGACGGTCATCGGCTCGAACGGCGCAGGAAAGTCGACCTTGCTTAACGCGATTGCCGGTGATGTCTCCGTCACCGCGGGGACGATATCCATCGATGACAAGGATACGACGCTGCAGGGGGCGCATGGCCGGGCGCCCCATGTCGCCCGCGTATTCCAGGATCCGATGGCAGGCACGTGCGGGTCTCTGTCAATCGAGGAAAATCTTGCCCTCGCGGCGCGCAGGGGGCAGCGACGAACCATGCGCAGTGCGCTTCGAACTTCGGAAAAAGCGACCTTTCGCGAGCGTCTCGCCAAACTGGGGTTGGGACTGGAACGCCGGCTGGAGGATCGCGTCGGATTGTTGTCGGGCGGGCAACGCCAGGCTGTCAGTCTCTTGATGGCGACGCTAGCCCCTTCGCGAATACTTCTGCTTGATGAGCATTCCGCAGCGCTCGATCCGCAGGCGAGCGCCACGGTGTTGTCCTTGACCGATCAATTCGTCCGCGAACTGAAGCTGACGACCTTGATGATAACGCACAGCATGCGTGATGCGCTGGCCTACGGCAATCGGATCGTCATGCTTCATCAAGGACGCATTATCTTTGAAGCATCAGGGGCCGAGAAAGCAAAACTGCAGGTTCCTGATTTGCTCGAGCGCTTTGCCAAGCTTGGGAGCACTGCTGCCGATAACGATCGGCTGCTTCTGAATTGATGATGGTAGGACGAAAGGGGTAATTTGCTGTGAGCAGTTTTGTCGTTGCGATGCTCGTCTTTGATGGCTTGACGCATCTCGATCTCGCCGGCCCCATGGATGCGTTGGCAAGGATGCCTGACGCGAAGGTCGAACTGGTCTCTCAGAATGGCGAGACCGTCAAAAGCGATCTTGGCTTCGCAGTTCCGGCGACCCACAGCTTTGCCAGTGCGACGGCGCCTGACCTGATATTTGTCGGCGGCGGTAGCGGGGTGAACGCCTTGATGGAGCACGCCGAGACATTGGCGTATCTCGCTGGCACTGCCGATCGGGCAGCCTGGGTGACATCCGTCTGTACGGGAGCGTTGGTTCTCGGCGCTGCTGGCCTGCTCCGCGGATATAGGGCGACGACGCACTGGACCGCGATGGAGGCGCTGGTGCCGTTTGGGGCCAGGCCGGTCGATCAACGTGTGGTCATCGACAGGAACCGGATTACCGGCGGCGGCGTAACGGCGGGCATCGAGTTCGGTCTTGAGATCGTGCGGTTGCTTCATGGGTCGGACGCCGCCCAGGCAGCGCAGCTAGGAATGGAGTACAATCCCGCGCCGCCCTTCAAATCGGGCTCGCCGAGGGATGCGCAGCCCGAAATCGTGTCGCGAATCCGCAAACGAACCGCGGCGATCACAGCCGAGCGCATCGAGATCGCGAAGCGGGTCGCCTCGTCACATGGGTGGAGCTAGGCGTCCGGGCAAGAACAGGGCGGCGCGAACCGTTACCGCAAGGTCTGTCGGTTCGTGGCAGATCCGGGAGACGCACCCACTCGCAGCGATCGGAGGCATCCTTTTTGGTGCAGTCAAAAAGGAGAGTTGTGGTTCTTTGGCAGCGGCACGTCATGTGATTGCTATGGACCAGGAAAAACGGGAGCTATCCTCATGAGACTATTCACCCTTGTTACAATTGTTGCATTGGCGACGGCGCCGGCGATGCTTGCAACCGCGTCCTACGCACAGGGCCAACTCCCGGAGGCACCGAGCAAAGCTGGTGTAGACGGCAAGGCGGCCCAGTCTCCTGTCGATGAGCCGGCCTCTTCAATGCGGATGCGAGCCGAACCGGCAAAGCCGAAAACCAAGAAGCTAGGCATCATCATCTTTCCGGGGTTTGAGACACTCGATGTCTTCGGTCCCGTTCAGATGTGGGGACGGCTTCCCGACTATGAAGTCGTGATGGTGTCGGAACATGGTGGTTCCGTAAGGTCAGCTCAAGGTATCGAGACGGTAGCTGCCTATTCGTTCGCTAATGCTCCGCAGTTTGAGATCATCATGATCCCAGGCGGGATCGGCACACGCAGGGAGGTCGATAACCCCGCGATGTTGCAGTTTCTGCAACAGCAGGATCGAGGCACCGAATGGACGACGTCGGTCTGCACCGGCTCCGCGGTGCTTGCCAAGGCCGGAATTCTCAACGGCCGCAACGCCACCTCCAACAAGATGGGGTGGAAATTTGCGACCAGTCAGTCCTCGGACGTCCATTGGCAAGGGCATGCTCGCTGGGTTGTCGACGGAAAATATGTCACCTCATCCGGAGTTTCGGCTGGTACGGACATGGCGCTGGGCTTGGTTGAGAAGCTTTATGGCCGATCTGCCGCGGAGCGCGCCGCCCGGGGAGCGGAGTATTCCTGGAACGACGATTCGACGAAGGACCCATTTGCGATCGAACTGCGTCACGTTGCACGGGAACCTGCCGAGCGATAGTGACTCTTAGTGGCAGCGGCGGGCGAAGCGTTAACCGGCGGCGGGCGTTTCCGTTCGCGGCCGGTTAGCGTTGGCCTTGCAAACTGACTGCATCGATCCACGGTCTTCTTAGAAGACGACTAGCCTCCCAAGGGCTCGCTGCGGATATAGCAGCTACGGCATGGGCTCCATCTGCGGAGCGCGCTGCCGTTCTGCGCGCCCTCCTGACCTCACCCACCGTCGAGACGCATTGTGGCGCTCACAATTCCGGCCGGTCGACAGATCGGCCACACAATTGTTGTCGGGATTGGTGTCATGTTCGGCCGCGCGGCATCGTTGCGTACGATCGTCGCGACTATCCTGGTTACGAGATCTATCACTCGAGGGCGCGCTCCGGCGTAGCGGAGCGTTCCCGGTCGGTGCGCTTTGGTCGACGACGGGTGATGGCCATTGCCGGGCCTTCGTCGTCCACATCGCGCACAACGATTTATGGTCCAGGGCAGATAATCGTTTCTGGTTCTGTTCAGGCGCCCCGTTCGCCTTCAGAGTTCGAGAAAGAGGAAAACATCATGAAACAGCTCATTCTGATCACCGCAGTATTGGTGGCGCTAGCCGGATGGGCTACGGCGCATGAACCGAGTGCCATGAATCAAGGCTCGAGCGAAATTGTGACGCCGCGCTTTTCGCATGCGATACCTAACATTCCCGGTAAATCGCTCATCGCCGTCGAAGTGTCCTATCCCCCGGGGGGGAAGTCGCCGGCGCATCGACACGCCAACTCCGCGTTCATCTACGGCTATGTTGTATCGGGCAGCATTCGCAGTCAGGTCGAAGGCGAGGCGCCGCATGTCTACAAAGCGGGGGAAAGCTTCTTTGAGGCGCCGGGCTCGCATCACCTGGTCGGCGGGAATGCCAGCGATACGGAGGCTGCGAAATTGCTGGCCGTCTTCGTTGTCGATACCAACGATAAAGATCTCACAACGCCGGACAAATAAGGAGAGTTCATGCACGCACGTATCGATTATCAAAAGGTCGCACCCGATGGCGTCAAGGTGTTGGGTGGAGTCCATAGCTACATCGTGCAATCAGGTCTCGACGGGGCATTGATTGAGCTGGTCTACCTTCGTGTCTCGCAGATCAACGGCTGCGCGTACTGTCTCGATCTTCACACGCGCGATCTAGTGAAGAAGGGTGTCAGGCTGGAGAAGCTCGCGCTGGTGCAGGTCTGGCGCGAAGCCGGAGGGGTCTTCGATGCACGAGAGTGTGCAGCGCTGGGTTGGGCAGAGACAGTCACCCGTGTTGCGGACACGGCAATTCCCGACGAGGAATTCAAGGCCGTCGCGAGGGTGTTGAATGAGAAAGAGATCGTGGACCTCACCATCGCCATCGGTCTCATGAACACCTTCAACCGTATTGCGATTGCATTCCGGCGGCCGCCGGTTGCGTCGCTTTCGGGCGCGTCATGACGTCTCGGTTCTGAGCCGTCTCCGTTTCGCTCAAGGTCAAGACGGTCGTGTTGAGGATAAACACGGGAAGCAGCGCGCGGAACGTAACCCAAATGCCGCGTGCGTATTCGTTCGACAATGTGAGGCGTTCGGCTTCGGGGATTGGCCCCGGAGTTGGGCATGAGGCGGATCTCCATGCTGGTCGTTTGGGAAGGGCAGCGGGAAAGGCCGGATCCCTAAGGCGCCCAGGGACCCTGCTGAAGCGCAAGCGCGCGAGCGTCACTGCCGCAGTCGGGATGTCATCTGTTACGACGGCATACCATCCTGGCATGACGTGGACTGGTACAGGACGATTGCGGCTTTTTGGTCCTGCATTCGTTTGGTCGGACCGCCTTTACTTGTGTCCGACCCGCAAGGAGGGTGAGGAAGCATGACGAATACCCTTGTTCACCCACACCGCCTGAGTGGTGTGGATACCCGGCGAATCGATCCAATCGCGTTCTGCCCCGTTCTCGCTGCACTCACGCATCCCTTCCTTCTGATGCTTTTTCATGTCTTCGTCGGACCGCCGGGCACGGAGCCGTCGACGCTCGCGTGCGCAGGAGCGTCAATCAGCCTTCTGCTGTGTCTTGCGTTACCGTTCCTTGGAATTGCCATCGCATGTCGGGTGGATCTTCCAGCAAGCTTACGCCGCCTCGCATACGCAAGCGTGGTTGCGCCAACGCTTTTCGTGTTCCTGGGCGTTGTCCAGGGGTTACTTCAGAGTCCAATTCCAGATCCCTGGATTTGGTGCGCTCTTTGGTTGGCGGCGGCCGCTATCGCTTTCCTCTCGGTCCGGGGACGGGATCACCATCGCAGCAGAACCGGCATAGGCAGGTGGCGCGTTGTTCACGGCGTCAGCGCAGCGGTGATTTGCCTTTTCGTTCTCTTTCACATCGTCAATCACCTGACGGGCCTACTTGGCCCGCAGACGCATGCTACCATAATGAACATCGGCCGCTCCGTATATCGGCTGCCGGTCGTCGAGCCAGTGCTCGTTGGGCTCTTTCTATTCCAGGTCGCCAGTGGCTCCGCCTTGCCTGGCGTTGGTCCGCCGCGCCGCAGCCCTTCTATCGTACCTTTCAGGTTGCATCCGGCATTTACCTGGCCGTTTTTTGCCTCGGCCACATGAATTCGGTCTTCATCTATGCCCGGACGGTCTTGCAAATCCCGACCGACTGGACTTTCGCGGTCGGCGGCCCTGCGGGTCTTATCCACGACCCGTGGAACATCCGTCTGGCTCCTCATTATGCACTTGGCGTCTTCTTTGTCCTCAGCCATCTCCTCTCGGGTCTTCGCGTTGTCCTCCTGGCGCACGGAGTTGAACAACGGAGCCTGGATCGCCTTTGGGGCGCTGGGATCGCGGCCAGTGCAGTGGTCGCGGCCGCTATCATTGCCGGAATGGGCGGCGTCCGGCTTTGAGCCTTCACGGACGCGTTCGCTATTATCCACACGGTTGATCCTGATCGGCTGTTGGGCGTGATTAGCCGTGTACGCGTGATGAACCGAACGTGGCGCGTTGAGATCGGTGGGGAGCGATTACGTTCGATAGCATCACTTGAGTGCCTGCGAGGCTACTACGCCAGCGCCCCACTGACGACCTCGATACGACGGTGGGGAAGCGTCGTGGTCATTCTCGCATCTGAACTGTCTTGAGCGGTCTCTCCGTGAGGCGGATCGTCCGCCGCGCCACAGATGCGAACTCGCTTCCGAGGCCCGCAATGCCTCAAGCATGCAGCTGGAAAGACGGCGCGCGTGAAAGTGATCGAAGTAAGGTGTCAGCGGGGACTGACGCCGTTTTGGTCCAGCAACATTGACAAATCCTGCCTCTCATATGGAACAGGGGCGGGCGCTAAGAATGAGCAACCGGAAACACCGCGAGGCAATTCATGGCGCCGTTGGCCCCGATCGACTCTGGAGTAATCCTGAAGGGAGCAATCAGCAGGGATGAATTGACCGCCTGCTTTCCCGTGATTTGCGAATTGCGCCCTTATCTCAAGGGATCTGCCGAGTGGGTGGACCGGGCGTCGAGTATGGCAGCCGCCGGCTACCGGGTCTTGGCCGCCTGGCGAGGGCAGCGAGTATTGGCCATCGCCGGCTATCGCGTGACGGAAAACCTGATCCATGGTCGCTTCCTCTATGTCGACGATCTGGTCACGACCAGCGCTGAGAGGAGCCACGGGCTGGGCGCGGCTCTGCTCGGGGAATTGACGAAGATTGGAAAGGCTGAAGGCTGTCGTCGCCTGGTTCTTGATACTGCGGCGACTAATATTCAGGCGCAGCGGTTTTATAAGCGCGAGGGCTTGATGGACACAATCGTCGGATTCGTGAAGGCATTGGGCGATTTTCCTTAGACGTTGTCCTCACAGGTACGAGACTGTTAGCGCGCGCGGCGGCGATGGGATCATGCGCCGCTGAACGGGCCGACTGTGAGAGCGTGTGCGAGTACCTCGCTGGCCCTGGAGGAGCGTCTGGTACGATTTGGCGGTGGCAACTGAACGAAGTGTGTCTCTAAGCAATCTGGCAACGTGCGTGGTGTTGGAATGAAGGATCAACGTGTCGATATCGTGGGCGGAGGGCTCGCTGGACTGATCGCGGCCGTAGAGCTGGCCAGGAAGGGCACCAGGGTCGCGGTGTTTGAGACGGCAAATGAGTTCGGCGGCCGGGCTCGAACACGAGACCTCGACGGGTTTCTGTTCAATCGAGGTCCTCATGCGCTCTACTGCAATGGCGCGCTGAAGAGGACGCTCGATCGGTTAGGCATTGCCTATACGGGCGGACGAAACCTGTCGCGGGCTCGCCAAGCGATCATCAAAGGGAGGCTCCATAGTCTTCCGACGACGCTCGGATCAATCGTCACGACGTCGCTGCTTGGATTGGGCGACAAAGTCAGCTTTACGCGCGCTTTCAAAGCGATCATGGACGGAGCGACTCGTGCCGGTTCCTTCGCCGACTGGTTGGACGGCGAGGAGTTGTCACCGATGGTGCGCTCCCTGGTCGAGGCATTGGCTCGCTTGTCGAGCTACGCCAATGGTTCGGGTCACATATCCGCTCGGGTTCTCCTGGACCAAATCCGCATCACGGCGGGCGGAACGATATATGTCGACGGCGGGTGGGCGAGTCTGGTTAAGGGCCTGGTCGAAGCGGCGCGAGCCGCAGGAGTGGAGCTGAACCTCAACGCGGCGGTCGACCGGGTGACGCGCACGACCGACGGGTTGCAGCTAGTTCTCGGAAATGGCGAGAGCCGCTCGTCGGAAGCTGTGATTCTGGCTGTCGCACCGCACGAAGCAGCTACGCTTGCTGGAGACATCACGTCGCTGATCGACGAGGTAAGGGAATCGCGCGCCGTCCGTGCGAATACCCTCGACCTGGCGCTGCGAGGCCTGCCCCCCGGCGCCCATGATTTCGCGCTGGGCATCGATGAGCCATTTTATCTGTCCGTCCACACCGGGTCTGCGAAGTTGGCGCCCGTTGATGGCGCGATAGTGCATATCGCGAAGTACCTGCCCATTGGGGAGGCGCCCGCAAAAAATGCGACCGAGGAGCTGGAGGCGATCGCGGACCTTGTGATGCCTGGTTGGCGCGAACGTGAAGTGACGCGACAGACGCTGCGCGGAATGGTCGTTTCACACAGTTTGCCGCGGTGGGATCGGCCTCGCGCCAGCGTATGCGTGCCGGGTGCTTTCGGCTTGTTTGTTGCCGGAGACTGGGTCGGTGAGGAGGGGATGATTGCCGACGCGGCAGCAGCCAGCGGGGTCCAGGCGGCGCAGTCCGCGTTTGAATGGCTGTCGCGCGGACGAACGCCGGGCAGGGCGCACTCATAAATCCGGGACGTTCGGGCAAAGCCGACACACGACGCCTGCCGCGGGGATGTCTCACTTTTGACGCGCAGCAGACACTGGCGCGCCCCACCTGCCAGGCACCGCGTACCCGGTGTCTCCGGCAAGACGATTGGCGAGCCCTTCGGGTTTCCGCTCGCGCCGCAGCCGTCTCATCAAGGCATTTCCCTTTCTCTGGCCGCGTCGACAGAAAGGTCGAACAAATCGTCAATTGGATCGTGAAGGTCGTTGGCCGCACGCTTGCGGCAAGTGTTGCTCGATTTCTCGTACTTCCCGGCAGCCAGTTGCACGCTGTCCAGGCTCCAACCGGTCGGGTTGCAGAATATAACAGGGACTTATATAGTCTGTGTTAGTTGTAGTCGAGTAAGCTCAAATCTGGGGTCTGCCCCCGGCTGCTTGTCAAACTGGAAAGGCGAAGCCAGGAGCTCTGCCTTGGTCCGGGCTGCTCAGTTGTTTCGCGTCCGATCACAGGATCGGATAGCGTGATCGAAAATCGAGATGTAACTGATGCAGCATGGTTCCTGGTCTGGCCCGGCTTGGTTCTAAACGGCACGAATACGATCATGGCGCGAGCCGTAGCTTGGAGAATGGCGGGACTGAGCCTCGATCGAGAAGATCCGTCGCCTCTCGTCGACCAAATTTCACGACACGTTGAAGCGGCGATTGCCAACGGATCGCTTGCACCGGGCGGAAGGCTCCCATCGTGGCGTGATTTGGCCGCGCAGCTTGGGGTCGCACGGGGCACGGTTCAGGCAGCGTACGAGCGACTGAGCGATCGAGGGCTACTCGTCACCGCCGGATCGGCGGGAACGCGGGTTGTCGACCCGTTGCCCGTCAAAGAAGCTTTGGCAACCACCACACCGTCCAGGCAGGACCCGCGTCGTGGCCCGGATCATGCCTCCGCCTTTCAGATGGGGGTGCCCGCCCACGATGCCTTTCCCGCTACACTATGGTCTCGCCTGCATCGGCAAGGGGTTCAGGCCACCTCGTTATGGACCGGCCATTCGGATGGGCGCGGGCTGAGTGAGCTAAGGTCGGCACTTGCGTCCCATGTGGCGATCGCGCGCGGGATCACGTGCTCGCCGGAGCAGATCATCGTTACTAGCGGGTTTCGCGCCGGCCTGGCACTGGCAATTCGGGCAATGGATGTGACCGGGCGGCAGGCGTGGCTGGAAGATCCCGGGTACCCCGTCGCGCGGCTTGCTGTTGAAGTGTCCGGCGTTGTTCCGATCCCGGTTCAGATTGACGAGGAGGGTCTAAGCGTTCGCAAAGGATACGAGTTGGCGCCGCGGGCCGCTCTGGCAATCGTGACGCCCGGACAACAGGCGCCCAGCGGGCTTACGATGACGCAGAATCGTCGCTCGGAACTCGTTCAATGGGCCTCCCGGTCGGATGCCTGGATAGTTGAGGACGACTACCTTGCAGAGCTTCACCTCTCCGGACGGTCGGCGAACGCGCTCGCTTCCGGGGGCGGAGCCGATCGGGTTGTTCACATAGGATCGTTCAGCAAGACAATCAGTCCGTTGCTCGGCGTCGGGTTCCTCGTAGCGCCAGAGCGGCTCGTTGATCGCATGATCGACGTCGCTTCGTGGCTGGGGGCACCTCCAAACGTCGCGGTCCAATTGGCCCTGGCGAGGTTTTTGCAGGAGGGCCACTATCTGCGGCACTTGAGGCGTATGCGACGCCTGTACGCGCAGCGGCAAAACTGTCTGCTGGATGCGCTAGCCCGGCGCGAGGTGCACACCGCGATTCCGAGTGGCCTGTCCGTCCTGCTGCCATTGCCCGCGAAGTTCGACGATCAACGCTTGAGTTCAGAAGCGCGAGATGCGGGTCTCGGTACGGCACCGCTATCGCCCTGGTTCGCGACGGCATCGCGCCGTTCGGGGCTCATGCTTGGCATCGCCAATGTCATCGAGCGAACAATCGATCGTGACTGCACCCGACTCCTTGGCTTGATTGCAGATCAAACGAAGAAGCCTGCGCGCTGGAGTCACGACGATTGCTTCTCGCGGCCGTCCACGTTTTTGCGATAGTCAAATTGACTGGCGGTGATCGACCCAAAGGTCGATCCCGAACTCATGCTCTGTCCATCAGGTGGGAGCTTCTACAGATCGACGCGCGAAATCGGCGCGGATGAAACCAGGGAAGCTAATCTACCGGCTCGCGGCTTTTCGCGCTTTCGAACTTCGCCTCAGTCCGGCGCGACGAGCCGTGTCCCGGGTCGAGGCTCGCTCTCTGAACCAGGCCTTCGCCTGATCTGCGAATGAGGCAGGGGCATTGCGATTTGCCCCCGACGCGAGGCTTGCCAGAGAGGTCCTGGATAACTCGTCTCGCATCGTTTTCTCGGCGCGAAGCATGGCGGCATGAATGCCACAAAGGCCTCGTCCCGACCAGGAGGGTTGCTTCCCTCCAAAAAGGGCGCAATGACCTCTGATCTCCCGGCAGTCAAACAGAGGCTTCTTTCCCTCAATCGCATCGACGACGTCAAGAATTGAGATCGCCTCGGGCGCTTGCGCGAGGCGATATCCGCCCTGGATTCCCTTGGAAGACTGCACGATACCGGCTTTTTCCAGACGCGGAAATATCTTTGAGACAAAGGCCGCCGGCACGCCCTGGATATCGGCCAAATCGCGGCTGCTGACCTCGAAATCCGGGTAGTTCGCAAGCCAGATCAAACAATGCAGACCGTATTCTACCGCTGCCCCAATATGTGCCATGGCCCTTACAATCAGTAATCGCACCGATATGCCGATATGTAATACATCCGTTTCTAAGAGCAAATAGCGATGTTTATCTCGAATCGCTTGCGTCATCTCTGACGTCCGTGCCGTGCACCGAAACTGTGCCGACTACGTCAGGTTGCCGTCTTGAGATTGCGTCGCCGTCACTTTCTGTGAGTTGCCAGAAACTTCAACGCTGCAATCAAACAGCGCGCCAACAGCCGCGATCCAGCTCAGCCGATTAACCTCTTCGAACACGAAGCGCTCACTGCATTCCAAACGTGTGAGCATGCTGGTTTCCAAACCTCGTAGCAACGTTCAGCACCAATCCAATACTCGCCGGGCAAAACATCGCATGCGACGCCGTGGAGGCTTGCGTCATTTAAAGCGGACTGATATAGTCTGTGTTAGATATTGGTGCAGTATTCGATCCGCGAATGGTGCAGAAGCAGCAGGAGTTCTTACTCGTGAAAAGAATCGTGATCATAGGAGCTGGCTTCGCTGGCGTCTGGAGCGCGCTCTCAGCAACGCGACTTCTCGACAAGCACACCATCGGACCCGACCAGATCGAAGTGACCGTCGTCGCACCGCGGGCTTCGCTGGATCTTCGTCCGCGCTTCTACGAGGCGAATGTTGCGGAAATGACCGCGCCAGTTGGTGCGCTGTTTGAGGCTGCGGGGGTACGGTTCGTGGCCGGGACCGTCGAGGTCATTGATGCGAAGGGGAAGGCGATTGAATATGTGGATCCGAGCGGGACGCATGTTCGCCTTGCGTATGATCGCCTGGTGCTGGCTTCGGGAAGTCGCGTGGTTCGCCCCGCAATACCTGGCCTGAGCGACTATGCATTCAGTATCGATCAACTCGACGAGGCTAGCCAGTTTGAGGCGCATCTGCGCAGCCTGGCTGGGCGGCAAGACAGCCTGGCCCGCAACACCGCGATTGTTGTCGGTGGAGGCTTCACCGGAATTGAGATCGCTACGGAGCTCCCCGCAAGGATGCAGTCCATTCTTGGGGAGGGGGCGCAAGTCAGAGTGATCGTAATCGAGCGAGCCGACGCGATCGGTCCGGAGCTCGGCGCTGGACCCCGTCCAGTGATCGTCGAAGCGCTTGCCTCGCAAGGCGTGGAGTGCAGGCTGTCGACGTCTGTCGAGGAAATTGATGCAGGTGGTGTTCGGACCACAACAGGCGAGCGAATTGATAGCCTTAGCGTTGTCTGGACCGGCGGTATGCGAGCAAGCGCTCTCACCGAGCAGATCAACTGCCAGCGCGACGCGATTGGTCGCCTGCTGGTTGATGCGGATCTTCGCGTGGCGAGTGCGCCGGAAATCTTCGCAACTGGGGATACTGCCCGCGCCAGGACGGACGCGTCCGGAAACTACACCCTTATGTCGTGTCAACACGCCTTGGGGTTGGGACGATTTTCCGGCAATAATGCCGCGGCTGATCTGCTCGGGATTCCCACCCTGCCATATACCCAGGAACGATACGCTACCTGCCTCGATCTTGGGCCGTGGGGATCGGTGGTAACGTCGGGCTGGGATCGTGTCGTGCAGCTATCCGGAGCAGAAGCCAAGCAGCGGAAGCGTTACATCAATTCGACCGTGATCATGCCGCCATCGCCGGTGCGGGAGGAGGCGCTTGCAGCGGCAGATCCGTCGCTGGCGAGAAATCCAACCTCGGTCCAGGCTCGCGCCTAGTCAGAACACCGTGAAGCGCCATGTATCTGTGGCGCCTCTTCGTCAGCTGTTGCGGCGGATCGCTAGTGTTCAAAGCCGGAAGCGACTTCGGGCAAGCGCAGCGGCGCTCGGTTGAATGACGGCTTACCGAACGCCAGGATCACGTTCGCCGTCGCTTCCCGTTGGTGGTTTGTCATCAAACATGATGACAGACCGGGTCTGATTACCGGCGTATTGCAGTCAGGTTTAGTGGCCGACGGTCACCCGGACTGTCGAGACATGTTTTCGGGGGGTGCTGGGCAAGCCTTCGCCGAACTGATCGCGGTCTGGTGCTCGAGGTCGCAATTTCGCGTCTTCGGTCTGATGTCGTAAAACGTGAAAAAACATTATAGGGGGAAACTATGTTCTATCGAGTGTTGCTGTTCGCGCTTGTTCTGTCGGGCGCTGGCGCCTCAGTTGCGGAAGCCGAGGTAAAGATCGGCGTTATCCTGTCTCTGACCGGGTCCTCTGCTTCGTTGGGAATTCCCGCGCGAAACACCGTTGACTTATGGCCGAAGGAAATCGGTGGCCAGGCGGTTCAGGTCACGATTCTTGACGACGCCTCCGATCCCGGGGCCGCGACGACGGCGGCGCGCAAACTCACAGCCGAGAACGCTGTTGATGTGATCGTTGGACCGTCCATTACGCCCACGTCGCTTGCAATCATGCAAGTTGCGGAAGAGACAGGAACACCTGCACTCACGCTTGCCGGCAGCAGCGCAATTGTCGACCCTCCGACAGGTCCGCGTCGATGGATGTTCAAGCTCCCGCCGAATGAGGCGATCGCGCTTCATCGAATCCTCGGCAATATGCAACAGAACCAGAAGACCAAACTGGGAGTGGTTGCCGTCAGTAACGCCTACGGTCAGACGTTCCTGGACGTGGCGTCAAAAATTGCTGCGATGTACAATGTCTCGATCATTGCGACCGAGCGCTTCAACCCCACCGATCCGAGCTTTGCCTCGCAAGCTCTGAAGATCGTCGCTGCACGACCCGACGCCGTCTTCATCGCGGCGACGGGTACGCCCGGCGCCACTCCGCAGATCGAGTTGAAGCGCCGCGGGTTTGCAGGCACCATTTATCAGACTCAAGCGATAGCGAATGCAGATTTCCTGCGCGTCGGCGGCAAGGACGTTGAGGGGACGCTGTTTCCGGTCGCGCCTCTGCTCGTCGCAGAACAATTGCCCGATACAAATCCGATCAAGAAAGTCGCGCTGGAGTACCTCAAGGCGTACGAGAGGAAGTACGGCGAGAAATCGCGGTCGCTCTTCGGTGGCGTGGCGTGGGATGCGCAGCTGATCATCCAGGCCGCGATCAAGCAGGCTCTTGGGAAAGCGGCCCCCGGGACCCGCGAATTCCGGCAGGCTCTAAGAGACAGCATCGAGCAATTGCGCGACCTGGTCGTGACGCACGGCGTGTACTCGTTTTCAACCATTGATCACAACGGGGCCGACGAGCGCAGTCAGGTTATGGTCGAGATCAGAGACGGGAATTGGCTCTACGTAGAGAAGGAGTAGGGCGCGCCGGCAATTCCTCAGGCCAAGGATCCAGAAGTGAGAACGTCTACCCCGAACTTTACACATGTGGTTCATCCGGTGTCCGTGCCGCCCCTTTCGGGCGGTCACGACGTTACGAACTGGAAGATTGCTATCGCGGGCGGCGGCCCGGTCGGCCTGGCCACGGCGCTGGCGTTAGCTCGGCGCGGTATACGGGTTCTTGTGATTGAGGCTGATGAGACAGTATGCGTGGGTAGCCGCGCCATCTGTCTGTCGCGGCGCTCTCTCGAGATCATCGATCGGTTGGGTGGACTGAAGCCTTTCGAGGACAAGGGCCTGGCCTGGACGAACGGAAGGAGCTTCTACGGGACCGACGAAGTGCTGAACTTCTCGATGCCGCACGATCGGGATCAGCGCCTTGCGCCGATGACGAACCTGCAACAATACTACATCGAGCAGTTCTTGCTCGATGCCGCCCAAAAGTACGCCGGGTTCATCGAAATTCGCTGGGGGACGCGGTTCGACGAACTGAAAATGAGCGAAGAGGGGGTCGAATTGACCCTGTCGGCGAAGGGGACTTCGTACGCTGTAAACGCGGACTACCTCGTCGCTTGTGATGGTGCGCGAAGCCGGGCACGACAGGCGCTCGGCCTGCGGATGAACGGCACGAGCTACGAGGGCCGGTACGTCATCGTCGATATCGAGATCGATCTCGATCTTCCGACAGAGCGGCTCGCCTGGTTCGATCCACCCAGCAATCCCGGTCGAACGATGCTTATGCACAGGCAGCCGGATAACGTGTGGCGTCTCGACTATCAGCTCCGCGCCGATGAAGACCAGGACGAGATGCTACGCGATGAGAACGTCGTTCCGATCGTCAAGGCTCATCTCGCGATGTTGGGCATCGACCGTCCCTGGAAATTGATCTGGAGCAGCGTCTACCGGGCAGCTGCCGTTTCTCTGGATCAATACCGGACCGGGCGCGTCGTCTTCGCCGGGGATGCTGCGCATCTGGTCCCGATATTCGGCGTGAGGGGCCTTAACAGCGGTTTTGAGGATGCATTTAACCTGGGCTGGAAGCTGGCAGCCGTGGTCCGAGGCATAGCGCCCACCAGTATCCTGGACACTTACACGCAGGAACGCCGCATGGCCTGGGAGACGAACGTCGCAAACGCCATGAAGAGCACGGAGTTCATGGCGCCGCCGTCGCATGGATATGAATTGATGCGGGATGCCGCTTTGTCCCTTGCCAGGCGGCATGAGGGTATCGCGACGCTGATCAACCCCCGCCAGGCCAGTGCAAGCACCTATCAGGGATCGGCGCTGAACTGCGTGACCCGGGACGAGGGCGAGTTCATCGGTGGACCACAGTTGGGGGCGGCCACGCTGGAGTGTCCGGTGCAGGTGGACGGTGAACACAGGCACCTGACCCAACTGTTGGGGGATGACTTCACCCTGATCTGGACGGGGCGGGGTGCGCTGGCTGCCACGGTTGGTGAGGAAGTGGATGCAGCCGGCAAAATCGGATTGGCCGTTCGGGTGGTCGAGATTGAGGGGGCCGCGGATCATTCATCGGCAAGCGGATCCACGGCGACAAGTGACCGGTTCATTGCGCTCTACGATGCGGCGCCGCGGGCAGCATACCTGTTTCGCCCGGACGGACATATTTGCGCGCGATGGCGCGCGATGAAGCCGGGAGATCTGACAAGTGCGATTGGTGTCGCCTTGGCGCGAGCAAGGGCGGCGCAGTGATGGCGAAATGGGGACGAGATGAGCGAGAGTGGGCCTACACCGGCCTGTGCGAGGCGTTGACATCTGCCGGCCAGGCGAACGAGGCGGCGCTGCTGGCGCGGCTTTGCCTGCTGCTGATGGAAAAGTGCGCGGACGTCGACGGGGTCATGGAATGCCTCTCGCAAGCACAAGAGGCCGGCTTTCGACCAGAGGCTGACGCGAAATGAACCTCGAGATTGCAGCCTTCCTTGTTCAGGACGGTATGACGGTCGGTGCGGTATACGCGCTGCTGGCTGTAGCGCTGGTGCTTGTCTTCACGGTCACCCGCATCATCTTCATTCCGCAGGGTGAGTTTGTCTCGTATGGCGCCCTGACCGTCGTTGCCCTCAACACAGGCCGCACGCCAAATACGATCGGGCTGCTTGTGGTGCTCGCGCTGCTGGTCTGGATGCGGGAGGTGTGGAAGCTCGCCCGAACCGGGTTTTCATGGCGAGTCGTGAACGGCATTTTGCGTGATCTTGCGATCACGGCTGGCGTGTGTGCCATGGGCTACATTGGCGCGTCGGCACAGGTGCCTTTCGCGATGAAGGCACTGATATCGATCAGTATCGTGGTCTTGATCGGAACCAAAGTTTACCGGCTGGTCTATGAGCCGCTTCAGAGCGCGAGCATCCTGGTGCTCCTGATTGCCTCGGTCGGTGTGCATCTTGCCCTTACCGGCATCGGACTGGCGATGTTTGGAGCGGAGGGATCCAGGACGCCCCCGCTCGTCGATCTTCAGGCCAATATTGGAGCCCTGACGGTCACGGGGCAGAGCGTCGCGATCGGTGTAGCCGCGCTTCTGGCAATGCTGGCCCTCTCGTTCTTCTTCGGAAGAACCTTGGAAGGAAAGGCGCTCAAGGCGACAGCCGAGAACCGTCTGGGCGCGAGGCTCGTTGGAATTCGTACCGTGCGCGCGGGAAGATTGGCATTGGGCGTCGCCGCCGCCATCGGATCGGCATCCGGAATTCTGTTGGCGCCACTTTCGACCATCTACTACGACACGGGGTTCCTGATCGGCCTCAAGGGCTTCATCGCGGCAGTGATCGGCGGAATGGTCAGCTATCCCGTGGCAGCCATTGGCGCGCTGATGATTGGGATTCTCGAGAGCTTCATCACATTCGAGACGAGCTCATTGAAGGACGTCATCGTCTTCACGCTCATTTTGCCGGTGCTTCTGTATCGCTCGTTGAGCTTTCGGGACGCAAGCCAGGAGCAAAGCAATTGATCGACCTTGTGAGGCGCCTTGCTATGGGCAGGGGCAAAGCGCTCGCCCTGGCGTGTGTTCTATTGGCAGTACCGTTTCTCCCCGTATCGGAGTTCTGGATCACGGTCGGCAATTATGTCGGCATCTCGGCGCTTACCGCGCTGGGTCTTGTGCTGCTGACGGGAGCGGCGGGCATCACCTCGTTTGGTCAGGCCGCATTCGTAGGACTCGGGGCCTATACGACGGCGTATTTGACGACCGCCTACGGTGTGTCGCCCTGGCTGGGGCTGATGGCGGGCCTGGCTATCACCGCCGTTGCCGCCGTGGTTCTAGGGCTCTTGACCATGCGACTGTCCGGCCACTTTCTGCCGTTGGGCACGTTGGCCTGGGGGCTCGCTCTCTATTTTCTGTTCGGCAACCTCGAAGCGCTGGGAAAATATGACGGGCTGATCGGCATTCCGCCGATCTATTTGGGGACCGTGCCGTTGGATACGGGACGAAAGGTCTTCTGGCTGATCTGGGCAATCGTGCTGGTCTCCACGATGCTCCTGGAGAATCTCCTGATATCTCGTCCGGGCCGCGCGCTACGCGCCCTCAAGCAAAGCGAAGCGCTGGCCGGCTCGATGGGGGTGGATGCTGGCCGCGAGAAGCTGAAGGCGTTCATCGTGGCTGCCTTGCTTGCCAGCGTGGCTGGTTGGCTGTTCGCGCACATGCAACGGACCGTCAATCCGACGCCATTCTCTGCCACGGCGAGCATCGAATACCTCCTGATGTCGGTGATCGGTGGTCTGGGTTCGGTCTGGGGAGCGCTCCTCGGGGCCGGCGCCGTCCTGTTGCTGAAGGACCTGCTGCAGCGGTTGCTGCCGTTCCTGTCCGGCGAAGTCGGAACGTATGAGGTTGTTGCTTTCGGTGTAACACTGATCTTGCTGCTGCAGTATTCGTCACAGGGATTGTGGGGCGTCATCGCACGAGCGATTCCGAGCGGGCCCGGTTACGCCGTCACGACAAAGGGCGCCGCCAGCGAACGGCTGGCAGAGCGTTCCAAGATAGCGCGCGACACGACGGTGCTTAGCGTCGACGCGGTAAGTAAGACGTTCGGCGGGTTGGTTGCCGTCAATGATGTCAGCTTTGACGTCAAGGCCGGTGAGATCGTCGGCCTGATCGGTCCGAATGGAGCCGGCAAGAGTACACTGTTCAATCTGGTATCTGGCGCGCTGTCACCGGTCGGTGGTTCCGTCGAGTTGCTCGGCAACCGCACGAGGTCGGGCGCAGCCCGGAGTGTCGCCCAGCTCGGCGTGGCGCGATCGTTCCAGCATGTGAAGATGGATCCGGATATGACGGTCCTCGCCAATGTGTCGCTTGGAGCGCATTGCCGATCGCATTGCGGCTATATCCGCGCAATGCTGGGCCTCAACAGGCGGGAAGAGAATGCTGTTGTCGATGATGCCTGGCGGCAACTAAAGCTGCTGGGGCTGAGCGACTGCGGCCTGCAGCTCGGCGGATCGCTCGCTCTGGGACAGCAGCGGCTCATGGAGATATCTCGAGCGTTGGCGCTGGATCCCGTCCTGCTTCTGCTCGATGAGCCGGCCGCAGGCCTGCGCCACGCGGAAAAAATGGAGCTGAGACAAGTCCTGGGTCAGCTTCGAAGCCGCGGGCTCGCCATTCTGCTCGTGGAGCACGATATGGAGCTCGTCATGGGCTTGGCCGACCGGCTTGTTGTCCTCGATTTTGGAACGAAGATTGCCGAAGGGCGGCCCAACGAAGTGAGGCAGAACGTCCGTGTTCTTGAGGCCTACCTCGGGAGCGCAGGATGAGCGGTCCGATACTGGATGTGAGAAGCCTGTCGGTATCCTACGGCAAGATCGAAGCCATCCACGCTCTATCGCTGGAGGTTCGGCCGGGCACGATTGTTACGGTGATCGGCCCTAACGGAGCCGGAAAGTCCACGACCCTGAACGCAGTCTCGGGCCTGTTGCCCAGTCGCGGCACGATTCAATTTCTTGGCCGGGACGTCTCCAACTCCGAGGTCGAGGATCGAGTTGAGGCGGGATTGATACTTGTCCCCGAACGCCGCGAGCTCTTCACCGGGATGACCGTGAGCGACAACCTGCGCCTTGGCGCATATCGCTTTCGGCGGGAGAGCCATACGGAAATGGCGTCGAGACTGGAGGCCGTTTATTCCACATTTCCGCGCCTCGAGGAACGCTCCTCTCAACTTGCTGGAACGCTCTCAGGAGGAGAGCGGCAGATGCTCGCTATTGGACGGGCTCTCATGTCGCGGCCGTCACTCCTGATGCTTGATGAACCGAGCCTTGGGTTAGCCCCACTGGTGACCAGGGAGATATTCCGGATCATTGCGGCCCTACGTCGCACCGGTGTTGCCGTGCTCTTGATCGAGCAGAACGCGCGGGCGGCGCTCGAGATCGCTGACTATGGATACGTCATCGAGCGCGGGGCAGTCGTCATGGCGGACAAGGCCGCTTCCCTGTCAGAGAACCCAAAATTGATCGAGACCTATCTTGGTCTGCCTGCGGTCCATTAGAGCATGTGGTCCAGGACTTAGGAGAGAAAGAGCCGACTTGATCGAGCGGCGTTTCGGGGAATCGTGAGGATATTCGGTGCATTTGGAGCTGGAATAATAAATCGGACTATAATAATCCGAGTTATTGACTCGAACGTTGTCTGTCGCATACTCTGAAGCCGAACTGGTTCGGTAAACCTCTTCGACCGAATGAGGATCTCCATGTCTGAACTTCGAGCGCCGGCAACATCTTTGCTTGATAGATACGAGGGAACGCAGATTCTGCCGCTGTACACGGCAGAAGTGAAAGTCTCTGGCGGTAGTGCCGGTCATGCCCGAGCGTCGGGAACTGCGAAATCATCTGACGGGGCGTTGGATGTAGGACTTAGACTTCCCAAGGAACTGGGCGGCCCGGGAGGCGGGACAAACCCGGAGCAGTTGTTCGCGGCGGGATATGCGGCGTGCTTCCACGGGGCGCTAAGCTTGATTGCTTCCAAGCGCAAGGTAAGGCTCACAGAAGTATCTATCGTCGCTAAGGTCACCTTTGGGCGCGATCCGTCCGACGGCCTCTTTATGATCACCGCTGACCTGGAAGTCGAGTTGCCTGGCGTTGACAAGGATCTCGCGACGAGCCTAATCGAAGAAACGGAGGCAGTGTGCCCGTATGCGAAAATGTCAAAAAGGGGCTTCGCGGGCTCTATCTCACTGAAGGCGGCCTAGGTCGTCCGCATCCGTGCAAGCGTGAACCTGAGCAGCGGGTGCGTGATCCTTCCAGTATCGGGCGCCGATAGAGTCTTCGCCCAGGCCAAAATCTTTACCGATAGCGTCGTGAATCAAATGAGAGCGCTGTTGGACGGGATTGCGAATTGACAACGCAGTCCGCAGTGCATGGTTCGCAAATCGAACATTGACGCAATTCTTGACGCGCTACAGGCTGCATCTGCAGGCATCCGCGAGAAGCACAAGATTGTTTCCGTCGCGCGATGTGTGCGCGGAGTCTATCTTCCGTCGGATCATGCGGCTGAAGTAACCGGTTCATTGAGCTTCACCAGGCCATCCCGCGTATTCGCGCGGTTTGCCGTGGGTGGTTTGATCCTGGATCAGGAAGCTGGAGCGCTTGCGCTGCGAAGCGTAGCTCTCAGACTGGGCGAAGACGAACGTCGATCGGATATCCTGGTCGAGAATGCGCCGATGTATTTCGCGACAACCATGGATCAAATGCTGGCGTTCGTTCAGGCGCGCGTCCCCGGACCGGATGGCCGCCCCGACATGGAGCGGATCAAGACATTCTCTGAAAGAAATCCGGAGACTTGCTATCGTTCAAACTATCTGACGGCACACGCTCATTGCTCCAGCAGTCTCGCTAAAACGACTTACTGGGGAGTCCACGCGTTTCCCGCAGCGAGTTCCTCGGGAGAAATTCGGTTCATCAAACTAAAGATTGTTCCGGTTGGAGCTGAATCGTCTCTCCGTAAGACGGTCGAAGAACCAGCTGCCTTGATCGAGGAGCTTGAGCGCCACATCAAAGGGCGCGATGTTCGATTTAGTGTGGTGGCCTTGTTGGGTGGTCCAGGAGATGACACGACTGATGTAACAGCTCGCTGGGAGAATGAAGACCTGCGTAACGAGATGAGGTTAGGGACAATAGTGGTGACGGGC
Organism: Bradyrhizobium tropiciagri; assembly: GCF_001189845.1. GTDB lineage: Bacteria > Pseudomonadota > Alphaproteobacteria > Rhizobiales > Xanthobacteraceae > Bradyrhizobium > Bradyrhizobium tropiciagri. The sequence goes on from NZ_LFLZ01000001.1 coordinate 260,813, forward strand.
GCTGAGCCCAAAGAGGTATGCGAAAAGTCCATGTCGGGGCTGGCGCGTCTTGCCGAGGGAATCGGGTACCCACTGGACGGAATGTTTCAAGCGCGCTGGGCGGCGTATAGGTTTTGGCACGGGCTAGACATCGAGACTTAAGATACGAGACTGCGACCTTGAGCAGCACACCGCGATCAATTCGTTCGAGGCCTTCTCGGCGTCCGTCAGAATCATGTCCCGATGGTCCGGGCGGCCGTCGAGCACCTTTGTGAGACAGGTGCCGCACACGCCGGTTTGGCAAGCGGTTTCAACACTTACCCCGGCCCTCTGAAGCGCCGTGAGGATCGTATCATTCGGGCCGACTTCAACGGCCAGACCTGAGCGTTTTGCAATGACCGTGAACGGCGTTCCGGATGCATCGATCTCAGCTCCAAAATGCTCTTGATGAAACCGTTCAGCGGGTACGCCACTCCGGTGAGCAGCCTCCTCGACGAAGGCCATGTAGCCCCGCGGTCCGCAAACGTAGACGTGACAGTCGGGGCTTGCGTTGCGCAAGATCGCCTCAGGATCCAGCGATCCTCGGCCCTGTTGGTCGCCAAGGTGAAGCACGATCTCGTCGCGGAACGGAAGTGCGTCAAGTGTCTCCGAAAACGGAAGCCGCGCTCGTGATCGCGCAGAAATATGCCAAGCAAAAGCACGTCCCAGTTCGTGCAGGCGCCAGGCCATTGCCAGCAGCGGGGTCATACCGATCCCCCCGGAGAACAGGAAGCTCTCCCTGGCGGACTCTACCAGCCGAAAGCGGTTTCGTGGCGCACCTATTCGAATTTTTGAGCCGGGCTGGAACTTACGGTGCAATTCCGTCGAGCCGCCACGCGAGTTCATCTCCTTCTGGACGGCGATGCGGTACGTCGAACCGAAGGGACCGGTCAGCGAGTATTGGCGGACGAGGCCAGGGCGGATGTGAACGTCTATGTGAGCGCCGGGCGTCCATTGAGGAAGACTTTCGGATTCGTCGGATCCGATCGTCAGGCAGATGATGTCCTGGGCAACTTCCTGACGTTCGAGGACAGTCGCTTCGAGGATAGCTGCGCTCTCGTCAGAACCTGCTTGCCGCGCTTTTTCGAGCGGAGCCGGTCTGGTACACCGCTCGAACCTCGCGGGAAGAGCCGCAAACGCGTAGATGGTGTTGTTCAGGGCGACTCTTGGTTCGCCGACCTCAATCCGCTCAATTCGTGGAAGCATCGCCTTTAGCAGCGCAGTCATTTCCAGTTGCGCCAGGTGCATGCCAACACACATGTGAATGCCCCTGCCAAACCCCAGATGCCCCCTGGTATGGCGCCTGACAGAAAACGCATCCGGGTTCTCGAACATCCGCTCGTCGCGGTTCGCCGACGCGTAAAGCACCATAACGCGACTACCTTGCTCGATCGCATGACCGCCATATTGGACGTGGCGAGTAGCATGCCGCGTGAACGAACGAATTGGCGATCCAAGCCGCACCGCTTCGTTTACCGCGTTGCCGATCAATGTCGGGTCGTTCCGCAGCATCTCCCACTCGCCAGGGTTCCTGGCGAGTTGCCAGATGAGCTGTCCGGTAGCGGAAATCGTCGTGTCCAGACTGGGATTGATATAGTCGCGGATACAAAAGGGTGCGAGCTCGGCCGCTAATGCGCCCTCGTCGACAAGCGTGTGTATCCTGTGCGTCCAGCTTCCTTGCTTGAGATCTTCACGTTTGGCGTATTTGCTGATGAAATCGCGCTGCTCGAGGAAAGTACGCAACGCAGCCTGACCGCGTTGGTTCTGGATCCCGAGAAGGTCGAAGGCTGCCGCGCCCCAGCGGAGCATGTTCTCCTTGCCGAAGTCGGGCAAGCCGACCAGGTCGCGTACGACGGTGAGGGGCAGATGGGATGCGAGGTCAGCCATGACATCGAAGCTTCCCCGCTCGATAAGCCTTTCGATGAGATCTTCGGCTAGCGCCTCTACAAGAGGCTCAACGTCCTTCAGCGCACCTGGTAGAAGCGGAGCGGCCATTGCCGCGCGAATAGCTTTGTGGCGCTCACCGTCGGAAGCGATCGAATTGCCCCGCATCAGGTCGCACGCCGTCTTGTCCGCGGCCACTCCTTGTCCGCTGGAGAATGTCTTGGGATCCCTGAGGCAAGCCGCGACCTCGTGATAGCGTGGAAGGGCGTAGTTTCCATGCCGCGGCAGCCAGATCAGCGGCCCCAGCGCCCGCATCGCAGCATAGTGATGCCACGGGTCCAGAATGAATTCGTCGGAGTAGAAGTCCACATCATAACTGAGCGCGGGCATTGGTGTTGTTTCTCCGGACAGGCCGACCGTCAACGCAGGCCGAAGGCAGAGGCTCGGCCGCTAACCTGACTGGAATACGTCGCCGATCGGACCTAGTCTGTCCTCATGATTGATGACAGACCATCAAGCGAGCCGGAACAGGAAGCGCTGGCCAACGTGATCCTCGCGCTTGGCAAGCCATCGTTCTACCGGGCGCTGCTGCGCTATGCCAAAGTCGTTTGCGGCTTCGAGCATCTGAGCGTCTTTGGGTTCACACCTACGTTGATGCCGCGCATCGAAGTCCTGGAAGGCCTTGAGGATGCCAGCATCACGAGCCTGTCGGCCCAATCGTACATGGGCTTTGGATATCATAATGCTGATCCGGCGCTGGCGCGGATACGCCAGCTGAGCCTCAATCCCGGTGCTCCAGCGGTGCTGGCGTTGTGGGCTCGCGATATATCGGACGCCGCATATCGCCGCGATATCTACGAGAGGTTTGAGCTTGATGGTCGTATTTCCGTCCTGGGGAGGGCAGGCCAGCACTGGCGGTCCGTAAATTTCTATAAACACAGTCGGAAAGGCGGCCTCACTCACTCCGATGTAGCCGCAATTTCGAAGCGGGCCTTCACCTTGTTCGCCGCGGAAGTGCGGCACCTTGAGTTAGCGGGAGAGACGAGTGGTTTAGCGGAGGGCAAGCCACCTGTTACCTTCTTTCAGGGATTACTGGTTGAGATTGCCCCGACGCTTAGTCATCGGGAAGCAGAAGTATGCGCACATGCTCTCCAGGGAAAGACGGGGGAGGGCACCGCGCTCGAACTCGAGATTACAGATGCGACGGTGGCGACCCTCAAGCGACGAGCCTACGCAAAGCTTAATATCACGAACCTCAACGAACTTTTCGCGATCTGCCTGGCTGCCGCGGCGCGGCGATCTCGTCGGCTGTAGGGTACCGGAAGATCTCTGCGCCGAACCTGCGGATCGGCAACCAACCTGCTTTGGCCGGCACAGAGTTGTTCAAGCGAATGGCCGTTCGTGTCTGCATCAAATCGAGAGCTGGTAGGGTTGACCAATCGGAGCGGACGTTGCGTCATACTCAAAAAGCCAATCATACCGCCGGCGTACCTTTTCCGGTGCCCATTCTCTCTCGACATAGCGAACTGATTCTATGGGGTCCGAAAGAATGGGGTTATGAAATCGCTTGGCATTGGCCGCAGATCCATCCACGATTGCCCGCGCTCGATCCACCCTCATTCGTTCATAGTTGAGCAATGCAGTGGGAAGTGACGCCTCAGAGCTAATGCATCGAGCAAGGCAAAGCCCGTCCTCGAGCGCCATGATTGCTCCGTGCGCCAGGAATGGCAATGTTGGATGGCAAGCGTCGCCCAGGAGCGTTACGCGGTGATCTGTCCAACGCATAAGCGCCTCACGGCCAATGAGAGCCCACTTGTACGGAGTTTCGACGTTGCGGATGATCTCGTGAATGAGATTGTTCCAGCCATGGAAGTCCGCGGAAAATTCCTCTTTTGTGCCGGCCGTAGACCAGGACTCGACTAGCCAGTCCGACCGCTCGCAAAAGGCAGCTATATTGAGCAGTTCGCCGCGCCGCACCGGATATGTGACGATATGTCCGCCTGGACCAACCCAATTCGTTCCGACCGGCCGCCGAAGATCAACCGGTAGCCGGTCAACTTCAACCAATCCTCGCCACGCCACTATCCCAACGTACTTAGGTTCGGAAGCGCCAAACAACTGATTGCGGAAGCGCGAATGCACGCCGTCGGCGCCGACCAATGCATCTCCCGCAATTGCCCGCCCGTCGGAAAGCGACAACGTTACCTCATGCTCGCCCTGAGAGAAGCCTTCGCAAACCACGCCCGCTTCTATTGTTCCTCCAGCTTCGAGGACAGCCTCGCGCAGGACGCGATGCAGGTCTCCGCGATGAACAAACCAGTAGGGAGCACCAAAACGGTCCATCGAGTCTTGGCCAAGGTCGAAGAGCTTCCAACTTTGCCCGGTATCCCAGAGGCGTACTTCCTTCCACGCTGCCGGGCAGACGACAGCCTCCATCGCGTTCTCAAGACCAAGTTCGATCAGGATACGTGTTCCGTCGGCCGCCAGCTGCAATCCAGCACCGATGTCACCAAGGACCGCAGCTTGCTCGAATAACCTGACGGAGACGCCCTTGCGCAGAAGAGCCAGGCCGGCAGTCAGTCCTCCGATGCCTGCCCCCGCGATCAGTACCTCAAGGCTCATCTTATCGATCCTCTCGCTGACTCGCGTTCGACGAGTCTGGCGGGTTCATTGCCTGACCAATTGGTGGACCTGAGGGGCCGCCCCGCTGGAATGCAATAGAGTATGGTCAGGGCCAGTCCCGCTCCGAGTTCACCCAGGGCAATCACCAGGAACGTCTGTGAGATCGGAAGCTGCATGTTCAGCAGCAAGCCCGCGCCCAAAGATCCCGACAGAACTCCGCCAAGCCGGACAAATCCAAGCGACCAGCCTAACCCGGTGGCGCGCAGGGCATTTGGGTAGATGCTCGCGCCGGCGAGCGTGTTAACCACATGCTGGTTACCGATAACGAGCACTCCAATGGTGAAGGCCGCGCCCGCAATTACCGCGATTGAGTGAGTAGCCATTCCGGCCAATGCCACGACCACAAATGCTGCAAATGTCGTCGCTACGAGCATTCGTGGCCCGACCCGATCGATCAGATAGCCGAGGGAAAGCCCGCCAACCAATCCGCCAAACTGGTAGATCGCCGTGATCGCGCTTCCTTCTGCAACGGTGTACCCGGATTGCGTCACGAGGGTAGGAAGCCAGTTGATGAGGAAATACAGGCTTGAGCCGTAGAGAAAGAACGTCGTCCAGAGAAGGAGAGTGAGTGGAGCTCTACCGTCCGAAAACAGCTCGCTTACCGGAAACGCACTGCCGCCTGGAATGAATTTCAGTGAAGAAATATCCAAGGCGCTTCGCGATGACAGCTTTGCAGCGATCCGGGACAATGCCGACGTGTCTGAGCCAGCCATGAGATGGCGCGGCGATTCGGGAAGCGCAAGTAGCAGGACGACAAAGGCGCCCAGAGGCATGATGCCGCCGATCCAGAACATCGACCTCCACCCCAGCGTCTGGATTGCGAGGCTGGAGATTGCGCCACATATTGTAGTACCAAGCGAGAAGCTGCAGCTGAGTAAGACGACAAGGCGTGTCCGGAGCCGCCTCGGGATGAATTCAGATGTCAATGCGATCATCGCCGGCATCGCGGCTCCCATGCTTGTTCCTGCTACGAAGCGTGAGAGCAACAATTCCGGCGCGGAATGCAACAGGAGAATGGCGAGCGTGCTTAGGCCAAACACGAGTACGCAACATTGAATGAAAGTCTTCCGACTAAACGCATCGGCGAATGGTGCACACAATGCGGCTCCAATCATGAGGCCTGCCAGATTAGCGGCAAACACGGGACCAAAATCGGCAGATGTCAGTTGCCATTCGGAGGTAATTGCCGGAGCGACAAAGCTCATCATTTGCGCGTCAAATCCGTCGCAAAAGAGAACCATCGCGCCCAAAGCAAGTAGTCCAATCTGGTACCGGCCGACAGTATCGACGTTGAGTTGATCAACGAAGCTGTCCGGGTCCGAAATCATGCTGCCGCCCATATATCCGCCCCCCAAAGTTTATGGTGTTTTCCGAGACGTTTGCTCCCGGTGTATGTCGCGTGGCCGTGGCCAATTGTTCTAAACTGGGTCTAAGAGCCGTTCTCCGAACGCGCCGGCTTTAGCTTGAATAGCTGCGCGGCGTTCTCGCCAAGGATGTTTCGTCTCGCGCGCTCAGAGAGGAAAGGCAGTGACGCGATCCGAGCCGGCGGATCGAAATCCCAATGCGGCCAGTCGGAGGAATACAAGAGTTGCGTGTCGGCGTTGATCGCGCGGAAGGTCGCTTCCAACAGTTCCATGTTGGTCGCTTCCAGCGGCTGCGACGTGTAGAACATTTCTTTGATGTAGTCGCTCGGAAGACGCTTCAAGAGTGGCGCGTCGGACTGCCGTAACAGCCATTCGTGATCCAGGCGCTGCATCATAAAGGGTAACCAGGCGAGGCCGCTTTCAATCCAGATGACCTTGAGTTTTGGAAATCGCTCCGGAAGGCCGTTCATCACCCAATTTGTAAGATGGATCATATTGCAGGTGACGAACGACAAGGCGTGTACGGAGACAAATCGATTGACCGCGCGCTCCATCATGTAGTCCGGGCCGGCATGAAACCCCAGTGGCAATCCGCGCTCCTCCAGCTCGGCGTAAAGTCTCATGTAACCGCGGCTGGAGACTTGAGTCTGACGCTGGCTCGTCACCAGGAACCCGACGACGCCGGGAGCGTCCGCAAACTCGAGAACTGTGCGGAGGCTCGCTTCGGGGTCCCGGAACGGCAGCGCCAGCATCGACTTGATGCGCGAGTCCCTTGATAAGACGCGCGACACAAACCAACGATTATAGGCGGTGACGAGTTGGGTCTCGGCTTGCGCTGATGGATGCATGCCGATACCGAGCATCGGCTGGGGGAAAACGACCTGAACGTCTATCTTCATAGCTTGCATGGCGCGCCGCACCAGCGTCAGATCCCGATGCTCTCCCTCAAGGATCGGGACGTGCTCCGCGAGTTGGGCCTGGTGTGGTATTCGCCCGCCGGCATCCTGCATGGTGAGGCCGGGAGCATGAGAGCTCATGGCCAGGTTCGCGGCATACGGCCAATTCTTCGCTATCGCTTGTGCATTGTATCTTATGACGGGATCTTCGATGTGCGTTAGAATCTCCGCCCAAGAGTCGAGCTCGACGTGATGGGCATCCACATCGACGATGAAGTACTTATCCAATCCGAGACGCGCGATGTCCTTACTGGCATTGGCGAGTATCTCGCGGGTGTCAGTATGGATTGTTATTTCTTGCACGTCGTGGCGGCGTGCAAAACGCGTGGTCGGCGTTTCGATATGAGTATCTGCGTCAGACATCTACGATCGGCTCCTCGCTTCTAATGTCTGCTCGGCGCATCCGAACCAAAGAGTAAGGTCAAACGGATTGAGGTTCTGGCCGCGGAGCAGCGCACAAACCAGGATGACGACGTCCGTGGCGCTGACGGAACAATCAGATAGCGGGATCTCGACTTCCGCGCGCGATGCGGCAACGGAGTACATAAGCGTAGTGGCAGCGACCAATTGGCCGAGCTCATCCCGCGGCACGTCGGCGGTGCCGGCGGCGATCGAACGCAGCTCGGTGCTGATTTCGCGCAGTCTACTAGCGGTTCGATGTACGCAAGGTGAGGTAGATTCGGCCATCATATTCCTCTACCGGAACTGTGCGGAGCTTCATGCTGGAGTGTCCGGCGTGTCGACCAGTGCGGATTGAGAATTCTGCACCGTGCCATGGGCAAACAATGTGCGGCTCGCGATCATCGAAGCAACTTCCGATGATCGCCTTGCTCGCATCGATAATTTCCACGACACGTGAAACGATCAGTCCCTGGCAAACCGGGCCTCGCATGTGAGCGCAGCGGTTTTCGTATGCATGCAACTCGCCATCGATCCGAAAGATGCCAACGATCAAACCGTCCGCGTCGACGACCAATCGGCCTCGCTCCGGAACGTCAGAACTTGCACCCGCGTCCCAGCGGCTCGCGTGAATCTCGCTTTTCATCTGTTTCCGTCTAACGGTGAAGACGCTTGCGTTGAGATCACCTGCTCATTCTGAACTATGCGGCCAGCCGTGATATTCGTAAAATGAAAAGATCATATGCAGAGAATTAGTAAGACGAATATGAGGGGGCTATGGAAAGTCTTCGGTTTGATCTCCGCTTGCTTCTCGAACTAGAGGCCATTCATCGCTTTGGTAGCTTGACGGCGGCGGGCGACGCTCTCGGATTGAGTCAGCCTGCGCTTAGCCATGCCCTGGCCCGGATGAGGACCGCTTTTGGGGATGACCTTTTTGTGCGAACGTCGCGCGGACTTTTACCAACTCCGCGTGCGGACGAACTGGCCACTCAGGCTCGCAAGATAATCGCGTTTGTTCGCAGCGAACTGGTGTCTGCGCCATTCGAGCCAGCGTCTCTTGAGCGTACGTTCAAGCTGGGCATGTCGGACGTGGCTCAGATGGTGTTTCTTCCAAAGCTGGTGAGTTGCGTCCGAAAGATCGCGCCTGGCTCGCGCTTCCAGGTGATGTCGCTCGAATCCCGGGAAATGGCCGAAGCCCTTGAAGCCGGGCTGGTGGATCTCGCCATCGGCCGGTTCCCGAAGCTGAAGGGAGCGTCCTTGAAGAGGGAGGAATTGTTTAGACGAGGGTATCTGTGTTTGGTGTCGGCGCGCCACCCAAGGATCCGTGGCCAAAAGGTGACGATGGATCAGTATCAACAGCTGCCGCACATGATCGTTTCGTCACCGGGACGGGCCGACGAGATCTTTGATCGGCTTCTTAGATCTCGGGGAGTGAAGCGAAATGTTGTCCTGGAAGTCCCTCACGCGCTCTGTATCCCCGGGATAATATCCGGGTCAGACCTCATCGTCACCGTGCCGCATTCGGTGGCACTTAGTCTCGCCTCGCATGCGGGGATCCGGTTGGTCAAACCACCAATCGATACGACGCCATTTGGCGTTTCTCAGCATTGGAGTTCCCGATACGAAAACGATCCAGCGAACAACTGGCTACGCACGATCGTTAGCGGTCTGTTTCGCGAAGGAATCCCGACAGCCTAGGAAGCGTGTGGCCCAGTGTTCTGGCGCCCAGCTACGTCTTGGCAAGTCCAGAAGCCGTGATGGCGGGTACTGCCACCATGGCGACAAATGCTTGAGCGTGAGGACTAAGGGTATCTCCTTGGTCCAGTCAAATTGGTGAGTTTTTGGTGCTGATGTATTCGGCCTTCGATCTGTAGAATTTCGGTTCAAGCTGGAGGTGCGGGCGCACGGAGCGGACATCGCCGAAGGGCGCTATCGTCGCATCAATCCGAGCCGGCGCAAATCTAGAACGCGAAAGGATTGGGTCAAATGAGCAGGTCGAACATGCTGCGCCTTTTTGGGGGGCTGATGCTGGCTGCCGGAGTTGCGGTCGCTCGACCGGCCGTTGCCGCGGAGACGAAGGTGACGCCCCTGATGTCCAAGGAATTGGTGGGGCTGCCAGGCAAGGAAGGTGTGATGTTGATGGTCGAGTATCCACCAGGCGCCGCTGATCCGGTTCACCGTCACAACGCCTCTGCCTTCATCTATGTTCTTGAAGGTGCTGTCGTAATGCAAGTCCGAGGCGACAAAGAGGTCACCTTGACCAAGGGACAGACTTTCTTTGAAGGTCCGGAGGATGTCCATACGATCGGACGAAATGCAAGCAAGACAGAACCGGCAAAATTCCTTGTGGTCTTCGTTAAGGATAAGGGAGCGCCAGTAGTCGTACCGGCACAGTGAGGGTGTTGGGGCGCAACGCGTCGGCGGAAGTCGATAGGGGAAGACTGTGGTAACACTTGAGTTCGATAGGTTCCAAACCTCTGCTGGCCGGATGCCGCAACTCCTTATGGCTGCGGCGCTTGGTCTTGCATGCTCCGGGCTGATTGCAAACGTCGTGCCGTCACGAATGGATTCCTTCACCGCCTCCGCTTTGTCGCTGTGCAGTGTGTCCGGGGAAAGCGGAGTTGCGGCCCCCCGTGTCGAAATCATAGCCTCTCACGCGCTTTCGAATGCGCCCGGGCAACGCGTTACGGTGGTACGAGTATCATATGCTCCAGGGCAGTTCTCCGCGCCACATCGGCACGCCGGATCCGTAACAGCCTATATTACCAAGGGTGAAGTTCGATCGCAGCTGGGTGGTGGACCGCTGGAAACATTCAAGGCCGGAGAGTCGTTTTTTGAACCACCCGGGTCGACGCACCTGGTCTCGGCAAATGCAAGCGCAACCGAACCGGCCGAATTGATTGCGGTGTTCGTTGCCGAGGAGGGAGCGCAGCTTACGACCTATCTGGACTGAACGATGTGCCGTTCTCGATACCGCGGAAGCAAAGCGTTGAAGTAGCGTCCTTCGGCTAGCCGAAACGCATTCCTCATTGGACTCACGCGTCAAGCTCCTCACGAGCGGCGTCCTCGGCCAGGAATCCACCAGACAGGATGATGTTGAGGGTCGTCTCAAGGTGACGCGCATATAGCTCGCACGCGAGTGCCGAGTTTCTGTTGAGAGCCGCCTCCATAATCGCCTTGTGTTCCGCGTCCACGTTGCGGCGTTCAAGGGTATAAGCGGCCGTCATCCGGCGATAGCGTTCCGCCTGCACGTGCATCATGTTTTTCAGTTTCAGCAGCCAATTGTTGTCACATGCCGAGATCAGGCTGTCATGAAATTCTTCATGAACGACCGTCCAGTGGAGATTGAAGGGCAGGTGGGGGGCGTCCGTCTCGATCGGGGTCTTCGAGAGCCGGTGGTAGGCTGATAGAACCCGGCCCTCCCAGTCGAGGTCGCCGCGATTAATCGCAAGTTCGAGGCAACGGCATTCAACGTAAATGCGTGCATTGGTCAGATCTCGCAGATCTTGCGCGGACACCGGTGCGACGATGAAGCCCTTCTGAGGTACGTTCTCAACTAGCCCGTCCGAAGTGAGGCGAGACAAAGCCTCTCGGACCGCGCCGACGCTGACATCGAGCGACTTGCTGATCGCATCGATGCGCAGTTGCGCCCCTGGCTTAAACACGCAGTTCAGCAAGTTCGTCTTGAGCAATTTGTAAGTCTCCGACGTCTTGCTCGTCATGGGTTCTTGTCCTCGCTTCAATCACCTTGGTGCCATGCAGGATACATCAAATCGCGCCCCAAAGATATTTTTGGTTGAAAAATCTATTTTGCAATGATAAATATATTTTTGGAAACGGCAACTGAACTGTTTTCGATCCTGCTCGTGCAGGACCGGACATGCGGCGGCTTCGGCGGCCGAGCCCAAAAAGAGGGAAGCCATGTTCAAGAAATTCGATCCGAAAGTGTTCGCGCTTGGATACGTTGCGCTCGAGACGGCGGACATCGGGAGGACAAAAAATCACTATCTCGAAACGATAGGGATGACTGAGACTGCCAAGGGAGACGACGGATCGGTCTTCCTGTCGATCGGTTACCAGCACCACGAAATCGTATTGCGCCCCGCCAGGCAAAAAGCGCTGCTGCACATCGGCTTCCACTTGAAGCCTGATATCGAAATTGCCGACTTCGCCGAGCAGGTGCGTAAATTTGGTCTCCCCGCGACGATCAAGACCGATAGCCAGCCTGGAGTAGCCAAACTGGTCGAAGTCGAGGGCCCGGCCGGGAACGTTTTTCAGTTCTACAACGCGATCGAAGCGCCCGCGTCGGGATTCAAAAGGACAGGGGCGGCGCCGCTGCGTCTCGGTCACGTCGCCGTCATTTCGAGAGAGTGCGACAAGCTGATGAGGTTCTACCAGGATTTCCTCGGTTTCTGGTACACCGACGACATCGAGGGCATTGCAACCTTCCTGACCTGCAATCGGGATCACCACGTAGTCAATCTGGTGAACGCGCCGGAATCTCGGGTTCATCACATCGCGTTCGAGCTCAGGGAGAGTGCTCAACACCCTGTCGCCGCCGACGCGTTACGCGCTGCCGGAGTCCAGGTGCTATGGGGGCCGTCGCGGCACACAGCCGGTCACAACCTGGCCGGTTATCATTACGATCCCGACAAACTCATGATCGAGCTTTACACCGACATGGACACGTTCGTCCCGGAATTGGGGATGCACGAGGCCCGGCCGTGGCACGAGCATTTTCCGATGAAGCCCCGGACCTGGAAGGTCAATGAACTGAGCTCCTGGGGGGCGGAATTTTCCTTCAACCTCGCTGCGGGCTGAGCGGCGACACGCGGCGCGGTGTTGTGCAGCGCCTCTTGCACTTAATCCTTTGAAAGGAAAGCAAGTGAGACTCGTGCGCTATTCCTCCGGAACGAGACCGGCTGCGAGCGGTATCGTCGTTGACGGTCGTGTCTATTCCCTGGCCGATCTGGTTCCCGGCGTTGCACAGGACACCCGCGACACAATCGCGGACTGGGATCGTGTGAAGGCAGTCATCGCACGGCTTGGTGACCTCGGCGGTGGCCAGCCCGTGACCGAAGTGAGGCTGCGTGCACCGATCGCGCGACCCGGCAAGATCCTGGCCCTCGGGCTCAATTATGCCGATCACATCGAGGAAGCGAAGGATGCTGGCGTTAAGGTTCCGACTGAGCAGGTCTGGTTCTGCAAGCAGCCGACCTCGGTAAACGACCCGAATGGCGACGTCGAGCGTCCGAAGATCTCTGACGCGCTCGATTACGAAGTCGAACTGGTGGCCGTAATCGGCAAGAAAGGCCGCCACATCAGCCGTGCAGATGCCTCGGCCCATGTCTTCGGTTACGCGGTAGGTAACGATTTCACCGTGAGGGACTGGCAGTGGAAGACACCGCAGTGGATGCTTGGCAAATCGTTCGATACGCATTGCCCTTTCGGACCGGCCATCGTGACGGCCGACGAAGTCCGGGATCCGCATGGGCTGAACCTGCGCAGCTTCGTCAATGGCGAGTTGCGTCAAAGCTCCAATACCCGACACTTTGTATTCAACGTCTGGGATCAGATCGCTGAACTGTCACAGGCGATGACGCTTGAGCCGGGCGATCTGATCTTTACCGGCACGCCAGGAGGTGTCGGCTTCGGCTTCAAGCCGCCGAGGCCACTCGTCCTCGACGATGTCGTGAGGTGCGAAATCGACGGGATCGGCATGATCGAAAATCGAATCGTCGCCGAGGCGTGAAGTTCTTGAGCCGCCGGGCGACGGCGGTGACCATCCCCGATACCAGGAGAGGCGACAAGTTGGCCTTCTGGAAAAGCCTTCGATCGTCGAGAACGACGCCCTCGATCGATACCCTCAATAAATCGCGCATCTTGCTTTATCCAGGGAGAGAACCCAATGACGCTTGAGACCTCCGTTCTCATTGTTGGTGGTGGCGGCGCCGGCCTGACGGCTTCGATGTTGTTGTCGACCTTGAATATTGACCACATTCTGGTGTCGGCCTTGCCGCATACGTCACGGCTGCCGAAGGCGCATGTGCTCAATCAGCGCTCGCTCGAAATTTTCGAGGAGATCGGCGTGGCCGAGCGCGTCCTTCAGCGCAGCACTCCGGCGGAGAACATGAAGGCGACGGCCTGGTATGCGGGAATTTCCGGCTCGCACGATGGCTACGGGCGGCGCCTTGGTCGGATCGAGGTTTGGGGGGGCGGCTATACCGATCCGGATTTCATTGCGGCGAGCCCTTTTCGTACGGCGAATCTGCCTCAGGTGCGTCTGGAGCCTTTGCTGAAGCAGCGGGCGGAGGAACTGAACCGCGACATCCGCTTTGGACACGAAGTGAAGAGTTACGAGCAAGATGCGGACGGCGTCACCGCGACGGTCCTGGTGCGGGAGACGGGAGAGACCTATTCGGTGCGAGCGAAGTATCTCCTGGGTTGCGACGGTGGACGGACCATCGGTAACGCCGCGGGACTCAAGCTGGAGGGACAAACCAATTTGATGCGAATGGTCTCCACCCATCTGACGTATGATTTTTCGAAATATCTTCAGGACGAAGACGTTCTTCTCCGCTGGCTCGTAAACCCCGATTTCGGAGGGTCTCTCGCCAGCGGTGTTCTCGTCCCTATGGGACCGGATCACTGGGGCACCAGGTCCGAGGAATGGGTATTCCACTTGCAGTTCGCATTCGACGACGAGGGCGCCTTCGATGACGCGAAGGTTCTCGATCGCATGCGCAAGGCATCCGGTATTCCCGACTTCGCGCCGAAAATCCACTATATCAGCCGATGGACGATGGAGGGCGTCCTCGCCGACAAGTTTCACTCGGGCCGCGTTTTCCTGGTGGGCGACGCCGCCCATCGCCATCCGCCGACGGGAGGACTGGGGTTGAACAGTGCGGTTCACGACGCCTACAATCTCTGCTGGAAGCTGGCGGCGGTGCTGCGAGGCAAGGCGGGCACCGGTCTGCTTGATACTTATGGCGCCGAGCGCCGTCCGGTGGACGGCGCCAACATTGAAGCCGCAGTCAACAGCGCGTTCAACCATTTCAGGATTGACCAGGCGCTCTCGATGTCTCCTGAGAAGACCCCCGAGCAGAATTGGGAAGAGGTTCGCCCGCTGTGGGAGGATCGCCCTGGCTCCGCCGCGAAGCGGCACGCTCTGAACTCGGCGATTGTGTCCCAGACGATGGAGTTTCGTCACCACAACGTGGAATTCGGCTATACTTACGCCTCCGATGCGGTAGTAGACGATGGAAGTCCCGCCTACGTGCCGTTGGACAACGTGAGGATCTACCAGCCGAGTACCAAGCCCGGACATCCTCTTCCGCATGCCTGGGTCGAACGGCAAGGGGAAAGGATCGCTCTCAACACGCTTGTTCACGGGGGGAAGTTCGTTTTGATCGCTGGCGAAGGCGGTCAGCCGTGGGTCGACGCGGCGCGGAAGCTCAAAGAGCAGCTAGGTGTAGATCTGGTGGCCGTTCGCGTCGGCATCCTCGACGGCGATTATGTCGACGCCCGCTGTGCTTGGACGAAGCAGCGTGAGTTCGGGCCGGAAGGGGCTGTGTTGGTGCGACCGGATCGCTATATCGGGTTTAGATCAGCCGGCAGTGTAAAAAATCACGAAGACGTTCTGGAGAGCGCTCTACGCCAAATTCTGCATACGGCCTCTTGATACGTGAATCTGCGCTGAACCAAGCCGCTTGAACCAACGACACTAAGTCGAGGGCTTCGCGATGTAGCGCCTCGCTACCATCAGGCCCACTGTTGTGGTGGGCCTGCGGAAACACCTCCCCGCCGATTAGGCCGGCGAGCGTACCTTTTACCTCGACCTTGAACCCTTCCTATCTTCCTATGGTCCCCGGTCCCGATGCTTTTGCTGCCTGCTCAAAAGGCAAAAGCCTGGAAGATCGACTGCCACAAGGTCGTCGGCACCATCGTCGACGCCATGCTTTCGACAGGCTTTATGATGTGAGCATGCCGCGGTAACGACCTGGACTGCAGGCCATCCAATTCTGGAATGCCCAATAGAATGCGCTCGGCTCGCGGTATCCGAGCTCGATCGAGATCTCGCCGATCGATATGCGTGTTGTCGAAGGCAGCTCAACCGCATTGTCGCGCCGCACTTCATCCTTCAGGGAGGCGTGCGATTGTCATGGGTTCCGGTCATCCATACTGGCCCGACTGGATGCTCAAGAAGGACGGACATCGGCGGACAGTGCGCCCCGAATTGCAAGCTTGTTGCTGACAATTCGGAAGCGATGCTGATGGCTGTGATTGAGGGGCAGGGATAGTCCTGATACCAGACTGGCTGGTTGGTCCCTCCTTACACGAGCAAAAGCTCGTACAGGTCCTGCCGGGCTGGGCCGGAAAGGGCGACGGCGGTGTCCACGCGATCCTGCCGCTTGGACGACTGGTGCCGTCGAAGACGCGCGTATTCGTGGATGCGGTCTCTGAATCGATCAAAAAGGGATGACCACACCTGCTCGTAAAGTTCATCGCGGACCTCATAAGGTCCAAGAAACCTTGTGAGGAAGTAGCACGATCTTCGCAAGCAGATCGAGCGCCGTTGTACCAGTTTGGGCACAAACTGCGTCCGCGAGTGTGAGACACACTTCAGTAGCCCCGATGGGCTGGCACTTCACGCTAGCCAGTCTACGGAGGCAGTGCCTCGTCTCCGAGGACCAGCCCTAGCTACATCTTTACCTTGAATGCCTTTCTGCCAACATTGCTCGCCGTAGCGGGTAGGGCGAGGCCAAACCCCATTACGGGAAGAACCGAACTGGCCTTTTTCCCCGTGAACTCGATCTCCTTGGTCGGATAGAGCAGCATTACACCCGTGCGGCTCTTGGGGTTCAATTGAGGCGAGTCGAAGTCAATATCATTCCCTCCGACGAGCCACTTCGCGAACTTAACATGCGTTGGTGTGGAGAATACGTTGAAGCGGGTCGCAAATCTTGTACGGAAGATGCAATTGAACTCATCTTTGCCGGCGTGCCAGACTCCGGCTTGAGGGTCGTCACCGACTTGCGGCATTACAAGAACCCATGAATCAACCGGACACTCATTGCCGCTGAGGTATTGGATTTCAGCCTTGATTCCACTGCCGGCAGCATCCCAGGAAACTTTCTTCAGAACACTCAATACATCCTTGTGAGACGCAGTACTCCACTTGATGCTTATTCTGTCAGCGTTCTTGCCTTGACCCTTCACGTCCGATTGCTTGACGCGGGTGCTCTGCAGAAGCTCTTTGAACAGCTTTTCGTTGGATTTTCGGCCGGCGCCTGCCGCCGACTGGCTCGTGGGCTCACGATAGGAAAAGGCCGCCCACGTGATCTCCGCCTTGAACATCTTGTTGCGAGCGGTCGGACGAAGTTGCGGGTGCGAATTGAAAACAAGAGCCGGTACCTCCAAAGGGGTGATTCCGGATTTGCCGGCGTAGGTGGCCAGTTGTTCGCGAAAGTCCTCCTCGTCCCTGCACATGCTTTCAAACGCTTTGTACAGGTCCAGTACTTTCGGTCCGACGGGTACGCTTCTGCCGATGAACAGGCGCACGAGGTCCTGATATCCCTCGCGAAACCCAAACCAGCGTCCCATTTGCATGAGAGTGTCCTGCAGTCTCGCAGCTCGATAGAAATAGGAAACCGTTAGTCCCTGAATCGTGTAGCCGCGGGAAAGCTTCGCGCCTCCAACGAAGATCTTCCAGACACCTTCCTTTGCCTCGAACTGCGGGACGTCTGCATCGTCGTCGCTGTTGATCATGAGGACCGGATCGCCTCTGCGCATCTCGGAGAGCGCGGCGCCGAGTGCGGGCTTTAGCTCTTCGAACGTCTTGGGAAAGCGCAGATTTGAACTTTTCCCCCGGTCCTGCCAGACAGTCCTGAAATCCTCGAGCATCCCTTTCAGGCGCGTCATGCCAGACCCCGGCGAGTCATAGGCAGCTTTTCGCCACAAGGATCTGATCGCCTGTCTGGCCGAGATCTGGTCCGCTTTGAACGACGAGGTGTGAAAAAGCATCGTATGATGTTTGAAGCTTACGTTGCCTGCTTTTTCACGGTATTTCTTGAGTGCTCCCGTAAGAACGAACGCATCGATCGCTTCGGCTAGTCGATCGTCTGCGCTTCCGGTCGTCTTCGGGATTGCACACACATAGGCTTTTTCATTCGTCAATCGACCTGCCGGAACGGTGTCAAAGTCGTGAAACTCTCGCGCGCCCATATAGCCGATAGGTCGATCCAGCGAGAGAATAAAGTCTCTTGGATATAGATCGGCCGGGTCAGTTGGATCGACAAACACATTTGCAAAGGGCGTCGCCGTATACCCGACGTACTGTGCTCTCGGCAAGCGCTGAAGGATCTGCACAATGTGCCCATTTATCGACGACCGCTTTTTGCTGGGATTTTTCGCCGGATTGATCGTGTTCAGGGACGCTTGATCCGACTCGTCATCAATGATCAGCGCAGGAATTTCTGCGCACTTTGATGTACCGACCGATCGTAGATCCCGGACGAGCTGTTTCAGGCGATCAGGATTCTTCTTTACGACAATGATGCGTGCGCCGGCATGATCGAGGTTCTCACGATCGTACAGTGGCTTGAGCTTGTTCTTCTTCTCGAACTCAAATTCCAGGGGATTAAGCCCGGCGCTATGACCCTCAAAGTCTTGCGCTCCAGTCAGCCTGGTTATGTCAATATGGCCAAGGAGGCTTGGCATCTTGCCGTAGGATATAAATTTCGAAGGCCAGTCCGGATCGTCCTTGTAGTCGTGCTCATGCTCGGACTCGTCAGCTCCCCGCAATATGTTTTCGCGCCCGACAAGATCCATATCAAGTCGACGTTGGGTTTGATCGCGCAGGAGATTTGTGGTGCCGGACAGCACAATGATCAGGCGGTAGCCGGCGTCGATCGCCTTGGCAACCACGCCGGTGAAATTTGTAGTTTTTCCGCTTTGAACATAGCCAACGACAAGACCGCGTCCGCCCCTCGGCGCGACGCTCGCGGGATCCGCCAGTCTTTCGACAATCTCGGTCGTCGCAGCATCCAGGGATGCGAGTGATCCGTCGGGAATACCGCGTACCGTCTCCAAAAACGTTCTAATGCGCTTCCAGTAAAAGTTGTGGCTCCTCCGGAATTCAAAAGTGTACCAGTCTTTCGGAGTGTCGGGATTGTCGACCAGTATGTTGCCGATGCCTGGCCACGCAGGAATGTATTCGTCGAGAATACCCTGAAGCTTCTTTCCTATCTGGAGAAGCTCGTAGACTCGTCGCCGACGTTCGGGCGTATGTGGTGGCGTTCCGGCTGTCCAGGGTGCATCCGGCTCAAAATCCCACTCATTGAGCTGCCGGTTCAAAAGCTTGCGCGCCTCGTCATTCGGACTGAGCGGCAACCGCCGGGCTATTTCACGCTCAATATCGGCGACCTTGACCTTGTCCTGCTGTGCATAGAACGCTACCGCAGCGGATAAGGGGCGTGGGCCGCCAGACATGCCGCCGAGCGCGTTGTGCAGGCTATTTTCGAAGGTGGCTTTCATGATCTTTCACTTCCGGAACAGAATGCGGTCAAATTGGCTGCTGCCATCCAGAGCGCCCAAGCCGTCCAGGTTCAGCGCATATTCGACCTTCTCAATCCGTGCAAAGCGCGCTAACCCGAGCCCGGAAAGGGTATCGGGAACGATTACCGGGCAATTCTTGTCAACTGGAATGGCAGTCATGGGTGACCGGAGATGGTATCTCGCGCCGTATTGCGATGCGTCTTCATCCGCCCAACCGTGCTTTGTGAGATGGTGACGAATTGTCTCAACCGTCTGGGGGGCCATCGCTGAAGCGGTTGATAAGACTGACGCTATGAGTTGCGGAAGGGATTGGCTTCCCCGACCGGTTCCGAGCGTTAGTTGCACCGAAGCAATGGCCAGTCGTCGACCTGCTTTCGGCATCAATTGAGTAAGAGAGCCAATCTGATGAATTCGATTTTCGCCCCGAGTGGATTTCACTTCCACGTCGGTGGCGGGAAGTGTGAAATCATGTTCTTCCGATGCTGGACCTTGCCATGCATCAACGGCCGATCGCCATCCAATCACGCCCGCGACTCTCTTGAGAAACATGAGCTCGCCGAACAGGCCGGTCTGCACGCTTTCAGACAGGAGACGTTTCTGCCGGATCAGTGCTGACCAGGACGCTAGCGTTTTGGAGATGGCGCTCTCTACTGGCTCCTGATCGATCTGCACCCTGTCCGCAACGGTGCAGCAAAAGGCGTAAAAGTCCTGAAACAGACCCGGATTTCCAGTCGACACTTCCACCGCTGTTTGAGGCCCGGCGCCGACGTTGCGGATGGCAATTTCGGCAAGCGGGCTGGACAGGTCGCTTTTCTTTGCGGTGAAGAAGTGGGCTCCGATACGGCTCCCGCCAGGTGTGATAAAGAGCACCACACGAGGCGAACCCTTAATCGGTTCGAGCGATGGCAGGCCATCGCGGATTCGCTTCTCGAAGCTCTCCCAACGAAGGTGCCTGGAAGCATCGATTGGCCGCGAAGCCGATGTTACTTGCTTGCCCACTGCTTCTCCAGTTTCAGTGCAGCGTTCATCGCTGCCTGGAATGCCTGCAGTCGCAGGCGCTCGACCGGCCCGATTCGCATTCCCGCAAGAAGGGACTCCAGTGTGAAATAAAGAAGAGTGCGGAGGAGCGGAAGGTCAGTTTTGCCACCACGGGCACCACGAAGCAGCATCGAGCGGTACTTCGTATTCAACGTTATTTGCCGACCGTCCTGATCGATATCAATCAAGTCAGGTCCTGAGAGCTTTCCCCAGACCACCGAACAGCCTTCGCCGGGAAGAAATCGTATTGAACGTCGATCGAGAGCGTGTCGTACTTCTGCGGGGATGCCCACACCTGGCTGAAGCATAGGGCGTGCCTGTTGCTTTCCTCTTTGGCGATAAAGTTCTTCAGCCTTGCGGATATAACCGCGAAAATCCATCCCGTCTTTCGCCCGGGCGGAAAACACGGCATCCCCAAACGAAGCGGGAACATCAACGCCCGCCTTGTTGCTTCGCACTTTCAGGTACGTCTGCAAGCGATCAGGAATGTCGATTTCGACGCGGGCCAGGCTCAAGTGCGGTTCTGTCGTGCCAATGACGTCGCACCAGCCTCCATCCTGAATCAGCCGATCGTGGCGATAGAAATAGAAGCCCTGATGTTCGGATACTTTTCCAAGCTTATAACCTGGATCTGACGACTTCTTGCGCCAGATGTGACATCGCATCACCAAAGAGCCCGTCCCGGGTAATGTGGCCACGAAGTTCTTTGGGAAGTTCTTTGCGCCGTTGAGAGCCTTGGGTGGAAACGGATTTATGGCCAGGACTTCCGTCGCTGGCCCAACGTCCTGCTCGTCGATATCCTCAACATCGATATGTATGGTGATTTGTCGTCGCTGGAGAAATCGATTCAGCTTGAGACCAAGGTGATGCCGCATACGAAGGATTGCTCTTTCAAGATATCCATCCATATCGATGCGAAGTCGATCGAAGTCGTAGATGTCATCCCAGCGAACAACTGTTCCAACTGTTATCGGACCGACCAGACCCCACTCGTGATTCAGCAGTGCGGTCGCCGATTGGCTCTTCAGAATGTTGACTGTCCAGTCATTTGTCTTGATCCCTTCTTTCGTCCACTGCCGACCTACCGCAGCTTGCCCAGCCGCGCGCGATACGACGGTTAAAGTGTTTGCCTGGCTCAGCGACGCAGTCTTGAGTCCAACTCCGAACATCCCAAGATCCTTTGGACCGTAATTTCTGCGGGCAGCAAATTGCATGGCCCGCTTGAGCACGCCGGCATTCATGCCGACTCCGTCGTCTATGACGTATAGGCTTGATAAACGACGCTCCTTCTTGACAAACCGAACGAGAATATTCTTCGCTTTGGCGTCAATGGAATTGTCAACTAGATCAGCAATACTTGCTTCGAGCGGATAATCTTTCTCGAGTGCATCCAGAATGTCTGGAGTGGGGCGCAGTGTTTCTCGCCCTCCGATTTCCAGATCATTGGGTAATCGAGCGTCTGTGCGTACATTGACTTGAATTGATTGATGACGATTGCGCTTGGCCGGTAATGTCCCCATGACGTTCAGATTATCCGGAATTTGCGCGGCTTTCTATTGGACTAGCGGCGGAGCATTCATTCTAAGGTTGTCTTGACCTTTCGCTGTTCCCAGGCGCTCATGTCAAGTCGCATAGCGGCTGCAGATACTTGTTGCGGGCGTTGCTGCGATGCAGCATCTGTGCGAATCAGCTGCCGCTCCAACGTCACTTTGTACCTGATTGCCCGCAATCCCACCTGCGGTGCCCTCGCAAATTGATCTGGCCTGAAGGTAACGCTGCGAGCTTGCGAATGGCCTCATCAAAGCCCTTGTGCTTCCCACCCAGATGCCAGGTAGAAAATATCGAACATCAGGGTAGTGGAGGGCCGGTTGCGTGCTGGCGCAACGCTCGATCCTGAAGCACACAACGAGCGCCAGTTAACATGGGTAGGGAGCGCGCGAACCGAGCTGAGCCGAAAAAGCACTTAAGCGCGAGCGCGACATTGTTGCGAGCACGGCGGGTTCGAATCGCGCTTGCGAAAGCGCTCTCTGAACAGGACACTGTTCTATTGGAATCGACTCAGTCACGGCAGGCGACAATAGGGGTGTGGTGCAACGCCTTTTCCATGCCAACACTCGAAAGAGAGACAAGTGCGGGCTGATCAACCGTCCATTTCTGATCTGACGCCGCTTGCCCGCTCGTTTTTCATGGATGATGCGGATGCGGTGGCAATGAAGCTGATCGGTACGTTTCTCGTTCTCGATCACGGAATTGGCTATCCGGCGGGAGGGCGTATCGTCGAAACGGAAGCTTATGATGAGAATGATCCTGCGTCACATTGTTTCTCGGGCAAAGGTTATGAAGCCTCCGAAAGAGGCGGATCGATGCGACGTGCCGGTGGTTGCGCATATGTTTACGCCGAGGCCTGCCTGAACTTCGTCTGCGGACCGGAAGGTTTCGGCAGCGCTGTCCTCGTGCGCGCGCTGGAGCCGATCTGGGGCATTGACGCGATGAAGATCCGGAACGTGCCCTACGATCCGCGTGCCGCGACCGAGCACGAGCGGCTTTGTTCCGGGCCCAAGCGACTCGGTTGGTCGCTGGGAGTCTACAAAAATCAATTGAACGGACAGTCGCTCTTTGACCCGCCGTTTTCACTTTACAACCGTATTGCCCGGCCCGCGCTCATGTGCGGCCCGCGTGTGGGCGTTCGAGGATTCATGGACAAATGGCGGAAGGGATTGCCTCGGGAAGAAATCCAAGAAGGTGCTCAGCGGCGTTGGCGCTATGCCGATGGAGGCTCTCTTGCGTTCGTGAGTCTGCAGACAAATGACCGTGAGAGGATTGCATACCCTCTCTCACCGCTCCTGGACTAGCACGTGCTGCTTCAGCAGCTTCCGCAAATTTATTATTAGCAACGATAGCGATTGGATAATGTCTGATCTGACGTCTTTCAAACGGGGACTTTCGCGCCAGCAAATCGCTGGGTTGAAGCAGCTTTCTGATAGCTCAACCGACAATTGGTGGAAGGAGTTGCTGGAGACGAACGATCTTCTGCTAGCGGTCAGAGGCGGATACCTCAACGCATATATCAAAGGTCAAAGCGTCCTCAGGATCGGGTTCGAGAAGAAGGCCGTGGAAGTCGTCCAGCCCCGTCTTGCGATACACTATAAATACCTGGTGAAACCAGAGCTCGAAAACAAGGATCCATACATCTCGTTCGACGGAAGAGCGTTCGATCTCGACCCGACTGCCATTGTAAATACTCAATTCAAATCCAGGCTTACCCTGCCGCAGCTTATCAAGACCGCCGCCCGGTTTGCCGGCGCCGAAAAGAGCGGTGTGCACAAAATTGCGAGGAAGGAGCCAAAGGTTGTCGACCTCGAAATTGCCTTCACAAGAGCAACAGACAACGGCGACCTGTCCGCCCCGCGGATGGATCTCGCGGTACTGATACCAGGCGCGGGCGGAACAGAGCTGGCTTTCTGTGAAGCAAAGTGCGCTGACAACGGCGAGCTATGGAATCTGGAGAAGCGAGGGAAGGGGGAATCTAATGCAGCGTCCTTCCCGCGCAGCACTGCCGTCGTGGCTCAAATAAAGAAGTATGAGCAATTCATACAGAACAAGGACAATGAGAAGGGCCTGATTGATGCCTACGTCAAGGTTTGCAGAACGTTGGTGGAGATCGGTAGTCAAAGCGCCACCAGAACCGTAGACGATCTTGTCAAGCAAGTCGCGGACGGACGATCGCGGCTATCGATCCATCCTCATGTGTATCTACTGATTTACGGCTTCGACCGGGACCAGCGGGACGGGCGGCTTGCGAAAAGGCAGAAGGAGCTGCGCGATCAAGGGCTGAAGATAATTGCCAAGGGTAATCCCGGAGAGTTTCAACTGGCAAATGACATATTGCGTGCAAACTAGAGCGGACTTCATCGGACCAATGTGTGCGGACTCTCAAGCCGCTTCTGCGCTCTGAGCCAATTCCTCGTGTCGCTTTCGGTTGATCAGGTTCAGCAGGTGAACGGAAGCGCGCGCGTCGCAGAGGGCCCGATGATGATTATCGAGTTCGATGCCGTAGATTTCGCAGAGCTTCCCGAGCCCGTAGGACTTGTGTCCCGGATAGCGCCGGCGCATTCCCGCGCATGTGCAGAGCTTGGGAAACCGGAAACGACGCTCCAGCCGCTCATACTCGTACGCGATGAAGCCGTAGTCGAAATTGACATTGTGGGCGACAAAGATGCCGTCACCCATGAATCCCATGAAGCTCTCCGCCACGTCCGCGAACACGGGCGCGTCCCGCACCATCTCGTTGGTTATGCCGGTCAGCTGAACGATTTTGGCCGGGATCGGACGCTGCGGATTGAGCAACGTATGCCATTCGTCGACGACCTCGTGATTGCGAACCTTCACGGCGCCGATCTCCGTGATGCGGTCGCCGTTCGACCAGGCACCGGTGGTCTCGATGTCGACCACGACATAGTCCTGTTCGGGATCGAAGCGGTAGTCGACCCGACCGATCTCGGCGACGATGCCGGCGGCGCCGAGCTGGCGCAGGCGGGTCAGCTGGTTGCGCCGGATGACGTCTCCTTCCGCCTTGATCTCCATGAATGATGCTTTGCCGTCGCGCACGACCATCAGATCGGGGAAGCCATCCCTCATGCTGCGGAAGTCATCGCACATCGAGCGGACGACACGGGCAATGCCGGTGGGGTTGGTGCCTTCGAGCAGCGCGCGGAGCGCTTCCACTTGCACATGATCCCAGGCAAAAATCCCGTTGGGCCGTCCCCACCTCGCGGCGATGGTCCGGAGAATGATCGCAAGCGCCTTGCCGGATTCAATTGCCTCCAGCTTTGCATCGATCGACGGTGCGAACAGCCGGTGGAAGCTGCGGTCCTTCAGGCAATGCGGCACCCAGTCGAAACCGCTGGCCAGTTGGGTGGTCTCGAACAGCTCGTCCCAGAACAGAAGGCCGAAAAGGGTGTGCCACAGCACGTTCTCTGCATAGAATACACGGGAGCCCTCGCGCCGCAGGACGCCGGCCACGCCCGCTTCCGGGTTTCCGCGGTACGTGTCGTCGACCGTAATGGCGCGGCCCGATCGCAGGAGTTCGGTGTAGAGCCCCGTGCGCCGTCCTCCGAACTTGCGCGCGTAGAAGTCCGTGGCAAAGAGGTGCTCGGCATCGCTCGCAGGATCGTCGATCATACGCTGCAACAGTTCTTCGGCTTCGAGGCGTTCTCCCTCGCTGTAGAGCAGGCGCACCAGGCGTTCACTACAGTCGGGAGAGGAGCCCGCGCGATAGAGCTGGCGGGCGAGGGCACTCTCGTTGCTTTTTTCGAAAAACAGACCGGCCTGATGTGCCGCACGACTACGAAGATCAGCAGCGTAGTCCGTC
Source organism: Bradyrhizobium tropiciagri (assembly GCF_001189845.1). Taxonomy (GTDB): domain Bacteria; phylum Pseudomonadota; class Alphaproteobacteria; order Rhizobiales; family Xanthobacteraceae; genus Bradyrhizobium; species Bradyrhizobium tropiciagri. The sequence continues at coordinate 286,081 of NZ_LFLZ01000001.1, forward strand.
GCGCAAGCGGGTCCCCCGAGCACCTCAACGGCAGCTTGCCGATAAACTGCTTCAGATTTTATATCGAGGCGATCCAGGAGCTGACTGTAGTAGAACGACGCCGTTGCCTCATCGCCGTCAGTGAACCGTGCGTTGAAGGACGTCTCACGGTTGGTGCGGAGAATGCCGAGGTCGCGCAGCGCAAAGTTCTTGAGGTCGATCTCGGTCTTGCCGAAGTAGAGGTAGAGAAGGAATTCGATGGGGCGCGTTCCGTCGAGCGCGATGAATTTGTGCCCGCCGCAGTGCTGCGTAGCAACCGAAAAGGGAATTTGCGCGAGATAGTACTCGACGAATTTTGGCTTCGACCATGACTTCCGGACGTCTCCGCGTCCGGCCGCTTGCGCTCCTGTCATCAGGATATCCCTGGGAAGACAGGTAACGAACGTCGGGTAGTCGGATTCCGTGAGCGTGCGAGCGTGGCCGGCTGCCATCAATTCAGCGGCTGCAAGTTCAAGATCGGTGATCTCCGGATAACTGAAGAGCGATCGGTTGAAGATCGCGCCGCGCCTGTTCACCATTCGAATGAGCAGGCACCGCGCATCTCGCGAAAGGCTGCCGAAGCGCGTGATGAACGCGCGGTGCTCGTCGCCGAGGATCGAACCGTAGGTCTTTTGCACGAACTCCAGCATCTCGACGAAGTGGTCGAGATAGTAGTAAGCGGGCAGCATCGGCAGCTTCATCCGCGCTCGCTCCGCCGGGCGGACCCGTGTCTCGACAGGGTCTCGTGAGCCGCATGAGGTCCGGGCACAACGAAAAGTCCCCGGAGCGCTGAGGTGGCGGTTTTGGCAAGCCGACTCATGTTCCAGTTTTGTTCTTGTTGTCGCGATTTGTCAATAGCGCCGGCGGAAGGCGGCGCGCTCATTAGTGGTGATGACGGAAAATCGGGAAAGAGGGAGAGCCGTCGTGCATCTCAGCTCTGTGGTGGTGGTTCCGCCTCAGCCGTCTCGTCTTTCGCTGGAGGGGCATCGCTTGCCGTCAGAAGTCCAGCCTGGATCGCCCACTCCAGCATGCCTGTTGACTTCGCGACCTCGTTCTCCTCGTCGATCGACCAGAGTTGCAGGCGAGGGGGCGACGAGTAAGCGTAGTAGCCGCCTCCGTATTCGTTGTCGGAGTCCTTTGGAGGTTCGACGAAACCAAGCTTTGCGGATCTCGCCGAAAGATCGAGAAACTCCGGGCTGGTGAGAGCATCGATCTGCCGGATACGTCGTCGAATCCATACTGAAATGCTCCCTGTGAGACTCTCCATCTCCGCGGTGGGGTGCTCCAGATGCGCAAGCACCGCGGTGAGCTTTGATCGCTCGAGAAGTTGCTCATGAATTGCATCGACGAACTCGAGGCGTCGCTTTTCGCGGGCATTGAAGGCCTCCTCTCGTCTGCGGCGGTCTTCCGCTTCACGTCGCCGGCGCTCGCTCTCTTCGGCGGCTCGCCGGCGTTCCCTGAGCAGCGCTCCGTGTTCGGCAAGGCCAGCGACAATCTCGGGCAGCATGGCTTCGACTTTTTGCGTCTTGCCGTCTGACCAGGTGCGGCGAAGTCCTGACCACAAATTGGCTTGAATGACGATGGCCAGCCGGCCGGACGGAGAATGATCGTATTTCGGCCAGGGATCCCTCGAATTGCCCCAACGAAGACTATCTTCCTTCCGCTTCAGCTCGGCTGTAGTCGGTTCGTGCGGTGTCTTGCGCGGCCGCTCTTCAATTCCAAAGACGATCGACACGTCATCGATCGCGAGCTCGAGTGCGGTCTCACTGGCAGCGGGGCGAAATCCTTCGGTTTCGGCGAGGGCGAAAAGCCGGGCCAGAAGCTGAAGAGCCCGGTCGACTGAGCCAGGCGCGATCTTCAGCGAGACTATGCCGCGCCCCTGGGCGTTCGTGAAACCCTCCGCGTCGGGGCGGGCCCTGGAAATTGCCCGCCGCGTCGCTGCCAGGATAGGGGGCTCCTTCACCGCAGAGCCGGTCGCGCCTTCTGCAACAGCAGGTTCAGCCTTCATCAGCCTCTCCCGGGCTTCCGTCCCTGCCTTGCTCACCTGTTCCGGCAGGTCTGGTGCGCTGGCGCCCGAGATGCGCACCTGGTCAAGTCTTGCGTCGGTCAGCTTCGGCAAGGACACCCGGCGAACGGGTTTCTTATGCTCGAGCTTCGCCCAGTATCCTCGTTCGGGAGTAGGAATCTTGTGGCGGTTGCATGTCTTCTTGAGAGCAGTGCTGGTCACGCCATACTCGACGGATACCTTTGTCATCGGCCTTGACCAGACTTGTTCATATAGCTCTGCACGAGAAATCGTACGCACCCACACCTCATAAAGCCTGCGGAAATTACGCGCTGAGGATTAGCACAGCCCTTGTGACTGAGTACACCTTGACGGCGAGTAGCATTTGAATTTCAATCTGATAACAACTGGAGGGCAAATGATCAATTTGAAGCGCACTCTGGCAATTTCGGTCATCGCTGCGTTGCTGGCTGCGCTGATGTGTGCTTGTGCACCGGCCAATGCAGCCACTATCAGCGCTCCCGGATTTCATGTCTCGGCATACAACAAGAACAACAAGGTGGACGCGTACTGGCCGAGCGATCCGGTAAAGTGCGATCTGGTGCTTGATGGCGAAATCGTCGAGGGAGATGCCGCCTCGCTGAAGCGAGATTTTGAAAAAATTGTTGGCACGTTCAATTCGTTCAGCTTTTTTCTCTGCCTTCGCAGTGGCGGGGGAAGTACGAGCGAGGCTCTCAAAATTGCCGAGTTTGTCCTGGAAACTCAGCGTCCTTCGATAGCAACCGTTGTCGAGGATGGGCAGACTTGTGCTTCAGCTTGCGCGCTGGTCTTTCTGGCTGGGAATGCTCCCGCCAGGAAGGGCGCATGGCCGCAGCGATTCCTTCATCCTCGCGCCAGGCTTTTATTTCATTCCTCGCGCGTCAATCTGGACAAATATTCTGACGACGCATTGCTACTCTATTTAACGGCGGCCGCTTCCCAGAAGAACCTGAAAGAGACGGTGACCGGCCTTTACAAGAGCGGACTGCGAGACGTTCAATCAATTATGAGCACCTTTAAAAAGGAGGTCTATGAGACGGAAAATTTGAGCGGACCCTGGGTGCCACCAAGTCTGTTTCTCGAAATGTTTTCACAGGATCCCGAGGAGTGGGTTTGTGTGGATACCATTGACGCGATTGGTAGATGGAACATCCAGGCATTTGGATATTCGCCGCCAAAAGCGTTATCGAGCCAGAACTACTTGAACGTTTGCCATAGCGCGTACAATTGGCGGTTGGACAGATTTGTTGCAGACGACGATAGCAACGACAACGATGCTGGCAAGATCGCAGTCAAGACCGTCAAACCAAAAAAGCAAAAAAATCAGGATCCGGAATTTGACGTTCAGTATCGTCTGCCCTACCAGGCTCCGCTTCTGCCCTTGACCTGTTCGATCAAAGTCAGATACGGCGACAGTGGTGTACTCGATCAGGAGGCGGATTTAGAAGTATCATTTGAAGGCGGAACAGCGCTCGTCTCCAGGCTGAATTCTACCGCATTTTTCAGTGCAGAAAAACTTCTGTGGGACTTTGGAAACGAGGAGCCAGCCAAAGCCGATGCAGGCGCAGAGAAGTCCTTCGCGAGCTATCCGAACAGTCAGATGAATGGTTGCACGTTCAAAAACATCAAAGGCGTAGATGAAAAAGCCTGTCAGTCGGCATGTTCGCGGGACGCCATGTGTGCCGCCTATAGCCACAGCAAGCTGACATCGCTCTGCGAGCTTAAGCATACGCTCACCGCTCGGCGGCTTGATCCAACGCGGACTTCCGGAGTGCCGTCCGAGGTAAAGTCGATTGAATCCTCACGGGAAGTCCGGATGAAATTCAAAACCCTTGAAGATGGCAAGCGCCTGCGCGGCAGCGTAATCAGTTCGGTAAAGATCAATGACGATAGCGGAAACCAAGGTGAATTGTGTTCCAGCAGCTGCCAGCTTGATAGCTCCTGCCTTGCGGCCGATATCGAGTCGGGCTCCAGCCTTTGCCGGAAGTTGTCGTCCGTGGATGGACTGACAGCGGCGCCCGCCAACCAGGCAGTGGACACCTACGTCAAATCACAGCAATGATTTGATTGGCATCAGCTTCCTGAAAGGAGCGCGCCCTAAAGCAGGCAGATCGCGATGAGCGTACGGCGAAGCTACGGTCGCCAAGTCAGGGTGGTACTCAAGCTATCCACATTAGAGTAGGTTGCTACTGCGGCGATCACGACGACCATAGCCCCCTACAACTGGCCCGCCGCCCTTGGTCGAGTTTAGGGTCGGGAGAATTGATCGTCGGCAAGCCGGGCAGCTCCAGAGGTGTCGTTCGAGTAAACCGGACCGTCATCCTTAAGTCGGAACCTTGGCATCGCGTTCTCGATTGCGCTTTAGATATTTCCGAGATCGCGGAGCAGTCCTGCAGAAAATTATACATGTATCGCTAGAAATAGAATAAATGGCACCTATTGGGCCAATGCCCATGCGCCGCTGTCGAAAGTGACAAGTGTCCAGGTGCGCTCTTTATGCAAAGATCTAGCCACTGCAACCTCCGTTGCTTCGCGGAGCGCTTTCCGAAAGGAAATACTTCCTGGTTGCTCCTTCTGAAGTATCGAGGGAATCAATTGCTCGAGCATCCTGCCGGCATCGAGGGCATTTGGCCCCAGTTGATTGGGTAAAGTATGCTTCGCGAAGATCGTGAAAATGATATCCGGAGTTGCTGGAAAAATCGCATTTGCAGCATCCTGCGCGGGGATATCGACGACGTGGTCGGCGGCTGATCCATGTGTATGATAAATCAGGCCGTTATATCCAAGCTGGCGCAGCATTCGTTGTACGGTTACGGCAGAAGCGCCGGTTGCAGCGATGAGCAAAGCATCAGTCTCGGCATTGATAAACCTTCCGACGGGAATATCGACGGATGAACCGCCACGAGTGAAACGTTGCACCGCGCTTAGCTGAAGACCATACTTCACCTCAGCATCTTGAAGTGCATTAAGCCATAAATCTCCCCACGCATCAGAATAGCCCAGGAATCCGATGCGCTTAATCGCATGCGATTTCATGTGCTCAAACACTGCATCGGGCAGCGAATGCGGTGCATCAGAAGTAGTGGGTGAGTCGAAGCCTGCCGAAGTAACTGCGCCGATGACCAGATGGGCGACGTTATTCTCGCGAGCAACGCCGTCGATAGCGAGCCGCTCATTCGGCGATAATGAGCCTGATACAAGCGCATCCACATTATGCTCAGCAACAAGGCGCTTGGCCTGGATAGCAGCTTTCCCGGGATCGCCCTGATCGTCGTATCGAATCAAGGTGATTTTCTCGCCGCCTATCGTCTTGGGCCAGTCTTCGAGGCCGTATGTGGAGCTCCAGATCGCCGACGGACCCGTGGAAGACAAGATCACTCCAATCAATACGTCGCCTCGCGCCGGTGACGTTGCGACTGATGTCAAAGCCAGCAGCATGCCCATCCGGAAAACCAGACGTATTTTCTTTATCAGAAATATGTGGCTCACTGCTGCCGCTTCACTTCGCTATACCCGTAACCGGGGTGAACATCACTGATATCAGAAAACAACTGACATTGGCCGCTATCTCGAGATGCATTCTGCTCGAAATACGAATAGCCAAGACAGTCGTTATCGTAGTTGCATGCGCTTGCGCATTGATCCCGGGACGAGAGTGACAAGACTTGCCTCTGTTCACCAATGAGGTCTCGGCCAAAGTGCATTCCGCGCGGCTCCGGTAGCGGCGATGTGAGGACCAGGCCTCGTTTCGAGGTTGGAATGTCTGTTGAATTTGAAGCGCGGACACCGGTGCTCCAAAGCGGATCAATTCGGACCGCGGTCAACGTATGTTTCAGTTCGCAAATACGCTCAACTTTATTGAAGCTGTAGGCGGAACATTCAGAATTGGCCCCGCAGGCCTTCTCACAACTGTTTCTGTCGTACTTGCTTAGTCGGCTTAAGTTGCATCCCGACATTGCTTGATTTTGATAGATACGAAAATCAGCCATCGACGGCTCCCCCTTTGAACTGGGGGCAATGGGTAATGTGTCCAGCGCGTTCTGATCGGCGTCAAGATCCGACAAAACCGTATTCGGGGAAAAAAATGCACTCGCCGCCGCACTCTCGATGTTTGACACCCGACGATCCGACGAATCTGTGTAAAGGACTTTTGCCCGATCGTTTGCGGTCATCTCAACTACACATTGAGCGTAATTTCTTCCGATGACGGTGGCTCGAAAATCGAAGCCCTCAGACCAGACATTGCGATCCCCAATATTCTGATCGAGAGGAGGAAAGAAGACCGGTAACTCGTCCTCAAATGGACCTTTTGGTTGCAAGGCAGAACTGTCTTGTCGCCAATAGAACGTATTTTCGCAAACGTTGCGGAGCATTGGTTTGTTTACTTGCTTGGGAACAGAAATACCGAGGAGCTGGATATTCCATCGCCCGACCTGATCGACATTATCGATGCAAAGTAGCTCTGCTGGATCCTGTGCGAAAGACTCGAGGAAAAGGCTTGGCCTCACCCAGGGCGCGATCAGGTCGCCGCGCCTCGTTGGCGCACTATTAAACAGTTCGATTATTTGCCGAAAGTCCTCCAATCCTTCTCCGTATAACTGGTCCAGGTCCCGCTTCAAACGATCGCGGTCGAGATCGAAAAGGCGTTGCAAAACATCGGGGTCAAAAGAAAGGAAGGATGCATGAAGTATCAGTCTTCCTTGTGGGTGCAGGAAACGTGCTGGCGAAGTCAATGCGCTTCCGGCTAAAAAGATAAATGTGCAGGCTGATGCGCAGGTCGAGTGTGCGTCGACAATGGTTGCAATTACTGAGTCAAATCCGGCAGCGAAAGTGAGATTTCGTGTAGTATCGGGCCCTAGCCACCTAATGTAGCGCGCGATTGCCAATGCCTCCCTGACATCTCCACCCTTGCTATCGAGGCACACAAAAATAGTCCGTCCTCTGTGGTCTTGCTTCAACCTGCTGACTATCGTCGCAAATCTGTCCGCGTCACCTGGTCTGATCGCGCCGGTCAACTGAACGTCGCATTTGACCGGGCTCGATGGCACGGCATTCGAAGCAGTGCCGAACTCGGGATCTGGTCGATCCAAGGCAACAATCTCAGCACCCAGCGTCGCGGTAGTGAAGGTCGCAACTAGTCCTGCTGCTGCGACACCGCGCAACGTTGGGCGAACGAGCTTCAGCATCGATCGTTTGAGGCGTCCGGGCGATAAGAGCATCGTTGGATAATTCCCGACGCATTGGCTTCTGATGATGCAACTTGAATCTGAGGAAACGGTGAGAGACGCATGCGCTGGAAATGCATGCTTAAGTCGAGGCTGCCACCGACATATGCAGCCAGCTACTCCAATCGACGGATTTGACGTCCGTCACCGAAAATCAGGCGGCCGAGACTTGCGCCAAATCCTGACTGTGTTGAAGAATGTGGCAGCCATCCGGGGATCGGGGCTTGTTTGAGGTGGTTCGCTCGGAATGGGGTCACTGACTGTCATCGAACGAACTGCCCTGACTTTCGAGCCATGCTCTGATCGGAGGCGCGCCAAGCAGAACATAGATGCCGCCGGGACCGCATTTTCCGCTTGGGTCCACTGCGCGTGAGGTAATCCCCACCAGATAGAGCTTTGTATTCTGTGCGGATACGTAAACCGGTCCACCACTATCGCCTCCGCAGGTATCCCTGTTGAGCCTGCGGCAACCAGCTCGTATGGAGTTTTACATCTGAAAACCTGGCTGTCTGGAATGTTCAGCGCTGACGTTCCACCGCATTGATAGGACGCGATGACGATATTTACCTGATACTTGATGCCGATCACGCCGCCCGCGCCAGCGCTGTTGTTTTTTCCGAATCCTACGGCTCGTACTGAAGCTGAGTTTAGAACCATCGCCAGTCCACCGATTGCACGCGGGGGCGCGGTCGCGGGCTTCTCAAGCTTCATAAGAGCCAAGTCTCCCAGGCTGAGATCTTGTTTGATCTGCGCGCACCTTTGAGCTGCCTGATCCGGCGTCGCGCTGAAGAGTAATGATTTCTCTTTTACAATGTTTATTCGATCAGTCGGAGCAAACGCCGAAACACCGAAGACCACCTGGTCCATGACCCCGTCGCAATAGCAATGCGCGGCTGTGACAACAAGATCTGGTGATATCAGCGTTCCAGAACAGAGCTGGTTATTCCCGACGATGGCGACGCTATCCTGAAACAGATCCGTCGATGCAATCGGAACGCCCGTCCAGACGCGGCCATTATCGGTATCGAGCCCCGCTGGCGCAATGGGCGGAAGGGGCGCCGATCTTGCCTTGTCGACTACAAGCTCGTCGCTCGAAGAGAAAATCGAGCGGGGGAACAGAGAGGCTAGGCTAATATCGCCCCGATCGAGAATCTTCTTCACGTTCGTCCCGAAGGCGGAGGTGAACTCTACATCTCGTACCACATATCCCTTCTTGATCGCCTGAAGCTGTGCTTGGGGATCGAGCGATGGAGTTGAGGTGCCTTGTGCGTTGTTAGCAGTATTGGGCTGCAGCGTAGAGATGATTGAATTTGAAGAGGCTTTTGTAACTAGGTCCGTGACCACCGTTGCAAGGGGCACGTTTGACGAACTGGAGATCTGCTTGCTCAGATCAGAAGCTGTTTGCGAAAATGCCAGGTTCGTCTGAGCCAGAAGTCCTGTCCACCCAAGAAAAATTGCCAAAAGGGTGCGCATAAATAGTCTCCTCTCAAAGAAAGGGTCCCGCTGAGTTTTGCAACAAATCTTCCCGACGGCTAGTCCTGTCGTCGAATGCCCAGGTCGGGCAGCGACGTCGGCACAGGCGTCTCACAAGGTTTTCAGAAATTCGAGCAAAGCTCTTTTGTCCTCATCGCTCAAAGCCGTCCCATATTCATGGCCGCATCGGCTGTTTCCGGAATTGAGGTCCGCACAGTCCGTCAGGTGTCGTGCTTCACTCGACTGGGCCTGAGTCGTGGCAAGGCCAACGTTATTGATGTCGTATTCTGGTCCCACGCTGAACTGCGGGTTGCGCTGGGCGGATGGCTTGAGCAAGTCCGCAAGAGTAGCAACTGAGCCATTGTGCAGGTACGGCGCAGCGGCCCATATGCCCTGTAAAACTCGCGCTTCGTAAGCGCCCCTCGGCGGGATCGGGCTCGGGGCAGCGCGTTCTGTCCCTTGCTGCTTCGCCAGCTGCGATGCCTCAAACGTATTAGGCGTGTTAAAGGCTAAAGGCAGATCTTGTAGAGTCGGTGGCAGTTGCGTCACGCCTGACAGGTCCGCTGATCTAGCCGATCCAGGTTCGGAAAAAGCGGCTACACGGGCGTTCGTGGAAGCGCCGCCACCGGTCAATATGTGCTCCGCAATTGAGCCAATGACCGATGTTGCCAGAATATTGAGAGCCAGATCCTCTTCCTGCAACGGGCTGGTCGCCAGCGGGATGAATACGCCCTTCAGGACGCCCGATCGTGCCTTCCTGGATAGGATATCGTACTGGCGCGTGTCTGTGCCAGCCACTTTTATGGGAGTGCTCCACGTCTTGCGTCGTATGCCATCCGCGATTCCATGGCAGTCGGCGCATCCGCCTTCTGGAGTATGTCGTTCAAAGACCAGCTTTCCCTTGCCGGCAAGCTCGGCATCCACTTTCCACGGCCACCGCGGTGGACCGATCTTCCTGACAGTCTTCTCCAGCTCGGACAGCCCGTCAAAATTGGCGGAATTGTTATTGAGGAAATTGACTATCAGGAGTTCACGCTTCGGCTCAAACGTTGCGAACACGCCTAGCACTTCGCCCACATTTCGGGCCAATCCCAGCAGATCACTTCCGTTGCCGGCAAATCCAGCCCACTGAGTAAAGTCCTGTATCGGAGCGTTCCAGAGGAACGGGTATCTGACCGGCGCGTCTGCTCGCTTGATATTCTCCGGAATCATGAAATCAGGGGGAGGGCCGATATCAAGCCCTGACACACGGTTGAAAATCATCCCGACTGCATCAAGTCGACCGGTTCCCCAGGTGGTCGACGGCAATGCACCCGCTATCAGTGTGTGAAAGCGCCGATACCAGGCGTCGACCCGCAGTCGAAGTGCTGCAACATCGGGAGCAGCAGGGGCGGGAGATTGCAGGACAGCGGCTGCGAATGGCGCAAACGATGCGTCGCTGGCGACGACGGCGCCGACCGCCTTATCCAGATCGCTCAGGAAGGCATGGAAGTCCACGAGGGCCGGTCCGCCGTCAATGCGATAGGCTTTGCCGTCAACTTTGATCTGGCGCGTGTGACAGGCGGAGCAGGTCATTCCCACGGTCTGAAAGCCTTGCGGGCCGGAGGCGTGAAATCCCACGGGTAGACTGTCGGTATTGTCCTGGTTAGGCAGGTAGCCGTAACGGGACAGGCCATCGGCGAGGAATGGTTGGCCATTCTCTTGTTTAAGGGCCTGTAACCAGGACAACGCGATCAGCCGTGATCCCTGGTCGCGTGAATAGAAGTCGGTTCGCGCTGCCGTCGTCCAGCTCTGACCTTGATCGACATAGACAGGATTGGGATCAATCCCCTGGGCACTCGAATTTGTTGCTGCGAGAGCCGTCACGCCAACAATCAAAAGAATGCGAAGCATTATCTGTCCAATCGAGTTTGCAGTCTTGTCCTGTTGACCTGCGTTCGTGCAATGGTCCACGTCCTGAGCGAATACAGCGGCTTGTTTCTACCTAGTGGAGCTCAGGTCTGGCCGGCAAATGGTCTGGTTGAGCTTGCAGAGCTCGCGCTGTGAGTCGAACATCTGATTGGTTAGTTGCAGTTCGCGTTGCAGCGCAAGGACGCGCGTTTGAAGACTGCTGTCATCCGGCACAGCGGGCGCGGGCGTCGGCGCTCCAGTAAGGTCTGCGACCTTGCGCTGCAGGTCTGCGATCCGCAAATTGGCGAGCTGCAGCTTCTGGTCACGGTCACTCAGTCCCTGCTGCAGCTCGGCCATGCGCGCTGCCAGCTCCTTGATCTGTTGCTTCGCCTGGTCCAGCGAGGCTACTTCACCTGCAGACGTTCCCGGGCCAACCGCTGTGCCAGAGCTGGCGCAGTTGACATAGGATGACAGGTTCTTGAACGCGGCGAAGTTCACTTGGCCTGTTGTGCTGGTCTCGACGTTGGCACTTTTGAAGTCGGCAAGAACGTCGTTGCCGAGCTGAATGCCGCAGTCAAACTGCTTGCGGGTGACGACCGGTGTTCTGCCTGACTCCAGACGAAACATGGTGCGCGCTAGATTCCAGCGCACGTCCGCGCTGGACAGGTCGAGCAGATCGGTCTCGGTGATCGTCCGGCCAAAGAATTCGCTGGCAAAGTTGAGATAGGGGCTAAGATACGTCTCGCGGACGAAGTCTTCGCTGCGATCCGCTCCTGCAATCCCGCGCGCGACAGCGCTCATCGTCGGCTTGCCGCTTACGCCAAATCCGCGCGTCCCTAGATCAGGCCCGTTGACCGCACGCTGCGTCAGCCAGTACCACCACGCGCCAACGCCTGTTTCTGCCGTCTGGAAGGTGATAATCTGGTCCGCATTCTTGTCGGTCAGGATATCCTTGCGGACTCCCGGCCATTCGCGAATATAGCGCGGCATTTGCGCAAAGGAGAGGCCGCCTGGCACAGTGATTGCCGTAAAGTTACACGAACGCTCGCTCTTTGGAGGAATTTCCTTGCCACCGACAATGATGGGCTGTTGTCCGGCGGGTAGCGAAAATGGGCAGTTCACATCTACCGGAGGGAGATCGGGCTTGGTTGGCGTGTTCACAATCGCTGCGAAACGCAAAGTCTCGTGTCGCGATGATCCAGAGGGATTGCATCCTGAGTCAAGTGGCTGACGGTCGCCCTCGAGGATGATCTCGGAGTCGCTGAAGTTGACTTTGCCCGTCACGCCGAATTTGGGGTCACCGCAAGCCGAATTGAAGTTGATGGCTTGACCCGTCAAATCTCCGTTGGCGGCCAGTTTCCCCGTCACCAGAACAGGAGTTCTCTGGGCAGATTGTTGCAGTGATTGCTTTGGCCGAACATAGACGATCTCTGCGTTTTGCGTTGCCGCGTCCAGCGTCAGGCCCATCTCCGAGCAATTGTGGGTGTAGCGTGCCTTGAAGGAGCGATCCTTGGTGGCCGCAAGGGGAGCAGCCAAAGGCTCGCTACAGCCCGTGCCAGCACCGGACACGTTTCCGGGATCGACCTCCCGCTCTGGATCACGTAGCAGCACACCGCTTTCGACCATGTCGGGAAGTCGCCACTCGCGGCGATAGGCGGCTATCAGCGACGTATAAACCGGCATCTTCACCTTGGCGCGGAGATCCGGGTGTGTCGCCTTGCATTCGAAATGAAGATGGATCGAGGTCCCTCCGCCTGTCATCAGGTTGGAAACCTTGCCGATCACGTCGCCTTTCTTGACGGTTTGTCCCACTTTCAGAGCAGGTGCCGGACGCAGGTGCAGATAAACGCATTCGTTACCGTTGTTGTCCGCATCGCGGATATTGACTTCGGACGTACCGGTGCCGGAGACGAACGTTACGATGCCGTCGGCCCAGGCGACGATGTCAAAAACGGCGTTGCTGGGTGCGTTCGGGCGGATATCGACGCCCTGATGTCCGCGATGCGACGTATTGGGGCAGAGTGGCATGTCACCGCCGACATGCTTGGATTCGCAGAGAGTATCGGTCCAGGGATAGATGTAGAGCCGGGAATCGTTGGTCTCGAAGCCGCCTGGAATGAAAACTTGGCTGTTGGCAAAGGCACGAAGCGGCTTGCCATCGCCAGCCGCTTCCGGACCAACCCTGATAGGGAATTTCATCTGAGGAAAGAATGCGCGTCTGTCCTTGACACCAGCATCGCCCGCAAACGTCATGACGCCAGGGGAGTGGTAGGTGAAGTTCTCGTTCAACTGCTGGGCGCGCGCGAGTTGGGCCATATTGACGTAAGGTGCGGCTGTCGCGCAGAGAAGTGCGCAATAGAAGATCGACCGGAGCCGGCTCATTGTGGGCTCCCTCCGCGCAGGATCAGTCGCCCGGCGAGAGCGCAGCGCGCTGCGCGATTTCGGCAGAAGGTTTCCGCTTCCTCCGTGCAGCGCCCGACGATTTCGTATGGGATCCGGTTGAGGCTGAGCTGCATGTCGAAACGGCCTCGGGTGTCCGTCTCGGTGCTGTCGAGACCGCTCTGGTCGGAGCACTCGTCCGGTGTCCTGACATCTGTCGGAAAGTCCTGATCCGGCTTGGCTGACCTATCTCCACTGATGGAGATGACAACGCAGCCGTAATCGTAAGTGTCCGTGTACCAAAGTCCGCTGCCGTCGGTAACGGGTTTGGGCTCAGCCAAAGTTTTGGCACAGGACGGCCAGGCGGGAATCGATCCGGACAGTTCGCCGGAGCGGGCGCGCGATTGCTCGTTAGAAGTGGGTTGATCGATCCTTCCGCTCAGACCCCAGCGAGGGAGCGAAAGCGGCAACTCCGCATCCCGGCTTACACTCTCGCTGGATCTTGCCGAACGCTGAGACTCGAGGGCGTTTTTGGCTTTCGCCAGTTCAGGGCTGTTCCAGTCGGGGTCGAGCAAAACTCGTTCAGCGGCAAGGCCGGGTGAAAGTGTCAGTGCAAGCCCGAAACACAACCCGATAGAGTTGCGAAAAATTGCCATTCAAATGCTCCAGCCCTGAAAAAGCGACATCGGTAGAGGCGGTCAGAAGGCAAGACAATATCGTAACGGCTTAAGGAGACGTGCAACGGTTGGCCCAATCCTGAGCTCCGTTGTCATCGCTGCGTCGCAAAAATCTGATGCGAACTCACATCGCGCCAGCGGTCTCATTGGCGAACGGACGGGAGTTGGCAAATAGTTCGATCTTTGATTGAATATACCCGGGGGGAGCGAAATTGCAAACGATCACCTTGAGATTGTGACAATAATTGCGACCGTCGATTCATTGGGCAATTGATAATGGAGGTTGGAATGCCACGCGTAGCGAAACTCCTGCTCCTTGGAATTGCTGCGACCACGTTTTGCCGCTCGACGGCTGAAGCGCAGGATGCAGACAAGCCGAACAACTATGCCGCTTTCACTACGGCGCTGTCGGCGCTTGCCGTATCGAACCAGGACGCAATTCAGAACGAGCGCAACGCAGCGCGCCTCGAATTTGTAAGGCAGCAGGTCGCGAACAAGGTGTTGGCGGCGTTTCCGGCGGATTCCTCGAAAGCCCCTGTCACTGATCCCAACAATACATTGTCCATAGCTGGCGTTGTGGACGAGAGTTCCCTGCTATGCGGATTTCGCAGCGACAAGCAAGAGATCGTCAAGAGCATTTCCGGTCGGGACAGTACGGCGTCTATAACCGTCGATCACCTGACTACGCTGGCGCAGCAAAATTATCTGACCGCTGTTGCGGGCAAGCTCCAGGCGCTGGCTGCGCCCAGCAAGGCCGATGATATCTTTTCTGCTTTCAAGTCATTGTTCGCGACCTATCAAATCACGGTTTCGGCGCAGCCCAAAGTGGATGAAAAAGATCGCACAAATATAAGGAAGAGCTGCGAGGCGGATCTGAAAGAATTCGATGCCGCCTTCTTCGGCGCCAGAATTCCAGAGGCGCCATCCCCAGGGGGGCGATCAGCGTCCGCCGTCATCGGGGCGGACCAACTAAGTCTATTCGGACCGGTTGGCGCTTTTGCCGGTACGATCATGGGTATTATCCAGCCGGTCCTGGTAGATTTCGCTAATCTGGCTTCCGATTTCGAGAAGAAGAAGGCGATCAAAACTTTTCTCAGCGATACTTCCAATCAAGGCAAGCTTCGTGACTCCGGTCTTGGTCTCGGCCGCACGGGCTCTGATTACCTGTTTTCGAAGCGGCTATCGCTGGCAGGGACCTTTGCCGAGCAAATCGCGGTCTTAACCGGCGATTCCCTGGATCTGGGCTCGAAGCCGGTGCAAGCGGCCTGTCCTGCACCATATGACGCGATGTACCGTCGTGGCTCGGACGGTCTGCCAAGTGCCCAGTTCAGGCGTTGCTATCGTGCGGTGTGGAGCCATTTTGAAGACGGGATTACAGCAGCGCTCAAGACGGCGGCCGCGTATGACCAGCTCGCAGACGCCGGCGATACCTCGACCCAGCTGAACGGCTATAAGGCGCTCACAAATGACTTTTCGAAGGTCGCTGATGAGAGCGGCGCAGTCGACTTCTGGGATACCGTATCGAAGATGTTGACCTTTGCCGGCGCAGTCGAGACAGCAGTTTCGCAAGATAATCTGAAGAAATTGCAGCAATCGCTGGATGCGATCTCAAAGGGAAAATAGGGGCGGCCCCACGGGAGAAAAATCGGGCATCTTCCAGACGGAGAATGCGCCAGGACGAGCCGCTGACGGCGTTGTTGCCGTCGGCGAGCCGTCGGTTGAGGGTGGGAGGCATGCGATCGCGCTCCATCGCTACACGTGATCCGCAAACGTTTACAGCGCTGCCATGGCGAGCCAGTGTTTGGCCCACCTTGAGAGAACTCAAGCGGCTGCAAGCCTCCAGAGCCTTGACTCGACGTTCGTCCGTTTCATCATGCCGACAAAACATTCGTGATTTCAAAGTCATCTTGATCAGGGACGGGCAATGCAGAGACATTCCAGATTTCGATCGACAATCGAGATGTTGGCGTTGATCTGCATTCTTCTGGTCTGCGAAACCTGCAACGGGTTGGCTCAGGGTCTGGCCGTTGTTCCGACTCCAAACATTGGGCATAGCGGGGAAGTAGGACTGCTCGCGATATCGCTGGATGGCCGATATCTCGTCTCAAGTGATGAAGCCACAATAAGGCTCTGGCAGCTCTCTAGCGGTCGCCTCATTCGTACGCTCGCTCCTATTCCGGCGCCGCCACCTTCAAGGGATGCGCCCCGAGAGTCAGAAGAGGAGGAAGTGTCTGAAGCGGTTCAAACGTATGTCACGGACGTTGCGATTTCCCGAGATGGCAGAATTGTCATAGCGAGCGATAATATTGGACGCCTGCATCAGTGGGATGCGGTGACCGGTAAATTGCTCAAGACCGTCGATTATCAAGAATGGCTGTCATCGATCGCAATAACCCCGGACGGCAACACCGTGGTGTCGACGTGTGGGGTGCATTTGAAAGACAAGTGCGGCACCGTTGCGTGGGAGATTTCGACTCTCGAACAGCGCGCCACGAGAGAAGGCCAGGCCGATCGGATTATCATGAATGCGAGCGGCACGGAGGTGATTGTAACCAGCCAAGACAGTGCAGCGCTGTTGTCGCTACCGAGCCTCGAGATCAGGAAATCGTTGCCCACGGCAAAAGGAGCTCGTCTTGGGCGTATCAGCGATTCCGGAAGCGAAGTTGCTACGGCGCAATATTCGGATGGCGCGATCACGTGGCGTTTCACGGATCTTGGATCTGGTGGCGTGACGCGCGAGTTCAAGCTCTCCCGCGCTGAAGGATATCTGGATCAGTTGGCGCTTGGGTTTGGCTCGCGGCTCCTGGTCAAAAAGACCTCAGAGTCTGCTTCGGCGGATAGCGAATTCGTCGAAATATTGTCGCCGGGGCCAGGCGGCCTTGAGAAGGTGCGCCTTGAGAAGGACTTCCGGCCAGCCGCGGCCGTGTTCAGTAGCGATGGATCACTGGTAGTAACCTCAAGGGGTAATCTGATTGAGATTTGGGATACGCGAACGGGTGTCTTGCAGAAGACATTGATGGGTCCCCAGACTATCAAGGAAATTTCGCCGTCTGCCGACGGAAAGCGCCTCGTCGCTCTCGATGCGTTTGGCGCGGAATTCGTTTGGCAGCCATTTGAAGCCGAGTTGATCGAGATTCCCAAGCTCAATATCGGGGAAGCCGAGACCGCCGATAGTCGGCATGACGGAACAGTTCGGACGTCCCCTGCCGCGGGTGGGCTGACTGCCAAAGCTGCAAACGACGTGAGATCATCGATACCGAAAGGTTGGCGGCTCCCCGACGACAAGTTTGGGCCTCTGTCGAGCTTGCCGGCGGACTTGCTGGTGATAGTGAGAGACGACAAGCGTGAGTTCGGACTTTGGAACGCCGGGAAGGGTGCGTTCAAAAGCCGACTGAAGCTTCCCAAGGATGCGGGCTCCCCGAGTTTAATGGCTTCGTCGGAAGACGGTCGCTGGGCGATTCTGATGACAATATCCAGCTCTTCTTTGTTTTTGTGGAATCTCGACAAGAATGCAACGGAGCTTCGAATGTCGAGCATCCGCGGAAAGCCAATCGTTGATGCAGGCTTCTCTCCGGATAGCAAGTTTGTCGCAATAGTTGCCAGCAATTCAACATTGCGGCCAGAGGACGCCGGGGAGGGAGGCGTTGTTCAGATACGCCGTCTCAGCGACCAAAAAGTCATGAGGGAAATACGGATCAAGGACGGTCCGGGCCTGGAGTCCGCCGAGTTCTCACCGAACGGCAAATATCTGATCGTTCACACGGTACAGTTTGAGCGGTTCGGCCGTTACGTTTACAGGACGCTGGACTGGACCCAAGTTGACCAGGAAGAGCACATACATTGGGTTGAACGGAACGAAACGTTTTTTCTCAAGGACGAGCGAATTTTCGAGACTGAAGTCTCGGGAAATCAGCTTGCACGGTTCAGACTCAGGACGGGCTGGGGGGCGGGGAGTCAAAAGTTAGTAGATCAGGCGTTCGCCACCAGAGACTCCGTCCCCGGGTTACCTCCAAGCGCGTTTGACGCAAAGAGTGAGCGTATCGCTCTCGCGGATGGAGGCGAAGTTGTGATCATCCAGACTATCGACGGAGCGCTTACGCGCCTTGAGGGCGAGCATCTAGGCAATATTTCTGCGATCAAGTTCCTGCCCAATAACGATTGGCTGGCTACCGGAGGAAGCGACGGAACTGTACGGTTGTGGGACCTTCGCCGCAAAGCGCTAGCTGCAACGTTTGTTGCCAGCCGGGATGGGCAGTGGCTGGTATTTACACCCGCAGGATTTTTCGCCGGTTCCGACCGGCCTGGTCAGCTTATGTCGGTCGTACAAGGACAGGACGTATATTCCGTCGAGCAATTCTTCGGACCACTGTACCGCCCTGATCTCGTCAAGGAACAGCTGTCGGGCGACCTTATGGGACTGCACGCTGATGCAGCAAAAAAGCTGAATCTTTCGGCTGTTCTCGAAAAAGGCGCCGCTCCAACGCTCAGCTCCTGGACAAGAACAAAGCTGGTGATTCGATGATGCTCAAGGTCAGGATCGTGAACAACGGCGGAGGAGGTATCGGAAAGCGGCTGATCTGGCGCGTCAACGGCGCCGCCGCAGGACGAACCGAGCCGGATGAACTCGGAAGCCGTAGTGATCGCAACGCACCAGTAGAAGTGACAGAAGGATTGAAGCTGGACTTTGGCCGGAAGGGAGGCAACGTCATTACGGTTGTTGCGTTCAACGATAACGAAGACGCCCGACTTGCCCTGGCGAGCAGGCCTTTGGAGATCCGGATCAGCGAAGATGGGGTGTCGACGGCTGCCGCCCCGCAACCTCGCATGCATATCCTGGCCATCGGTGTGAACAGCTACGACACCCGCCTGAAACCAACTGACTACCCGACTCTGAACCCGCTCACGCTGGCGGTAGCAGATGTCCTTTCTCTAGAGCAAGCAATCGCCGACGTTAGCGCGAATGGTGGTTACGCTAGGGGCTTGAGCCTGGAGCGTACCGAAGCTGAAGCTACACGGGACAAGATCGCTAATGCATTCAATCAGCTTGCAGGTAGCGTCAATCCACAGGATGCGTTCGTTCTTCTGATCGCTGGTCACGGCCAGAGCGTCGACGGACGCTACTACTACTATCCGGTCACGACAAAGATCGGCGGTGGGCGGAATTATGAGACTGAGGGTATCCCCACGGAGACCTGGCAGACGTGGCTCGCCAAAGTTCGGGTCGACAAGAAGCTCGTGATTATCGACACCTGCAAGAGCAGCGACTTCCTGTCGCGAGGCGACGCCCAAGCGGAGACTGCTATCGACAGACTTCGTCAGGCTATAGGACGAAGCGTGTTTACCGCGGCCCGGGACTCTGCCCTTGAAAGCCGGTATTTGAACCACGGTATTCTCACCTATGCAATTCTGAAGGCGTTGTCCACGCCGCTACCAGACGGCAAGGACATCTATGTGTCCACCCTCAAGGATCGTATTCCTCCTGACGTTGAGAAGCTCAGCACGGATCTGGGGGAACCACCGCAAAAAACCCGCATACTCGTCGAAGACGACTTTCCGCTGGGACTTCCATTGGCGTCTGTTGCACCGCTGCCAATCAGCTCAGCCAAGACAATGCCAGGCGACTGGGTTTTGAGAGGGACGACTAAGGCACGAAGGCGCGCCACACCGGACGCCGAAGTCAACGAAACGCTCGACGAAGGGACGAGGGTAGCGATTTCCCAGTATCAGGGGGATTGGGCGCTGATTGTGCAGAAAGGTACGGAAGTCGGCTGGGTGCCGGTCGCGAGCTTACTCAAGATCAGAAACTAGTATCGGAATGAGGGCTGCAATGAATACTCCGGATATTTTTCGAGTTTCGTCCGTGGTTGTGGCCACGCTGGTCTTAGTCTCGTGGCCTTTCTCGGCAGTTTCCCAGACAGCTGACAAGGAGATCGAGAAGCGGACCGATCGGCGCATCGTTGGTGGAAAGGATACTTCCATCGATCTTCATCCGTTTCAGGTCGCCATTGCGCTCAAGGATGATGTCGCTCGTGGGGATAACGAAGTGTGGTGTGGCGGGTCGATCATTTCGGGTCGATGGGTTCTTTCGGCTGCGCATTGTTTTGTAAAGTCTGACCAGACGCAACGTCCGGACAACCAGATTCTCATCAAGATCGGTGCCACAAATATCGCCAAGGAAGGAAGCTGGCTTCCCATTGAGCGAGCAGTGGTTCATCGCTGCTACAAAAGAACCGGCGGTGAAGATCCCTATGATCTCGCGCTTGTAAAGCTGTCGGATGCCACGGACGAATCGCGCGTGATCCCACTGGCTGGTATCAGCACGCCCTTGCCCGCCGGAGACGATGTCGTTGTGACCGGCTGGGGACGGACAACCGAAACTGGTCAACTTTCAGAGATTTTGCAGGAAGTGACAGTCCAGCTCATTGATAACGAGACGTGCAACAAGAATGAGTCGTACGGAGGCAAAGTCACGACAGGTATGCTGTGTGCGGGGCGAGCCGGCGAGGGCAAAAGGGATTCCTGCAGTGGCGATAGCGGAGGCCCATTGGTCTTGGGTGGTGGAAGCAACAAGACTCTGGTGGGGGTCGTTTCCTGGGGGACGGGCTGCGCACGTGCCCTGAAATACGGTGTTTACACGCGTGTAGGCGTTTACCGTGACTGGATTTCGAGAGTGATGCAGGGTACCGTTCCGGAGTGCTCGGGCGAATAGACTTAGGTCGGGTTGTCTCGTTTGCACAGACCTCCAGACGCCTTCGTCAAGCCAATGCGACGCTCTCGGCCTCGCAAGCGTCGCCTTGAGTTTGATTTCGCGCGTGCAACGTAGCTTATCTCGATAGCTCTGCGTGGCCGAGCGGCTCTCAAACGGACTGCAGCAACAATCCCCAATTATACGGGTCATGGCGAACCGTGTATTGGTCTTGGCGACCAGGCGTTCGCGTTGAATTCGACTGCCTCACGTGAACGGAGGCAGCTTATCTGACTATCGCCTGATCGGCATGCCGCGCCGATGGCGGCGTATCTTTCGTATCTCAAGTTGGACCAGTATTTGCGTGCTCACGGCTACCGCGCCGCGAGCACGGCCAGTGCGAACGGTCAAAGCTGAACAATCCTTCGCCGTCGCATCGAGCATCGGAAACGCAACCGAACTGACGAAGGCGACGGCCGAACGGAGGTCGATTTTGCGAGTCCTATGAGGAGAGCCCGTTGATTGCAACGTCAAGTTGGTCTTGAATGTAGCTCGTTGTTCAGAGGATTAGAGGGGACATCCCATGGTCCGCAGCCTTGTTTATTTCATCGTATTCATAGTGAGCACAACCGGATTTCTCGCTACGCAGGCGAAAGCTACTCCCGCGGAGTGGACGGTAATGATTTTCATGAACGCAAAGAACAACCTTGAACCTGACGCCATCGAAAATTTCAATGAGATTGCGAGCCGGGGGAGCACACCTGACGTTAACGTCGTCGTCGAGATGGGGAGACCAGCCGTCAACATTACCGAGGCGGCCGAGAAGTGGTCGGGCGTGCTGCGATTTTACGTTAGGCAGAACCAGGAGCCCGTACCGTCGCAGGCCGTCGTAGATCTCCGCGGAAAGCCCGAATTGTCTGATCTCGGTTCGCCGCGCGCCCTCCAGGACTTTGTCGATTGGGCCGTGGAGACCTATCCCGCAAAGCGCTACATGTTGGTCATATGGAACCATGGACAGGGCTGGCGCTTCCAGTTGGCAGGCGATGCCGATGTTCGGGCTGCTTCGGCTTCCAGAAATCAGGCGGTCCCCGCGATGCCCGCCGCGGCCCTGCAGAAGGCGGCGGAGAACACTCCTCCTCTCGGTGGCTTCCGCGCGGTTTCATTCGATCAGGATACCGGCAACTTTCTCTTCAACAGCGATATCCAGTCCGTCACCGAGGTCCTGTCGTCGCGCCTCAGTCGGCCGATTGACGTGATCGGCTTCGACGCCTGCCTGATGTCGATGTTGGAGACCGCGTATGCATTCCAAAATTCATCGTCCGTGTTATTGGCCAGCGAAGAGCTGGAACCGGGTGCTGGTTGGGATTACGACTACTTCCTCAAAAGACTGAGCGCGAAGCCGTCAGCTACCGGACTCGAACTCTCCCAGATGGTCGTGGACGGTTATCGGGCTCGCTATGGCGATTCTCATTCGACCACCTTGTCCGTACTCGATCTATCGAAGGCCAACGCGACGGCGGCAGCGATATCGAAGTTCGCTGATGTCCTTCTCGCAAAGTACGACACGGAGAAATCCAACGTCGCGCAAGCGAGAGCGGGGATGAAAACGTACGGATCTGGGGCGGGCTTGAAGACGTCCGTCGACCTGATCGGCTTCGCACAGCGATACGCGGCGATAACCAACGACGAGGCGGCAAAGACGGCGGCTCAGGCAGTGGCGGCGAGTGCCTCAGAGAGCGTTCTGTACAATTACGCTTCTGCCCGAAGCAAGAGGGATACGATGTCGAACGGTGTTGCGATATACTTTCCTGCCTCGAACGCAGATTTTGAAGCGGATCCGTACCATGACGGTTATTTGAAAGAAAACACCGCTCACGTCGTCGATTTCGTGTCGAAGGAGCGGTGGGCCGACTTTCTGAAGCACAATCTTCAGTGATCGGAACGTCCGGCCTGCCGCGTCGTTTGATTGGCGCTGCCAATATCCTGCTCATAGGGCAACTGTTTCTGCTCTGGATGAGCGTTGAATGCAACGCTGTGCAGCGGGTTCCCATGGAGTTTCGGGGCGCCATATATGCGTTCGCTCAAAGTGTGGTCGATCGGTGGGCGCGCTCGCGACCGTCGACGTTCCTCGTCACCGTACAATCGGGGTCGAGCTATTACGGGCCCGTCTTCGTTAATATTACAAACTCGACGTTCAGCGGTGACGCCATATACCGAAATAATTGTGTCGCTACGCCGTTCGACAGCGTCATTGATTGTGATCTGAAACTGGTCGATGATCTGATCGACGAGTTCAAACTTGTGGAGCTATTCCAGAAAGACGCAAGAAATCGTAGAAACATGTACAGGAAGTATATTCTTTGTTGGATCCTGGCTCACGAGCTGGGTCACGTGATTCTGAAACACGGCGTTAGTGATTTCAGCGAGGACGTCGTCGGCGCACGGGTATTCGATTTCAAGCAGCAAAAGGACGAACTTGCGGCAGACGCAGCTGCAGTTTCGATTATCGGAAATCTTACCGAGGGATCGGTGTCGGCGTATCAAGCGATATTGGACATCACAAATTCGCTTCTCCGCAAAGCAATCTGTCCAGAGTCGTTCCCGAAGTTATGCTCGAAGATTCCGATCGGCGGCGTCGGGCTGTACTTCGACTATACGTCCGGTGCGAGCCACATAAAGATCCCGTTGTCGGGTAGCCATCCCGCATTCGTCGCCAGATTCTTGCGAATACTCTACTTGTCGGGTGTCGGCACTTCGGAAAATTCGATCAACTATCTGGCAAAGGAAGCAATTGACCAGCTCATGGTTGAGCGCGATGTGAACGATTGGGTGTCGCTGAGGAGCGCGCTCGAAGCGCGCTGACTTAGCTACGTCAATCGAACAGGCTGGAACGGGCCTCGGTCGGTTTCAATCATCCATTTCAGAAAGCCGAAATGCCCGGGGTATTGCTGATGTCCCGGATCGAGCCGGCGGAGCCTGGCTCGTCAGGTTTTGCAAACTGTCAACGTCGGCATTGGTAATGCATCGTGAGATCTGCATTGTGCGAGCCATGATGGAATCGGCGGAATCCGAATGTCCAAGGCCAATCCAGTGTCCCACTTCGTGAAGCATTATCTGCATCAGGTCCACGGAACGCGGCCCAATACCCACGCATGAGAAGATGTCGGTGCCTACGCAGAATCGGTAGTCCCGGCCGTTCAACTCGACGAGGGCTGCATCCTCTTCACACGCAATGATGTTCGCGCCTCGGCCGCACGCCGTTGGTCTATCTGTCGGCATCAAAAGGGTGATGCTGGTAAGCCGACCTTCCGGAGCTGATGTATCGAAGCACTTCAGGGCGACCTTGATCCGGTACAACTCGGGGGGCTCCTGGCCTGAGTTCATTGCGCAGACGGACAACCGCTTGTCTTCGGTTATAGGTGCGTCGCCGAAGAGCTCTACACCTCCCGCGGCAGTTGCTGCCCGTGACAGGAAACGATTGCCCTTCAAGCGGTCTAGCACATTCCCGGGGTGACCGGGGCCGACTACCGGGTTCGCGATATCCGATCTCAACCAATACTGAGGTCCGATCCGGATCACGGACATGGCGTCGTAATTGCACGTACGACAGTTCGCGAGCCAAATTCCGATTGCCGTGCGCAGGGATCGGAGGAGCAGAGTCGAGCCTTCCGCGCCTAAATCGTCGGGCAGGTCAATTGCCAACCCTGTGGCGATCGCAAACACGACCGAAGTGGACGATTGCTGTGCGACCGGTGCGCGAGCGGCTCCTCGATTCCAGGCTCTGCATTGATAGCAGTCGCTTGCTACTTGCCAGGCTAAGGAGTCGGGATCCAGACGCACCGGACCTGAGGCTTGCGGTTCGGAACCGGTCTCACGAAAGGCCGTCGCGTGGATTGAACTAAATGTCGGCTTACCATCTTCACCGATTGGCTCGATCTCGACTCGCCAGAGCGGGTGTATAACCCGATCCCAATCCGCCATAGCGGTGAGATATTCCTGATCCGAGACGGGCGGTAGTTCGAGGATGGACTCGCAGATACCCCGGAAGGCCAGGCCGCTTGGTTCTTTTGCGTAGATCCGTGCTCGGACTTTGACAGGGTGATCGGCCGCGACCTTTAGATACAGATATCGCCCAGCCGTTACGAACCAGAGCCACGGCGTGCCGGATCTGATGTTTTGATTGCTTGTTGCTCTTGCGATTTCGAGTGTGCTGCGTTCACGAATCGAGGTTGCGCTTGTTCCGCAGGGGTGAGAAGGCTCGCTGCCGTCGCCCGCAAACGGCCTGTCGGGCGGAAATGGGAGAACGGCCGTCAACCTCGGACCGCCGGGCACGAGGGGGGCTCGAATGTTGACGTCGATGACGTACGGAAATTCGCCCGTCGGTCCTCCCTCGGCACTGTCGTAGATCCGGACTCGCCAGATTGAAACGCCGCTTGCGGCGGCGGAACTTCGAACCGCAATCGGCTTGTCGGTGCTGATCCACTCGGTTCGACATCCATCCTGAAATTCGCCTGCACCGTCCCTCCGATCGATCTCTACGCGAGCTTGTCCCTTAAACTGCGCTAACGTTCTGTGCATCGTGACGTATAGCGGACCCGGGCCCTGAACTTGCACCTCTTGCGGCACGTTGGATCGCGCGGACTTCGCGACGAATGAGAGCATCGAACTTTTTGGAATGCCTCCAGCGATCTCGCATTGCGTTTCCGAGGCGGGTTCACCGAGTGCAGGTGCGTAGTCTGCGAATGTTGCTAGAACGATGAGCGCTATGGCAAGCGTAGATTGGCGTGATTGGGAAGATGTCTGGCGAAGCATGTCCTAACCCCAGAGGATACCCGGCCTTCATACCGCAAAAGATGCTCGTCAGGGAGCCATGGCTACGAACGATCGCTGGAATAGGTTGTTCTGCGGAGCAGATACTAGCTGACCGCTGGGCCTCGTGACGTGATGCGCGTAAATCAGACGTTGGCCGGAGACGAATGTTGCAGAATGGCCAATAGGCATTCTATCTCGATGGTCTCCGAAGCAACCGCATCTCCAATCTGCAAAGAGTTTTCTTTGAATCCAGGAACTGGTGAGTGGGGGTATACCGTCGAAAATTTGCCGTGCGCCGTGAGGAGTTGTTCTGACAAATCAATCGGAAACGGCGTCCTTAGGTGGGAGCGAATGCGCTCTGGCTCGACTGGTGACGAGCGATAGCCATATTGACAAAATCTCGTTTTGGTTGTCGAATGGGGAGCTACAATCAAAGATGGGGGGCGGCCGGACCGTCGCTGTCTTAGCATTCCGTCTATTGCCAATTCTTGTCGCGTTTAGTGACTGTGTTTTGCGAACTTGGATCGCGAAATCCAAAGTTTACGACGAGCCCAAATGTAGCAGCCATTTCGCTGCACTGGATGCCACCAGGATCGATGTAAAAAGACGGCTCCTGTTTGTTGGCCAATCGCGGTTGTCTTATTCCAGATGCTGCTCCGATCAGGCCGGGGAGCTTTTCGCAGATTACGCGCTCATTTTTGAGGGAAAATGTTGCAACGTGTCAGCTTCATACTGATCGGGGTCGCCTTCTTTGGATTCACGGGAATCGAGACGTCTGCCTCAGACAAATTCTCTTACCCGGAAACCAAGCGAGAGACGGTGACCGAAACGTATCATGGGGAGCTCGTTAGCGATCCTTATCGCTGGTTAGAGTGTTCATGCTCACAAGAACTGACGGACTGGCTCGATCGGCAGAATGCACTTACCGACGCGTATCTGGACCAGACGCCGCAATGGCGAGCAATCGCTGAGCAGCTCAAGGAGCTGACCAAAGTACGCTCCAAGGAATACGGTGCGCTCCGCCATGTAAGCGGACGGAGCTTTGTTCTTTACAAGGATCCTGCCGTGCACCAGGTCTCGGTTCTGGCCTACTTGCAAGGCGTCGACGTCGATACGATGAATGTGCTTGTGGATCCGCGCTGTGTGGGTGATGCAGACTG
Organism: Bradyrhizobium tropiciagri; assembly: GCF_001189845.1. Lineage (GTDB taxonomy): Bacteria > Pseudomonadota > Alphaproteobacteria > Rhizobiales > Xanthobacteraceae > Bradyrhizobium > Bradyrhizobium tropiciagri. Next base: position 312,444 of record NZ_LFLZ01000001.1, read on the forward strand.
TGGGCGCAGCCAAACGATCGACTGGTTTGTCCCCTCACCGGATGGCAGAGAGGTTGCCGTCAGTATCTCAAGCAATGGCTCCGAGGATGGGACCTTGCACGTGTTCGACGTCGCGACTAGGGCTGAAGTCGATCGGCCTGTCGGACGTGTACAGTTTCCGACGGGAGGCGGGAGTCTCGCCTGGCAGAGAGACGGACGCGGATTCTGGTACACCCGGTATCCGGAAAACTCGCCATTTGGGATGCAGATATTTTATCACGCTCGAGGTACTGACCCGAAGGACGATGCTGTCGTACTTGGCCGTGATTTTCCCAGAATTGCTGAGATCAGGCTCGACAACGGTGACGGTGTTGCACCACTGGTCGTATCCGTGGCGAACGGCGATGGCGGTGAGCTCGAGCACTTTGTAATTCCTGAAGGTGGCACTCCAGTCCAAGTCACTCGCTTTGAAGATGAGGTCGGAGCGGTTGTTGGTTCACCAGATGGGGCGCTTCTCGCCATATCCTTTAAGGATGCACCACACGGCAAGCTCTTGCTCCTCGAAAGGGGCAAGCATTCGTTGGCTGATGCGCAGACGCTCGTTCCCGCAGGAGACCGGATCTTCCGTCGGCAGGATGAACGTGAGCCGCGCCCGCTGGTCATTACGGCCGAACGTATCTATGCCCAGGTCGTCAACGGCGGGCCGGTTGACGTCGCGGTGTTCGACCGCGCAGGTGAGTTCAAGCGTACATTGCCGGGACCAACGATTGCGGCGCTGGGCCCGGTCGTGTCGGTCGGAATCGGAAAGGTGGTCTATGGCGCCAGTACATTTCTCGATCCGTTTCGGTACATGCTTTTTGATGAAGCCACCGGTACCGCGTTGGAAACCGGACTAGCGTTGACTCGCGGATTCGATTTCTCCGACGCAGTGATCACGCGTGAGTTCGCTGTTGCATCCGATGGAACTCGCATACCGATGACCATCATCCGCCGTAACGATGTGAAACAGGACGGTACTGCGCCCCTGCTGGTGTGGGGTTATGGAGGCTATGGAAACATCCAGTCGCCGGTTGGTCTTGCGCCCGCCACTCGCATCTGGCTCGATGCCGGAGGGGTTTATGCTCTCGCCAATCTGCGTGGAGGAGGAGAATATGGTCCGCAATGGCACAAGGCCGGCTATCTGACACAAAAGCAGACGGTGTTCGACGATTTTACTGCGGTGGTGCGGCATTTGGTCGACTCGAAGTGGGGAGCGCCCAGTCGTGTCGCGCTACGCGGGGGAAGCAATGGAGGGCTGCTGATGGGGGCGATGATCGTCCAGCATCCAGAGCTCGCCCGTGCGGTCCTGTCAGAAGTTGGGGTATACGACACGCTGCGTGAGGAGGATTTCCCCAACGGAGCTTTCAACGTCACCGAGTTCGGAACGGTCAAAGATCCCGAGCAATTTCGGGCTCTATACGCCTACTCTCCCTACCATCACGTCGAGAGGGGCAAGGAATATCCAGCTGCCTTTTTGACAACCGACGCCGATGATAATCGGGTCAATCCCATGCAATCGCGCAAGATGGCCGCAGCTTTGCAGTGGGCGACCAATGGGACGAGACCCATCCTGCTGCACACCACTGCCGGAGTGGGGCATGGTATTGATATTCCCGTCGACGCCGGAATCGCGACCAAAGCGGCCACATATGCCTTCCTGTTCCGCGAACTCGGGATGTCGGTAGTTGTGCGGCCACACTAACCGATCAAATGATAGCAGGGCCGATATAGCCCTGCGCGGAAAAAAGGAATCGTCTGGCTCGGTAAAGCGATGATCAGTTCCCCCGACAAGCAGCCAGCCGGAGGACATGGAAGGTTACTCGGGCGACTTCTGCGAAGCGGTTATCGGTTGCGGGAGTGCGGGGTTGAAGCGTCTTTCTGATTTGCCGGCGCATCTGCAGACGTTGCTCGGGCAGGAAGTACGCAAGAGTGCACAGACTCCGCGAGGTACAGTTTCTCAATCAGTGGTTTCGATTGCAGCTTTCAAAATGCCACCAAGGGTGGCAAAGGACGACTTCACCCGTTACCGGAAGTCATGAACGCTGATGGTTATGACCCGAAATGTCGGTGATCGTCAGGACGAAAAGCGAATGTTCGTCGAACGCATCGATCGAGCGAACAGGCGGCTGGCAATTTTTGTCCATGGCTGGCGCGGCGGGCATCTGAGCACTTGGGGCGATCTGGCAAAGTACCTGGAACGGCATGCCGATGAGAAGCTTGTGCTTGAGGATTGGGACTACTTGTTTCTGGGTTATGAAACTTACTCTCTCGGAAGCCTGCTCGACATAGCGCGGATTGTCGCCGGCGAATGGATGCATGCCGCTGGAGGTCGGCCGCCCTTCAATCACGCGTACCAGACCCTAGCGCTGGTCGGCCATTCGCTGGGCACGCTCGGCATCCGACAACTGTTGTGCGCGGTTTCAGAACATCCCGAAGGCATGCTGCGCGCGCTGCGTTGCGCGCTTCTCTTCGGAAGTCCACTGAACGGAAGCCCGTTGGCCAGCTACGCGGCCGCGGCGCGGATTGCCGATGCGATCAAAGGACGCTGGGGCGCGCTGCTGCCGGGCAGCTACCAGATCAACGATGCGCTGCAGCCTGATGGTCAGATCCTTCGGATGCTTCAGGTTTGGAATGAGACTTTCCGGCTCAGCGCTTCTCACCGCGACCTGCGGGTCAAGGTCATTCTGGGCGCCGATGATCAGGTCGTGCACCAAGGGGGGCTCGCCCGATGGAGCGGAGACGTCCGGAGGGAAACCAGCCTTGATCACACGCGTCTCTGCAAGGTGAAGTACAATGGTACGAAGACGGTAGGCTTGATCCTCGACGAACTCGTGGGAGAATTGCGATGAGGCGGGGCGGGCGCGATGAGACTGCGCGGCGGGTTGCGTATTTAAAAGGTGGTCCTTGGGGGAGCCGTGGAGAAACAGCATGGAAGGAGATCGCGTGGAAGAGGGCGAACCCAACGATGGTCCCCTCCGACCGCGGTCTGAGCGTTGCCGCGACGTACAAAGGCAAGGACGCGGCCAAGCAGAGACGGTTGCGCCAGCTGCTTCGCGGGCACTGGGACCGGGAGACGACTGATCAGGAAGATATAGTCCGCGACTCCTTTGATGAAGCCCTGACCCGGTATCAGTTATATGAACTCGCTGTCGAAAACGGTTACATCCCGCTGACCGCGATCGAAAGGGAAGGACGCGAGGATCTAGCACGGCTGTTGTGGTCTGAGGCTGCGCGCCGCTATCTTCGCCTTTATCACTATGTCACGGTGGCGTTTCTGGCTAGCCGGCTTGAGCTCGACATCGGCTTTCCGTGCAGGCCGCCACCAGTGCGGGAAGGCAACCAGGCGCAGTTCGCTTTCTTTCTGTCGCAGCACCAGACTTGGTACCAGGACGTGCTGCTTGAGGGGTGGCTTGGCTTTCTTGACGACTACCAAGTGTTCAGTGGAAGGCGATCGGACAAAGAGATTTTTCAAGACTTCCTCAAGTCTGACACCGAGACGTTCGAAGACCAGTTTGTGCTGTGGCAATTGGTGGCTGGTGCTGAGCGTTTTCTGCTCGTTCTCTCTGATCTGTATACGACCTTGTCCCCATCGGAGCGACCTTCTTACGGTTCGTTCTATTTCTATTGGATGGCGCGATTTTACGGTTATCGCTCCACCGCGCGTGGTTTCAAGCGTGATAGACGCGAACCTGACTGGTCGCAAGTCCTGCTGGCAAGCAAGCGAATCAGAGCCCTCGCGCGGTCTACGCTGCCAACGCAGCGGGCCGAGAGGCGGTATTGGATGCTTCTGGCCAAACGGAATGCCGATTGCGAGAAATTCTGGGAAGCGACGCGGCAATTTCTCGACGAGCATCAGCCGCCTGTCGCGTCAACGACGCCATCGAGACGCAATCCGTCGAGTAGAGCGCGCCGCTGACACTACTCGTTTGGCGCTGGCTAGGAGCGGTCTGTGAGGGAGCTAACCGCCTATTGATGTGAGAATTTCTGATAGAACGGAATATGGGCGAAGAGCCCAGTAGATTTTGCTCGCAGGTGCCTGTTCAATCTCTAGGATCAACCATTGGACGAACTCTTCCCATGACGATGTATGGTCCCGGGGGGCCTGACCCCGAGATGCTGGAAATGCGTGCTCAGAGCCACGCCCAGCGCGCGGCAAGAAAGAAGCACGAGTTCGAGAAGCGAATTAGGGAGAACCCGAACAGGTTTTTCCTTGGTGACCTCCGAGCACTTTGGGTTCCGTTCCTTGCGGTTATCGTTTTGGCATCAGGCCTGTTGGCCGCGTCGATTTTATTGCCACCATATTTGATGGACTGGCTCGCGAATGCGCCCAACAAAACCAGATGGATTATCGTCGCCGCAATCTTTGTAGGTGGGTCGGCCTGGTACGTCCGCGAGCGGATCAAACTCAAAATTTATCCTGTGGCGGAGATCGCTTTTGGTATCACTCTATCGGTGCAAGGGGTTGTCCAGCAGAACCCGTCTGACAGCCATTTCACGCTGTTTGCCGCGCTGATCGCCTTTGTTGCGGGAGTTAGAATTATCATCGACGGATTTAAGCGCTTCGATGAGTTCAGGACCGGCTGGCTCTTCACTCCGAGTGGCCTAAGGTATCAATGGCGATCTGCCACACGATTTCTGCGGCAAATGCGCTATGACCAGTAGGCTTTTGCCTCGTTACACGTGGGCATCGCGCGCTTTGGCAGTGTTTCTGTTCATCCAGGAATTCTAAGCCATCGCCACGGAGGACGACTATGGCAAGGAGGTTAGCTCTTGCGGGTGGCGTCCCATCAACCTCACGCGGACATCGATAAATCCCCAGCGTAGCTTTCCCAAGCCAAAATCCATGTTGTTTCCGCGTTGGCAAAGGACAGGCATACGCACCGACTCGAGCGATTGCCCCCGATAGTTGCCGAACTCTCAAATTGTCAGAGCTGACGAAATTTTCCTGTGAATTCAAAAGCGTAAAATTTTGACGGGTCTACGATCGGGAGTTGACCGTCAGCGCTGATAATTTGTTTTTGTAGAACAACGCGGTAGGATCACGGGAGATGATTGAGTGGGAGTGACGTCGCCCTAGCGAAACGCAAATCGCACGATGAATTCTTGGAGCGTTGTCACGAAGACCAACTAGATCCGGAGAGGTCGGGCCGACGAAGCTATGGCATTTGGCGTATTTATTCATCGGTCGGACTCGATCTACGACGATAGTCCTGCGGAAAAGTATCAATTCCCCAGCCAGTATTTGCGCCGCGTTGAGGCCTGTGTCGGTGACTGGATTGTCTACTACGAACCAAGCAAAGTGGCCGAGACAAAGGGCTATTTTGCGATAGCCAAAGTTCGTCAAGTTATCCCCGATCCCAATATTTCCGGGATGTACCTCGCGCTGATCAAGCCAGGAACCTATCTCGACTTCGCAAACCCGGTTCCGTTCAACGGTGCAACGGGACCGGTGGAGCGAGGTGTCCTCAATGACCAGGGACGCATTTCCGGACGAGCACAATCGGCGGTTCGTCCACTCTCACCTGAAGACTTCGCCAGAATAGTCGAGTTGGGCTTCGAGGAAGATGTGCCTCTGTTGCCGCGTTCCGACAATGACGTGTCGTCGCTCGATATTGGAGAAGGCGAACAAGCGCCGTTCACGTATGACCAGCAACGGGACCGCGTAAGCGTTACAATGTCGAGGATTATGCGCGACCGGGTCTTTCGTCGCGTAGTTTTGCGCGCTTATGACGAACGGTGTGCGATCACCGGACTGAGACTGATCAATGGAAGAGGGCGCGCGGAAGTCGCTGCCGCACACATTCGGCCAGTGGAGGCAAGTGGGCCGGATATTGTTAGCAACGGGCTCGCGCTTTCAGGGACGGCGCATTGGATGTTTGATCGCGGCTTGATCAGCTTGGCTGACAATTTGGAGATATTGATCTCGCGGCAGACAAATGATCCGGAAGGGATACGATCGATAATCAACAAGTCCGGCCAAGCGCTGGCGCCCCAACGTGTGTCAGACCGTCCGCATCCGCATTTTCTAAGATGGCATCGCGAGCACTGCTTTAAGCAATGAGCTCGTGAAAACTTATCGGTAGTGCAGCAAGCGTAGCCCCGGATGAGCGCAGCGATATCCGGGGCTCTTCTCTCCGCACGTAGTGTGGTGTCCTGTATGTCGCTCATGCGAGGGTGAAACCAAGAGCAAAGCTCGGACGGCTCAGTCGCGAGAATGCGGTTTCATGCCCGCGCGCCGCTGAAGCGGGCAGGGCGGATCGGCCGAGGAGGCGTGATGCACCACATCGATCATCGAGCCATGGATGAGCTACGCCGGCAGCAGACCGGCGGCGCGATAGCTGTCGATCAAGGAGTCGTAGAGCGAAATATTCGAGCGGCTTCTGGCCATCAACTGCGCGCCGGCGACGGCAGCGAAGATGGCGCGGGCGCGCTGTTCGCTCTTTTTTGCACTGACCAGGCGCGCCGCCACCAGCAGCTTGCTCAGCCACGCCACGTTGACGTCGGCAAAGGTCTGGACCTCCTGCTTCACCGCGTCCGGCAGGTCGTCGACCTCAGCGGACATGAAGCTGCACAGGCACATGCGATTGTTGTTCTCGAGCGCCTTGCGAAACACCTCGGGATATCGACGCAGGCAGCGGACAGGATCCGCCGTTTCCGCCAGCATCGCCTCGAGCTGGGCGGCGGTGTCCACCCAGTAGCGCCGCGCGACGCTGCGCCGAGGTCGGCCTTGCTCGGGAAATGGTGATAGATGCTGGCGGCCTTGATCCCGACCTCGGCGGCGAGATCGCGGAAATTCAAGCCGCCATAACCGCGCGCCTGCGCGGTCCGCCTTGCTGCGGCCAAGATGGCCTCCCGAGCGCTTGAACTCACGTCGTCCTCTCACTGCTTCGTTATCTACCAAGTGACAGGTAGGGCTTGACCGGCCAGATGTGAAGTATTCATATCGGACCTACCAAGTGACAGGTAGACAGAATTGGAGTTATGATGAAGATCTACGATTGGCCGACCGGCCCATATCCGGCCCGCGTTCGCATCGCCCTGGCGGAGAAGAACCTGCGGTCGCAGGTGCAGTTCGTCCTGGTCGATCTCTACAAGGGCGAGCACAAGAAGCCCGAATTCCTGGCGAAGAACTACTCGGGCACGCTGCCGGTGCTCGAACTCGACGACGGCACCTTCATTGGCGAATGCACGGCCATTACCGAGTACCTTGATGGGCTCGATGGCGCGCCGACGTTGACCGGGAGGACGCCGCGCGAAAAGGGCGTGATCCACATGATGAGCAAGCGCGCCGAACTGGAACTGCTCGACCCCATCAGCGTCTATTTCCACCACGCCACCCCGGGTCTTGGGCCTCATGTCGAGATCTATCAGAATCCCGAATGGGGGCTCCGTCAGCGCGACAAGGCGCTGAAGGGGATGCACTACTTTGACGGCATTCTGAAAGGCCAGCCGTTCATCGCCGGCGAGGCGTTCACGATGGCCGATATCACCATCATCGGCGGCTTGATCTTCGCGGGACTTGTGAAGGTGCCGATGCCTGAGGACTGCGAAGCTCTTTCTGCATGGTACGCGAGGATGCAGGAGCGTCCCAGCGTCGAGAACCGGATCACGATGTCCGAACCGGCCGAGGCGTCTTGATCGAAATCGTCGTCTGCGAACAGTCGCTCTCGCGGGTCCACCGCGAGGGCGGATATGTATGCGGCGCGCCTGAGTTGCCCCCTGCGCAAATCAAATCCTGCTGCACGGCCTGCGACAAATCACCCCGACGGGCAACACAGCAAAACCTGTCAATCCAGCGATAAGAAAATATTCCGCTTGGTATCTGACCCAACTCAGATGTTCAATATGCGCGTCTCACCCGACACGAGGGGCGCTTCGCGGTCGTCACGAACGCGGGTCGAGATGCGGTGGACGCTGAGTGCGCGACTGACGAGTGCACGTGAGGCGGACGGCGAAGTCGTGTGGTCCTGACGCCCTAACGGCAGGTGTCTCTTCCGATTGCGCAGGTCGCGCGTTGCGAAGACGGTGACAAGCAAGCCAAGTCTCGCCGGGGAGAGCACGAAGTAAGCCGTAGCCCATCGCGCAGGGAAGGCCGGGTTGTTCCCGGTTACGCCTGTGGTCCTACCCCCCGAGCTCTCTACCCATTGCTCGGGGCCCATGGGTGCGATCGGCACCCGGTCTTCCCTGCGCCCTCCGTTAGAGAGGGTGAAGCCAACAGCAAAGCTCGGACGATGTTCGTCGCGAGAACGCCGTGTCATATCTGACGCTGTTTGAAACCGTTGAACCGAACTGCGCGCTGTTCATCCGGCGCGGGCAGGGCGTCTCGCCACTCTTCGAATGGCGCCCATACGCCGATCACTGCTCCTTCTTGAACAAGTCCTGGAAGATGAGGGGGCCCCAAACGCGGCCGCGTGCGTGCACCAGCGCGCCACCCTCGTTGAGCTTTCCGAGCTTGACGGGGGCGAACCCGAGTTGCTTGGCCAGGGCTGCCACGGGAGCGATCCCGTCCTCGTCGTCAGCAGACAGAAAGACGACCCTGTGGCCGCCTTCGACGATCGGATCGACAGCGAGCTTAGCCGCAATCAGGTGATTGAAGCCTTTCACGTAGCTGGCGCCGGCGAACGCCTTCGCGGCGAAGGCGGAGGACGGAAGACCGTCCAGCTCCTCAGGGGGAAGCAACGCGTTCATCGTGTCGATGACCGTCTTGCCTTGCCAGCTCGGCAGGGCCTTCGCAACCTCGCGATGCTCCTCGAACGGCACCGCCAGGATGATCGTGTCGGCCGCGAGTGCATCCCGCAGCGGCTTGGCGACGACATTGGGTCCGATCGCCCGGGCCTGCGGCGCCAGCGCCTCGGGTGGCCGGCGGCTTGCGACGGTCACGTCGATGTTCTTGCGGGCGAAGGCGTGGGCGAGGGCTTGGCCCACCTTGCCGAATCCTACAATCGCGTAGCTCATCATGCTTCTCCGATCCGTGTTGATCTTGACTGCCCACCTTCAGATGGCCGAGAAGCCGCCGTCGACAGACAGCTCCACGCCATTCACGAAGCTGGACTCGTCGGAAGCGAGAAACACCGCGGCCGCCGCAATTTCCTCAGGCTGACCCATCTTTCCCCGTGGGATCAGGGATTCGAACATCCGCTTCGCCTCCTCGGTGAGGACCTGGTCCTGCATTGGCGTCGCGATCGGCCCCGGGCTCAGCACGTTCACCCGGATATTCCTGCCCTTCAGCTCGTTGAGCCAGGTGCGTGCGAAGGAGCGCAACGCCGCCTTGCTCGCCGAATACACGCCGTAACCAGGAAAACCTTTCACCGAGGCGACGGACCCGGTCATGAAGATCGATCCGCCGTCGTTGAACAGCGGCAACGCCTTCTGGACCGTGAACAGCGTGCCGCGCGTATTCAGGCCGAAGGCCGCATCGAAATGCTGCTCGGTGATCTCGCCGAGTGGAACGGATTCGCCGATGCCGGCGCTCGCGTACAGGACGTCGATCTTGCCCTTGTCCCGCTTCACCGTATCGAACAGGCGGTCGAGGTCGTCGAGATTGGCCGCGTCGCCGCGCACGCCGGTCACGTTCCGGCCGATCAGCCTGACGGCCGCGTCGAGCGCCTGCTGCCTTCGGCCCGTGATGAAGACATGGGCACCTTCTTCAACGAACCGCTTGGCGCTCGCCAGCGCCATGCCGCTCGATCCACCCGTAATGACTGCAACCTTACCTTCAAGCTTTCCCATGATTTCTCCTTCAGGCTCTGCCTTCGTTCGGGGAGGGCCCCCGAGAACGCCAACATGGGTCCGCCGGAGTCGGGCGTTGAGTGCGAAAGCGCGCACAGCGGCGGTGCGAAATCGATCCGGCCGGACGACTGACGGCCTGCCGCCACGGATTCGTATCCGCCGCTCGGAATTGGGCTACGCGCGTCGGCATGGGCTATGATGGCCGCCCGTATTGCTGTTCGATGTGTTAGATGCGGGCTTCGGAAGGCGCACCATGCGGTGCCGGATTGCACCATGATCGACTGGGATGACGTTCGCTACTTTCTTGCCGTTGCGCGCCGAGGCTCGGTGCGGGCCGCCGCCGAGCGTCTCGGGGTCAATCACTCGACCGTGCTCCGGCGTATCGCCCAGCTCGAGGAACGCCTCGGAGCGCACATGTTCGAAAAGCTGCCTTCGGGCTACCGCCTGACGGCTGCGGGTGAGGAGGTCCTCGAACTCGCGGACCAGATGGAAGCGTCGTCGCACCAGCTGGAGACGCGCGTCTTCGGCCGCGACCAGGGCGTGCGCGGACTTCTGCGGGTGACGCTGGCACCGACCCTCGCGACCCACCTGCTGATGCCGGACTTCGCCGATTTCGCGCGTCTGCATCCGGACATCGAGATGGAAATCCTGTCGTCCGGCGAGCTGGCAAATCTGACCAATCGAGAGGCCGACGTTGCGATCCGTGTCGTCTACGACCGCAAGACGCTGCCGCTCAATCTTCACGGCCTGAAGGGGCCGGAGCTGTTCGGCGGCGTCTACATATCCCGCGATCGGCTGGCCGCGTGGCGTGCGGGCGCGCCCGATCCCGTCAGGTGGATCGTCATCAGCATGCATGGCGTCCCGGACTGGGCCAGCGACGGCGAGGTTCGCACCACCGGGGTTCCGTTCAGGACCACGGACGGCGAGGCGCAGATCGCTGCCGTCCGGCAAGGGCTCGGGATGACGACACTGCCATGCTTTGTCGGAGATGCCGACCCCCTATTGGTGAGGGTGCCGGGCGGCGACCTGCACATGCATGGAACGCTGTGGCTGCTCACGCAGGGGGAGACGCGCAAGACCAAGCGCGTGCGGCTCTTCACCGAGTTCGTATCGCGCAGGCTCGCCGCCTACGCGCCGCTTCTCGCGGGATTGTCCGCATCGCGCGACTGAGTTGCCTCGACGCTAATCGTAGAGCAAAGCATCGTCGTCCTGGCGGAAGCCAGGACCCATTACCCTAATGGACCCTAATGGCAATTGGGTATGCGACGCTGGGGCCATGATCCCATTCATCATCAAATTCGGTGGTTATGGGTCCTGGCTTTCGCCAGGACGACAGTGGCGTGCGTGGAGGCCGTGTTGCGACAAACCCAGTTCCCGCGAATTATTTTCGTCGGCCTGTCGGTTGCCGTCTTCGCCGCTCGTCCTCCGCGCAAACAAAGGAGACTGCACATGACCGATCTCGTCACATGCCTGTGGTTCGATCAGGGCCGCGCGCGCGAAGCGGCGGAGTTTTACGCCGCGACCTTTCCCGACAGCCATGTCGACGCGGGGCATGCATCGCCGATCCCGGGCATCGGCCAGGGCGACGAATTGACGGTCGAGTTCACCGTGCTCGGCCGCCGCTTCGTCGGGCTGAACGGCGGTTCCAACTACGTGCCGAACGAGGCGGTCAGTTTCATGGTGCTGACCGACAGCCAGGAGGAGACTGACCGCTACTGGAACGCGGTGACGTCCAACGGCGGCGCGGAACTGCCGTGCGGCTGGTGCCGGGATCGCTGGGGCTTCACCTGGCAGATCACGCCGCGGCGGCTGCTCGAGCTCGTCAACGCAACCGATCGCGCGACCGGCAGGCGCGCGATGGAGGCGATGATGACGATGAAGAAGATCGACATCGCCACGATCGAGCGGGCGGCCGCGGGGTAATCCGCGCACCGGAAATTGGCGCCGGCAGCGCTCGCGGCGACCATCACCCCGGCGCAAACGCGGGATGTGCGCCTTGCCGCCGCGTGATACGAAACTCGTATCACAGCCCTGGAGCTAATCTTGATGTCCGTCGCGACCGCCGCCAATCAACAACAAACTCCCTCCGCCGCCGAGAGCGATCCCGAGACGCTCGGCTGGATGCAGGGCTTTCCGCCGCCGCAGGACAAGACCATCACGTTCCAGGACGGCTCGTTCCGCAGCTTCCCCGAGCTGCGCTGGGCCTGGAGCAACATCCGCCAGCTGGTGCCGACGGTGAATGTCTGGCGCGGGGCAGGGCCGGCGTCGGTGCTGCCGCGCGAGGATCACGATATCGGCGCGTCCGCGTCGGTGACGATGGACGGCCGGCCGCAGACCTTCGCGCGCATGCTCGAGGACAGCTATGCCGATGGGATCGCCGTGCTGCACCGGGGCAAATTGATCTACGAGCGCTATTTCGGCGCACTCAAGCCGCACAAGCCGCATATCGCGATGTCGGTGACGAAATCGTTCACCGGCACGCTCGCCGGCATTCTGATCGCCGAGGGCAAGATCGATCCGCAGGCGCCGATCACGGACTATGTGCCGGAGCTGAAGCAAAGCGCATTCGGCGATGCCCGCGTGCACGAGGCGATGGATATGACCACCGGCCTCAAATACACCGAGGTCTACACCGACAGGAATTCCGATGTCTGGGGGCTGCGGCGCGCCAACGGCATGGCGCCGATCCCTCCGGGCTATGAAGGCGCCACCAACATCTTCGATTTCCTCTGCGCACAACAGAAACAGGGCGAGCACGGCAAGGCCTTCGCCTACAAGACCGTCAATTCGGACGTGCTGGCTTTCATCTGCCGGCGCGCCAGCGGCATGACGTTGTCGGATCTGCTCTCCGAGAAGATCTGGGCGCCGATGGGCGCGGAGGAGGACGCGCATTATCACGTCGACCGCATCGGCACCGAAAGCGGCGGCGGCGGGCTGTCGACGACGCTGCGCGATCTCGCCCGCTTCGGCGAGACCATCCGCAATCACGGCCGCTTCAACGGCCGCCAGATCGTGCCGTCGCAAGTGGTCGAGGACATCGCGCGCGGCGGCGATCCCGAAAAGTTCAAGCCGGCCGGCTACATCACGCTGCTAGGGGCATCCTACCGCAATCAGTGGTGGGTGACGCACAATGCGCACGGCGCCTTCATGGCGCGCGGCGTGCATGGCCAGGGCATCTACATCGATCCGAAGGCCGAGATGGTGATCGCGCGCTACGCCTCGCACCACGCCGCCGGTAATGCCGCCAACGATCCGGTGACGCTGCCGGCGTATATGGCGCTGGCCAAGGATTTGATGGCGGGAGGATAGCGACGTTCACTCGTGTAGGGTGGATTAGCCGGAGGCGTAGTCCACCGACTCATCTCGCCATTGATGATAGTTGCGGCGGGTTACGCTTCGCTAACCCGCCCTACAAACTACCGCGAGATCTTCTCGTATCGCTTGATCAGGCGCTCCCGCTTGAGGCGGGACAGCCGCCTGATCCAGAACACGCCGTCGAGCTGATCGATCTCGTGCTGATGGCATACGGCGCGCAGCCCGTCGGACTCTTCGGTCTGCATGTTGCCGTCGAGATCCTGGTAGCGGATGCGGACCCGCGCATGGCGCTCGACCTCGTCATTGACGCCCGGCATCGAGACGCTGCCCTCCTTGTGCAGGATCATGTCGTCCGAGGCGTAGATGATTTCCGGATTGACATAGGTCCGCGGCCCCTCGCGCGCGTCGAGCTCGAGCACCACGACGCGCAAGGAGACGCCGATATGCGGCGCGGTGATGCCGATGCCGGGCGCCGCATGCATGGTCTCGAGCAAGTCCGTTGCCAGCTCGCGCAGCGCGTCGTCGAACATGGTCACCGGCTCGGCCGGCAGCGCCAGCCGCGGATCGGGATAGCGGACGATGGGGCGAATGGTCATACGAGCGTCTTAGGCCAGCGTCGGACGTTGGACAACCCGCGCGCGGCGCGCCGCTCAGAGCCGCTTCTCGAAGAACAGATCAGGGTAGGGGTCGTCGTTGAAGCGCGGGATCTCGGTCCAGCCGCTTCTTCGGTAGAGCTGTCCGGCTTCCGCCAGCGCGCTGTTGGTGTCGAGCCGCAGCAGTGCGATGCCGAGGTCGCGCGCGGCGTGCTCGGCGGTGTCCATCAGGCGCCTGCCGAGACCGAGGCCGCGCGCGGCGGGTGCGACCCAGAGCCGCTTGATCTCCGCGAACTCGCGGCCGCCGCCCTTCAGCCCGACGCAGCCGAGCGGCAGTCCGTCCGACATCGCCACGATGAAGCTGCCGCGTGGACGAACCATGTCCTTGGCGTCGGGATCGCGCGACAGCTTGACGTCAAACCCCTGTTTGAAGCGCCGCGCCAGTTCGGCGTAATATTCGCCGAGGCAGTAGTGTGCCTCGTCGCTGCGCGGGTCGACCTCATGCAGCGCAGTGGCGTCACGTCCGAGCGCCGAGGCGATCAAGTCCATCGCCGCCAGCAGAGCCTCGCCTTGGCTGTGGTGGCTCAGAAAATCCTTCGCCTGGCGGTTGGAGATCGCCTCATAGGCGTTGAACTCACGTTTGCCTGCCGATGTCAGCTTTGCGATGCGGCGACGGGCGTCGTTCTCATGCGCGGTGGTCTCGATCAGTTCCTCGTCCTCGAGGCTGCGCAGCAGGCGGCTCATCAGGCCGGAATCGAGCCCGAGATAATCCCTGATCTCGCCGACGTCGGCGCGTCCGTGTCCGATCGCGTTCAACACGCGCGCCGCCCCGAGCGGCCGGCCGCGGCCGAGGAACGAGGTGTCGAGCGCGCCGACGGCGGAGGTCACGGCACGGTTGAAGCGGCGAACGCGGGAAACAGGGTCGAGCATATATCTGACTTTAGTCAGATATCGTTGCGGCGTCAATTGGTGCGCGAACGCAGGCGCACTCAATCTACGCCCGCGCCAGCACCAGCACATTGCCGGCCAGGATCGCGGCGACGCCGGCGAGCACCGGCCAGCCCAGCGCAAGGTGCTCGAACAGCGCCGACAGCACGAGGGCGACCAGCGGCACCAGTGCGAGCGTGTAGGCGGCGCGGCCGGGGCCGAGCCGGCGCACCAGCTCGAAATAGAGCATGAAGGTGATGCAGGACGCGGCGACCGCGAGGTAGAGGAAGCTCGCTGCGTAGGAGAGCGAGACGTCGGCCGCAAATGGCGTGCCCGTCGCGATCGCCCACAGCGCGCTCGCCGCGGCGCCGACAAAGGCTCCCCACGCCAGCACGGAGACCACCGGCAGTCCGGCGCGCTGGTTGCGCGCACCGACGGTCGTCCCGGCACCGGTCGCAATCGCCGCGATGAGCGCCCAGGCGAAACCCGCCAGCGACGCAGCGCCGTGCGCGCTGGAGCCTGGCAGGAAGATGATCGCGAGTCCGAGGATGCCGCACAGCGCGCCCCACACGAAGCTGGAGGAGATCGGGACGCCGAGCGCGGCGCGCGCGATCACGGCTGCGAACAGCGACGAGGTCGAGAGCACCAGTGCCGCAAGCCCGCTCGGCATCCGCGCGGTCGCTTCATAGAAGGCGATGAAGGCGATGGCGAAGAACAGCAGGCCCTGCAATGCGACGGCCGGCCGGTCCTTGTGTGGGATCGCGAGCGGCACGCCGCGCAGCCGGCCGTAGCCGAGCAGGATGAGGCCTGCCAGCACCATGCGCAGGGCCACCGACCACGGCGCCGGTGTGACACCCGCCTGCATCGCCGTTGCCAGCGCGCCGCCGCCCCACAGCAGTGCGGTCAGCGCGAACAATGCGGCGGTCATGGCGCGCCGGCATCCTCGAGCAGCGCGCGCCAGCCGCCGGTGTCGATCCGTGCGCTTTCTCCCTCGAGCCGGGTGAGGGCGGAATCGAGCGTCGTTCGCTCGCTCTCCGAGAGGCGGGCGAGCAGCCGCGTTTCGATCGCGCTGCCGAGTGCGGCGATCCGGCTGAAGGCGGTCCGGCCGCTGCGGGTGATGCTGACCGCGGCGAAGCGGCGATCGGATTTGCTGGCACGTCGCACGGCGAAGCCGAGCTCCGTGAGCTGGCCGATGCCGCGGCTGGTCGCGAACGGATCGAGTGCGCAGGCGCGGCCGATCTCGGAAGCATTGGCCGCGTCCCGTTCGGCGATGACGGCGAGGATGCGCCAGCCGGCCTGGCTCAGTCCGAATGTCTCGCCGTAGAAGCTCTCGAGCGGGCGGGCGACCTGGGCTGCGACCAGGAACAGGCGATAGGGCAGCCAGGCGCTCAGCTTCAGGCCATCGTCGGCAGCACGGGCGGTCTGTTTCATGGCACGAGGCTCGCACAGATAATTGCATAGTGCAAGTACTATGCAAAGAGATCGAACCCGTCACGGCGCATGCGCGAAAATCCCGACACACTTGTCACTCCCACCGGCCGTCGCCGCCGCGCCAGATTGCGGCATGGCCAATGACGAACGGCCGCCAGCAATGGAACTGCGCAGTGGTGCCGGAGTTCGTCCAATTCGAGAGATGGAGATCATCATGACCAAATCGGCTGAAAACGATCGCGGCGGACTGGCGGCAATGCAGACACCGCCTGTCGTGTCGCGGGAGGCGTGGGAGGCGGCGCGCCTAGAGATGCTAGTGAAGGAAAAGGCGCATGTGCGGGCGCGCGACGCGCTTGCGGCGGAGCGGCGGCGGATGCCCTGGATGGCGGTCGAGAAGCCGTATGTCTTCGAGGGACCGAACGGCAAGGTGAGCATGCTCGATCTGTTCGAAGGCCGCCGGCAACTGATCATCTACCGCGCGTTCTTCGAGCCAGGCGTGTTCGGCTGGCCGGACCACGGCTGCCGCGGCTGTTCGCTCGGCGCCGACCAGGTCAGCCATCTCTCGCATCTCAACCAGCGCGATACCACGCTGGCCTACGCCTCACGCGCGCCGCAGGCCGACATCGCGCGGCTGAAGGCGCGGATGGAATGGGAGATGCCGTGGTACACGATAACAGACAGTTTCGATGCAGACTTCGGCGTTGCCGAGTGGCACGGCCACAACGTCTTCATCCGTGACGGCGAACGGATCTTCCGCACCTATCTCGTCAACAGCCGCGGCGACGAATCGATGGGTACGGTGTGGAGCTATCTCGACATCACGCCGTTCGGCCGCCAGGAGCTCTGGGAGGATTCGCCGAAGGGCTATCCGCAGGGCCCGACCTACAAATGGTGGAATTGGCACGACAATTACGAGGTCGAGACCGCGCCGAACGCGAAGTGGGCAGCCGTGACCGATGCCGGCGAGGCTGCGTTCCGCAAGATCGCCGAGCAGGAACGCAAGGCGACTTGAGGGGTGGAGCAGGGAGGACGCATGGCGTCCTCCCTAGCGGCCATCGTTCTTTGCGGCAGAGAGCGCCTTCAGTGCAGACAAGGTCTGCCGCAGGCCGCGGTCGAGGCGCTTGTCGCGGCGGATCACGACCGCGAGGCGGCGATGCAGCTTTGGCGACAACGACCGGACAGCCAGGTCATGCTGCTTGGCCCTGGCCGGCACTGCCATGCCGGGCAGGATCGCGCAGCCGAGGCCGGCGCGCACCATCTCCTTGATCGCCTCGACGCTGCCGAGCGACATCAACGGCTTCAGCGACACGCCGCCGCGCGCCAGCCACTCGTCGGCGGTGCGCCTCGTGTTGCCGCCGGGCTCGAACAGCAGAACCGGCCTGGTCGCCAGCACCTCCGGCGTGATCCGCGCCGGCAGCTTCATCTCGCGCGGCGCGATCAGCACGAACTCGTCGTTCATGACCGGGGTGATCTCAAAGCTTCGTCCCGACACCGGCAGCGTGACCAGCGCGATGTCGATCGTGTTGTCCTCGACAGCTCGCGCGATCTCCGCCGTGTTGCCGGTCGTGACCGTGATCTCGAGCGAAGGCAGTGCGGCCCGCAACTCCCTCAGGATCGGCGGCAGCAGGAAGATGCAGGCGGTCGCCCCGGTGCCGAGCCGCACGCGGCCTGCCGTTCCCGTGGTCTGCTGCGCAACGGCGTCGACCGCCGACGTCACCGCCGCGTTGATCTGCTGCGCGTGCGAGAGCAAGGCGACGCCGGCGGCCGTCGGCCTCGCCCGTCGTCCGACCCGCTCGATCAAGGTCGCATTCAGGCTCTTTTCGAGCTGGCGCACCTGCAGGCTCACCGCTGGCTGCGTGAGCTGCAATCGCTCGGCCGCGGCGGAGAAGCTGCCGCTATCGATCACGGCGGCAAAGCTTTCGAGATAGTCGAGGTTGAGGTTCTTCATCAAAGTACCTCTTATGCTGCGCATAAGTTATCAAAGCTTCACTTATATAAGGCCGGAGCGCATAGTCCGGCAAGCGACGGCTTCGGCAGATCGGGAGCAGGCATTGTCTGGCCTCAAGCGCATTGGCGGCGTTATCGTCGAGCTGGGGCGTTATCTTGCGGTCTCGCCGCATTCGCGCATCCGCCGCTGGCAGGCGCTACGCGAGCTCGACGATCGTCTGCTGGCGGATGTCGGACTGTCGCGCAGCGATGTCGAGATGAGCCCATGGTGCGTGCAGAATGCGCCGATGCGCCGCCGAAGCACAGGCATGATGCCGCAGGACGAGAGTGGAAGGATGAGAGACAGCGAAGCCACAGTGATCCGCGACGCCACAGAGGTCGACATGGCGGAGGTGCAGCACATCTACGCCCATCACGTGCTCAACGGGCTGGCGACCTTCGAGGAGGTGCCGCCGACCGTGGACGAGATGCGCGGCCGCCGGAGCGCCGTGCTGGCGGCGGGGCTGCCGTATCTCGTGGCCGTGGTCGACGGACGGGTGGCCGGCTACTCCTATGCGACGGCGTACCGGCCGCGGCCGGCCTATCGCAACACCATTGAAGACTCGGTCTACGTGTCGGAAGCCCTGCGCGGCCGCCGCGTCGGGGCTGCGCTGCTGCAGGCGCTGATCGAACGATCGGAGACGGGGCCCTGGCGGCAAATGATCGCCGTGATCGGCAACAGCGGCAATGTCGGATCGATCGCACTGCACCGTCGCATGGGTTTCGAGATGGTCGGAACGCTGAGATCGGTCGGCTTCAAGCTCGGGCAATGGGTCGACACCGTGCTGATGCAGCGGCCGCTTGGGCCGGGCGCCTCCACGCTTCCCGCGGAGCGGGAATTGCTGCGGTGATCGCTCGACGCGTCGTGGCCGCCCTCGGGCTGGCTCAACTGATCTCGTGGGGCGCGACCTATTATCTGATCGGCGGCTTCGGCGAGCAGATATCAGCGGATCTCGGCTGGGGGCGCGACATCGTCTACGGCGGATTCGCCGCTGCGCTACTGGTAATGGGCGTGACGTCGCCCCTTGCGGGGAGGTGGGTGGACAGAAGCGGCGGCCGGCAGGTCATGGTCGCGGGCGCCGTGATCAACGCGCTCGGCTGCGCCGGTCTCGCGGTCTCGCATCAGATCGGTACGTACTTCGCATCGTGGATCGTTCTCGGGCTCGGCATGCGGTTGACGCTGTACGATGCGGCATTCGCCGCGCTGGCCCGGATCGGCGGACCGGAGGCGCGCCGCGCGATGTCCGGGATCACCCTGCTCGGCGGCCTGGCGGCAACCGTGTTCTGGCCGCTCGGCCATACGCTCTCGGAACAGTTCGGCTGGCGCATCGCGGTGCTGGTCTACGCCGGTCTCGCATTGCTGACGATCCCGCTGCACGTGCTGATCCCGACCAAGCGGTTTGCCGGCGTATCGAGCTCCGCGGCGCCGGCACATAAGCAACCACGCGCCGCCAGCCGCCGGCAGCTTGCGGCGGCGGGCGGGCTCTATGCCGTGATCATGACCGGCGCCAATTTCCTGAATGCCGGCATGTCCGCGCACATGATCGCGGTGCTCTCGGGCCTCGGGCTCACCGTCACGGTGGCCGTCTGGATCGCAACGCTCCGGGGCATTGGGCAATCCGCTGCGCGCCTTTGCGAAATCCTGTTCGGTGCACGGCTCGATCCGCTGGCGCTCAATCTGACGGCTTGCCTGATCATGCCGCTCTCCTTCATCGCCGGATTGTTCAGCGGGTCGTCGAAGGAGATGGCGATCGCCTTCGCGCTGCTCTACGGCGCCTGCAACGGCATTCTGACCATCACGAGGGGAACGCTGCCGCTGATCCTGTTCGATCATCGCAGCTACGGCACGCTGGTCGGCCGGCTCATCGTTCCGAGCTTCATCCTGCCGGCGGCAGCGCCCCTGGTCTATGCGATCGTGATCGACCGGTTCGGCGATGCGAGCGCGCTCTATCTCTCCACCGGCCTCGCCATCACGACGTTGCTCGCAGCCGCCATGCTGAAGGTGATGTTTCCCAGAACTTCTTGAGTTCGAGGACTCCCTGGGGCGAGCGGCACAGATTATCCTGTTTCAAAACCACATAAGGGAGGAAGAAGAACATGATGCCGTCGACCAAGACCCGCCTTGCTGCGTTGGCCCTTGCCGCGTTGCTGTCCTGTGCCGGAGCGGGACATGCGCGCGCCGAGCGGCCGGGCGACCGCACGGTTGCGCTGCTCAAGAAGCTGATCTCGTTCGATACTTCGAACGGCCCGGGCGATACGCGCGCGCTCGCCGAGTACCTGAAGTCGCAGTTCGCGCCGCTGGGCGCCGAGGTGGACATCTTCGTTGCCCCGAACGGCAAGGCCGCGCATTTCATCGCGCGGCTGCGCGGTGACGGCTCGAAGAAGCCGGTGCTGCTCGCCGCGCATGCCGACGTCGTTCCGGTCGAACGCGAGAAGTGGACCGTGGAGCCGTTCGCCGGCGTCGAGAAGGACGGTTTCGTCTACGGGCGGGGCGCGATGGATTTCAAGGGCGGGCTTGCCGTCTTCGCGAGCGCCGTGATGCGGCTGGCGGAAGAGAAGACGCCGCTGGCGCGCGATGTGATCTTCCTGGCCGAGGCCGACGAGGAGCAGGGGCAGTACAGCACGGTGTGGCTGGCGAAGGACCATTGGGACAAGATCGACGCGGAATTCGCGCTGAACGAAGGCGGCTACGTCCTGCAGGAACGCGACGGCAGGGTGCGCCAGATCAATGTCACGACGGCGGAAAAGCTCTCGGCGACCTTTGCCTTGAAGGCGACCGGTCCCTCCGGCCATTCCTCGCGGCCGTTCCCGGCGGGCGCGATGGCCAACGACCGCCTGATCGCGGCGCTGGCCAAGCTCGCGGCGCACGATCCGGCCGTCAAGCTGGTGCCGGCGACGGAGGCCTATTTCAAGGCGCTGCTGCCGATCAGTTCGGAGCAGACGGCAGCCGATATCAAGCAGCTGTTGGCCGCAAAGGAGCAGGGCGATCTCGAAGCAGCCGGAAAGAAGCTGGTTGCCGACAATCCCAAGGACAGCCTGCTGCTGCATGCTCTGCTGCGCGACACCATGGTGATCACGATGATCGACGCCGGCATCAAGCCCAACGTCATCCCCGGCGACGCCAAGGCGGTCGTGAACACGCGGCTGCTTCCGGGAACGACGACGGACCAGATGATCGCCGAGATCAAGCGCGTGGTCGGCGATCCCGGCATTGAAGTCAGCATCGTGACCTCGCTAACGCAGCAGGCGGCGCGGGACGCCTATCTGATGCGGAGCAAGATCCCGGCATCGCCGGTCGATACCGAGCTTTATGCCGCGCTGGATCGTAATGCCAAGCGGGTCTGGAAGGACGCGGTCCTGGTGCCGACCATGTTCGAGGCGGGGACCGACGCCACCGCCTGGCGCGAGCGCAATGTGCCCGTCTACGGCATCTATCCGTATCCGCTCGACGACGACATCCTGAGCCGGATGCATGGCAACGACGAAAGGATCGGCGTCGAGGCCGTCAAGCAGGGCGCGGAGTGGGTCTACAACACGCTTCGCGAGGTCGCCAAGAAGTAGCGATCAATTCGAGAGGTAGTTGCCGAGGAAGTCACGCTTGCCGAGCGGCACGCCGCGATGGCGCAGGATGGCGTAGGCGGTGGCGACGTGGAAGAACAGGCTCGGCAGCGCGAAGCCGTGGAGGTAGCGCGCTGCCGGCATTGGCGGGACACCGAAGGGCAGAGTGATGAGACGTTCCGCTGCCTGGTCGAATGCCCGAACCGGGACCGTGCCGATGTAGTCGAGCGTCCGCGAGATCCGGGCGTGGGCCTCGGCGAGACTTCGTTCATCGTCGGCAAAGGGCGGTGGCTCGAGACCGGCTAGCCGCCCGGCGGCGCCCTTGGCGTGATCGCTGGCCCGTTGCACCTGGCCGACCAGCGTCAGCATATCGGGCGCCAACCGCGCCGCGAGCATGGCGTCGGGATCGAGACCGCGTTCGCGAGCGTCGGCCTCGCCCTTGCGCAGGAGATCGGCGAGTGCGTCGAGCATCTGGCGAAATACCGGGACGGATGCATCGTAGAGCGGTGCGGTCATGGCATTCTCCTGATTTCAAGCAGCCGGCTCGCGCGGCAGCCACAGCGACAGCCAGCCGCCGAGCGCCAGCAGCGCGACGTTGCAGCCGAGCGCGATCGTGAAGGCGTGGGCGTAGTCGCCGGCCTGCGGATGCGTCCCGAGCAGGCTGTAGAAGACGCCGCCGATCACGGCGACGCCGAGTGCGGCGCCGATCTGGAAGGTCGAGATCATCATGCCCGACGCCAGCCCGGCATGGCGCGGATCGATGCTGCCGATCACGGCCTTGATGACCGACGGCATCACGGTGCCGAAGCCGAGCCCGCCGCAGATCAGGCCGAACTCCACACTCTGCGGAAGCACTCCGTCGACCGACAGCATCACGATGCCGAAGCCGATGACCTGGAGCGCGAAGCCAAGCGTCAGCGTGCGCGCGCCGAGCCATTGCATCACCAGCGACGACACCAGCGAACTCACGAAGAACCCCGTCGCAAAGGGCAGGGTGGCGAGGCCGGCCGCTAGCGGTGAAA
Organism: Bradyrhizobium tropiciagri; assembly: GCF_001189845.1. Classification (GTDB taxonomy): domain Bacteria; phylum Pseudomonadota; class Alphaproteobacteria; order Rhizobiales; family Xanthobacteraceae; genus Bradyrhizobium; species Bradyrhizobium tropiciagri. The sequence goes on from NZ_LFLZ01000001.1 coordinate 335,023, forward strand.
AATGCAGCCCGCTTTGCAGGTAGACCGCAAAGGTCAGATAGAACGACGACAGCATGTAGAAGGCGAGCGCCATCACCAGCCCGATCACGAAGTCGCTGTTGCGCAGCAGATGCAGGGCAACCAGCGGATTGCCGCCACGTGCGGACAGCCGCGCCTCGAAGCGGACGAAGGCGGCGAGCATCAGCGGAGACGCCAGCAGCATCGCGATGATCCAGACCGGCCAGCCGGATTCGCGTCCTTCGATCAGCGGATAGACCAGAAAGCCGAGCGTGAGCGACAGCAGGACGACGCCACCGACATCGAGCCGTTGGGCATGCTCGGCACGCGAGTCGGTCAGGAACAGCAGACCGCCGATGAACGCGGCGAGGCCGATCGGCACGTTGATCAGGAAGATCGCCTGCCAGGCCAGTCCGAAGGGATGCGCCGAAACCAGCACGCCGCCCAACACCTGGCCGCAGATGTTGGCAAGACCGAACGTCGCGCCGTAGAAGCCGAGCGCGCGGCCCTGTTCGGCCGCGGGGAACAGCACGCGGATCGAGGCGAGCACCTGCGGCGCCATCACGGTGGCGGTGAGGCCTTGCAGGATCCGCCCGGCGACCAGCACGGTGGGCGACCATGCAATGCCGCACAGCATCGATGCGATCGTGAAGCCGGCAACGCCGGTCAGGAACATGCGCCGCCGGCCGAGCAGGTCGCCGAGCCGGCCGCCGGTGATCAGGAAGACCGCGTAGGTCGCGGCATAGGCCGAGATCACGAACTGCACCTCGCTCGCCGTCGCGCCGAGATCGTCGCGAATGGCGGGCAGCGCGAGGTTGACGACGTTGAAGTCGAGGATCGGCAGGAAGGCGCCCGTCAGCAGCACGGGCAGGGCCAGCCAGCGCCGCGGGTCGACCATTGCCGGCCGCGTGTCGTGCAATTGCAACGTCTCGGTGGTCTCGCTTGTCACCTTCCAACTCCTCTGCATCGTCGGCGCGACGCACCAACGTCCCGGAAGATGGCCTGTCTGTTTGTGATAAGGTATTATCCAGAGTCGCCAAGCGAGTTTGCAAAAATGCACAGCCCCCTCGACTGGAATGATCTCCGGCTCGTCCTCGCTGTCGCGCGAGAGGGCAGCCTCTCAGGCGCGGCGCGCAGGCTGGGCGTCACGCATTCGACGGTGTTTCGCCGTCTCGGCACGATCGAAACGGCGATCGGTACGCGGCTGTTCGAGCGCTTCCGCGACGGCTATGCGCAGACACCGGCCGGCGAGACCGCGGCCGCGTCGGCGGCCCGGCTCGAGGACGAGGTGCTCGCGCTCGAGCGCAAGCTGGCGGGACAGGATCTCAGGCCGTCGGGCCCGGTCCGGATCACGACCACGGACACGCTCGGCTCGGTGCTGGTGCGGCATCTGCCGGCGATGCGCGCTGCGCATCCGGAGATCCGGCCCGAGATCATCGTCTCGAATGCGATGGCCAACCTGACGCGCCGCGAGGCCGACATCGCGATTCGGCCGACGCCGGCGCCATCCGAACTGCTGGTCGGACGGCGCATCGCCGAGATTGCCCATGCGGTCTACGGATCGCGTGCCTATCTCGCCCGGCATGACGACAAGGATCTGTCCGCACACGACTGGATCGGGCTCGACGACGCGCTGGCGGGTACCGTGATCGCCGACTGGATGCGGAAGAACCTGCGTTCGGCGCGCGTTGCCTGCCGCGTCGATGCGCTTCCGGCGCTGCGCGACGCAGCGGCGGCTGGAATGGGTCTGGCTCTGCTTCCTTGCTATGTCGGTGATCTCGCACCCGCGCTGCGCCGCCTGACGCCGAAGCCGCTCGCTGAGCCGCGATCGTCGCTATGGCTATTGACGCATGACGATCTGAGGCGCACCGCGCGCATCCGCGCCACGCTGGATTTTCTGGCCGAGGTGCTTGGGTCGGAACGCGCGCTGTTCGAGGGAAGGCGCACCGACCGGGCGCGGCGTTAGCCGGTAGGCGATCTCGCGCGCGCCACTGATTGTTCAGGACCCGGCAGCGACAGCGATGGTTCGCGTGTTCCCCGCTGCGCCGCCTGCGCTCGTGGGCGGACGATGGTGCTCGCGAAAGGCGTTTGCCAACGTCTTCAACGCCGCGCGCGACCTCGCGTCTGACAACGTCGACAGCAGCATGATCTCGGATGGAGGCAGGGCGGGGAGGCCGAACTTCTCGGTCACCTCGATCGTGCCGGGCGGCGCCACCCGGCGTGAGAACACCGAGATCGCCAGGCCCGCCGAGACCGCATCGGCGACGGCAAAGGCGCCGCAACCGAGGAAGGTTTCCGTCCACGGCAGTGCTGCTGCGTCGAGCGCACGCGTCGCGGTGTTGAGGATGCCGCAGGCGGGTGACGATGCCGCCAATCGGAACGGCTCTCCGGGGCGATGGAGAAAGTCCGGCGTGGCAAACCAGCCGAAATGATCGGGGCCGAGAACGACGCCGTCGCGGCGATCGTCGTCCCGAAAAATAATCACGGTGTCGATCATCCCGCGATCGAAGGTGTCGAGCAGATCACGGGCATCGTCGAGCCGAACCTCGATCGTGAGCATGGGATCATGTGCATTGAGCCGGGCGAGCAGGGTGGGAAGTTCGGGGGCGCCGACGTGAGTGGCGATCCCGAGTGAAAAGCGGCGACGGGCTGACGACAGTCCGGCGACGGCGCGGTCATGCGCGGCGAGCAGTTCGCGCGCGGGAGCGAGGAACTCGGCACCCTGGGCCGACAGGCGCACCAGCCGCGGGGTTCGCTCGATCAGTCTGTGGCCGACCTGGCGCTCCAGCCGCTTCAGCTTGACGCTGATCGCGCCCTGCGTCGTGCCGAGCGCTTCGGCAGCGCGCGTAAAACTGCTGAGCTCGGCGATGGTCACGAAGGTCTTGACGGCGTCGATGTCGAGCGTGGTCATGTCAATCATCCGGAATTGTTGTCTCTGAAATATCTAGTCATCCAATTCACCAATGCTCAAGGCGTCACTAGCTTTACATGGTGAAGCGCCGCGGCCACCCGATTCCTGCCGCTGCTGCGTCAATACATCGTGAGTCGATCGACCGACGCTGCTGCCAGCACCCTGGCAACAGCGTGCGGTATGCCGTTGGCTTGCCACAACAAAAGGCCTGATCATGTCTACTGAACTGAGCCGCCGCGGCGCTGTCGTGCTGTCTGCCGTATGCCTTGCCTGCCTGATGTTCGGATTGGAGATCTCCAGCATCCCCTCGATTCTGCCGACGCTGGAGCGGGTGCTGCATGCCGACTTCAAGGCGCTGCAATGGATCATGAATGCCTACACCATCGCGGTGACCACGGTGCTGATGGCGATCGGGACGGTGGCGGACCGCTATGGGCGCAAGCGCATCTTCCTGGTCGCGATCGCAGCGTTCGGAATCACCTCGCTGATCTGCGGTGTCGCCTCGAGCGTCGAAATGCTGATCGTCGCCCGCTTCCTGCAGGGGCTCAGCGGTGGCGCGCTGCTGATCTGCCAGATCGCCGTGCTCTCGCACGAATTCCAGGGCGGCCGTGTACGCGCCGTCGCCTGGGGCTGGTGGGGTGTCATCTTCGGCATCGGTCTCGGCTTCGGGCCGATCATCGGTGGTGCCGTGGTCGCGGTGCTGAGCTGGCAATGGGTATTCCTCGTCCACGTGCTGTTCGCAGCCGTGGCGTTCGTGCTCACGATCGGCGGCGTGCATGAGTCGAAGGACCCGAAGGCCAGCAGCCTCGACATCGCCGGCATCGTGACGATGTCGCTCGCGGTGTTCTGCCTTGCGTTCTACATCACGCAGGGACCGGATCTCGGCTTCGCCAGCCCGAAGGCGCTCGCGATTCTCGGCGTCTCGGCGGTGAGCTTCGCAGCGTTCCTCGTCGCCGAGAGAATCAGCCGGCGGCCGATGTTCGACTTCTCTGTATTTCGGATCCCGGCGTTCTCCGGTTCGATCGTCGGCTCGGCGGCGATGAATCTCAGCTACTGGCCGTTCATGATCTATCTGCCGATCTGGTTTCACGCCGGCCTCGGCTATGACAGCGTGTCCGCTGGCCTTGCGCTGCTGGCCTACACGCTGCCGACGCTGGTGATGCCGCCGTTCGCCGAGCGGCTGTCGCTGCGCTACCAGCCGGGCCTGATCATCCCGGCGGGGCTGTTCACCATCGGCACCGGATTCATGCTGATGAAGTTCGGCAGCGCTGCCGCGCAGCCCGACTGGCTGACGATGCTGCCGGGCTGCCTGCTTGCCGGGATCGGCCTCGGCATCACCAATACGCCGGTCACCAACACGACGACCGGCTCGGTCTCGAGCGATCGCGCCGGCATGGCCTCCGGCGTCGACATGAGCGCGCGGATGGTCTCGCTGTCGGTCAACATCGCGCTGATGGGCTTCATCCTGGCGAGCGGTGTGCTCGCGCATCTGAAGGCGGTGCTGCCCGCGCTCGACGGCGCGCAACTCCTTGTCCTCGCCGAGCGGATCGCGTCCGGCGATGCCGCGTCCGCACCTGAGCTGACCGGCCCGGTCGTGCACCAGGCGCTCGCGAGCGGTTTTGGCTGGGTGATGCTTTATGGCGGTATCGGCGTCTGGATCATGGCCGCAATCAGCTTCCTGATCTTCAACGCACGAGCGGTGCGGCAGGCCGAAGCTCAGGGCACCAAGTGAATTGATGCCGCCGCGCTCGCCCCAGGATGAGAAGTGCGCAGGGGCGGGCGGGCGGCATCGGTCACTTCACGAGGGTCAGCAGCGGCTTGTCCTTCTCGACGATATAGGCCGCAAGCTCGCTGGCGGTGACGTTGCCGACATTCTTCGCCGCATGGATGGTGCCTGCGGGGATGAACAGCACATCGCCGGCTTTCAGCGTTGCCGGCGGTCTGCCCTCGACGTCGTATTCGAGCGTGCCTGATAGCACATATAAGATCTCTTCGCCGGGATGGGTGTGCTGGCCGAAGGCCTTGCCCGGTGCGATGTCGACACGCACCTGGACGGCTTCACGGCCGGGTGCGCTGAGGTCGTGGCGCTGCAGATCGGTTCGAGCGATGCCGGCCGGCTGCTGCGCCTGCGCGCTCGGGATCGTCAGGAGACTTGCAGCGAACAGGGCCGTCCTTGCGAGGAGACGCGTCGCCGTCATCAGCTTGCTGGTCATCTTGAACTCCTGGAGTTGTGCTGTCCGACCGCGAGCCGGCAAGCGGCCGGCCCGCGTCGGAGGTCATCATGTGATCGTCTCAGACCAGCGTGGTCGTGACGTCGATGTTGCCGTGAACCGCCTTGGAGTAGGGGCAGATGCCGTGCGCGGCTTCGATCAGCTCCTGCGCAACCTCGCGCTCGACGCCGGGAACGTGGACGTTGAGGCGCGCGCTCAGGAAGTAGGCGCTGCCGGCCTGGTTCAGGTCGATCTCGGCATCGACCTCGGGCTCGCTTGCGAGCTTGACCTTGCGCTGTCCGGCGGCGAGCTGGATTGCGCCGATGTAGCAGGCCGACCAGGCGGCGGCGAACAGGTTTTCGGCGGCCGGGTGCGGCTGCGGCAGCTTGACGTCGAGGAAGCCGTCGCGCGAGCGGGCGGCGCCGTTCGGGCCGGCGGTGACGTGGGTCTTTCCGGTGACGAGAACCTTTGCATTGGCGGTCATGGCGAACTCCTTTGGGTTGGATATAAATCGTGTCCGATATAATCGGATGCGAGTTGAAATAGATCTCGGGTTTGGCGATGTCAAGCACTTCCGATTTAATCGGATACGATTTATATTGGCCGAGACTTCACGAACTCCGGAGACGCCCGTGACCCGCACTCCCAAGGCCGACGCAAAGGGCCGAAAACTCTCGAATTTTCTGTGCTTTGCGGTCTATTCGGCCAATCTGGCCTTCGGCCGCGCCTACAAGCCGATCCTGGACGCGGTTGGCCTGACCTACACCCAGTACATTGCCATGATCGCGCTGTCGGAGGCCGACGATCAGACGGTCAGCGCGCTCGGCGAAAAGCTGTTCCTGGAATCCAACACGCTGACGCCGATCCTCAAGAAACTGGAGCAGAGCGGCTACATCAGCCGTACCCGCGATCCCGCCGACGAGCGGCAGGTGCGGGTGAGCCTGACTGCGGCCGGCCGGCGCCTGCTCGACAAGGAAATCAATGCGTCGCTGGTCGAAGCCACCGGGCTCGGCGACGAGTTTCCGATCGTGCAGAAAAGCGTGGTCAGGCTGCGTGACAATCTGCTGCATCACACGCGCGGCGATTCGAAGAAGGGCTGATCGTTCGGCAGCAGATTGTAACGCGCTGCATCCGCATGGCGGCCTTCCGCATTTTCGCCACCGCGCGACCGGCAACTCTCCTCCGCCTCGGATGACGCGGAGGAGAGTTCGAGTTGCGCAGGACGTTGCTACCCATCTGCGGGATGATCGCCACGATGAGCCACGCAGCGATCTTCGGCGTCGGCTTGATCTGGGCGTCGCCATTCGGGCCGCTGCGCTTCGACTACGCCGTGCCGATCACGAAGGGCAAATACGACATCGTGCAGGAATTCCGGTTCGGCGGCGGGACGTCGTTCTAGGAGGGCGACGGCGTCGCGTGATCAGGCCGTCGATGCGACCTCGCCGCCGAGCGTCGCCAGCACGAAATCGGCGCGCGCGGACGGCGAGCTCTTCGGCAGGATAGCGACGTCGTAGCCGAGCATGGGAAACGTCTGCATCAACCGGTGATATTCCGTCGTCGCTGCCTCGAAGCCGTGCCGGCGCTCGGAATCGGTGACGTAGATCTCAGGCCATGGCGGCGTCATGAAGACGCGTTTGTGGTAGCGATGCACGGAGCAGATCGCGCGCAGCACCGGCTCGCCCGTCAACGCCTCCAGTGCCGTCGCCGCGTCGACGAGGCCACGATCGAAGAACACCCATCCGGAATGGGTCTTTGCCAACGCCATATCCTTCAGCGCGACGTCGATGGCGCGCCGAAGGAAGGCCGCGGCATCGACCCAGGGCAGGGCCTTCCCACCGGATGTGATCTCATCGGCGATGATGCGGCGGCCGGGCTCTTCGACGACCGGATAGCCGCGTGCGTGCAGCTCGGCCAGCAGCGTCGATTTGCCGCCACCCGAACAGCCGGAGATCGGCACGAAGCGATTTTCCAGGAGATGTTCCTTTCACCATAATAGGACGTGAACCGGCATTCCATGGATGCGGGTGGCCGGAGAGGCGGGAAATGTCGGGGAAGGTGCCGCGGAGATGTCTCGACGCGCGAGGCGAGCATAGCCTCGAATGTGACACAAGCGCGGCGTGCTTGACGAATTGTTCAGCGCCGCGTCGATAATGTCCATTCACGCAGGCCTGCATCCTGCTTGAAGGGGACGACGCACATGGCCTTACGCTCGATCATCTGCATGACGCTCGCGCTGCTGTTCGGCGGCGCAGTGCTTCAGCCGTCGCGCGCGGCAGACGCCGGGGGACCTATTCGTATCGGCGCGGTGCTGCCGTTTTCCGGTGGCGTCGAGCTCTACGGCCGGCAGGCCAGGCTCGGGCTCGATCTCGCCGCGAAGGATATCAACGCGGCGGGCGGTATTCTCGGACGGCCTGTCGAGGTGATCTATGCCGATGACAAGACGCGGCCGGAGCCGGCCGCCGACGCGATGCGTTCGCTGGTCGAAAAGGATGGTGTGCTGGCCGTGGTCGGTCCGATCACCTCGCGCAACCTGAATGCACTGGTGCCGCTTGCCGAGAGCTCGAAGACGCCGCTGCTCTACGCCACCAATTACGAGGGCGGCAAATGCAGCCGCTATCTGTTTTCGTTCGGCGCGGTGCCGAACCAGGAGCTTGGCCAGCTGCTGCCCTACATGACGCAGAGCTTCGGCAACACTTATTTCCTGCTCGGCGCCGACCGGGTCTGGCCGCACCAGATGTTCGACATCGCGCAGCCCTTGATCGAGAAGCTTGGCGGCAGGGTGGTCGGGACGAAATACACGCTGGGGACGGAGACCGACTTCTCACCGCTGATCAAGGAGGTCGCGGCGAGCAAAGCCAAGGTGCTGCTGTTCGCGCTGAAGGGCGACGGGATGGACTTCATCCGCCAGGCCGACGATGCCGGTTTGCTGAAGGACATCACCGTCGCGTTCCTTGGATTGTCGGAGGTCGATCTCGGCATCTTCCGCGGCAAGGGCCAGAACATGGTGACGGTGGTGCCGGCGGTCGCGGCGAGCGACGACCCCTCGGTCAAGGCATTCGTCGCAAAGGCTCGCGCCGCCGCGGAGCCGGGCGTTGCCGTGTCGAACTATGTGATGACTCACTACAACACGTTGATCGCGCTGAAAGCCGCGGCCGAGAAGGCCGGCAAGCTCGACAAGGAGGCCATCATCGACGCAATGGCGGGCCTCACCATTCCGTCGCCGACCGGCCCAGTGACGCTCGGCCAGAATCATCACACGGCGATGAACATGTTCATCGCCGTGACGCAGGGGACGGAACTCGTCCAGGTCCGTGCGCTCGGCCAGATCACACCGCAGCCCGGATGCAGTCTGGCGGGCCGTTGACTGGAGGCCGGGGCGCGTACTGATAACCGCACGACCTGACGTTGGGGATATCGCCTCGTCACCCAAAATCGACACTGGCGGCTCGCTTCGATAGGCCACTCCGGCTCGCGCGCGACCAAACAATTCAGCCTTCCGCGCGCAGGGCCGCCTCGACGCGCTGGATCAGCCGCTCCCGCATCTCAGGCTTGGCCCCGCCGAGCAGAAGGAATACGCGGACGATCGGCAAATAGGGCTGCATCGACGTCGTCAGCGCCGCAGGGGTTGTGCCGGTCAGCCGCGCATACTCTGCCTGCAGAACCGAATTGACCGTGGCCCGCCCCGGATCGTCGGCGTGTTCCGGGTCAAGCTCGGCAATCAGGACATGGCACTGCGCAATCTCGTAGGCGGCGGGTGCACGAGCCGCGCCGATCCAGTCGATCAATCTCGGGCCCTGCGCCGTCATGATCACGTTGCCGGGGTGAAGATCGGAATGGCACAGCACGTCATCGGGTGCGAGGTGCTCGATCAGCGCGAGGACGCCGGTGGTGATGCGCTCCGGCAGCACGCTGCCGCCGAACCGCAACCTGGCGGCCATCGCCTCGCGCAGCGAAAGTGCGTCCGGCGGCGGTCGCGTCTTGTGAACGGCATGGCAGAGCGTCGCAAGAATTGCGCCCGCTTGTTCACGGGTGACGGCGCCAGTGCGCGTAGCCTGCAGCAGGGTCGGTCCATCGAACCGGGGCAGCACGATGCCGAAGCGCCCGTCCAGGGCGACTTCGCCGAGCACCTCCGGCGCCGGGCCGCCGGCGGCGAAGACCGCGCGAGTCATTCGCGTCTCGTGCTGGACCACCCATTGCGGGATACCTGGCTTGGACAGCTTGACGACCTGACCGGGCGCCCAGGCGTAGACGTCAGCGAAAAGCCCATCGCCGATCTTCTCTCCCAGCGATCCCTGCATCCCTGTTCTCCCGCGATAGAGGAAACACGGCGGCGAGCAAAAAGGAACCCCTCCCGTCGCGTGGGCGCCGGACACTGCCAGGCTCAAAAAAGTGTGAGCTTGAACGGCCTTCGGTGTCGGTTCCAGTCCGGTCCGTTCGTCTTCCATCCAGAACGAGCTGCATGGGAGTTCCGGAATGAGCAATTCGACCTATCGCTGGGTGATCGTCGCGGCCGGTGGCCTGCTCGGCTGCGTCGCGATTGGCGGCATGTTCTCGCTGCCGGTGTTCCTGCAGCCGATGGCGCGGGAGACCGGCTGGTCGGTGACCGGCATCTCCAGCGCCATGACGATCGGCTTCCTGGCGATGGCCTTCACCAGCATGATCTGGGGCACGTTGTCCGACCGCTTCGGGCCGCTCCCGGTGGTGCTGACCGGATCGATCGTGCTGGCGGCGAGCCTTGCGCTGGCAAGCCAGGCCCCATCGTTGCTGGCATTTCAGTTCATGTTCGGCGTGCTGGTCGGCGCCGCGACGGCTGCGATCTTCGCCCCGATGATGGCCTGCGTCACCGGCTGGTTCGATACCCATCGCAGCATCGCCGTCTCGCTGGTGTCGGCCGGCATGGGCATGGCGCCGATGACGATGTCGCCGCTGGCGGCCTGGCTGATTTCCCACCATGACTGGCGGACCGCGATGCTGATCGTCTCAAGCGTCGTCGGCGCGATCATGATCCCGGTCTCGTTCCTGGTGCGCCGCCCGCCTGCGCTAAGGGGTGACCACGCTGCAGCGGCGACCGCGAACGGGGAGCCGGCGATGTCGCTGGGGCAGGCGCTGCGCTCGCCGCAATTCATTATCCTGATCGCGACCAATTTCTTCTGCTGCGCCACCCATTCGGGCCCGATCATCCACACGGTGAGCTACGCCGTTACCTGCGGCATTCCGATGGTCGCTGCGGTGACGATTTACAGCGTGGAAGGGCTCGCCGGCATGGGCGGCCGCATCGCTTTCGGGCTGCTCGGCGACCGCTTCGGCGCCAAGCGCGTGCTGGTGCTGGGCCTGTTGGCGCAGGCATTCGGCGCGCTCGGCTACGTCTTCGTGCGTGAGCTTGCTGCATTCTACGCGGTCGCGGCGGTCTTCGGCTTCATCTATGCCGGCACCATGCCGCTGTATTCCGTGCTGATCCGCGAGAATTTCCCGTTGCGGATGATGGGCACCGTGATAGGTGGCACCGCCATGGCCGGCAGCCTCGGCATGGCGACCGGACCTCTGGCCGGCGGCCTGATCTACGATACCTTCGCGAGCTACACGTGGCTCTATGTCGGCTCCTGGGCCACAGGCCTCGGCGCGTTCCTGATCATGATGACGTTCCGGCCGATGGCGACGGCGCGGCCCACCGCGGTGCCGGCGCGGCGTGAGATTCGCAACCTGTCTCCTGATCCGACATATTATTCTTGTCGGATGCCGGCCGAAGGCGATCACGTTGTGGCATCATGGACAGTCATCGCAGTGCCCCTCCATGAGAGCCGACTATGCACTATGATCTGCAATGGTCTCCAGCCGAGAAGAAGATAGCGCGTGCGGCCTATGATTCAGCGGTGCAGTGCGCCCTGGCCAGGCTAATGGTCGAATTCAAGCGGCGGGCCAGCGCGGCGGCGACACCGTCGGACATGTGGGACGTTGGCGACTATCTGAGCCAACGAAAGCGGGACCTCGATCAGATGTTCGACTATCGGTACTCGCAGCTGCCTTTTGTTTTTGCGCGCTTCATTCGAGAAGGGTATCTCGACGAGACACAGCTCGCCGAGTTGTCGGACGAAAAGCGCCAGATCATTCGCTCTATTCTATCCCTTGCCAGCAAGTAGTCGCCATCACGCGCGGCTGCGCTTCGGCCGCCGGATGGCGCGCACCTTGTTGTTGGTCGAGCCGCTGCCGCAGAAGAACCGGTCCTTGCCGTCGGACTCGAGCCCGGAGACGAACGTGCCCTTCGGCATCTCCAACCGTTCCATGACTTCGCCGGTCTGCGGATCGATGCGCCTGACGTCGCTCTGGTCCTCTTCCCAGGTGCCGTGCCAGAGTTCGCCATCGACCCAGGAGACGCCGGTGACGAACCGGTTGCTTTCGATGGTACGAATGACCTTGCCGGTTTCCGGATCGACCTGCACGATGGTGCGATCGCGATACTGGCCGACCCACAGCGAGCCTTCCGCCCAGGCGAGGCCGGAGTCGCGGCCGCCGCCGGGCGAGGGGATCGTCGACACCACGCGTCCGCTGTTCGGCTCGATCTTCAGGATGCGGTCCTCGGCGATCTGGTAGAGGTGCTTGCCGTCGAAGGCGGTGCCGGCATGGGCCGCGATGTCGAGGGTGCGGGTGGTGATGCCGCTGTCGGGATCGAAGGCGACCAGCTGGCCGCCGGCCGCGAACCAGACCTGCTCGCCGTCGAAGCTGACGCCGCCGACGCTCTCGACGCCTTCGAAGGCATATTCCCGGATGATCTCGGCTTCGGACTTCTTCATGCAGCGCTCCAGGTTCCTGTTTGACGCGCTTTCTTCACGCGAACCGGTATCCACTTCGCTCGAAAACGCTCTGATTGCCGCCCGATGCTAGCCGTTCGGCAGCGGGGCAGGGAGTAACAACGTCGTCGTGAATCCCGGCACCGGAGGCGTCATCCAGCGCCGCGCCCGGGCGCGGCCGACCGATTGCACCTTGCCGGTGGCCGCCAGCGCATCGAGCGCGCGCTGCACGGTGCGCTGGCTTGCGCCGAGCGCGACCGACAGCGCCGAGCTCGACCAGGCCTCGCCGTCGGCGAGGAAGGCCAGCACCGCCGCGTGTTCTTCCTCGACCGGCAGCGCCAGCACGGTGACCTCGCGGCGGCCATGCGGCTCCAGCACGAAGCCGTCAGGCGTCGCGTTGAGATCGGCGAGCGGCTGCAAGGCCCGGCGCAGCCGCCCGATCTCGACCCGCAGCCGCGCGCGGTGCGATTCATCGGCGTGCTTGCCGCGAAAGGCGCGTGCGATCAGCGTGCCCCGCGACACGTCCTGCGGCCAGGCTTCCCCCAGCGCCCGGGCGAGCGCGAACAGCACCGGCCGCCGCGTCAGTGACACCGTGGTACGGGCGTCGCGCACGACATAGCGGCAGGCATCGACGACAAGTGCCTTCGACGCCATCAGCGCCTCGACCTCCTCGAGCAGCAGCGGCCGCTCGCTGCCGCGTGCGATTAGGCGTGCCGCGGGCGTCGCGAGCAGGTGAGCGGTACTCTCGACCTCGGCCGCAAGCGCGGCGATGCGGGCGCGCCGTGCTGCATCCCTTGCCCGTGCCAGCGCTTCGCGTGCCGGCTGCGTTCGCAGTCGCCGCATCGCGATCCCGGCGACGACCAGTTCATGGCCGACGCGCAGTGCCGGCGGAAAGGGCGCCGGATCGAGGCCATCCAGCATGCGCTCGGCCGCATCGAGGCTCCCGATCAAGAGCAGGCGGCGGATCTCGAGATAACCGGCGTGCGCGGCGTTGAGCGCATCGCCGCGCGCCGCGAGCGTTGCGCGCGCCGCGGCAAGGCTCTTGCTGGGAAAGGACAGGTCGCGCGACACCAGCGCGATCTCGGCCTCGGCCACCACGCAGCGCGCCCGCGCGATGGCTTCTCGCGGACCGAAGGCTCGGCCCGCGCGCCGCAATAGCTCCTTGGCCCGGGCGAAATCGCCGAGCCGGGCCATCGCGATGCCGCGCAGCGCCAGCGCCGGCGCATCGTCGCGCAGGGCCACCCGTTTCAGTGCGCCGAGGGGATCACCCGCCGCGAGCGCGCGCGCCGCAGCCGTAATCAGCGAGTCCATTCGAATCCCGACACACTTGTCACTCTCGCCCTCCGAGGCCCGGTCCTAACCTAGCACATGACGACATGGATCATCTCCAGTGAGATCGAATGATGACCGGAATCGAAACACAAGAGGATTGGTTGAAGGGCCGGTTTGGCGGCCGTGGTGCCATCGCCGCGCGCTGGCTGTCGCTGGCGGCGGCGCCGACCTTCGCTGTGATGGCGCTGGTGGCTGCGCTGGCGCCCGCCGACATGATCTGCGGCGCCATGCAGGGACCGTTGTCATTGCAGGGGATGGTCCCGATGTACGCGCTGATGAGCGCATTTCATTTGGCGCCGTGGTTGCGCCTGTTCCGATGACCGGCTCATGGCTCCGGCAGGGTAAAGACCGCGCAGGGCCGCACGATGCCGCGCAGCTCATGGGTGCCGAGCGCGACCAGCGGCGTCTCGGTCTCGGCGGCGAGCGCGCCCGAAACCAGAATGGTCTGCTCCAGCGGCTTGCACAAGCCTTCGAGCCGGCTGACCAGATTGACCGCGGCGCCGATCGCGGTGAAGTCGAGGCGATCGGCGGCGCCGATATTGCCCCAATGCACCTCGCCGAGATGCAGCGCCGCGCCGAACGCCAGCGGCGGCAAACCGCGGCTGCGCCGCTCGGCATCAAGATGCGCCATGCCGACGCGCGCCGCCGACACCGCGCGCAAGGCCGCCTCGCATGCGTTGCGCGCGTTCGTCGTGACCGGAAAGATCGCGAGCAGGCCGTCACCGATGAACTTCAGCACCTCGCCACCGAAAGCGTGGATCGCACCGGCGATGCGGTCGAACCAGGCATCGAGTGCTGCGATCACCTCGGCGGGCGGATGGCTTTCGGAGAGCGCGGTGAAGCCGCGCAGGTCGGCAAACAGCAGCGCCGCGCGGATGGTTTCGCCGGTGTTGCGCCGCAACGGCGCTGACAGGACGCGCGCTGCGCTGCGCCGGCCGAGATAGGCCTCCAGCGCAGCGGTCAATGTCGCGCGCGCGGCAAGTGTGGCAAGCGGCGCGGCCATGAAGCGCGCCGCCTCGCGCAATCGAACCGCCTCGGCAGGTGTGAAGGTGCGCGTCCCGATCCAGCCAAGGGTCGGGCCGTCCGGCCGCGTTCCAATCGTGTCCTCGTGGATCGGGCCGGGCGCGAGCGCGCCGAGCCAGCGCCGGCCGGCATCGCTGGACCCGACCAGTTCGGGCATTGCAAAGGGTTGTTCCGGCGCGAAGCCGAGCGCTTCGATGACCTCGCCATTCTCGGCACGCCACAGCCAGGTGCGCCTTGCGATCAGCGGGTGCGGAACTTCCAGCGTCAGGGCGCCACCGGCAAGCGGCAGGCCATCTGTGATAAGGTAGCTTCCGAGGTCCGCCAGCAACCGGTTGGCGCCCGCGGTCTCGGCCGCGGCGTCGACCAGCCAGCTCAGTGTCGAGGACAATTGCATCACTCCATCATGGGGTTGATGCGCCACCCTTGTCACGAATTATCCCCGAACACCCACCGGCAATGGAGAATGGATCGATGACTGAAGCCTTCATCGTTCAACGCGAGATCCAGATCGCAGCCCCGCCCGCCACCGTGTTTGCATTCCTGACCGATCCACAGAAGATCGTGAGCTGGATGGGGCTCGAGGCCGAAACCGAGCTGCATCCCGGCGGGCTCTATCTGCTCAAGGGCCTCGGTGATGATCGCGGCCGCGCCGCGCGCGGTGCGTTCCGCGAGGTCGTGCCGGTGCATCGTCTTGCCTACAGCTTCGGCTGGGAAGGTGGCGCCGAAGTGCCGCCGGGATCGAGCCTGATCGAGATCGACCTGATCGGCAAGGACAGCGGCACGCTGCTGCGAATGATCCACAGTGGCCTGCCGAATGCCGAGCAGTGCGCCAGCCATGCCAGGGGGTGGGCGCACTATATGGACCGGCTCTCGCTCGCGGCGGCCGGCCGCGATCCCGGGCCGGACCACGGTCCGGCCAACCGCAAGTGACATCGCGTCAGGTCGGCCATTTCGACCCGAGGATGATCGAGCAGAAATTTGTGCGCGTGTAGTTCATGTCCTTCAGCGCCAGCACGTCGGCCTTGACGTTGCCGAAGGTGGTCAGCGGCTTCTTGATGGTGCCGCTGGCGAAGTGATCGATGATGTTCTCCTTGAAGTTCGCTTCGCGCGGATGGTGCGCGCAGACATGGTCGCGGTGCTCGTGCGAGAAATCGTCATAGGCGATGCCGAGCACGTCCATCTCGACGCCGGCGGTGACCAGCGCGATGGTCGGACGCATGTGCTCGGGAATGCCGGGCGTGGTGTGCAGCGCGATTGACGCCCAGACGTCCTCGATGTCGCGCTCCGGCACGCCATAGCCTTTGAGGAAGTCGCGCGCGGCGTTGGCGCCGTCGACCTCGAAACGCAAATCGGGGCTCGCATGATCAGCGGTGAGGCCCATGTCGTGGAACATGGCGCCGATATAGAGCAGCTCGGGATCGAATTGCAGCTTGCGGCGGTTGCCGGTCAGCGCGCCCCAGAAGAACACGCGACGGCTGTGATTGTAGAGCAAATCGTCCTCGGTATCGCGCACCAGCTGGGTCGCGGCGCGCGCCATGGCGCTGTCGGGTACGCGGATGCCGGCGATGATCTCGGTCATTTCAAGACGCTCCTCGATATGGCAAGACGATGCCGTGGCGTGCGGACACGCGCGGCGCCGGCGCTCATCTCTGCGATGTGTTTCGGATCGCATGATCGTGTGATCCGTAGCGTCGTTGTCGCCCGGTTCGGTCCGATCCCGCAACGATCGCGCGCCGCCGGATCGGGCCAACAAGGCGTCGTTTCGCGCCAGCGGGGCGGGGAGAAGCTATGGCGGTTCAGAAGGTCGCGATCGCGATTCACGAAGGGGTTCAGGCGCTCGACGTCGCAGGCCCGGTCGACGTGTTCGCGGAGACCAACGGCTTTGTCGCTGGTGGCGATGGCTATGAGACCGTGCTGGTCGGCGCCAGCCGCGAACCGCTGCGCGCGTCAAACGGCATGAGGATCTCCGCCGACCTTAGTTTCGAAGAAGCAACGGAGAAGTTCGACATTCTGCTCGTCGCCGGTGGGCCCGAATTGCCCGACGCCGCGCCTGATCCTGATCTCACGCGTTGGCTGCGCGGAGCCCGAGCGCGCCGAACTCTATGGTTCGATCTGCACCGGCGCGTTTGCACTCGGCCACGCCGGGTTGCTCGACGGCCACAAGGTGACGACGCATTGGCAGAACGCGCAGCTTCTGGCGGCGTGCTTTCCGGCTGCCGAGGTGATCTTCGACCGGATCTATATTCGGGACGGCAGACTGATGACCTCCGCCGGCGTGACCGCGGGCATCGATCTCGGGCTCGCGCTGGTCGCCGAGCGTCATGGGCCGCAGGTCGCGGTCGCGGTGGCCAAGCGGCTGGTCGTGGTGGCGCAACGCCAGGGCGGGCAGTCGCAGTTCAGCCCCTATCTCACCGCGCCGGTCGACGAGGACTCGCCGATTGCGCGCGCCCAGGCGCATGTCATGCAGCATGTCGGCGAGCGCCACACGCTGCAATCGCTGGCCGATGCGATCGGCATGAGCGTGCGCAATTTCGGCCGTGCCTTCGCGCAGGAGACCGGCATCACGCCGCACGAATTCGTCGAGCGGGCGCGGGTCGACGCCGCACGCCGGCTGCTCGAGGGCTCGGACCGGGCGCTGAAGGCGGTTGCCTTCGACTGCGGCTTCGGTTCGGCGGACCGGATGCGCATCGTGTTCACCGAGCGGCTCGGCGTATCGCCTGCGCAGTACCGGTCGAGTTTTCGCAAATTGTGACGCCGTTCATGAAGCAGACGCGTGATCGGGGATAGGATCAACCTGCCCGAATTGTGCTCCAATCATGCAACGTTTCAGCGAGGCTGCCATGGACGCGCTCACGCTCTTCATCATCCGTCATGCCGAGAAACCAGGCGAGTCCTGGCCGGGACCCGGCTTCACCGTGGACGGTGTGTCCGATACCGAGTCGCTCGTGCTGCGCGGCTGGCAGCGCGCCGGCGCGTGGACCGCATTATTTGGCACCGATCTCACCGTCGGCGACTATGCCAAGCCCGATGCGATCTATGCCGCGACGCCAGGCACCACGCCTAATCAGCCGCCGTCGAGCCGTCCGGCCGAGACGATCTCGGCGCTGGCCGCGCGCCGCGAGCTGACACCCAACCAAAGCTTCGGCAAGGGTGACGAGCCGGCGTTGATGAAGGCCGTGCTGGCGCTGAAGGGCGTCGTGCTGCTGTGCTGGGAGCACAAGGCGATCATCTCCGATATCCTGCCGCTGATCCCGGTCAGCAAGGGCAAGCCGCCCACCAAATGGGAGGGCGACCGGTTCGACGTCGTGCTGCGCTTCGAGCGCGCCAAGGGCGACGACAAGTTCGCCTTCAAGGAGCTGTTTCCGAAATTGCTGTCCGGCGATTCCGACAAGCCGCTGGGCGGCTGAGAGCCTCTAAATCTATTCAGCCCGTCATTGCGAGGAGCGATAGCGACGAAGCAATCCATGCTTCCGCGTGTGCCGCGCGATGGATTGCTTCGCTTCGCTCGCAATGACGAGCATAAATCCGTCACCCCTCAGCCGCGCTGCGGCTCTGCCTGTCAATCGAGCCCGAGCGCCTTGCGCGATTTGCGCGCCAGTTTCGCGGCGATCAGTGCATGCGCCTGATCGAGATAGGCCTTGAGCTCGGCGTCGGGCAGGGCGTCGTTGTCAACCAGCTGCACCCATGTGGCGCGCGCCAGATAGGGTGCGGGCCGCGCCAGGCCCTGCTCGATCAAGAGCTGATAGGCCATATTCGAGGTCTTGAACATGAAGCCGCCGGTGCTCTCGATGTAGCCGCCGGCCAGCGCGAACATCTTGCCGCCGACCTTGAACACCGACGTGCCCTCCCATTGCACCACCTTGGTGGCGGCGGGCAGACGCAGGCAATGGGCTTCGAAGGATTTGGGGCGCATGTGTCGGAAGGGCTGTGAGGGCTCAAAGCCATAAGCCAGCCGCGCGACGGTCGACAAGCCCGGTGAGGGCGGCGGTGCCGGGCTGGCTCCGGTCCCGCTGCCTCACGAAAACGTGGGTTGCCGCTGTTTCATCTGTAGATATATCGTAAGATATGTTTTCAGTAAGGAATCAGAAAATGAGACGATCGATGTTTCGCGACCGGGACCACGAGGGCTTCGGATTTGGCTTCTTCATGTCCCGACACGGCAGGGGCGGCCATCGCTTCGGCCGCGGCGGCCATGGCTTCTTCGGGCGAGGTGGCGGCGGCGACTTTCCGGGATCGCGGCGGCTGTCGTCGCAGGACCTGCAACTCGTGATCCTGGCGCTGCTCGGCGAGCAGCCGGCGCACGGCTACGAGTTGATCAAGAAGATCGAGGAGCGGTCGGACGGCTTCTACAGCCCGAGCCCGGGCGTGATCTATCCGGCGCTGACCTTCCTCGAGGACACCGGGCACGCCAGCGTCACCCAGGACGCGGCGCGCAAGCTCTACAGCATCACCGAGCAGGGCAAGGCGCATCTCGCCGAGAACCGCGCCACCGCCGACACCATTCTCGAAGCGCTGTCGCGGATCGGCCGCCGCATGGAGGATGTGCGCGAAGCCTTCGCCGGCGTCAGCGATCTCGATGGCGGAGCGTCCGACGATGTGCACCGCGCCCGTCACGCGCTGAAGAGCGCGCTGCGCCAGAAGCGCGGCTGCGATGCCGCCGAGGCGCGCCGCATCGCGAAAATCCTCGACCGCGCTGCCGCTGAAATCCTGCAGCAATGACGATAGTCGCAGGCAAGGAGTAACGCTGCCGCTCAAGGGCGGCAGCGAGCTCTGCCTGAAAGTGGCGCGAGGTTCGGTTCCGCACGCAGATATCACCTCGCGCTGGCGTGATTGTCAGCCGCAACGACCTCACGGCCTGCTGGATTTTGCCGGCGCTTCTTGCTCTGCTCTCAGAAAACAGGGAGCGAAGCGCCGCATGTCTGAAGTCCCGCCTATTCATCCACTCGATCGCCCGATCTGGAGCGCGCTGACCACACGACAGCGCGACCTTGCCGAAGTCAGCACCAATGCCCGGCGCTTTCCGGTCGCGATCGCACCCTTCGCGGACATGGCCGACATGTCGCCAGAGAGCTTTGCTGCGCTCGGCGCGCTGCTGTCGGGCCCGGAGATTGCGGTGCTGTTCACGCCTGATCCGGTCGCCGTGCCGCCGGAGTTCAAGGTGCTGCTGGCCGAGACCGGCGAGCAGATGATCGGCACGCCGGCGGACTTTTCTCTGCCCGACGTCGAGATCGCCAGGCTCGGCGTAGCCGACGTTCCGGCGATGATGGCGCTGACGGAACTGACCAAGCCTGGACCGTTCAGCGCGCGGACCCATGAGCTCGGCAACTTCTTCGGCATTCGCGTTGGCGGCGAGCTGGTCGCGATGACCGGGGAGCGGATGAAGCCGGGGAATTATACCGAGATGACCGCCGTCTGCGTGCATCCGGATCACCGCGGCCGCGGCTACGCGCAGGCGCTGCTATCGGCGGTCGGCCGCCAGATCGTGGCGCGCGGCGAAATTCCGTTCCTGCACGTCTTCACCGGCAACGTCTCGGCGATCGCGCTCTATCGCCGCCAGGGCATGGAAATCCGCCGCCGTCTGCACATCACGGTGGTGCAGAAGCAGGGGTAGGCCGCGGCTGAAGGGGAATACAGAGATAGATGGGACTGGCGTTGCGCTCGTTGAGAGCACTCTGTTGCCGGTGAGATGCACCAAGCGCCTCTCACATTGCACTCGTCCCGGAGTTAGGCAATTCTTGGAGCGAGCCTTACGGAGGGACAAGCGATGCGATCGCGCTGGTTGGAGCTTATCGCATTCCTGCTGGTGATTTTCGTCGAGGAGCCGGCCATGGCCGAAAATCTAACCGTTAGCGAAGAAACGGGATCTGAGATCGCCACCCTTGTGGCCGCTCAGGCTGCCGCTTGGGATAAGGGCAATGCGGAGGCGTTCTGTGATCGCGCGCTGCCCGATATTTCATTCACCAACATCTTTGGTATGTTCTCAGTCGGCAAAGCGCCATTTGTCGCCAACATGAGCGAATATTCTCGACCATTTACAAGGGTAGTAGCAATCGTCTGCAGATCGAGCACATCGCGTTGGTCAAGCCAGACGTTGCAATCGTCGATATCTTGACGGTCGTGACGGGCGTTCAGCGTCCGCCCCCCGGCGTTACGTTTATCGACGGTGCGTTACACTCGCGGCTGCAACAAGTTTTGGTGCGGCGGGCGGACGGCTGGTGGGTCGCGTCCTTTCACAATGTCGCCGTGAACCCGGCTTACCCACCCAAACCGTGACGAGGGTGCGTTCACCCAGATCGGCGAGCGCGCAGTGTCGCTCATTAGCCCTTCGCGACCTCTCGCGTCGCCGCACGAATCTGGTCGCTGCAAGCGTACAGCGTACGTAGGCTTCGTTGCCCGATGCCGCGGCATCGCTCGGGCTGTCGGAGCGGACGGTCGAGAACCATTTGCGGCGTGCGCGGCTCAGGCTCGGCGTCGCGACGACGGCGCAAGCCATCAGGCTCGCGATCCGCAGCGGCGGGATCGAGGATTGAAGAGTGGGCGGACGATCGCTCGCTCGTCCGTCGCACCAAAAAAGAAAGGCCCGGGCGCATGCGCGTCCGGGCCCATTGTTGTCGAGCAGGCGTCAGTGCATCGTCTGTTCCGACGCTGCGATCCAGGCGATGACGGCCTCGGAGAAGCCGTCGACCCGGGTCCACGGGCCGTGTCCGACGCCGTGCTGGTAGGACGCCACGTTGACCATGTAGCCACGTCCCTTCGGGGCGGGCACCTGGTCGTGGCTCTGCTCGTCGGTTAAGACGATCAGGCGATCGCCCTTGCGGTCGATCTGCGTCACCGCCTTGCCGAGATACGTCCCGCCATGCGGCTGCGCGCCGATGATCGCATCGCGCAGCGCGAAGCCGCGGCGCGGCGGCAGCTTCACGACCTCATTGCTGAACGTGAAGATCTCCACCTCGTCGCAGACTCGCGGGCGAGAATCGCAAGCCCGCAGGCCGCCTCCGCCCGCGTCATCTCGGATTGGGCCGAGAGCGGCGAGAACATCGATCCCGACACGTCGATCAGGAGCCGCGTGCGGCCGTCGAGCCGCGCGTAGTCCTTGACCGACTTCAGCATCGCTGCCTCGAGCTCCGGCTCGAAGTCCGGCGCATAGCGCGCCGCCGTGATGAAGCGGTAGGGCAGGATGCGGTCGGTCCGCATCGCGTCGATCGCCTCCGCGATGGTCCGGCGCGGCACCTCCGCCTTCTGCATCAGGCGCAGGTTGCGGAGCAGCGCCAGCCCGCCGAGCCGGTTCTCGGCGATCAGCCGCTCGAAGGTCTCACGCTTGTCCTTGCCGGACGACAGCGAAACCTCCCAGGTGTCGGGCGAGGCCAGCTCGCCGTCGACGAGCTGCTTCCACACCTTCTCCTGCGCGGTGTCCTTCGGCTTGGCGTGGACCAGGAACAGCACGTCCTTGATCCGCACCGCGCCGTCGCGATCGTACTTCGCGAGCTGGTAGGCGTCGAACTTGGTCAGCGCCCGCGCCAGGCCCTTCTTGATCTGCGCCGAGACGGGCTGACGCTTGCGCTGCTGCTGAGGGCCGAGCGCATCCGCCCAATAGATCGCAAGCAGCTCGGTCATCTCGTCCGGCCGCTGGATCACCCGCGCCAGCGTATCGGCGACGAGGGCGCGATGGGCCGGATGCCGCGCCATCTCGCGAACCACGAGCAGCGGCGCGTGCCGCAGCTTCATGGTCTCGCGCGCAGCGATGGCGAGTTCGGCCGTGCGCTCGGGCGCGACCAGCGGCACCAGCGCCTTGATGCGATCGGCGATCGCAACCCCGTCCTCGTAGAACTGGCTCTCCCACAGGAGGCAGTTCAGCAGCGCGCGCCGCAATTCCATCTCGGGCGTGAAGCGCTTGCCGCGCGCACCCTCACGGGTGAAGGCGCGCATGATCTTGTTGATCGTGGCCATGATGGCCTCCTTTCTGGGTGAGTATGGATTGGAAGGTGGTGCCGGGGAACTCGCGAGGCTGGACCGCCCACCGAAGGGCTTACGTGCTCTACCACTGAGCTACGAACTTTCGTTCGGGAGGATTCGAACCTCCGACACCGAAGTAACAGCGCTCTTCACCACCGGCATTGACGGACCACGACCCGGGAACAGGCGATTGCTGAGACCACGGCCAGCCAAGGCCGGCCGGGTAGCGCTCTATCCGCTGAGCTACCGGTGCACATGACACCGGGCGGGATTCGAACCCGCGACCTCTCGTTTCAGAGACGATGTAACAGCGATCTTCACCACGGGGCGTGGAAGGGGTCGGCGGGGAACAAGCGATGCTGTTGCTGCCCTTGCGGGCGAACCGCCTTTCGGCGTGCGGGCCTCGAACCCGCTCGGCGCCGTAGCGCCTTACCACGAAGTAACAGACATCTTCACCACCGCCTGACCGACGCAACTGCGCCGGCCGTTGATAGGTACGCTGGGGAACTGGCGATATCGGTGTCAGTGACGACAACACAGCCGCTCGCCTTGCGGACGAGAGACTGCGCCGGGCCGCACGCGGACCTTTGCCAAGCCACATCCCGGTGCGTGTGTCACAGGCGGGATTCGAACCCGCTCTTTCCGGTGGAGCGAAGTATCCGACATCTTCACCACCAGCGTCGGTTGAGCCGCGGTGATGCGGCAAACCGTTTTGAAAAAGTTTCGTCGCGGCACAGTCGACGCGCCGCATATTGCGAACTCCTCGGAGTTCGCTCTGCCATCGGTATCCGGCTCATCGCCTCGTTCCCTCCGGCAGGCCCCGCGCGCTTGGGCACGCGCGTCTCCGCGCGAGCCCCGGGATCCGGGTCTCCCGTTCCGGCTTGCGCCGGGCAGTTCAGGTGAGCCTTGCTGCGGACAACAAAAAACCCTCCGGAGCAGCTGGCTCGGGAGGGTCCACATTGATTGCGGACTGTCGACCTCGCGCTATGCGAGGTCGCTCCCATGAGCCGGGCACACGCTGTCGATCGGCCGCAGGCCGTTCGACAGTTGGCGGAATCTTTCAAATCCGTAGTGCATCATCTGGCTCATGTTTGATCGCGAGCGATGGTGCTCGCGAAGGTTGCGGGACATACGCCTCGTCGATGTCGATGTCAACAATCGAAATGATAGCGACAGAAGAATTCAGCGCCGCTTGTGCGTCTTCGTCTTGCTCGCCGGCTTGCTGCCGTGCGCAGCGATCCGCGTCAGCGCATCTGCGAACGCGTGTGCAGCGGGGCCGAGCGGCTCGTCGAGCCGGTGCGCGAGATAGGCCTCCATCGCAAGCGCGGCGTTGCGACCAAGTGCGCCGGTCTCGATCCGCACCAGGCGGCGTTCGTTCAAGTCGCGCGCCACTTGCCACAGCGGCAGCCGGCCCCAGCCGAGCCCGGCCAGGATCATGGCGTGCTTGGTGTCCTGATTGCTGACCCGGCAGATTTGCGGCGAGAGCACGCCGAAGTTGCGGCCTTCCGACAGCGGCGTCGGGTCCGACAGCACGATCTGCAGATGATCGGCGAGGTCGGCGACGCTCTTGCGGCCACGGCGCGCGAGCGGATGGCTTGCGGAGGCGACGGCGATGATCTGCACGGAGCAGATCGCGTCGAGCGCGAGGCGGGGGTCGCGGAAATCTTCGCCGACGGTGACGGCGAGCGCGCTGCGCCGCTCGGTGAGGGCTGCGATCGGACCGCCCATCGGTTCGACCGCGAGCCGCACGCTGACGGATGGATAGGCCGTGCGCATCTCCGTCAGCGCTGCGCCGACGGCGGCGATTGGAAACAGCGTGTCGACGACGAGTGCGAGTTCCGACTCCACCCCGTCGCCAAGGCCGTGGGCCCGCGCCCGCATCGCATCGACGCGGAGCAGGAGGTCGCGCGCATTGCCGAGCAGCGCCTTGCCTTCGGCCGTCAGCGCCGGGCGATGGCTGGAGCGGTCGAACAGCGCGAGGCGAGCTCGGCCTCGAGGTTGGCGATGGCGTGGCTGACCGCGGACTGCACCCGCGCCAGCCTGGTCGCGGCGGCGCGAAAGCTGCCGCTGTCGGCGATGGCGACGAAGACGCGGATCTGATCGAGCGTGAGGTTATCGAGCATGATCTATGAGATCGATCGACTGGATGCAAAACATATCACTCCTTTCGATGGCCTGGAAACGCTATTTGTGATGACTTGAGCCTGGGACGGAGTGCACGCATGACGATCGAGACGGCCGTGGCGCCGCAGAGCGATGCCAAGCGATGGGCGACGGTCGCCATCGTGATGGGCTGCGGGATCGGTGCCGCATTGCAGGTCGGCAAGGTGCCGATCGCCGCGGCGATGCTGCAGCAAAACCTCGGCATCGACCTCGCCGCGGTCGGAACGGTCGCCGGCATCTTCGCGGTGCTGGGGCTCGTCGGCAGCGTGCCGGCCGGCGTCGTGATCGCCGCGGTCGGCGCGCGCAGGGTGTTGCTGTGCGGCCTTGCGGCCATCACGCTCGGCGCGGCGTCGGGCGCGCTCGCGCCGTCACTTGCGGTGTTGCTGGCATCGCGGCTGCTGGAAGGGCTCGGCTTCCTGCTGGTGATGGTGGCCGCGCCCGCATTGCTCGATCGTGTCGTGGATGTCAGCGCGCGCAACGTCACCATGGCGGTGTGGAGCTGCGTGATGCCGTTCGGGATCGCGCTGGCGCTGCTGGCCGGCCCGATGTTCGACGGCTGGCGCGCGATCTGGTGGGCCAGCGCCGGCTTTGCCGCCGTGCTGTTCGTCCTCGCCGGCATCACCGTGCCTGAGGTGGCATCGCGGACTGGCGCGGCGCGCAGCGGGCTGATGCAGGAAGCCATTGCGCTGGCGCAGCGGCGCACTCCGGCGCTTCTCATGGTGCTGTTTGCGCTATACAGCCTGATGTTCTTTGCGCTGTTCAGCTTCCTGCCGATCCTGTTGACCGAGCGGCTCGGCGTCTCCGGTCAAGCCGCAGGCGGTCTCAGTTCTCTGGCGGCGGCGGCCAACGTGGTCGGCAATCTTGCTGCCGGCAATCTGCTGGCGCGCGGCGTCAACCGCAATGTGCTGATCGCCGTGGCGGCATTGGTCATGGGCGTCTCTGCACTCGGGATCTTCCTGCCGTTGCTCGGCGGGTGGGGCTCATTTTGGCTGTGCCTGCTGTTCTCGGCTGTCGGCGGCCTGATCCCGGCGACGCTGCTCGCAACCGCACCGGCGGCGGCGCGTTCGGCGGCGATGGTGCCGGTCATGATGGGGCTGTTGATGACCGGCAGCAATTTCGGCCAGGTCTGCGGACCGATCGCGGTCGGCGCCGTCGTCTCGGCCTGGGGCTGGGGCGCGGCCAGCGTCATGGTGGCTGCTGCGGCGATCCTTGCCGGTCTCGCGGCATGGCTGCTCGCGCGCGGCGATCACAGCGCCGTAAGCGAGGCTACGGACCCGGCTTGACGGCGCGGACGCAGAGGGCGAAGGAGTGATCAGTCTCTCACGCCAACGACAACAGGAAAGTTTCATGACACGCGTGCGCTGTATCACCGAAATGGGCATGGGCGTCGACGTGCACGGCCGCGACGCCACCAAGGCCGCCAAGCGGGCAGTGTCGGATGCGATCCGTCATTCCAGCCTCGGCTTCTTCCGCATGCTCGGCAAGACCGCCAACGACATGTTCGTCGACGTCACGATCGCCGTGCCTAATCCCGAAGATGTCGATACCGAAGCCGTCGCCAAGGAACTGCCCTATGGCACCAAGACCGTGAAGGCGATCGCGGGCGGGCTCGAGATTCCGTCCGATCTCGGCAACGATCCGATCCTGATCGCGAACGCCGCCGTCATCGTCAGCTTCGACGACGGGAGATGATCATGGTCGAGCGGACCATTGCCCCGCGTCGTCCTGGCTTTCGCTGGGACGACCGAGGTGGTCAATCGCCGCCTTTGAAATAGTCCGGCTTGCCGGTGGTCCAGGTCTCGCCCCAATGCTGGCCACCGCCGTCGACGGTCAGCGTCTCGCCGGTGATGAACTTGCCCGAGGGCGCGGCGAGATAGACGGCGGCTTCCGCGATGTCCCAGGGCGTGCCAGGGCGCATCATCGGGTTCGAGCGCGGATAGGCGGCGCGCGCCGCCTCGCTGTAGACGTTCCAGCCCTCGGTCTCGATCGCGCCGGGGGCGATGCAATTGATGCGGATGTTCAGCGGCGCCCATTCGACCGCGAGCGCGCGCGACAGGCCGATCACACCGGAGCGCGCCGCGATCGTGTGCGCGATGCCATAGAGGCCGTGGGTCGTGACCACGACGACATTGACGATGCTGCCTTGATGTTTGCGGTCGCGCCAGCGTTGTGCCGCGGCCTGCATCATGTACCAGGTGCCGTTGAGGTTGGTGTTGATGACCGCGTTCCAGCCCTTGATCGAGAAATTGATGGCGGCCTGCGGGAACTGGCCGCCGGCGCTGTTGACGAGATGATCGACGCGGCCATGGGCAGCCCACAATGCATCGAACATCGCATTGACCGCGTCGGCATCCTTGATGTCGGCGACGTGCGCGGATGCCTGAAGCCCGCGATGGCCGAGATGATCGACCAGCGCATCGAGCTTGTCGGCATTGCGGCCGACCACGACGACGTGGGCGCCGAGCCGGGCGAACAGCCATGCGATAGCGCGGCCGATGCCGCCGGCGCCGCCGGACACCACGACCACCTGACCGGCCAGCGCATCGGCCGCGAACACGGTCGGATGTGTCGCGAGTTCGTCGTCGGAAAGGCCGAGCGTTGCACTCGTCTGTTGATCGTGCTGTTGATCGTCCATGGCCGGTTGCAGACCTTGCGGCTTTCAATGAGCTCCGTACATTAGCCGTCCAACAATAACCATGCAAAGAATGCCGACATGACCGACCTCACAGCCTTTCCCATCACGAAGCGCTGGCCCGCCCAGCATCCGGATCGCCTGCAACTCTATTCGCTGCCGACGCCGAACGGCGTGAAGGTCTCGATCATGCTCGAGGAGATCGAACTGCCCTACGAGGTGCATCTCGTCGACTTCAACAAGGACGACCAGAAGACACCGGAGTTCCTGTCGCTGAACCCGAACGGCAAGATCCCGGCGATCCTCGATCCGAACGGCCCCGGCGGCAAGCCGCTGCCGCTGTTCGAGTCCGGCGCCATCCTGCAATATCTCGCCGAGAAGACCGGCAAGCTGCTGCCGGCGGACGCCGCACGCCGCTATCAGGCGATCCAGTGGGTGCATTTCCAGATCGGCGGCATCGGGCCGATGTTCGGCCAGGTCGGCTTCTTCCACAAATTCGCCGGCAAGGACTATGAGGACAAGCGGCCGTTGCAGCGCTACGTCGCGGAGTCCGCGCGCCTGCTTGGCGTAATGGAGACGCATCTCGCCGGGCGGCAGTGGTTCATGGACGATGAGTACACCATCGCCGACATCTCGATGCTCGGCTGGGTGCGCAATCTGATCGGCTTCTATGGCGCGCGCGAGCTCATCGAATTCGACCGGTTCAAGAACGTCGCCGCCTGGCTCGAGCGCGGTCTGAAGCGGCCGGCTGTGGAACGCGGGTTGAATATTCCGAAGCGTCCCTGAGCAGGCTACTTCAGCAACTCATAGAGGACGGGATTGTCGGCGCAGGCGGCAAGCCGCATTCGAGCAGGGGCGAGGCCACGTTCAGCGCCGTCAGCCCGATCACCAGCCACACCGCTCCTTGCGCGAACTTGCCGGGCGCAGTGACTTGTGCTGTGCGGTGGTCGAACTGGCGGTCGAACAGCAGCGTGGCCGCGAGCAGGACGATCGCCGCGATGAATCCGATCAGCGCCCACGTATAATAATGATAGCCGAGCAGCGCCGAGCCGTAGCCGGCATCGCCGGGGAGGATGTGCAGCAGCACCTGCCGGGTCGAGACCGAGGCGCCGAGAACAGCCGTCAGCAGCGACAGGGCATAATGGCTCGGACGCGGTCCGAAGCGGATGTTCAGGATCGGCCCGATCGCCAACAGGGCGAAAAGGATGCGCTGCAACAAACACAGCGGGCAGGGCAGCTCGTGCAGCAGCAGCTGCGCGGCAAAAGCTGCGGCCAGCAGCAGCGCGAGGCCATAAAGCGCGAGGGCATTCAGGGTCACGGCCTGGGTGTCGGTCATCGCTGGCCTCAGAACGACAAAGTGAGACGGTCGGTGGCGTGGTGCAGCAAGGTCGCGACGCAGGCGACCAGGATCACGGCGAACAAGCCGATCGCCAGGGGACGCGGACCACGCCAGGCCACCAGCATGGCGATGGTGATGGCGAGAAACAGTGCGGTGAATTCCATCCTCAGCCTCCGGGTGCGGGCCGGCCGCAGTCTATGACAGATTCGTGTGTGCTCGCGGCGACGCGAATGGGCATTGTCGCTTGCGCGCGGCTCCGCCAAGATGGCATCACCAGTTGAGTTCACTTCCAGCCCGGGGCACCTCATGACCACAGACGCGATCAAGCCCGCCGTCCATCACAAACATCAGCCCTGGTACAAGATCCTCTATATCCAGGTGCTGATCGCGATTGTCGCGGGCGTCTTGATCGGATACTTCTACCCCGGTCTGGGCAAGGAGTTGAAGCCGCTCGGCGACGGCTTCATCGCGCTGATCAAGATGATGATCGCGCCGGTGATCTTCTGCACCGTGGTGCACGGCATCTCCTCGATGGGCGATCTCAAGCGCGTCGGCCGGGTCGGTCTGAAGGCGCTGATCTATTTCGAGGCGGTGTCGACGGTCGCGCTCGCGGTCGGCCTCTTGATCGGCGAGCTGCTGCAGCCCGGCCGCGGCTTCAACATCGATCCCGCCACGATCGATCCGAAGTCCGTGTCCACTTACGTCACCCAGGCGAAGGAGCAGGGCATCGTCGCGCATCTGATGGCGATCATCCCCGACTCGTTCTTCGGCGCGCTCGCGCGCGGCGACCTCTTGCAGGTGCTGCTGATCTCGATCCTGTCGGGCTTTGCCATCGCCTTGATGGGCAAGCCCGGCGAGCCGATCGCCGAGGCGATCGACAAGGCGTCGAAGATGTTCTTCGGCATCATCCGCATGATCGTCCGCGTGGCGCCGCTCGGCGCGTTCGGCGCGATGGCCTTCACGGTCGGCGCCTACGGCCTCGGCTCGCTGGTCAACCTAGCGGCGCTGATCGCCACCTTCTACCTCACCAGCATCCTGTTCGTGCTGATCGTGCTCGGCGCGATTGCGCGGCTGGCGGGTTTCTCGATCATCCGCTTCATCGCCTATATCAAGGACGAGCTCCTGATCGTGCTCGGCACCTCGTCGTCGGAAACGGTGCTGCCGCAGATGATCCAGAAGATGGAGCATCTCGGCGCCTCGCGCTCGGTGGTCGGCCTCGTGGTGCCGACCGGCTACAGCTTCAATCTCGACGGCACCAACATCTACATGACGCTGGCGACGTTGTTCCTGGCGCAGGCCACCAACACGCATCTGACGATCTGGCAGGAGCTCGGCATCCTCGGCATCGCATGATCACCTCGAAGGGCGCCTCCGGCGTCACCGGCGCCGGCTTCATCACGCTCGCCGCGACGCTGTCGATCGTGCCCGATATTCCGATCCAGTCGATCGCCATCCTGGTCGGCATCGACAAGTTCATGAGTGAGTGCCGCGCGCTGACCAACCTGATCGGCAACGGCGTCGCCTGCGTCGTGATCAGCCTCTCCGAAGGCGAGCTCGACAAGGACGCGCTACACGAGACCATGGCGCATCCGCTCGAGCTCGGCGAGGCGCTGGAGCCGGGCGGGAGCGGCTAGGGCAATATGAGGTAAGGGGGCCGTTGCAGGGCGGGCGCTGCCAAAATATCGAAAACAACCCCATGCAAAGCGGCCCGGCGGCGGCCCGCGTTCGACCAGGCAACTTGACACGTCGGGCAATTCAGGGGTATTTTCTAATATTCCGAAATTGTGCGGTGTCCCTTCGCCCCGCCGCGCCCACATCGCTGGCGAGCCTGTCGACCAGTTTGGTGAAGAAGATGCTCCTGGATATCGGTCTTCGCGGCGGGGCCCTCGCTTTGCTGGTGCTGCTCGCGCTCGACGCCCTCCTGCAGTTGCGCAACAGTCGGCTCGGTCGCATAACCCTTGTTTTCGACCTGTGCGGAATTGCGTTTCTCATTGAGACAGCTCCACAATTTCGCGACAGCCAGGCGGTGTGGATCCTCTTCCTCCGGCTGGCGAGCAATATGGCGGCGGCCGTCTTTGTGCTCTGGAGCGAGGAGGTATTCGACGACACGGCGAGGCCGCCATGGATTGGTTGGACTGCGGTGGGTGTGATGGCGTTGCTTGCGATCTGGTCCGTGGTCACCGATTCTTCATGGGCCTGGCTCGCAACCCATGTCTGCGCTGTGTTGCTTGTGGTGATCGCGATCGGTCGCGTTCTGCTGGGCCGAGCCAACGACCTGGTCGAGCTGCGGCGCCGGGATCGGATCGTGTTCGCATGGGGTTTGGGCCTCGCGATCGTGGGCTGCACGCTGATCGGGTCGAGCAATCTCGCGATGACGCCCGCGCTTCCCGGTGTGCTGGGCATCGCGCTTGCGGCTGCCTTGTTCCGCTTGCATAGGGCAAGCCCGATCTCCGCGGTCGCCGCAGCGCCACCGGCATCGGGCCCGGCCTCATCAACATCCGAAATGACCGAGGCGGAAGCGGCCCTCTATCGGCGTTTGCAGACAGTGATGGAGGTGGAGCGGGCCTACCGCGACGGCAGCATGACCATCGCCAGCCTGGCCAAGCGGCTCGACACGCCGGAGTACCGCGTACGCCAGCTCATCAATCAGCGGCTCGGCTATGGCAACTTCGCCCGCTTCGTCAACTCCTACCGGCTGGCGGAGGCGCGCTCGGCCCTGGCCGATGCCGGCCAGGCGCGTGTCCCGATCCTGACGATTGCACTGGATGCCGGTTTCGAGTCGATCGGCCCGTTCAATCGGGCGTTCAAAGCGGTGACCGGAGAAACGCCGAGCACATTCCGCAAACGGACCCTGGCCGGGCCGGTGTGACGCACCGATTGTCGCAAACGGCCAGGCTTTGCGGGTTTCGGCGACCCAAAGTGCGACTTTCGGCGCGACCGGCTCGGTCTTGGCCACCATGTTCGGCGTCCAGCATTGGAGACGCACATGGCACAGCCCGTTCGACCGACGACCCACAGGCTCCTCTATATCGACAATCTGCGCTGGTCGGCGATCAGCATGGTGGTGGTCATGCATGCCGCCGTCACCTACTCGCCGTTTGGAAGCTGGTACTATCGCGAACATCCGCCGTTGGGCCTGGGCACCCGGGTGGCCTTTGCAGCCTATCAGGCGCTTCAGCACGCAGTCTCGATGGGGCTGCTGTTCGGCATCGCCGGATACTTTGCCGCCGGCATGGTCGCCCGCCGCGGCGTCGCTGGCTTCTTGAAGGAACGGCTGTACCGGCTCGGCGTACCCCTGCTTCTTTATATCGGGCTGATCGGACCTCTGACGGAGTACTACGTGGCGGGATCATGGTGGTCGCAGCCGCGCCGGAGTTTCACCGAGGACTGGTTGCACCACGCCTCCAACGGCCAACTTCTTGATGGGTCCGGCCCGCTCTGGTTCTGCCTTGTGCTGTTGCTGTTTTCCGGCTGCTTTGCCTTGCTCTGTAGATTCCGGCCGATCGGCCAGCCCTCCGCCCGGCCGGTACCGAGCCCCGCCGCCGTGCTCGGCTTTGTCCTGGCGATGAGCGCCGTGACGTTCGCGGCGGGGCTGCTGGCGCCGGATGGCCGCACCATCCTCAACATCGCCATTCACGACGCGCCGCAGTACCCCTTCATGTTCGCCGCCGGGGTCGCAGCGTGGCGTGGCGATTGGTTGCGACAGATTTCGAGCGGCGCGGGACGGCGCTGGCTGGTCTACGGGCTGGCGGGGAGCATCGCGCTGTGGGCAGCGATCGTCGTGTTCGGGGGAGCTCTCGAAGGTCGGCTGGCCGACTACGGCGGCGGTTGGCACTGGCAGGCGGCAGGCATGGACTTTTGGCGGTCGGCAACGTGCGCCTCGCTCAGCCTGGGGTTGGTGGTGCTGAATCGTGACCTGTTCGACTGGCAGGGTCCGGTGACGAGGTTTCTCAGCCGGAATGCCTTCGGCGTTTACGTCCTGCACGCCCCCGTGCTCATCGCGGTGACCCGCGCAATGCATGATTGGTCCGTTGCCCCGCAATGGAAATTCCTGTTGGCAAGCCTCACCGGCGTGGTCGCCAGCTTTCTGGTCGTCGGATTGCTGGCTCGGCGCGTTCCAGGGCTGCGCGCAGTCCTGTGAACGTGGGGTCTGTGGGGCAAACGGCTGCCGGCGACGCGCGACGTCGCGGAGTAAGGACTCTTATTCCCAAAGCGCTGTCAAAAAAGATTGATGGGCGAAATCGCTCGCAGCCAAGCCGAATGCTAGACGATCGGTCTAATTCATGGCACCTCGGAAAAGCGCGGTGAAATCAGCTTTGGTTGGGGCTCGCTCGCTACCGAGCGGTGACCGGTTGATGAGGGAATCTTCAACAAACAACGTCCGCCCATACCTTGACGGTCGGGTGGATTCCAGCATGAGAGGTCACGCATGTTTCGCAATATCGCGCTTGGAATGACGATCACTCTCGCAATGGCTCTAACCGCGCCGGTGGCCATTGCGCAGCAAAAGCACCACGTCAGCTATGATACGCCGGCAACTCAGACGGTATACACCCAACAACACGTCATCGACGTCGGCGACACTCCGGGACATCAAGCTCGGCTCTTCGAAATTCGGCGGACCTATGGTGACGATGCCCCCCTCATCAACGGATCGAGGTTGAAGGAGCAGTGGACACGCGGCATGTCGGACTACATCGACAACAACGGTCCGGCTCTCATCTACAACGTTTGGATACTGGAGAGCGGGGAGAAGTTCTTTGTCAGGACATCTCTGGTCGCTCAAAGCAGTGGAGATGGGAAGCTTACGAACATGACATCGGGCGTCATTACAGGTGGCACGGGTAGCCTCGCCAGAATGCGCGGCATCATCAGCAGTCATGGCCCGTCCGAGCCGAACGCCGGCGTCAATGCCAATCAGACGGACATCGACTATTGGATGGAGTGAGAAGGCCTTCGCGATAGGCGATGGACCGGTGAAAAAGTTGCCGGTCCATCATGTCCGTTCTGATACGGCGTGTCGTGATCAAAGAATGCTCGAAACCAGCCGCTATCCCTTATGGAAAATTCCCATGCCGCACCGTCGAAACGGGCGAATTGTGATGTCCTTGTTTTTCTTGTTCAGCCTGATCTCGACGGCGCGGCCGGTGAGCGCAGAAGTTACCCGGATCGAGTTCACGTCGAAGCAGCCTTACGGCACATTTCGCGCCGGCGACTATGTGATCTGGCAGGGCAAGATCCGCGGCGACCTATCGCCGCAAGAGGCCATCCCTGGGATCGACAAGGCGCCGCGCAATGAACGCGGGCGCGTCGATTACGCGGCGAAGATCATTCTCATGATGCCGGCGGCTCCGCGCGGGGAAAACGGCGCGTTGCTGGTGGACCTACCCAACCGCGGGCAAGTCTGGGCCGAGGCGATCTACAACTCGCCACGCGACGTGCGGTTTCTCCCGGGCACGCTGGAGCAGGGCACCGGCTTTCTTCAGGACTATGGTTTCGCGGTTGCGGAGGTTTTTTGGGAGCTTGGACAGGGGGCGGAGCTGCCTTCGTTCGCTGACGCCGATGGCAAGACACGCTTCGTCGAGGGAGTGGGCTTTGCCATCGTCCGCGATGCCGCGGATTTCTTCGCGCATGCAGCTTCTGACAAGGGTGGAACGCCCAACCCGCTCAAGGGAGCGATCAACCGCGTGCTCGCGAGCGGCAGGTCCCAGGATGGACGATTCCTGAAGACCTTTCTCCTGGACGGCTTCAACATGATGGGCAACCGGCGCGTCTTCGACGGAATGCATGTGTTCGTCTCGGCCGCTGGCCTTCTTCCGATCCTGCAGACGGGCCTTGGACCAATGTCGAGCGCCGAGGGGGCTCCCACATTCGACAACCCGGATTTTCCCGGCGTGAATGACGGACCGCTCACGATCGGGGAGATCACGGCCAAGGTCGAGGCGCGCGGCGAGGTGCCTCCGAGGATGATGCTCGTGAACTCCACCACGGACTACTATTCGCTGCGCGCTTCGCTTGGCCGCACGGGCGCGTCCGGAACCGCGGATCAGCCACTGCCCGCCAATGTGCGGATGTACGATATCGCGGGAGGCCCGCATGTACCCTCCCCCAGGGCACCGGCCTGCAAACTGACGCCGGGCCGCCTCGATTGGTCGCCGCTGTCGCGGGCCCTGCTGCTGCACCTTGATGCCTGGGTAAGCCGCGGTACCATGCCGCCTGCCAGCGAACTGATGTCGCTTGAAGCCGCGGGCGGCGAGCCACCTGCGCTACGTGCCCCGACCAGGCTTTCCGCCGCAGTGATACAAGTGCCGAAGCGCGATCAGGACGGCAATGCGCTCGGCGGCGTGCGGCTGCCGGATGTCGCGGTGCCGACTGGCACCAATGGCGCCCAGAACCAGCCGCAGACATTCACCTGCATGCTGATCGGGTCCTTCTCGCCATTCGCAGCGACGAAAGCGGAACGAGAGCGTACCGGTGACGCCCGCCCGTCGATCGAAGAGCGCTATCACGGCCGCGACGATTACGTGAACCGGATCCGGATCGCCGCCCAGGATCTGATAGCGCGTGGGTTTCTGCTGCCGGAAGACGCGGCAGTGATCGTTCAGGAAGCCGCGTCGACTAACCTGTTCGCGCCCGCACCAACGAATGCCGAGCCACGTTGAGTGAGCCAAGCCGGAGCCTGGGCCTGCCACCGAACTAGTGGATGGAGTGAGAGGGTCTCCGCCACTTGCAGAACGCCGCATCACGGGCAGTTTGCTTCTGCTAGACGATCGGTCTATCACGATCTGCATGAGCAGGACGCTGCCTCGCCGCCGTCGCGGGCGACCTCCCAAGGAGCTTGCCGGCACCAGCGCGACCCGTGACGCGCTGGTCCGTGCAGGTGTCGTTATGCTGACGGAGAAGGGCTATTCCGCGACGGGGATCGAGGAAGTCTTGCGGAGCGTCGACGTGCCAAAGGGGTCATTCTACCACTACTTTCCGAGCAAAGAGGCATTTGGAGCGGAGCTGATCGACAGCTACGCTGGCTACTTTTCGCGCAAGCTCGACAGCTTCTTCTTGAACGAGCAGCATCCCCCGCTCGAAAGGCTCAGAGGTTTTACCGACGATGCTACGTCCGCCATGAAGCGCTACCGTTATGCGCGAGGCTGTTTGGTGGGCAATCTTGGGCAGGAGATGAGCGTACTTCCACAATCATTTCGCCAGCAGCTGTTCGATGTGTTCATCGACTGGCAGCAGCGCACTGCCAAGTGCTTGAGAGCTGCCCAGGCTACTGGTGCGATCTCTTCCAACCAAGATTGCGACTGGCTTGCCGAGTTCTTCTGGATCGGTTGGGAGGGCGCGGTTCTTCGCGCCAAACTCGAACGCCGTTCCGAACCGCTTCATTCCTTCTCGAAGGGCTTTTTCAGGCTCCTCGGTGAATGAGTCGTTTTTCGTGTAGATGGCCGCAGGCAAAATCCACCACACTATCTCCGTGCCATCATTTCAACCGGCTTTGATCAGCCGCGAGAGCCTGCCGATCTAGAACATCCCGTTGAGCTGATCGATCTCATGCTCGTGGCAAACGGCGCTCAGGTTGTCGAATTCTTGACTTTGCAAGCGCATCCCCGAGCTGATCGTCGCGTCCTCAAAGCGGCTTCAGTCCGGGACGCCGGCCGCCTTCAGGGTTTCACGATAAGTCGCGGACATCGATTCCACCGGGAACGGAATTCGCGAAAGGAATCCGGAGACCGTGAACGCCGGGTCGACCTTGAGCAGCTCGCGCGCGATCTGGGTCGCGCGCTCGCGTTCGCCGGTCTTCACCAGCGCCACGATCAAGACGCGCAGGGCGACTGCGAAGCGGCGGTTCTGCGCCAGCGCCTTGTCGGCCCACATCACCGCCTCAGCAAAGTTCTGGTCAAGCACCGCGCAGATCGCCAGCGCCGCGGAGGCGAACCAGCCGCGCGGGTCGCGCGGGTTGAGCCGCTGTGCGCGCTCGATCATGGCGCGGCCGGCCGTCTGGTTGCCGCGCATCGCCTCGATCCAGCCGCCGAGCACCAGCGCCATCGCCGAGTTCGGGTTGATCGCAAGCGAGCGCTCGAACAATTCGCGCGCGGGCTCGATCTCGTCGGCCATGTTCCAGATCGCGAACGCCGCCATCCACAGCACCTGCGGATCACCGGGCGTAAGCTCCACCGCGCGCCAGGCCTGCGCGACTGCGCGCTCCCGGTAGGCGTCATCAGGCTTCAGCCAGCCCTGGACATGGCGCATCGCATGGCAATAGGCCGATGCAGCAAGCGCCGGCGCGTAATTGGGATCGAGCGCCAGCGCCTGGTCGAGACAATCGAGCGCGGCTTCCATGCTCTCGGGCGTGAACTCGTAGCGCAGACTGTAGGCGCGCAGCAGCAGATCGTAGGCGTCGAGCTTGTCGGGCGGCGCTGCACGCACCCGCTCGGCTTCGGCGACCAGCATCGTCGGCTCGATCGCGCCGACGACATTCTCGGTGATGCGGTCCTGCAGGTCGAACACGTCGGTCGCGGCGCCGTCGAAGCGGTCGGCCCACAGATGCGCGCCGGAGACGGCGTCGATCAACTGTCCTGTGATGCGTAGCCGGTCGCCGCCGCGGCGGACGCTGCCCTCGAGCACGTAGCCGACGCCGAGCTCGCGCCCGACCTGGCGGATATCCACCGCCTTGCCCTTGTAGGTGAAGGCCGAGTTGCGCGCGATCACGGTGAGGCGGCTGCAACGGGAGAGCGCGGTGGTGATGTCCTCGGCGATTCCGTCGGCGAAATAATCCTGCTCGGGGTCGCCGCTCATGTTGGTGAAGGGCAGCACCGCGATCGACGGGCCCTCGCTCGGCCGTGGCGGGGCGGCGTTATTGGCAACCGGACGAGCGGGCGCGGTGTCCTCCCTGACATCGCCGACAAAGCGGAGACCTTTGCGGGGCAGGGTGCGGATCAGCCGCTGCTCCTCGCCATTGTCGCCGATTGCGGTCCGCGCGGCATTGACCCGGCTGCTCAGCGTCGCCTCCGAGACGATCCGCCCATGCCAGACCGCGGCCAGCACGTCGTCGCGGCTGACGACGCGGTCGCGGGCACGGATCAGGAATTCGAGGAGGTCGAAGACCTGCGGCTCGACGGCCACCAGGGCATCGCCACGGCGCAGCTCCCGGCGCTCGGAATCGAGGGTCAAGTCGTTGAAATGGTAGGTCAAATCGAAGAGTCCGGCGGCCGGCGGCTGAGTCCGCGGCGGAACCTAGCACAGGCGGGGCGGAGCCAAAATCAAGACAGCATGAAAGGAAAATCAATGCGATCTGAAAGCGTGCTGTCATGGACCTTGGCATAGTTGGCGGGAACCACACGCAGGAGATCGCCATGTCCCAATCCATCAATCCGCAACGCCGCCGTTTCCTTGGGATCGCAGGTGGGATCCTCGCCGCTTCCAGGCTCGGTTTCATTGGATCTGCCAGCGCGCAGCCCAAGTCGGCAGCGCCCGCGGTCAAGGTCGGCGCGCGCACCTCGATCGGTCCGGTGAAGCAGATCAATGCCGGCGTGCTCGATACCGGCTATGTCGAGATGGGCCCGGCCTCAGGTCCTGCGGTGATCCTGCTGCACGGCTGGCCCTATGACATCCACAGCTATGCCGACGTCGCGCCGGCGCTGGCGGAAGCCGGTTACCGCGTGATCGTGCCGCATCTGCGCGGCTATGGCACCACGCGCTTCCTCTCCAGCGACACGATGCGCAGCGGCCAGCCGGTCGCGGTCGCCGCCGACATCATCGCGCTGATGGACGCCCTGAAGATCGAGAAGGCCGTGCTCGGCGGCTACGATTGGGGCGCGCGCACCGCCAACATCATGGCGGTGCTCTGGCCCGAACGCTGCAAGGCGATGGTGTCGGTCAGCGGTTACCTGATCGGCAGCCAGGCGGCCGGCAAGGTGCCGCTGCCGCCGAAGGCCGAGCTGCAATGGTGGTACCAGTTCTATTTCGCGACCGAGCGCGGCCGCGACGGCTATGCCAAGAACCGGCACGACTTCAACAAGCTGATCTGGCAGCTCGCCTCGCCGCAGTGGCAGTTCGACGACGCCACCTATGACCGCAGCGCTGTTGCCTTCGAGAACCCCGACCATGTCGATATCGTGATCCACAATTACCGCTGGCGGCTCGGCGTTGCCGAGGGCGAGGCGAAGTACGACGCGTTCGAGAAGACGCTGGCGCAGGCGCCCGTCATCGCGATCCCGACCATCACGATGGAGGGCGACGCCAACGGCGCGCCGCATCCGGAGCCTGCAGCCTACGCCAAGAAGTTCTCCGGGCATTACGAGCATCGCCAGTTGCCCGGCGGCATTGGCCACAATTTGCCGCAGGAAGCGCCGCAGGCCTTCGTCCAGGCCATCATCGACGTCAGCAAGGCCTGAGCGAGAGCGGACCGCAGACCATGAGACAGGTTGTGAAATGGGCAGCTGCCGCGATTGCGGCAGCCTGCATCAGCGCGTCATTGCCGTTTGCCGTCGGGCATGCCGATGACAATGCACCGGCATCGCCGATCTTCGGCGTGAAGATTCCCGATGGTTATCGCGACTGGAAGCTGATCGCGGTCGGCGAGGAGACCGGGCTCGACGAGCTGCGCAGCGTGCTCGGTAACGCGACCGCCGTGAAGGCGTATCAGGACGGCGCCGCGCGCTTCCCCGACGGCACCGTGCTGGTGAAGCTGGCCTGGAAACGCAAGCCGGTTGCGGGCCTCAACGGCGCCTTCATCACGGGGCCGGCGACCACTGTCCAGGTCATGGTCAAGGACAGCGCCAAATATGCCGCGACCGGCGGCTGGGGCTTTGGCCGCTTCATCGACGGCAAGCCGGTCGATGCCGCCCAGCACGAGACGTGCTTTGCCTGCCACGAGGCCTACGCCAGCGACCAGGATTTCGTCTTCACGCACTACGCGCGCTGAACGCCCACAATATCGGTGTGGAGACCTGATGGCTCCGATCTGGCGCTGCGATTGCTGCGAGGCTAATTTCCCCGCAGCAATCGCATGTGGGGAACGGCTTTGACCATCACCATCTACGGCATCAAGAACTGCGATACCATGAAGAAGGCGCGCGCCTGGCTCGACGATCACGGCGTCGCCTACGACTTCCACGACTACAAGACCGCTGGCATCGCCAAGGACAAGCTCAAGCAGTGGAGCGAGGAGGTCGGCTGGGAGACGCTGCTCAACCGCGCCGGCACCACCTTCAAGAAGCTGCCCGATGCCGACAAGGAAGGTCTGAACGAGCGCAAGGCGCTGGCGCTGATGGCCGAGCAGCCGTCGATGATCAAGCGGCCCGTGCTCGATCTCGGGCCGAAGCGCGTCGTCGGCTTCAAGCCGGATATCTATGCCAAGGAAGTGCCGGCGAAGGCGCGCAAGAAGGGCTGACGCGTTCGGCGCGAGCCAGGACGTGGACTCATAAACGCCAGCGGGCCGATGTCCGCTTGCGCAGAACAAGCTGATATCGCGATTCACGTTGAAATCGGTCGAAAATGACCCATAGCGGCCCGCTTGATTTAAAGACCAGTTGGTCTATATTTCTTCGATGAGCAACCGAACCTCTGTGCCGTTGCCCCGCGGTCGCCCGCGGAGTTTCGATGAGGACGCTGCCGTCGAACGCGCGATGGGCGTGTTCTGGTCGCGCGGCTATCATGCCACGGCGCTGCCAGATCTGCTTCGTGCGACGAAGCTCTCGCGTGGCAGCCTTTACGCTGCTTTCGGCGACAAGCATTCGCTCTTCCTGCGCGCGCTCGATCGTTACATCGATGATGCCGTGACACGGTTGAATATCGAGCTTGACCCTCGCAAGGACCCGGTAGATGGCCTGCGGGCCTACCTTGCTGGATATGTTGACCGCACGAGCGGTGCCCATGGTCGACGCGGATGTCTGGTGATCGCCACGGCCATGGAACTGGCCGGGCGTGACGCTGACGTCAATCGTCGCATCGCGAACTTCTTCAAAGTCATGGAGGCGCGGGTGGCGGATGCGCTTTCCCGTGCGAAGACAGCGGGCAAGTTAGCCGATGGTGTCGATCCTGCAAATGCTGCCCGCATTCTCGTCTGTTTCGTCGAGGGGCTGCGAGTCATCAGCAAAACGGCGTCCACGGGAGCCATAACGCACGCCGCCGCGGACGCTCTGCTCGATCGTTTCATCAGGTAACCAAGTCCAGGGCCCGTTCTCACAATCGGCTTGTCAATATCTGGACCGATCGGTCGTTTAAAGGAGAATACGATGTCTGCGATCCAGATGGTTTGCGCGGTGGCCGTTCCCTTGCTCTGGGGTTATCAGTTCGTGATCATCAAAATGGGCATTACGGAGTTTCCGCCGTTCTTTTTCCTGGCGCTGCGTTTCTTGGCCACTGCGCTTCTGCTTATTCCGCTGGTCAAAAAGCCGACGCGTGAACAGTTGCGTCCGATCGCAGCTATCTCGTTTTTTCTTGGTGGGTTGAACTTCGGGCTCTTCTACGTGGGTCTTGGGCTCGGCTCGGGAAGCATGACGGCTGTTGCATATTTACTCTCCACGCCCTTCACGGTCCTGTTGGCCTGGCCGCTGCTGGCGGAGAGGCCGTCTCTCACCACTCTCTCCGGGGTGGTGCTTGCATTCGCCGGCGTCCTTGTGCTGAGAGCGGAGCCCGGCCTGTCGGCAAACGGGTTGCCACTGCTGCTGGTGGTCGGAGCCGCCTTCGCATTCGCGGTGTCCAACGTCCTGACCAAACGCTACGGTCCTTTTGACCCCTTGATGTTGATGGGTTGGTCGTCCCTGTTCACGGTGCCGCAGGTCATGTTGATGTCGCTGCTCCTTGAATATGGACAACTGGCGAGCCTCGTTGCTGCGGATGAACGGGGGTGGCTGGCGCTCGCCTACACAATTTTCATCGGAGGAATTGTCGGATTTGGCCTTTGGTTCTG
Organism: Bradyrhizobium tropiciagri; assembly: GCF_001189845.1. Taxonomy (GTDB): domain Bacteria; phylum Pseudomonadota; class Alphaproteobacteria; order Rhizobiales; family Xanthobacteraceae; genus Bradyrhizobium; species Bradyrhizobium tropiciagri. Next base: position 376,278 of record NZ_LFLZ01000001.1, read on the forward strand.
GCTGATCGCTCGCTGCTCGATGGCGCGCGTCGCCCCCTTCGGTCTGCTCCTGCCGGTGTTCGCCTTGATGTCGAGCGCATTGTTCCTTGGCGAGCCGATGACTCCGAAGCTGATTGTTGGTGCGCTGCTGGCGATCTCTGGTGTTGCCTTGACACAGTTTGGACCGAGCGCTCGAACGGCTTGAGCGCGAAAGTTGCGTCGTGGTGAGTTTCCGCTCCTTGCCAAAACCGACATGCCGTGGTCACCCGGCGATGTGCGGTTTTAGGGGGTGGGGCCGACATGGCGGATTTATTAGTACGCGCCCTAGCTCAGTTCGACCGTATCCTGGCTCGCCGCATGATCCATTGGGACGAACCTGCGGTCGATCACCGCGCGCATCGTGACCACCGGGACGGCCCTGGCCTTCACGCCCATCAGATTGTGCAGCCGGAAGCCGCCCTCGATGCTGATCGCCTTGTAGGAGCCCACGATGTGCTCGACGCGGTTGCCGCGTCCGAACGGCAGCAGCAGGCGTTCATAGGAGACATCCTTGCCGTCGGCGTCCGTGACCTCCGCAACGGTGTAGGTCGGACGCTTGCGCACGAGGCAGGCGCGATACGAGAGGATGACGCCGGCATAGCGTTCCGGGCCGATCGCATCATCGAGATAGCGGTTGGCGCGCAGCCGCGGGTCGACATGCTCGTTGCCGTAAGCCGTGGTCAGCCGTGCGCCTTCCTGCGTGATCAGGAAGCGCGCGTCTTCGCCTCCGCCGACCACGTCAAAGCCCATCATGTCGGCGCGCTCGTCGGCGCTGCCTTCGGTGTGGAAATCGCACAGCAGGGGAACAGTGTCAGGCGTGCGCAGCGCGCGCAGCCAGGCGTTCAGCAGCACCCGCTGCGTGATCGATTTGACCACCGATGGATCGGCACTCTTGAATGGCATCGCTAGCCGAAGTGAGGGATGGTTTGGCCGCGGGCACAAAGCCGCAGCCACGTGTTCAGGACATCATGGTGCCGGATCGATCTGACGACCGAGGAATTGGCGCTTTCGAAATACAAGGCTCTAGCCGTTCATCATGCAATGGCCGGGAGTTTCGGCGAGAGGCGGAAATATTCTATGAAAGGGAATGTCCGGAGCAAAACAGCCTTAATGGCGACTTTCCGAGGCGCAAAGCGCGTTCAAATACCATTCGACTAAGGATCAACCGGAACCGGTCGTCTCGATACTGCACCGCACAGCTTTCCACCTTGCGTAACTGCCGCAGATGACGGCATATTCCGGCCCGGAGGCGACAGGCCCCCGGACGGTTTCCAAGACGTACGGACAACCTGTCGAACATGAAAAAAGCTGGCCACGCGGGCGAGGGGCTTCGCGGCGATGGCGTATGGGGGAATCTATTTGGCCGATGAGTTCATCCTCGAAACCAGCGGATTGACCAAGGAATTCGCGGGTTTCTTCGCCGTTCGCGACGTCGCGCTCAAGGTGCGTCGCGGCAGTATCCATGCGTTGATCGGGCCGAACGGCGCCGGCAAGACCACCTGTTTCAATCTGCTGACCAAATTCCTGAAGCCGACGGGCGGGCAGATTCGCTACAAGGGCCAGGACATCACCGCGATGCCGCCGGCCGACGTGGCGCGGCTCGGGCTGGTCCGCTCGTTCCAGATTTCGGCGGTATTTCCGCATCTGACCGCGCTCGAGAACGTGCGCGTCGCGCTGCAGCGCCAGCACGGCTCGTCATTCGATTTCTGGCGTTCGAAGAGCGTGCTCGACCGCTTCAATCCGCGCGCCCATGAACTTCTGAACGACGTCGGCTTGAGCGAGTTCGCCAACACGCCGGCGGTCGAGATGCCGTACGGCCGCAAGCGCGCACTTGAAATTGCAACGACGCTCGCGCTCGACCCCGAGATGATGCTGCTCGACGAACCGATGGCCGGCATGGGCCACGAGGACATCGACAAGATCGCGGCGCTGATCAAGCGGATCTCCGCCAAATACACCATCCTGATGGTCGAGCATAACCTCTCGGTGGTGGCCAACCTCTCCGACATCATCACCGTGCTGACGCGCGGGCAGGTGCTGGCCGAGGGCAATTACGCCGACCTCTCCAAGGACGAGCGCGTGAAGGAAGCCTATCTGGGAGCGGGGCATGGCTGAGGCAAAACTGGCGGAGAGGCCCGTGGCTGCGGCCGGCGCCGAGGTGCTGACGGTCAACGATCTGCAGGCCTGGTACGGCGAATCGCACATTCTTCACGGCATCAATTTCAACGTCAGGGCAGGCGAGGTGGTGACGCTGCTCGGCCGCAACGGCGCCGGCAAGACCACGACGCTGAAGTCGATCATGGGCGTGATCGGCAAGCGCTCCGGCTCGATCCGCTTCGACAACAAGGAGATCATCCGCGCCACCTCCGACCGCATCGCGCGGCTCGGCATCGCATTCTGCCCCGAGGAGCGCGGCATCTTCTCCAGTCTCGACGTACGCGAGAATCTGCTGCTGCCGCCGGTGGTGCGACCGGGCGGCCTGCCGCTCGACCAGATCTTCACGCTGTTTCCGAACCTGAAGGAGCGTCTCACCAGCCAGGGCACGAAGCTCTCGGGCGGCGAGCAGCAGATGCTGGCGATTGCGCGCATCCTGCGCACCGGTGCGCGCTTTTTGATGCTGGACGAGCCGACCGAAGGGTTGGCGCCGGTCATCATCCAGCAGATCGGGCACACCATTGCGCGCCTGAAGTCGCAGGGCTTCACGATCCTGTTGGTCGAACAGAATTTCCGTTTCGCCTCGACCGTTGCCGACCGCTACTACATCGTCGAGCACGGCAAGGTGATCGACGGCTTCGCGAATTCCGAGCTGTCGGCCAACATGGACAAGCTTCATACCTATCTCGGCGTCTGATTTCGCCCGAGCCAGAAAATTTAAAGACTGAGGGAATCCCCATGAAGAACACGATTTCTGCGCTTCTGCTCGGCACCGCGATCGCGCTCAGCGTCGCGAGCATTGCCTCCGCCGACGACAAGGTCGTCAAGATCGGCGTGTTGTCGGATCAGTCCGGCCTCTACGCGGACCTCGCGGGTCCCGGCTCGACGCTGGCGGCCCAGATGGCGATCGAGGATTCCGGCCTCAAGGCCAAGGGCTGGACCATCGACCTGATCTCCGGCGATCACCAGAACAAGCCCGATATCGGCACCACCATTGCCCGCCAGTGGTTCGACGTCGACAAGGTCGACACCGTCGTCGACGTGCCGAATTCCGGCGTCGCGCTCGCGGTCAACAACGTCGTCAAGGAGAAGAACGGCGTCTACATCAATTCGGGCGCTGCGACCTCGGACCTCACCAACGCGCAGTGCTCGCCGAACACCGTGCACTGGACTTACGACACCTATATGCTCGCGCACGCCACCGGCCAGGCGCTGGTGAAGGCGGGCGGGGACACCTGGTTCTTCCTGACTGCAGACTACGCGTTCGGCGCGGCGCTGGAGCGTGATACCACCGCGGTTGTCACCGCCAATGGCGGCAAGGTGGTCGGCGGCGTCAAGCATCCGCTCAACACCGCGGACTTCTCCTCGTTCCTCCTGCAGGCGCAGGCCTCCAAGGCCAAGATCATCGGCCTTGCCAATGCCGGCGGCGACACCACCAACTCGATCAAGCAGGCGGCCGAGTTCGGCATCGTCAAGGGCGGCCAGAAGCTCGCCGCGCTCTTGCTGTTCCTCACCGACGTCAAGGCGATCGGCCTCGAGACCGCGCAGGGCCTGAACTTCACCGAGACGTTCTACTGGGACCTCAACGACAACACCCGGGCGTTCTCGAAGCGCTTCTCGGCGCGGATGAAGAACAGCGCGCCCCCGACCATGGTGCAGGCCGGCGTCTATGCGGGGCTGATGCATTACTTCAAGGCGCTGGAAGCGCTCGGCGGCAATCCGCATGACGGCGCCAAGGTGGTCGCGAAGATGAAGACGATCCCGACCGACGATCCGCTGTTCGGCAAGGGCGAGGTCGAGGCCAACGGCCGCGTCACGCACGACGCCTATCTGTTCGAGGTGAAGAAGCCCTCGGAGTCCAAGGGACCGTGGGACTTCTACAAGCTGGTCGGCACCGTGCCGGGGAACCAGGCCTTCACGCCGCTCGACAAGAGCACCTGCGCGCTTCTGAAGAAGTGACGATCATGCCCGCCGCCGCGCGCGTGGCCGGCGGGCTTCATCTATCCAGCGAAAGCTCATTCGATGCAGGCTCTCTACGCACAGCTTCTGGTGGGACTGATCAACGGCTCGTTCTACGCGCTGCTCAGTCTGGGGCTCGCCGTCATCTTCGGCATGCTCAACATCATCAATTTCGCGCACGGCGCGCTCTACATGATGGGCGCCTTCGTGGCGTATTTCCTGCTCAATCTGGGCGGCATCAACTACTGGTGGGCGCTGCTCATCGCACCTGTCATCGTCGGCATCTTCGGCATGATCCTCGAACGGACCATGCTGCAATGGCTGGCCGGGCTCGACCATCTCTACGGACTGCTGCTGACGTTCGGCATCGCGCTGATCGTGCAGGGCGTGTTCCAGAACTATTTCGGCTCCTCCGGCCTGCCTTACTCAATCCCGGATCAGCTCAAGGGCGGCGTCAACCTTGGCTTCATGTTCCTGCCGATCTATCGCGGCTGGGTCGTGATCTTCTCGCTGGTGGTGTGCCTTGCCACCTGGTTCCTGATCGAGAAGACGCAGCTCGGCGCTTACTTGCGCGCCGCCACCGAGAATCCGACGCTGGTACGCGCCTTCGGCATCAACGTGCCGCGCATGATCACGCTGACCTACGGGCTCGGCGTCGGCCTTGCCGCGCTTGCCGGCGTGCTGTCGGCGCCGATCAACCAGGTCCGCCCGCTGATGGGCGCCGATCTCATCATCGTGGTGTTCGCGGTGGTCGTGATCGGCGGCATGGGCTCGATCATGGGCTCGATCATCACCGGCTTCGCGCTCGGCGTGATCGAGGGACTGACCAAGTATTTTTATCCCGAAGCCTCCAACACCGTGGTGTTTGTCCTGATGGTGGTGGTGTTGCTGGTGAAGCCAACGGGACTGACGGGACGGGCGGCCTGATATGTCAGCATTGACCGACGATACACTTCCGATGACGCCGCGCGCGATGCGCGACGAGATGATCGTATTCGCCGTGATGGCGGCGCTGCTGGCGGTGGTGCCGTTCACGGGGATCTATCCGTTCTTCGTGATGCAGGCGCTGTGCTTTGCGCTGCTCGCCTGCGCCTTCAACCTGCTGATCGGCTATGGCGGCCTGCTGTCGTTCGGCCACGCCATGTTCCTCGGCACCGCCGGCTACGTTTCGGCGCATGCGCTGAAGGTGTGGGGGCTGCCGCCGGAGCTCGGCATCGTGGTCGGCACCGCCGCGGCGGCCCTGCTCGGCCTCGCCACCGGCTACATCTCGATCAAGCGGCAGGGCATCTACTTCTCGATGATCACGCTGGCGCTGTCGCAGCTGCTCTACTTCCTCTATCTGCAGGCGCCGTTCACCCACGGCGAAGACGGCATCCAGGGCATCCCGCAGGGCCATCTGTTCGGGATCTTCGATCTCTCGAAACCGTTGGTGCTCTATTACGTCGTGCTGGCCGGCTTCCTCGCCGGCTTCCTCTTGATCTACCGCACCATCAACTCGCCGTTCGGCGAGGTACTGAAGTCGATCCGCGAGAACGAGCCGCGCGCGATCTCGCTCGGCTACAAGACCGACCAATACAAGCTGCTGGCCTTCATCCTGTCGGGCACGCTGGCGGGCTTTGCCGGCTCGCTCAAGGTGTTCGTGGCGCAGAACGCTTCGCTGACCGACGTGCACTGGTCGATGTCCGGTGAGATCGTGCTGATGACGCTGGTCGGCGGCCTCGGCACCATCTTCGGCCCGGTGGTCGGCGCATTCGTGATCATCGCCATGCAGCAGTATCTCGCTGGTTTCGGCCAGTGGGTGACGGTGATCCAGGGCGTGATCTTCGTGTCCTGCGTGCTGCTGTTCCGGCGCGGCCTGGTGGGTGAGCTGGCTCACCTGCTGCGGCGGTCGCTGTAGGGCAGGGGCCCCGCGGCTTGTCTCCGACATAGCAGTGGATGACCGCCCGTTCGGGCGGCCAAGCTGCTGCGCATTCAGCGCAATTTGTTCTATGACAGTTTTGTGATGGTCGCTAAAAGGGCCGTCCCGAAACGATGGAACTGAGACATGCTGCGCTGGTTTCGCGCCTTTCTGCCCAAGGAAGAGCGATTTTTCGACCTGTTCGCCCGCCACGCCCAGACTTCCGTGCAGTGCGCGAAGGCCTTGCAGGACATGCTGAGGGGGGGCGAGGAGACCCCGGTCTTCTGCCAGCGCGTCAATCAGTTCGAGAACGACGCCGATAGCGTCACCCGCGAGGTGCTGACCGCGGTTCGCCGCACCTTCATCACTCCGTTCGACCGCGGCGACATCAAGAACCTGATCACCGCGATGGACGACGCGGTCGACCAGATGCAAGCGACCGCAAAGGCGGTGATGCTGTTCGAGGTGCGCGAGTTCGAGCCGCCGATGCGCGAGATGGGTGGCCTGATCGTCGAATGCGCCAATCTGGTCGGCCGCGCGCTGCCCCTGCTGCAGGCGATCGGCCAGAACGTCTCGATGCTGACCCAGATCACCGAAGAGCTGACCAAGCTCGAGGGCCGGGTCGACGATCTCCAGGACATCGGGCTCAAGGAGCTGTTCCTGAAGCATCGCGACGCCAACACGATGGACTTCATCGTCGGCGCGGAGATCTACGATCACCTCGAGAAAGTGGCCGACCGTTTCGACGACGTCGCCAACGAGATCAACTCGATCGTGATCGAGCAGGTATGAGCATGATTCGGAAAAGTGTGCAGCGGTTTTCCCTGCGACAAACGCGAAGCGTTTGCGCGGAGATCATGCTCAAAGAACAACAATAGAGCGGGGCCATCACGTGGACGCCGCGCTGGGCCTTCCGGTTCTTACCATCCTGATCGCGGTCGCGCTGCTGTTCGACTTCCTGAACGGCCTGCATGATGCCGCCAACTCGATCGCGACCATCGTCTCGACCCGCGTGCTGCGGCCGCAATACGCGGTGTTCTGGGCGGCTTTCTTCAACTTCGTCGCCTTCGCGGTGTTCGGCCTGCATGTTGCCAACACGATCGGCACCGGGATCATCGATCCGTCGGTGGTGGATGCGACCGTGATCTTCGCCGCGCTGGTCGGCGCGATCGCCTGGAACGTGATCACCTGGGCGCTGGGCATTCCCTCGTCGAGCTCGCACGCCCTGATCGGCGGCCTGGTCGGCGCCGGCATGGCGAAGGCAGGCATTTCGGCTGCGGTGTGGAGCGGGCTCACCAAGACCTTGCTCGCGATCGTGCTGTCGCCGCTGGTCGGCTTTCTCTTGGCGCTGGTGCTGGTTGCGATCGTGTCCTGGCTCTCAGTGCGCTCGACGCCATTCGCGGTCGATCGCGCCTTCCGCATCCTGCAATTCGCCTCGGCGTCGCTCTATTCGCTCGGCCATGGCGGCAATGATGCGCAGAAGACCATGGGCATCATCGGCGTGCTGCTCTACTCGCAGGGCCATCTCGGCGACACCTTCGAGATCCCGTTCTGGGTCGTGCTGGCCTGCCAGAGCGCGATGGCGCTGGGCACGCTGATGGGGGGCTGGCGGATCGTCCGCACCATGGGACTGCGGATCACCAAGCTGACGCCGATGCAGGGGTTCTGCGCCGAGACCGGCGGCGCCGTGACGCTGTTCTTGGCGACCTATCTCGGAGTTCCCGTATCGACCACCCATACCATCACCGGCGCCATCGTCGGCGTCGGCGCCGCGCGGCGGCTCTCCGCCGTGCGCTGGAACGTGGCGAGCTCGATCGTCTATGCCTGGGTGATCACGATCCCGGCGTCGGCCGCGGTCGCCGCCGCGACCTATTGGGTTGTGCAGATTCTTAAGTAGCGTTTTCGAGCGAAGTGGGAGCCGGTTCGCGGCAAGAAAACGCGTCCCAAAAAGGAGTAATCAGCCGACGAGCTTCAGCCCGACGATGCCGGACACGATCAGCCCGATGCTGGCAAGCCGCATCGCGGTCGCCGGTTCGCCGAGCAGGATGATGCCGAGCGCCGCGGTGCCGACCGCGCCGATCCCGGTCCAGACCGCGTAGGCGGTTCCAATCGGCAGCGTCTTCAGCGCCAGGCCGAGCAGGATGATGCTGCCGGCCATTGCGGCGAGCGTCAGCACCGACGGCACCAGCCGCGAGAAGCCCTCGGTGTATTTCAGCCCGATCGCCCAGCCGATCTCGAGCAGGCCAGCGGTGAACAGAATGGCCCAAGCCATCACGAACCCTCCAGATAAGGCAGGGTCGTCCCCGCGGGTGGTATGGTGAGAAGAAGGTCGTCCCTCGCGTCCCCATATGGGGATGGTGCGGCCACGCCGCATTGCGACAAATCGCCCTTGATTGCGCCCGTTTTCCCTGCCAAATGCCCCGCCATGTCCGACATCTCAGTTTCAGCCGAATCGCCGTCCCGCTCGCCGCTTTCCGAGGAAGTGGCGCGCCGGCGCACCTTTGCGATCATCTCGCACCCGGACGCCGGCAAGACCACGCTGACGGAAAAGCTGCTGCTGTTCGGCGGCGCCATCAATCTCGCGGGCCAGGTCAAGGCCAAGGGCGAGCGGCGCAACACGCGTTCGGACTGGATGAAGATCGAGCGCGAGCGTGGCATCTCGGTCGTGACCTCGGTGATGACCTTCGAGTTCAACGAGCTCGTGTTCAACCTGCTGGACACGCCGGGCCACGAGGACTTCTCGGAAGACACCTATCGCACGCTGACCGCGGTCGACTCCGCCGTCATGGTGATCGACGCCGCCAAGGGCATCGAGGCGCGCACCCGAAAACTGTTCGAGGTGTGCCGGCTGCGCGACATCCCGATCATCACCTTCATCAACAAGATGGATCGCGAGAGCCGCGATACGTTTGAGCTTCTGGACGAGATCGAGAAGACGCTGGCGCTCGACACCACGCCGATGACCTGGCCGGTCGGCCGCGGCCGCGACTTCCTCGGCACCTATGACGTCGTCAATGGCGGCGTGCGGCTGCTCGAGGGCGGCGGCGCCAAGACCGGCGCCACCGAGCAGATCGACATCGCCGATCTCGGCAGGCGCAACCCCAATCTCGACGTCGCCGAGGTCAAGGACGAGCTCGCGCTGGCGTCGGAAGCCTGCAAGCCGTTCGAGCTCGCGGCGTTCCGCGAGGGCCATCTGACGCCGGTCTATTTCGGCAGCGCGCTGCGCAATTTCGGCGTCGGCGACTTGCTCGAAGGTCTCGGCAAGTTCGCGCCGGCGCCGCGCGCGCAGGATTCCGATCTGCGCAAGGTCGAAGCGGCGGAGCCGCGGATGAGCGCGTTCGTGTTCAAGATCCAGGCCAACATGGATCCGAACCATCGCGACCGCATCGCCTTCGCCCGGCTGTGCTCGGGCAAGCTCAGCCGCGGTATGAAGGCCAAGCTGGTGCGCACCGGCAAGAACATGAGCCTGTCGAGCCCGCAATTCTTCTTCGCGCAGGACCGCTCGGTGGCCGACGAGGCCTTTGCCGGCGACGTTGTCGGCATTCCCAATCACGGCACCTTGCGGATCGGCGATACGCTCACCGAGGGTGAGGATCTGACCTTCGTCGGCGTGCCGAGCTTTGCGCCGGAAATCGTCCGCCGCGTTCGCCTCACCGATGCGATGAAGGCGAAGAAGCTCAAGGAAGCCTTGCAGCAGATGTCGGAGGAGGGCGTCGTGCAGGTGTTCCGCCCGCGCGACGGCGCACCGGCGCTGGTCGGCGTGGTCGGCCCGCTGCAGCTCGACGTGCTGAAGGCGCGGCTCGACGCTGAATACTCGCTGCCGGTCGAGTTCGAGGTCTCTGAATTCTCGCTGGCGCGCTGGATCTCTTCCGACGATCGCAAGGCGCTCGACGCTTTCATCGCCGCCAACAATTCCGGCATCGCCGACGACGTCGACGGCGATCCGGTGTTCATGGCCAAGAACGAGTTCTATCTCGGCTACACCCGCGAGCGCGCCGAGGGCATCACCTTCTCCAACGTCAAGGACGTCAAGAAGAAGGCGTAGTTGCCACATACTCAGTGTCGTCCCCCGGCTCGACCGGGGGACCCAGTACGCCGCGGCTTATCCGCTAATCACCGCTGTCTCTGGAATACTGGATCGTCCGGTCGAGCCGGGCCGATGACAGCGGGGGCGTGGCGAGAAAAGCGCGAGGACGTGAACCGGCCCCGCTTGCTCCGCTCCGGCCGCGGTACCATTTTCCCCGGAGCGCATCCCGGGTCCAACCGCATGTTCCGACGCGTTGCCATCTGCCTCGCTTTTGCCGTGCTGGCCATCGGCCTTGCCGGCAGCGCCTTTGCGCGGCAGCGGCACCAGACGAACCCGGTGCCGTTCGCACACACGCCCTGCAGCGTGCTCGACAACGGGCCCTGCATCCCGTCCTACTGCAGTGTGCTCAATCACGGGCCGTGCCTGCCCGAAATCGATTATCCGTACGGCGAAAATCTCCAGCTTACGATCCTGACCGTGCCGCCCGAGGGGCAGGCCGAGAAGTATCGCAAGCCGGATCATGATCTCGATACCATCGGCGATTTGTTCGCGGCGCTGCGAGCCTGCTGGGCGCCGCCGCCGCCCGACGATGCGCGCGAGGGCATGCAGATGTCGGTGCGCTTCAGCTTCAAGCGATCAGGCGAGATGATCGGCACGCCGCGCCTGACGTTTTCGACGCGGGGCATCCCGGCCGATACCCGCACCACCTACCTCAACGCGATCAATGCCTCGCTCGATGCCTGCCTGCCGCTGAAATTCACCGGTGGGTTGGGCGGCGCGCTCGCCGGCCGCCCGATCATGATCCGCTATGTCGACAACCGCGAATTGGCCAAGCCGGCGGGTAATCCATGATCCGCCACCCGGCGTGACGGATTGCGTCCCGCCCGGCGAAGATGTTACGCGAAGGCATTAGTCGATCAGGGGAGGAACATCGTGGGACTGCTCGTCATGATCCTGGGTCTCGTGCTGTTCCTCGGCATCCACGTGCTGAGCAGCCTGCGCGACCTGCGCGGTAGTATCGTCAATGCGATGGGCGAGGGCGCCTACAAGGGCGTCTATTCGCTGGTGTCGTTCGCCGGCCTCGGTCTGATCATCTGGGGTTTCGGCCACTACCGCGCGACCGGATGGATCGACGTCTGGACGCCGCCGACCGCGTTCAAGCACGTCGCGGTGGCCTTGATGCTGCCCGCCGTCATCCTCGTCGTCGCCTCCTATATCCGCGGCCGGATCTACACCACGCTGAAGCACCCGATGCTGGCGGGCGTGAAGCTGTGGGCGTTCGCGCATCTGCTTGCCAATGGCGACCTCGGTTCGATCATCCTGTTCGGCTCGTTTCTCGGCTGGGCGGTCTATGACCGCATCTCGCTGAAGCGCCGCGCGGATGCAGGCGCGCCGCCGATCCCGGTGGGCGGCCCGACCAACGACCTGATCGCGATCGCGGTCGGTGTCATCGCATATCTGGCGCTGGCGTTTGCGTTCCACCCGGTCGTGATCGGCGTGCCTGTCATGGGAGCCTGACAATGTCTGTTCAATCCACCATCAAGCGCAAGACCGCGCCCGATCTGCGCGCCCGCAAGAACGGCGAACCGATCGTGATGCTGACGTCCTATCACGCGCACACCGCCGCGCTGGTCGACAAGCATTGCGACGCCATCCTGGTCGGCGATTCCCTCGGCAACGTCATGCACGGCTTCGAGACCACGGTGCCGGTCACTCTCGACATGATGATCCTGCAGGGCCGCGCTGTCATGCGCGGCTCGCAGGCTGCGCTCGTCGTGGTGGACATGCCGTTCGGCTCCTATGAAGGCTCGAAGGAGCAGGCGTTTCAGTCCGCGGTGCGGATCATGAAGGAAACGCTGTGCGGCGCGGTCAAGCTCGAGGGCGGCGCGCGGATGGCCGAGACGGTCGCGTTCCTGTCCGAGCGCGGCATTCCCGTGATGGGCCATATCGGCCTGACGCCGCAGTCGATCAACACGCTCGGCTCGTTCCGCGCGCAGGGCCGCGAGGAAGACAGCTGGGCGCCGATCGAGAACGACGCCAGGGCGATCGCGGAAGCCGGCGCCTTCTCGATCGTGGTCGAGGCGGTCGCCGAGCCCTTGGCGCGCAAGATCACGCAATCGATCGGTGTCCCCACCATCGGCATCGGCGCAAGTGCTGCCTGCGACGGCCAGGTGCTGGTGCTGGAGGACATGCTCGGCCTGTCGCCGCGCGCGCCGAAATTCGTGCGCCGCTATGGCAATCTCGGACCGATGATCGAGGAGGCGGTCGCGGGCTATGCGCGCGACGTGAAGAGCCGCGCCTTCCCGGGGCCGGAGCACGTCTACGGCATGAAGAAGAGCTGACGAGGCGCGCATGGACTGGTCGCAACACGCACTTCCGCCGATGCGGCTCGAGCCCAGGTTCGGCGACCGCGTCGTGCCGGCCTTCCCGGAGCGGCCGGCCAGCCTGTGGGCGATGATCGCGGACGCGGTCGCGCGGAACGGCGACGGCGAGGCGCTGGTCTGCGGCGCGACGCGCCTGACGTGGCGCGAGGTCGCCGAGCAATCGGCCAGGGTCGCGGCGGGCTTTGCCCGGCTCGGCCTCGTGCCCGGTGACCGTGTCGCCATCCTGCTCGGCAACCGCATCGAATTCGTGCTGACGATGTTCGCCGCCGCCCATGCCGGGCTGGTGACGGTGCTGCTCTCGACCCGCCAGCAGAAGCCCGAGATCGCTTATGTGCTGAACGATTGCGGCGCGAAATGTCTGGTCCACGAGGCCACGCTTGCCGATCGCATCCCCGACGCCGCCGATATTCCAGGCCTTGCGCATCGTGTTTCGGTGAGCGACGACAGCACGTCGCAATTCATCGCGTTGCGGGACAATGCTCCGGCCCAGGCGCCGGCGGAGGTGAGGGAAGAGGACACCGCGATGATCCTCTACACCTCGGGCACCACGGGCCGGCCGAAGGGCGCGATGCTCGCCCATTGCAACATCATCCACTCCTCGATGGTGTTCACCTCGTGCCTGAAGCTGACGCAAGGCGATCGCTCGATCGCGGCGGTGCCACTCGCGCATGTCACCGGCGCGGTCGCCAACATCACGACGATGGCGCGTTGCGCCGGCGCGCTGATCATCATGCCGGAGTTCAAGGCGGCTGAGTATCTGAAGGTCGCGGCGCGCGAGCGCGTCACCTACACGGTGATGGTGCCGGCGATGTACAATCTCTGCCTGATGCAGCCGGATTTCGACAGCTACGATCTGTCGAGCTGGCGCATCGGCGGTTTCGGCGGCGCGCCGATGCCGGTTGCGACCATCGAGAAGCTCGACGCCAAGATCCCCGGACTGAAGCTCGCCAATTGCTACGGCGCGACCGAGACCTCGTCGCCCTCGACCCTGATGCCGGGCGAACTCACCGCAACCCATATCGACAGCGTCGGCCTGCCGTGTCCCGGCGCCGAGATCGTCGTGATGGGCGCCGACGGCCGCGAGGTGCCGCGCGGCGAGATCGGCGAACTCTGGATCTGCAGCGCCTCCGTCATCAAGGGCTACTGGAATAATCCGAAGGCGACCCAAGAGAGCTTCACCGCCGGGTTCTGGCACTCCGGCGATCTCGGTTCGATCGACGCCGACAATTTCGTTCGCGTGTTCGATCGCCAGAAGGACATGATCAACCGCGGCGGCCTGAAGATCTATTCCGCCGAGGTCGAGTCGGTGCTGGCCGGCCACCCGGCCGTGGTCGAGAGCGCGATCATCGCAAAGCCGTGCCCGGTGCTCGGCGAGCGCGTGCACGCCGTGATCGTGACCCGCAATGACGTCAACGCGGAGAGCCTGCGCGCCTGGTGCGCCGAGCGGCTGTCGGACTACAAGGTGCCGGAGACGATGGCGCTGACCTCAGAGCCCTTGCCACGCAACGCCAATGGCAAGGTGATCAAGCGCCAGCTCAGGGAGAGCCTGACTGCGGCAGGAGCGTGAACTGGGGAGCCCACGCAGTCCCGCCGTGGCCGCGACAAACTTCCCCGGTTAACGCTTTGATCCGCCTCGCTTTGCCTTGCCTCCGCCACACCGTTAGGGTAACGCCGCCGCGGTGTGGGGATCGGGTAGGGGCCAGGCTCCACCCAGATTCGCGGTCCCGAGGGGATGGGATAGCTTTAAGTGTCTGAATTATTTGACGAAGTAGACGAGGAAGTCCGTCGCGATCAGCTCAAGAAGCTGTGGGACAAGTACTCGATCTTTATCATCGCGCTGGCGGTCCTGGTGATCGCCGGCGTCGGTGGCTGGCGCGGCTACCAATATCTCGAGGCCAAGAAGGCCGCCGAGGCCGGTGCGGCGTTCGACCGCGCCATCGAGCTGTCGGACCAGAGCAAGCACGCCGAGGCCGAGGCCGCCTTTGCCGATTTGATCACCAAGGCGCCGTCCGGGTACCGCAACCTGGCGCGGCTGCGCATGGCTGCCGAGGTCGCGACCCGCGATCAGCCGGCCGCCGCGAAGCTCTATGACGAGATCGCAGCCGACCGCAGCGTCGGCGGTCCCGAGCAGGATCTGGCGCGGATCCGCGCCGCGCAGCTCGTGATGGACACCACGACCTATCCGAACATGCTGCAACGGCTCGAGGCGACGGCAACGTCGAAGGATTCGACGTTCCGTCATTCCGCGCGCGAGTTGCTGGCGCTGTCGGCGTGGCACGCCAACGATGCCACCGCCGCGCGCAAGTGGCTCGACCAGATTGCCAATGACGGCGAGACGCCGCCGAGCATGCGCTCGCGCGCCGAAGCGCTGCAGGCCCTGTTGCCGCCGGTCGCGAAAAGCTGAGCTGGCGCGAAACCCGAGTTTGAGTGAGAGATCGACCATGCGCCGCTCGCAACGCCTGATCGCAGCCGCAGTTCTGACCGCGCTATGCAGCGCGCTGGCAGGCTGCGGCGGTGGCGGCATGGCCAATTTCGACCCCAGCGATTTGCTCGACTTCCTCGACACCAAGAAGAAGCTGCAGGGCGACCGCAAGCCGGTCTTCCCCGAAGGCGTGCCCGGCCTCGAGCAGGGCGTGCCGAAGGAATTGTACAAGGGCTCGCAGCAGGAGCAGCTCGACCAGCAGAACGCTGCGGCCGCGGCCGCCGCCCAGCCGGCTCCGCCACCGGAGCCGCCGAAGGGCGCCAAGAAGCACGCCAAGCGCACCGCTCCATCAGCGGATCAGGCAGCAGCGCCCGACGCCGCGACCGAGGAGGGCGCCCCTGCCGCGGTGCCGCCGGATCCGAAGCCGAAGAAGATCGTCCGCCGCCGCACCACGGCACCGCCGGCCGACGACCAGCAGGCGCAGCCTGCGGCACCGGCCCAGCAGCAGACCCAGACCACGCAACAATCCGGCGGCGCGTTCCCCGCGCCGCTACCGAGCGGCGGATTTAGCCGCTAGTCACAAGCAGGATTCCACCTCGCCCCGCCTGTGGGGAGAGGTCGAATTCAAGCACAGCTTGAATTCCGGGTGAGGGGGAGTCTCCACGAACTCACGATTTGCGGTGTTCGCGGAGACAGCCCCTCACCCCAACCTC
>NZ_LFLZ01000002.1 GCF_001189845.1 Bradyrhizobium tropiciagri
GCACCTTCACACCGCAAGAATGCTCAAACTACTTCCAGGCCGCAGGATATGGTTCAGCGTGATCGGAATCTGCTCTAGCCAGCCAAGCGGGGCAACAATTCCTAGCGGCTTCCAGCCCGCGGAACTCCGCGCGATAATGGGCGCTCATGGCCTCGAAACATCGAAACACCACCCCACGCCCCTCTCTGAGGGGCGACCGAAAGGCGCTGAAGAAGGAGGTTTCGCGAGCTCGAGCCACCGGATCTACAGCATGCGATCCAGCCTAGGTCGGTTTCCGTTCAAGGCCTTCATGACTGACCGGCGCGATCGCGCATGGGCGTCGACCGACGGCTTTGCATAAGTTTAGCTGAGGAAATCGGGCTGAGGCTGCGAAACGTCCTTCACCCGAGAGACCCCCGTTGCTTGGTTGCAGAATGCGGAACAAGGCTGGCGAAGAACCGTTAGACTTTAGCAATGCTGATCTTCCGTATTAACCCGTGATTGCCCACAGCATAGGCGCTTGATTTAAGCATCGTCGAACAAGCTACGGGCCTTCACGATCGACCACGTTCTGGGGCGATAATTGTTTCAATAAAGGGGACTAATTAAAGGGGATTAGACGAAGTGACGTCAGTTTCAAGCCATTTTCAAGAACCGCAGCTTCATGAAACCGGTATTCTAGAGGCAGCCATCCGCGAAATCTATGCGGTGGTCTGCAAAAACGTTGTTGCATTGATCGTGGTGCCGCTCATTGCAGGTACCCTTGCCGCCGCTTACGCGAGCTTCCGAACCAAGGAGTATACTAGCCAGGCCTACCTGCGGCTTGAAGAGAACTCGGCACGGGCCACCGACGCCATCATGAGCACTGCTTCCGTCCTCGATCAAATACTCGCCAAATTCAAGGTCGACGGCGCGACCGCCGAGGATCGCCGCCGCGCACTCGACAGCAAACGGTCGCTCTCCGTCCCGCCAAACCAAAACCCTAAGACATCGCCACTGTACCGGCTTAGTGTAACCGACCCCGATCCGGCGATGGCGCAAGCCATCAATGCGGCGTTCATAGAAGCGTGGCTTGAAGCAACAATCCCGCCGCCAATTAAACTGCGGTCACTGAACGACGAGATTGCTCGAACGGAACAATTGATTCCGCAAATGTCTGATCTGCTCAACATCATCAAGAAGGCGTCGCCGCCCATGTTGCACGCCGAGAACACGCTTTCGGAGGATGCCTTGACCCCGGCCATCGCTCTTATCACCAAGATAGATCAAGCCAGTCAACGAATTGAGGACCTAAAAAGGCAGACGCTCGGGGCCTCGCAGGACGCGGTGTTTAGCCCGCCGAACCTGCCCGATGCTCCTAACCCATCTCATGCCGCTCGCTGGGGCCTGCTCGCAGCAATCGCAGCCGAGCTACTACTCCTGATACTTCTGCTCGGGCGCTCGATTCGAATGCTCCCAGCTGCAGTTGAGTAAGATCAGGAGCAGAGCAGCACCATGGCTTTACGGCCATGGTGCAACTACAAGCACATGACCAGACGCATGATGTTCGAACATGTCTTCTGCGATTACTGCGAGGAAGATTATGCGCCAGAGGAGCTGGCTGTTCTCGCGCCACCAACCGGAGACGGCAAGCTGATTTGCGCGCGGTGCCTTGAGATCAAGCTGCGCCGGGCGATCGCGGAGCTGGAGCACAAGAATTAACAGACGCCAGCGCCCCAGCCCGTACAAAGCTGGGGCGCCCACGACCAGCCTCCTGAACGCGGATTACAGGGGCTGCACAATTATAGCAGCAGCTGACATCCACATGCAACCGCTGGCTGAGCAGCACCCCGAAGGGCTATCGCTTACGTTTTTGCGGTGCTGGAGCGGGTTGCGATGCTGCAGCGGGAGTGTCAGCCCTTGCCGATTCCAGTGAGTTGACTCGCGCACTGAGCGCGCCCAGCTGGTCAGATATCAGCTTTTGCTCGCCCTGTCGTGCAGACGTCTTCTGCTGGACATCGCCGACTTGGGCACCGAGCTTTTGCTGATCCTCCTGCAAACCCTGAACTGCCTGTTGCAGCGAAGACAAGGTCTGCTTCATCTGCTCAATAGCCGGGTCCGGAGGAGGCGCGACCGCTGCTTGCTGTTGTGTGGCTGCAATTTTTGTTGCGTTACCGTAGCTCATCCAAAGCCCAGCGGCAGCGACGATGAGGGCGAGGATAGCCACCATCAATGGCAGTGTAGATCCCGGCCGAGCGTCGGCGGGAGTTGAGCGGTCGTCGGTCATGAGTGATCCCGAGTTACAGATGACGGACCTAATCATCCAAACACATGTTGGTTCCGGGCGCCAGTGACAGCAATGACAATGCTGCTCCATTCGCGCCCGGGTGCAGTCGCAGGTGGGTTTTAGCCGAGCCGTTCGATGAGCCAGTGCACCTTGGTGTCGGCCGGCCAGTCGTTTTGCAGCGTGAGCTTGATCTCCTCGACGAGCACCCTCAGGCGCCAGGCCTCGCGATCGTCCCGCACCTTCTCCACGTATGCTGCTTCGCTGTCGGTGATAGCCATGGCCTGCGTTTCTGTATGGCTGGCAAAAGAGCGCAGGAACCTATACGCCGACCAGCCCGCCACAAAGGCAATGACGAACACCAGGGCTGGATACCACGGTTGGGCGACGACGTCCCCAATGACGCCAAGTAACCAGGCGAAGCCTGATCGGAATCATCGAGATATCCGCGCCGATCGAGCCAACGCTGCAAGACCTCTGCAACATCAGTAACAGCAGCAGCAAGGCCCAAAAAAGAAATCATGACGGCTCCGAATATGACCGCCCTTCCGAAACTAAACTTCAAGGCCCCCCCCTAAAGACTTGAAAGCGAAATAATTTAGGGATTACACGCGCGGGCTCGGCGGTCAATCCGGAGATCTGCAGGGACTCTGTTTCCGATCGCGCAGTCAAAAGCACGCGAAGCCGGAAATAACCCACGTTAATTCCCCGAAAAAATCACCGAACTCGGCCGGGGAGACAGCTACGGAGCGGCGATGGCGAACAGGCTGAAAACCGAATAAGCATAAGCAAGCCGGCCTCCCTACACTTTACAATGCGATATTCGGCTTCATTATAGCTCACCGTTCATTGCCGTTTTTCGGAATATCGCATGTTACTTTTTATGCCTCGCGGTGCCGCTTTTTCCCCATCAGCTGTCGCGGCGTGGAGGCTCAATTGGCTGCGCTAGCTTCCGATTGGGGCAGACTGATCCCGGCGCTGATGATTGCCATTGGCTTTGCACTAGTAGTGGCCGGATTGATCGCTAGACGCCGGCTCGAGCGATTTCAGGCCGAGCAGGAAGAAGAGCCGAGACCTTCGCGACCGCAGATGGCACCACTTCCGCGGTTGCTTTCGACTGAACGATCCAACAAAGAAAATCCCGACGCCGGTTAAGGCGACGAGCAGAACACAATGGGCCCAGCTAGGCATCTGGTGATCAGAGCTGCGAGCGAACAGCGCGATTCGACTCAGCGGGCTCAAGTCACTAAATTTGACATGGGACCTTAGTTTGTTTGGAGCTGCGTCATGCGTCGGTCCGATTGGACACCTCGATGTCGCGGCCGGGCGCCTGAAAGATAGCATATGACGTCGCCGCCGAGACCGCCCGCCTGATGAAGGTCGCCGAGGCAATTGTTCATGAGATGGACCGTCAGGGCGTCGCAGACATGCTGGCCGATCGTGGCTTCAAGATAATGGATCTGGCAAAGGTTGTGATCCGCGCCGCTGATGGTGACGTAGTGCCGTTCCGGAGGCCGCAGAGTTGATGCACCTCGCGCTCTGCCCCACCGTCATAACCGGCACCTTGACCTAGCCGTTGTACGCGAGTGCGGGGCGTCCAATAGCCCTGCCGGCTTCGCACTCAGGCGACCGGGCGGAAAATGGCCTCGCTTCACCTTCTCCGTCCACGCTGACCGAGCCACCTATCGCTTGGTGCGTTTTGGGGGCAGAAGCCGCCTTTCGGCCCTTGCCGATTCCAATGAGTTAACACGCGCGCTGAGGGCTCCGAGTTGGTCAGAAATCAGCTTTTGCGGTGCGATCGTCAACGGCGCTCCCCCGTTCGAGGACCGTACCGTGAGCCAAACGACGCTGGCGGTACTGGAAGCGCGAGCAAAACGCTAGCACATGAACCGCATCGGCCCCCGCACCGCGTCACTCCCGCGTCGGGAACAAGTTTAGTTCCACTCCATGAGTGCGTTTCTCTAAACGCAACCAGTGGAGTAGCATTTAGGTTCCCCTCAGTAAGAGTCAGGGACGCGCCATGTCTGCTTCCAAGCGAAGCTCGAACGATTTGAAAATCTCGCCGACGAGTGCGAGCTAATCGCTAGCCGATCGCTGGAAGTCAGCAACCGTGAACTCTATCGGAGGCTCGGTGCTCACTATCGCGAATTGGCCACCGATATGCGGGCTGTCATTGCAAGTTTGGACGCCGCCGCGCAGAACGGCCAATGGAGCGGACCTATGGAGTCGAACCATATCTCCGCCCTTGGACAGGGCGGCGCTCAACCTAGAGCTGGCCCGCAGCTCTCCGAACACAGGCAGCAAACGCTTTTCAGCTCCTAAAGGAGCGGAAATCAATTTTATTGATCGCCGGCCGCGCTGTGGACCATGCGACCTGCGACGCGGCGTTGCTGTAGGGCGGTCGAGGCTGCTTCGAAGGTCCTCCCGGTCCCGCCGGTGCTCAGGGCGAAAAGGGTGCGCAAGGTGCACAGGGCGAGAGGGGCGAAAAAGGAGAACCTGGCCCTAACGGTGACAAGGGTGACCGGGGTGACAAAGGCGACCAAGGCGATCCAGGCAAAGATGCGCCGGCGCCGGCGGCAACGAGACGATGAAGAGCGCACTTCACCTGATCTTGCTCACGGCTAGGCGCCTTGCCCCTCTTGCTCCACTTCCAAGAAGGAAACGTGGAATGTGATTGGGTGCTTGTTGCCGTCCAAAAGCACGCGGACCTTCGTTCGAGTCACGCCGATGCCGACGATACCGGCAACGATCATGAGGTCCGTTGGATCGCCGGACACATCCTCGCTTGCGACATCCAGAAAATATCCGCCAGGGATGTCGGAAGGGCGCGGCCGCGCAGCCTCGGAAGGAATCGGAAGCAGCTACTCGCCGTGATGGCTCGGCTCGAACTCGAGGGATGGCTCAAACTGACGTGCGCCGACCCGGCAAGTTGAAAGGTCAATCCAGCGGTCCATGA
Organism: Bradyrhizobium tropiciagri; assembly: GCF_001189845.1. Classification (GTDB taxonomy): domain Bacteria; phylum Pseudomonadota; class Alphaproteobacteria; order Rhizobiales; family Xanthobacteraceae; genus Bradyrhizobium; species Bradyrhizobium tropiciagri. The sequence continues at coordinate 5,199 of NZ_LFLZ01000002.1, forward strand.
TGGGCGTTTCGATGAAATCAGGCGCGCCGAAACGGAGCGTCGTGCCGCCATTCGCGGCGAGATTGCGACCGCGGCAGCAAGCCGGCGGGCAGCCGAAGGACGTATTCAGTGATCGCCGCACCCCGTCAGCGGCGTCAGCGGGTGTCACCGCTGTCAGCGTCACCGCACCGCACCGTCGCATCTAAAATCGCGCGCTGCTCTTGCCGTACCGCGCTGACAGGCGCTGACACCGCTGACGGTCTGAAGACCCGGCCAGCGTGTGACCGTCAGCGGTGTCACTTGCGCGCGCGAGAATATCAAGGCTTTTTACCCCCTCCTCCTGCTATTTCTCCTCCTATCTCATCTGGGCGGAATCCGCTGACACCGCTGACGCTTGCCGCTCATGGCCCGTTTGGCTGAGAGGACCGCATGAACCCGTTCGAACCTGGCCGCCGCTTCAAATCCCGCGGACAGCGCTACGAGATCCTCGGAACGAAGGACCATTGGACCCGGGACGACCGATATCTCGAGATGATCCGATATCGGTCGATCTGCGCTCACCCTGGGTGCAATCGCACCTTCGATGCCGTGACGACGAAGACGATGCTTCGGAGGGGCCGGCTGAACAAGCGGTGCAAGCTCCACCACGCTCCCGGCGTCCCCGCGCCGGTGAAGAAGGTCCAGAAGGCAGCAGCGAAGAAGGCCAAGCCGAAAACGCCTCGCGTAGCACCGAGAAGCCCTCCGATGAGCCCTGAGGCGCGCGAGCGGGCCCGGCTAGTGTGGAAGGCAGAACTGGCGGTCAAACGGCCAGCAGCCGTCCTACCTCGATTGAACGGCCATCAGACGGCCTTGCATGCAGGCGCCGTTCACGGCAATCTGGCGTTGAGCTCCAGAACGGGGGATTCCGGATGCCACGAGGTCAATTCATCACCGTCTTCACGTTGGGATTTGCAACAGCGATTGCCCTGCTGAGTGTCGCCGTCGGCGCGGCTATCTTCTGGTCGGGCGAAGCCTCGGCGTGGGCCTATGTGATCCTGCAAGCGCACGAAGTACCGAACAATTGGCTCGAGCCGGCCTATATGGGGCTATTCGTCGCCGGCACCGGGCTGTTCCTCGCGTACTGGGTCGTCCGGATCGAGCAATCCATCGTAGGCTGGGCGGCAGATCGCACGATCGCGAAGCTGAATCGCGAGTACAACGAAGTCGCGCAGCGTTATGGGCAAGACAAAGCCGACGAGTTCATCAAGCAGCGAGCGTCGGCGCTATTCGAGCGCGAGCGGTTCGACCTCTTCGGCCGGGATGATCTAACGCGGGCGATGGCGGCCGCCGGCGTGCGCATCCCGACGAAGCCGTAGCGTCACCATTCGAACTGTCACCGCTGTCACTTAAGGCTGTCAACGCCAACCGAATTTGAGTTCGGCGAGCGAGGTCGCGTCCCGACAAAACCGTTCCGCCAGCGTCAGTAAATTCCCTGTACCCGGCCCCGCTGACGCGCGTTTCGCAAACTGAACCCTGCGCAACCATTCAACGTCTCTCAAAATCGTAAAACCAAACAAACTCGACAAAACGCCGATAAGCGATTGAAGCACGATGTGCTTCACAAAATCTCAACTCTCACATTTGACAGACACGTGCCATCAGCGCTCCCATCTCGCGAAACCACGCGTGTGGAGAGCTCAATGGCCGAGCAGAAAGTCTATGATGCGCACACCGTCATCACTCACCTCAAGCTGTGGAAATATGAGATCGACGCATTACTCGAGATCGGCATCATAGTTCCCGTCGGACGAAACGCTTTCGGTCAGTCTCTATTCTCCGCGGAGGCTATCGATCGCCTGGCATCCAACGAACACCGCGAGCGGATCCGCGATGCTCTGTGGTGGGACTTCGAACCGCACCCGGATCGTAAGGGGCCACGCGGCCGGCCATGGGTGGCACCGGTCGAGCTGCCCTTCTATCCGTTCGACAATGAGGAGCAGCACCGGTGGGCGAAGAAGCTCCACACCCGGAAGAAGCAATATGCGCCCTTCCCTCACCGACATGGCGCCAGCGTCGCGCGCTTCAAGCAGATCGCCGAGGACAAGGCCACGAAGGCATTTGAAAAGGCGCACGGTATCAAGCGCAACCGCGCGCGATCGCAAATCCTGGTCGGCCGCAAGCAGCTGCCGATCACTCGGGGCAAACTTTTCGCCGCCGTCTGGCGCAAAACCATGGCCCGGGTAGCAGCGGACCTAAGCATCTCGGAGCGCGCGCTGCGCGAGGTTTGCAAGAAGTACAGAATCCCGATGCCGACGCGTGGACACTTCAACCACAAGCGCGCAAAGGATCGCCCGCCGAAGCCGAAGTTGCCGCCGTTGGGAGATGCAAAAAAAGAGCCCACCAATCACTAGACCGGCAGGCTCAGTTGGTCGCAGAGACTCGCCGAAACCGCGACATCGACGAGCTAGTTTGAAAAAGTGAACACAAAGGTTCGCAAGCTTCGACCTTAGTAGCAGCGACCTTCCGTATTAACCCGTGGCTGCATACGGACACGGCGGCGTGATCTAACCACTGTCAAACGCCAAACTGGGGAGGCTGATCATGAAGAAGCTCATTTTGACCGGCGGTCTGATGCTCGCAGCAACCGCCGCACAGGCGCAATGGACAAATCCGAACACGCATACACCCTATGCGCGATGCCCGAACCAAAGGCCCGCCTCTTTTCAGGGACGGGCTACGACGGTGCGGGCTTGATAGATCTCAGGCCCCCTCAGACCGGTTGGGCGCCTCAGCCGGCCTCGCGCAGTTGCAGCGTAATCACTTGCAGCCTTGGAAGCGCGATTTAGGGCGCTGGCTGCTTGTTGCTCGGATTGGTTGTGGGTGGTAGTTTCCACCCCCTTCTAGCAAGGGGGCCTGAGTGCTCTTCAATTCGTACGAATATCTGTTGGCCTTCTTGCCAATCTCGGCCATTTTGTACTTTACACTGATCCGTCAAGGCTGGATGACGAGTGCGAAAGTCTGGCTGGTTATCGCGAGTTTGGCGTTCTACTCGTGGTGGGGCTTGGCGTATTTGCCTCTCATCACGTTCTCGATTTTCGTCAACTATGCCACGGGGACAGCGCTCAGTATCGCTCGCATCTCGCAGCAAGGACGGAAGGGCCTACTGGCAGCGGGGATCGTCTTCAATCTCGGGCTACTGGGCTACTTCAAGTACGCAAACTTCTTCGTCGACAACCTGAACAACCTGACCGGCAGTGACATTCACTTGGCCCGGATCGCGCTTCCTTTGGCGATCAGCTTTTTCACGTTTCAGAAGATCGCGTATCTCATAGACAGCTACCGCGCCGAAACAGTCGGGTACAACTTCCTCGACTATGCGTTGTTCGTCACATTCTTCCCGCAACTCATCGCAGGGCCTATCGTTCACCACAAGGAAATGGTGCGGCAATTCGCCGGCAAGCTAAGCCCGCGCGACTATGGGAGCATTGCAACTGGACTTTCTGTCCTGAGCATAGGCTTATTCAAGAAGGTGATGATTGCAGACACCTTCGCCGTGTTCGCCGATTCCGGGTTTGACGACACAACCAGTATCACATGCCTTGGGGCATGGGTCGCTAGCCTGAGCTACACCTTCCAACTCTACTTCGACTTCAGTGGATACGCGGATATGGCGATTGGTTCGGCGCTGATCTTCAACATAAAGCTGCCGATCAACTTCAACTCCCCATACCAAGCAATCGAGATCCAGGATTTCTGGCGACGATGGCATATCACGCTGAGCCGGTTCCTGCGTGACTATCTCTATATTCCCCTCGGCGGTAATCGACATGGCAAGCTCGCGACATACACCAATCTCTTCCTGACCTTTCTAATTGGAGGCCTTTGGCACGGCGCTAGCTGGATGTTCGTGATCTGGGGAGCGATGCACGGCGCTGCCGTAGTCGTTCATCGGGTCTGGTCGCAAGCTGGAAGGACCATGCCGACAATTTTGGCATGGCTTCTGACATTCAACTTCGTCAACATTGCCTGGGTATTCTTTCGGGCAAAAGATATGACCTCGGCTCGTCGGATTCTTTCCGGCATGGCTGATCTAGGCGACGGTTCCCTCTTTAAGATGTTCGACATTGACCAACGCTACGCAACCATCCTGATCGGCGTCGCCCTCGGAATCGTCCTTCTAGGAAAGCCTACGGTCGTCTTTTGTACCCAATCCGACCATGAGGAACGCAGCAGCGTAATTTCCGGGGCGGCGCTCGCGATAAGCCTGGTAGCCATGTCGTTTGTCACCGCCGGCGCCTCGCAGTTTCTCTATTTCAATTTCTGATCGCCATGCACCGCATTTCATTATTTCTCAAATCTGCGGGCTTAACGCTAGCGATCATCCCCTTGATGTGGATCTTGTCCCTCGGAAGATATGAGCGGGCAGAGCACTGGCTACGGAACGTCTATTTTGTGAAGGAGCGTCGCGCCGAACAGATTTCCGGACCAAAAACATTGATCGTGAGCGGGTCGAATGCCCTGTTCGGCTTTGACAGCGAGGCGCTGGAAAGGATCATAGGCCAGCCCGTTGTCAACCTTGCCGGTCACGCGGGGCTCGCGTTGAGTTTTCACATCAATTTAGCGCTTAAACACGCGAAGGCCGGCGATACCGTGATCATGCCGCTAGAGTTTGCCTACTACGCGGAGACATCCGGTCTCACAAGCTGGCAAGTGGCCAACATGCAAAGCTGGGGAGCTCGTTATGTCGATTGGGATCTCCCGACGTTGGTGAGCTACTTTCGGAATTCGTCCTTTTCGACATTGCTGCTAAGGACGTTGATACGCCGAATACCGGAGGACCCAGAAAGCAAAGTGCTAGCTGCAGTCGAACGAAACTCAATCACAGGGATTGTGTCCTGGCATGGTTATTCCTACCGGTCCATGAACGCCAGAGGCGACATCCTAGTGGGAGAAGCCGGGCCTGCGTTTGTTGGACCTGCTGATTACACGAGAGGCGAACTCACGCAGTACGCTTTGGATCAGCTCGGCGAACTCAAGCAAACGTTGGAGAAACGTGGAGCGAGATTCCTTTTGACTTGGCCTGTTTCCATACGAAACGAAGCCTTCGATCTCCAATCAGAACCGCACCGTGCGATTGTGGACGGCCTGAAAGGAAAGTTACTGTCGGCAGGGCTACCGATCATTTGCGACGCCGCGAACTTTCAGTTCGATCGTTCTCTTTTCTTAGAGACCCGATACCATCTGGGAGTTCTTGGAGCTGAGCTGCGAACGGAAGCGCTGGCTGCCTGTCTGCAACATCGCCCTATAGACAAATCCGCTGCAGAAGCACGATATCTAAGTAAGCTCCGATAATTCAAGGCGGGAAGCAGTGTGCGTTTTTACGTGACAGGATTGCGTGCCAGCCGCTTCTCCAGCGCGCTGGCTTATTACCGCCGACCGTTTAGCTGATGAGGAATGCCGCGTTTGCGCTGCGATCTTCGCGGCGCGCCCTCCTCAATAACATCGGCCAGTGCTTCGGCGAGTGCGCGGGCGGCAGCGAGCGCCACCTTGTTGTCGTTCATGTCCTCCAGTGCCGCAATGATTTTCAGTGCTTCGAATTCGAGATGTTGCAAGCTCGTTGTGGTAATGCCCTCCGGCCGACCCGTTCGGCAGCGAAAAGAGACTAACAGCGTTCGCCCCGTTCTGTCCGTAGGCAAGAACGCAACAGCATTGTTCAATGCCGTCCGCAGCGCCTACGTCACCGCCCCACCGTCACCGCATCGGGCCCTGTCGCAAATCTTCGCCACAATGCCCGAGTACCACGCGCCGTACATCGACCCGACCCGGCGCTCCTAGGCCTCGCGCACCCATGCCTAGCCGTCCGCGGTGTGCCGCCAGCCCCAAGCCAGCTGCGCTTTCCGCAGACCTAACGTTAGCCTTATCTCGCACCGCAGTCAGGTTTGCCTTCGCACGAGACATTCGGCCGCGGCTATGACGACGGCCTGGTGTCGGCGATTGCGATCTGCGAGATGCTCGACCACGCCCCCGGCAAGTCGATGGCCGATCTGAAGGACGCGCTGCCGAAGACCTGGTCGTCGCCGACCATGTCGCCGCATTGCGCCGACGAGGCGAAGTATGGCGTCGTCGATGCCGTGGTGAAGCACTTCGAGACGCTGCAGCAGAACGGCGGCAAGGTCGCGGGCCAGAACATCCGCGATCTCGTCACCGTCAACGGCGTGCGCGTCACGGTCGAGGACGGCAGCTGGGGCCTGGTGCGCGCATCCTCGAACAAGCCGGAGCTCGTGGTCGTGGTCGAAAGCCCGGTCAGCGAGCAGCGCATGCGCGACATGTTCGAAGCGATGGATCCGGTGCTGCGCACGCATCCCGAGGTCGGCGCGTACAATCAAGGCGCAATACCTCTACTGGTCTAACGGAGACGGCTACAAGATCATCAGCTCCAGCGCAGCCGAAGACTGCGCGGTTGTAGCCGCGAACTGGCCCAAGCTGGCCGATCCGGCAAGGCTGAGCCAGGAGGACGATCTTTCGAGCTGTTAAGCGTTCGGGTTCTGGACGGCTGGATTGGATCTCCAATAGAAAAATCCCGGCCCCATTAGGCGCGCGGCAGGCGTGGCGCTCGAGCAGATCAGCGCGAGTGCGACGACGACGATGATGCGGAACATCAGCGCTTGAGGTGGATATCGACGAAATTCGTGATGATCCAACCGACGCCGCCACTCAGCGGCACCGCGATCCAATAAAGCCAGCGACCGGCATTGCGCACACCCGTCGCCTGGACCGTGACGTTCTCGACCACCTCGACGACAGGCTTCATCTCCGCGATATCCTTGATCGCAGTTTCGACCTGCGTGCCCATCTTCGCCATGTCCCGCGCAACCCGTCGACCTTGGACGACATATCGTTACGGAGCTGGTCGACCTTCTGATGCAGCTCACGCCGCCCCGCCGAGGCGCTGTTCTCGTGCGCTCGCCAGGTCCGCTCTATGCTGCTGACGGTCGAAATGAGACCGCCGATCTTTTCCGCCATTTCCCGCAACGCGGCCTGCGTCGCCTCGTCGCTCATTCCGCTTTCTTTCGCTTGAACACGCTGAAACCACGCGACGGCTTGTCCGCCGGCGCCGCGCTGTCGCACGACACGCCCTCGACCCGACCGATGCCCTCGCGCGTGTCCTGGTATTGGCAGACGGCGCGCCGCAGGCAGGCGTTCACCTTTGACAGCGCCGCACGATCGGTTTTCCAGAGCCGCTCGACCTCGCCGGCGTCGAGCTCGAGGTCGGGCGTATCGACCGGCTTGCGCTCGCCAGGCACGCGAGGCCCGCTCGAGCTGCAGTGGAAGCGCTTAAGTCCAGGAAGCACGCGCTTGCGGGGTTCCCGCCTAGTAGCGCGGCACAGAGCGGGGCTGCCCGCGGCCTGACTGTCTCATTAGGTTTGTGGGACTCTATATGATCCGAAGCCGCCGCATCGCTTGTCACGCCGCGGTTTCGTCCCTTGCACTCGCCCTCGGGTTGCGGCTGGATTAGCCGTTGGAGGGGAGCGTTTTGATGAAATATATTGACCGCGTATTGGGACCTAACGAAGAGGTACTCTACGAGACTGGCTTGCATTGGATAATATTCGCCGCTCCGATCGCCGTCTTGGCTATTGCTGCATTCACTGCAGCTGACCTGGGAAACAAGAAGAGCCCGATTGCTGGTTTCGTGTTCTTCGCGTTCGGTGTAGTCGGCGTAATCGCTCTCGTGAAAGCATTGATCAGTTGGGCGACCACCGAAATAGCTGTCACCACCCGTCGCATTGTTTTGAAGCGAGGTCTCATCGCTCGAGACACTATCGAAATCAACTTCAACCGCATTGAAGGACTGGACGTCAAGCAGACGGTCCTGGGCCGCATCTTTGATTTTGGAACGGTCGTCGTGCGCGGCACCGGGGTAGGCTTACAGCCGATGCGCAACGTGTCCGCTCCGATCGAACTGCGCAAAGCTGCGTTCGGAGATCTGACGGCGTGCACTCGGTCGTAATACACTCGGATCCGTGTTGTCGAGCTCGGTCACGGCCGCGGAGGTCAAGCGCAAGCATCGTTTGGCGGCTTTTACACGCCTCATTGTGTGAATCGTGCATAACCCGAACATCGCTCCCTTACCGCGGGCAGTTGGGGCTTACGTTGGATTCGCTCAGTGGAAATGCAGAAGGCCGGCGGTTGCGTCGCCGGCCCTCCAAGCCCACCGAGATGGCTCCCTGCGGGGGTGGCTTCGGGAAGCGCCCGGATCCACCCCTTGGAGCTTGCACCATAGTCGCCAGTCCGGCAACGCCTACGTGTCGTGTATAGCTGTGGACATCATCGGGGGGATTCATGCGATTGCCCGGAACGCCCGCTATTCCTCTTGAGGAGCTACGCCATCGATTGGTGAGATCGATGATGCAGTTACCGTCCGCCTCCGCGCTGGAGGAGGACCCACTCTCATCCGACGTGATTAAATGGGTCGGCGACGTCAGCGCTCTGCTTGACGCGACCGGAACCCGCCGCATGAATTTGATGCTGTGCGTATTGGGTCTGCGTTTCTTGTTTGTGGGCTCGATAGACAGCGGAAGAAATCCGTTTTTGCAGCTGTTCCCTAAGCTGGTTGCAGAGGTTATCAGCAGAGTTTCACCACGCCAGATCCGCCGAGCGCAAGGTGCGGCATCGGTTCTTTCGCGGCGTGCGAGGATTTGTGAGATGGACGCCTTTGGTCGGCTACCCTGAGATCACCGGCCGGAATGTTGCTCGATCGATGGTTGAGATGCTAGAAACCAAAATCCCGACCCATAGTCCGCCGGCGGCATCAAATAATGGCCTTCACGTCCTGGTATTTTGCGTTGTTTGTAGCTGCCGTCCTTGTTTTCTACTACCTGCCAATCTTCGCAGCATTTCAGGTTCAGATATTGATTGCGGCAAGCGTATTCTTTTACGCTTATGGTCAGCCCGAGCTGTTGCCGCTCCTGCTCGTAGCAGTCATCGGCACTTACATCTTTCTCGTGCTGACAATCCGCAACAGAGCGTGGCTGCCACTCGGTATTGTCTTCAATCTCGGTCTGCTGGCTTTCTTCAAATACAAGCTTATCTTCTTCGCAGCGCCCATCGCCACCGGCAGTCCCGTGGGAGATTTCCTGCTCAATTTGCCCTTGCCGATCGGCATTTCATTTTTTGTCTTTCACAATATTAGCCTGCTAGTCGACCGGTCAAAGCAGAACATACGCTGCCGGCTGAGCGACGTCTTTCTCTATGTGATCTTCTTCCCGCAGCTTGTGTCTGGACCGATCACGCAGGCCCGCAATTTCTTTCCTCAGATCAAGCCGAAATTACTGGCCGATGTTCCGACCATTGATGCCGCAAGGTGGCTAGTCTTGGGCTACTTCTTCAAGCTGTTCGTCGCCAACAACCTCAATGAGATGACGGCTTATATGGCTTACCCTCTCTTTGAGACCCTGAAGACTGCGGACAAGTGGCTTCTGGTCTTCCTCTACAGCTTCCAGATCTACGCCGACTTCTTCGGCTACTCGTCCATCGCACTAGGTCTAGCGCTGCTGTTCGGATACCGGTTGCCGGAGAACTTCAACCGGCCCTACATCTCGACATCCATCGCGGAATTCTGGCGCCGCTGGCACATCTCGCTCTCGAGCTGGTTGCGCAACTACCTCTACATCCCATTAGGCGGCAGCCGCCACGGCGGCGGCCGCACCTATCTGAATTTGATGGTCGTGCTGGCGCTCGGTGGGCTGTGGCACGGTGCCGGCCTGTGTTACCTGGCGTGGGGATCGATGCATGGTGTGCTTTTGGCCGCCGAGCGGCCGTTCTTGCCATGGATGGACCGCATCAATTCGACGGCGCTGGACGCGGGACGCGCCGCGGTCATCTTCGTCATTGTCTCGCTTCTTTGGATATTCTTTAAATTGCCGGACTTCGCGCATGCCTCGTCCTACTTTCTTGGCCTCTTTCAAGAGAGCACGATCGCGAACCCACCGAAGATCTATCGGTCCCTCGCGTTTGCCTATTCGTTGCCCGTCATAGTTCAGCACTTTGCTGTGCAATCTAATTCGAAGCTCTTGGGTGCGGTCGAGCCATTTGCCTATGGCGCGCTGGTCGCCCTGATGTTCGTGGAAGCCGGCCCTGACTCGGCCTTCATTTATTTCCAGTTCTAAGCGCGCCCGATGTCGTCGTGGATCCTCAAATTGATCAGCACTGTCGCCCTGCTCCTCCTGGCGTTTCGATTGATGGCGGGAGGAGCCGATCAGCCGCTCGTTACGACCACTGAAGCGAACAATCTGCTGTCGATCAGAAAATACATCAACGACGAAAATCCATCGGTAGTTCTCGTCGGCAGTTCACTGTTGTTCAGGATATCTGAGAGCTATTTCTCTTCTTTGAAGGTGGACAACCTCGCCTTGGCTGGAGAATCGTCGATCACTGGACTTGCGATAATCGAAGACCGACCCACATCCCCCAGACTTGTCATCATCGAGACCAACCTAATTGTTCGCCCTGTCGATAAGCTCCTCGTTGCCGCATCCCGTGGCCGGGCTACCTTCGGCCGACCGATCCGCATTCTCGCTCAAAAATACGAAGATTTGATCCACACACCGCCCGACAAGGATAGGGCCAAGCGAGACCAGGACCAGATGCTGTCGATGCCTGCGGCGGACGCTGTCAATCAAACGCAACTCGCGAGATCAATTGCTGCGTCGTTCGCTGACTATCCGAGCGCTGTCGTCGAAGCCAATCTCACCGAAATGACCCGGATGATCTCTACTTTGAAGAAGCGCGGGACAAGAATTGCGTTGCTCGACGTCCCCATGTCACCGCAACTCGAGAGTGAGCCGCTCTTCGCAAAAGCTAGACAACGTGTGAGGTTGGCGTTTCGAGATCAGAATTGGCTAGAGCCAAACGTTGAGATGTCCGAACTTCGATGGACAGACGGAGCTCACTTTGACACTCGTTCGGCAATCATCTTCGCCCGAGCCATAGAAGCCAGCGCCAAAATTCTTCTCACAAGTAGCGGTCAGTAACTCCGCGATAGCGCCAAATCGAATTCACTAGTGGCCTCGATCCGCAAGTGCGGTGAATGTTCTGGAAATCTACATCGGCGTAGAATCCAGTCCTTAGGGGTGACGCCTACCGCGAGCAATTGCCTTGAGTTTGAGTCGCTTCGCAATATTTTATGCCGGCTGGGCAAGTCCTAAATTTCGGGTAAACCCTTCTTGGGCGTTTACTTCTTCTAGTTACGGCCGGGATACGCGCGCGTCATGTCAATGAAACTATCTCAGTCTTCCACATACCGCCCAGATATCGACGGACTGCGGTGTGTTGCCGTAGCTACGGTCGTCATTTTTCACGCATTCCCCGAGGCGCTCCCCGGTGGCTTCGTCGGCGTGGATATCTTTTTTGTCATTTCAGGCTACCTAATCTCAGGCAACATCTTTAGCCGCATCGACGCGTCAATGTTTTCCTTCTTGGAATTCTACGAACACCGTATCCGTCGAATCCTTCCGGCACTCGCAGTCGTTCTGGCGGCTGTCATGACAGCAGGATGGTTCATCCTTCTTGGAGACGAATACGCGCAACTCGGCAAGCACGCTACAGGAGCCGCAATATTCGCATCGAATTTTCTGCTTTGGCATGAGAGCGGCTACTTCGACAATGCCTCAGCAACCAAACCACTGCTCCATTTGTGGTCTCTAGGCATCGAGGAGCAATTTTATATTGTCTGGCCGCCGATCTTGCTGGCGGCACGAAAACTACGCCTCAATTGGTGGCTAGTCTTGGTGACGATATTCTTGGCTTCATTCGCCGCGAACATTCACTATCGCGGCATCGACCCCGTTGCAGACTTCTACTCGCCAGCGACAAGATTTTGGGAGCTAACGATCGGGGCCGTATTGGCGCTGGCCGAACGTGACTTCAAATGGATGGCTGTATTTCGCCGGCTGTGGGTCGGCGTGTTTGGGATCGCAATAATCGCTATATCGGTCTTCTACATTCACGAGGGAATGCCGTTTCCGGGCTGGTTGGCAATAGGGCCGACGCTCGGATCAGCGCTCCTCATAGCATCGGCCACGCCGTTGCTCGCGAACCGTCTGTTCGTTGGCATCGGCCTCATCAGCTATCCTCTTTACCTCTGGCATTGGCCACTCCTCTCCCTTGCGAGAATTGTCGGTTCGGAGACCCCTTCGACGGGGATTCGAATTAGCGTGGTCGTTTTAAGCGTCGCACTCGCGTGGCTAACTTATCGATCGATAGAGAGGCCCATTCGGTTCGGGCCAAGAGAACGGGAAAATGTTTGGGCATTGACGTCTGCCCTCACGGTAATTGGCATCGTTGGATTTATCGCTTCGCGAGACAATGGCTTCGAGGGCCGGCATGTCGTTAGTCTCAATCCTCTTGCCCGCTCAGGCGCGGCCGATAGGGATGAATTAGACAAAGTTCACATTGCACAGGGCTGTGGAGTCAGTCCGGAAGCTGGCAAATTGCTTGCACTCTGTTTCCATGATCCGCGGGGTACGGCCAGGTATGCATTGATTGGAGATAGCAAGGCAGGCGCATTGTGGAAGGGCGTCTTCGGTGAAACCAGACAGCCCGGTTACTGGGTCTTCCTCGGCAGCAATGGCCCACATGGCGCCAATGTTCCCGTGATAAGCGATGCTTCTGAATATGAGCCGTATCAGGCCCTCATCAGACCTACGATAGAAGCGCTCGAAACAAACAGAGATATCAAGGTCGTGGTTTTTACAACGGCTATGAGAGCACTTTTTCAACTCAAGAACTCAACTTCAATCGACGACCTGCCGGCGAGCAAGAATTTCGATATTGCATTCTCGGGCTTGAACGAGGCAGCCAGCAGACTGATCAAGGCCGGGAAGAAGGTCGTCTTAACAATCGATAATCCAGCGCTTAACGATCCAAAGGAATGCCTCTCTCGCGTCACCGCCATCCCATTCCTCCGCAGGGTTTTGAAGGCAAGCCGCGTAGACGGCTGCTCGATCTCTTATGATCGATTTCTTGAACTCTCCGCGCAATATCGTCTTTTGCTGGAGAAGCTGAAGCGCAAACACCCAGAGGACCTACTCATCTTTGACCCTTTGGATTTGCTGTGTGACATGAAGGCCCGGCTGTGTTCGTCATCGCTCGATGGACGACTCTTGTACGACGATTCCGATCATATTTCGCAGTACTCAAGCTTTCGTATCGCAAGGAAACTTGTTCCATTTGTAGAGAGCTTGGACGGAGGTGCTCCTTGACATTAGGCGACGGCCCATCAGATGCTGACTAATCCGATACACTCCTTCGCTGGCAAAAAGATAAAAACGAACTGATAAAGCCATTACAGCTTCACTTCAACGGATCTGAGCGCAATTTCCATCAGAGCGAGACACCCGACAAGCTGAGACACGTCGGAATTTTCCGATATCCGCGCTTCCTCGCCGGCAGCTACGCAGTTCGCCTACAAGACATTCAGTCTCCTGTTTCGCTCGAGGCGCCAGCTTACCTCGACGGCAATATGCTGCGAGGTGAGACTGTTTCGGAAAGCCTGTGGGAACGCATCTAAGGCTTCGTACCAGGCTTCGGGCTGCCGGGTCTCACTTATAAGCCAGGATTGCTGATACGCAGAAGCCGCATGAGGCGTTAAACCACCTCTCCCTCCGCCCCACCGGTCAAAGCCGGCGACCGGGTCGATCAAGTCCGTTGATGACTCACGCCGTTGCCGAAGCTGCACGCCGCAAAAAGAGACCAAATCGGCTCGCGAACAGCATGCGTTGCCATCCATCGATCCCGTCAGGGATGGCGCGACTGCGGGGAAGCCGCAGTCGCTGCCGCATGTAGGTCATGAGCGCGCGGCGCTGCGTTCGAGTTGCGACGAAACTCAATAACGCGCAACAACCGCGTCCGCGCCGAATTTGTAAGAGAGGCCGGCACGAACAACATCCAATGTCTGACTTCCTCCCCTGTCCGCTGAACTGAGAAGGGGAGATCCGGGGTTGATGCTGGTCACTTGCTCATGTGCGCTGCCGAAGTCGTAGTGCAAGTACTCAAGACGAGCGATCCAATTGCTTCTAAGCACATTGGCTTCGGCGCCGACACCTGCCACCCAGCCAAAAAGGTTGGTCGGTGTTGTAGTGGAGCTAATGCTTCCTGCAACAAATGGCGATGTTGGAACAATTCGAGTCGTGGTCTCATCGACTCGTTCCCAAGCCGCACCAGCAGTACCGTAAAGCATGAAGCTCGAACCGAGCCCGTCGGCAGCGAAGCCGAGACGCGCGCGCACGGTGCTGATATACTTTATGTCAGTGCTCACGGTCGCAGTGAACGGAACAACAGGAGTAAGAAGACCAGCAACTGGATCACTCACTCCCTTAATACCGGTGGAGCTGAAATCGCCTTCCACACCCGCGACTGCGTATCCAAATTGCCAATTGTACCCGGCATGCCCACCTGCGACCCATCCTTGGGACTTGAAGCCGACCACGGCGACGCCCGGAAAGACGGTTTGGCTGAAATCATCGTCATTCCAGCCGTAACCACCATGAAGGCCGAGATAGAACCCAGCCCATGACGGAGCCGCGGCGATTGGTGCAATTGGACTATTCACCGCTATGTCCGCTGCCAGCGCGTGCCAAACGGAAACGCAAGAAGTGACGTTACGAGTGCAAGTTTCTTCATTTCAATCTCCTGATGACAGCGCGCAACTAACGCGGGAATTTTGCTAGACTAGCGTCGTAGAGATTGATATGACCTCAGGGCAACAGCCGTACATTTCCACACCCACCGATTGCAGTTTGCCAATGTGGAATTGACCAACCTCTAGCCGGCTCATGTTGACCACGAACAAATCCTAGCGGCTTCCCGCTCATCGGATTCAGCGCAATGATTGGCCAATGGGCTCAAAATCCAGGGAATACATGTTCGGCGCGACGGTCAGGCATCTGGCTGAGCGAGCCAAGGAAGCGAGGCTGACGGCAGACACGGCCGCCTGTCAGGCCTGGAACGCCCGCATGCTCGCCTTCCAAGGGCCCGCCCAACCTCGCCCGCCCTCGGTGACGCGCTCAACGCCAGCTATCGCTATCTCGAGGTGAAGTGCCTCGGCTGCGAGACTCATCAGACGGTTACGCTCGACATTGTGCGGCGACCAAAATGGACGCCGATCCACGAACTCGAGCGTTACATGCGGTGCAAGCAATGCTCTCGATCGAGCGGCTTTCCGTTCAAGCGCAGTCATTTGGTGGCATTGCGGACGAACAAGATCTCCGCCATGAATCCTCCTTCGACTTGGTGGCCCGAGGAGCGGTAACGGCTACAGCGACAAACCGAGGTTGCGAGCATGAGCGAGCAAGAAGCTGCCGGATCACAGATTCGAAGCCGACGCTAAAGTACGCGGTGGTCCCTATGCCGGCGGGGCACGCCTTTCGCGTCGGTGTCCATCGTAACAGGGCAGACGTTCCAGTCTGGATTGGCACTAGGAGCGAGCGGATCTCGTACGCGGATCGCATAGGCGCCAAAATTCGAAAATTGGCATCGGACAAAAGTCAGATGCTTGATGTCGTTCGGATACGATCCCTCAAACGAGAAACAGGTGGTCGAACCGCGCGGCGTCGTGTTCGGGTCAGCACGCGTCCCGAAAGACAGATCATAGAAGCGGACACTCTCCATCTGCACGCCAGCCGAGTGCGTAAACAGTGATCCCGTGTCAGCATCCAGGAAGATGTACGAAGGCCGCTCCGCGCCGGATGGCACGCCGAAGACTCCGTTGGTGCAACCCTCTCCCCTGAACTCCAGACCACTGTGCAGCGGCAGGGAGGCAGTAATGCGGTAACGGGCGCCGCGCGGGACGAGGATTACTCCGCCGCCTGGCAACGCCACGATCGCGGCCTTGAATGCGTTGGTATCGTCGGTGATCGCGTCACCGACTGCGCCGAAATCTTTGACGCTGACAAAATCGCGCAGCTTGTCCTGCCACGCGCGCGCAACGGCGCCAGTGCCGGTCTGAAGGAAGCCCGCCCACACGGGTTTGGTTCCGTCCGACAGCGCGGCGAAGCCGGCCGTTCCCGACGGGGAAAGTGAGTCCGGGCCAGGCACGCCTTGCGGACCTTCCGGCCCCTGAGGACCTTGATCACCTCGTGGGCCTTGCGTACCCGATGCGATGTTGGCGATGAACAGCCAACGACCCTTGGCCAGATCGGTGTCGAATATCCCCGACGTATGAGAAACCTGGCATCGATACAGCGCCCCCTCGGCAATGACGCTGCTCCCGACGGTGTAGTCGGTCGACGCCGCCCAAGCATCCGCCGGTGCGACCCCGGCACTCTGCAGTGCGGGTGAAAGCTGATCGAACCCGATCGCGCCGTTCTGGATCTTCCCGTCGGCGCGCGCGATACCCTTCAGAAAATCAATGATCTCGGACGTCGACAGCGCGACCGCATTCAGATCGGCGTTGACCTTCGTTGCCGGCAGCGGCCGGTTCGGATTCGAATTCTGATACGAGACGTAATCGTGCTGACGGGTGTATTTCGTTGGGGAGGCCATGGCTGCCGACGGGTTGATGTGGGTTGCGCGGTGTTGCCGTCGGCGAAGCGGCGTTGCGTCCGTGAATGGAATTGTAACTGCGAAACGGTTGTCGAAAAGTGAATCGATCGCCGCGATCGGCAACGGCAGCGCGCCGCTCGAAGCGCCAGAAGAGGCGTGGCCTCTTGCACAACACCTTTGTCGTTGACTCTTCAAACCACCCGATGGGCCGCGCTCAACCCACGCGTATTGCGGCTCCAAGGAGCGTCAGGAACAAACGATGCGATCGTGCTTCCAATCGTAGTGACACGAACTCGTGCCAGGAGGCCCGACGTCATTTAATTGTGCGTGATGAAAGGAAGCGAGATTAGCAAACGCACCGGCTTCGGGTGTCGTGGGTGCCTTCATTGTGACGTGGACCTGTCGATATCTTTGGTCACCGCAATGCACCCATCGAATTGGGGCGACATCCTCGATATGCTCGAGCGGTAGCGAAATCCAAGTTGAGCAATCGCCGGTCCGCGCGAAGAGGACCGATTCATCGTCGGCAGCTGGCTTAATCATGCCCGTAAATGTGCGGTGGGAAACATCCAGCGTCCCGGCTTTCTCGAAAAGCTCAGCCGCTGACCGAAAGCGAGGCTTACCCACCTTTGCCATATGACTCTCCAATAAAAATCTCGCTTGCGTCAAGGCAAGCGCAACATAAGATAGCAATGGGGATATTGTTCGCGCGACATTGTCTAGGCTGTCAAGGGGGGACCGATGAGGCCGGTCACAAGACTATTTTCAAAGACGCTTTTTTCAGTTTGTGTTGTTCTGCTAGGTGGCTGCGCTCTGGTTGATGAGTTTAATGGGCGCGCCATCCAGTATAACGATCAGACGTCCGAAGCTAAGCGTTCGACAATCTTGATGAATGTACTGAGAGCAGCCTATGCGGAGCCGCTCCAATTCACCGATGTAACGACCGTCTCGGGCTTATCAACGGTCAGCACGCAACCGACGGCAAGTATCCCGTTTCCGATGAATGCAGCAGCCGCGGCTGCCGCCCGTGGCGCTAGCCTCACACCCAGCGTAACCCTCCAAGGACAAAACACCGTCAATGTGGGCAATCTGAACAACCAGGAATTCTATTCCGGAATCCAGACGCCCCTATCCATGCAGCAAATTGCTTTTTACATGCTCGATGGACAAAACGGCCTTACGCCATCTCAACTTCTACCGCTTTTTATTTCAGACATTGAGGTTACGGCGAATGGAAAAAAGTACATCCTTCGAAATCGCGGAGACAAGCGAAGCTATTTTCTTGCCTTTTACTACGCAATTGACGCGTTGCTGCAACAAGGACTGAGCGTCGAAGCGACGGACAAGAAGGCGGCGCCAATCGGGCCTGTATTGACGGAAAGCGAGGCCAAAGATCCTAAGCTGCTTTCGGCCATTATCGGAGCAAGTACCACACCGCCCACACTGAAAGAATTGCCAACCAAAATTGACGGAAAATCGTCGTATCAACTGCAGCGCGAGAATGGTGGTGGCTACCGCTTCTGCTTCCGGCGCAACTTCGAGGTACCCAAAGCCTATCGAGAAAACGTCGACCTGACGATCGTTGGTCGGCCAAATCGACGTCTCTCCGTCCCATTGGGATTCTCAGGCGATCAGCCGGCGCTCTCGATCGAAATCGGCGAGCAATACTACTGCGGCGCAAATTCAACTTCTACGGCTCTCGGCGGCAGAAAATATGCTGTAGCCCAAGGCCTCAACATTTCGATCCGATCGCTCGAGGGCATGATCTACTTCCTCGGCGAAATGGCGCGGACTGAACTCGGCCTTGCAAACGGCTTAGAAACGTCGCTCGAACTCAAACTGAACGAGACAGCAAGCTACCGGCTCTTTAACATCGAGCGTCGTTTGCCCTCTCCAGGGGAGCCATGGGTCTATTTCCGAAGTCAACCGTTTGCAATCGCCGTTGATCCGTCAGGAAGTGCGGACACATCCAGCCGTATACTACAGCTATTGACGGACCTGCTAGCTTTGCAGAGTTCAGCAAAGAGCTTGCCGGCGCCAAACGTGATTGCGGTTACGACGCAGTAGCTGATCTCTTCAAGTCTCCAGGACAGGGGCAATCAACACACTGCGGCGTCGGCGGCGTGGAAGGAATCCTGCTTAGCTTGCAGACAGTGCGGCCTTTCGGGCAGACAACGGCTCCCCGCATCGACAGCTGCGGACGAGAGCGAGGTCGGAAGACCGAGACTTTTTGGGATTTTGAAAATTAGCGGAAGCGTTCGGCGGCCCGACACGCTTAGCTCGGCACCCCCTGCCGGGGGGTGGGGTGGCCACCCTCCGGGGTTGGACGCCGCGGCGCGCGGCGCTGCGCTTCACGCGTCAACAACGAAAGCCCCTCGTCAATCGTATCAGCGAGTCGCTGCATCATAATGCGTCCGTCAAACGTGAGGCGATCGCCCTGCTCTAACGCCGCCTGGCGCGATCGCTCGAGATTGCGCTTCGCTCGCACACCTTGCGCTGTCAGCGCGGGACAAGTCTCGAGCTGCGCGATCGCGACGTTGTACTCTTCGTCATCGTCGCCGGCAGCGAGGGAGTCTGCTCAGTGCAATGACTGCAGGATCTTCCGATGGCCTGGCTTTTCTCATGCACGCCTCCCGAGAATACGCTCCAGTCTAGCGAAATTGTTGGCCGCGCGCGACTCCATGAGTCACAGAAACCGGTGCGGCACAGGCACTTTTTGTATGGTCATGCGAATTTGGAAAACCGACAAATGCGCTAGAGCGGAAGAAAATGAAGCGCTCTCAATCGCGTGCACGTCGGGTATTCGTATTAGACTTTTTCAGACAAAATTTTCGTTGCTGATCTTCCCCAAGAGCGCATTCTGATCGCGGGTCGAAAGCCCGAACGTTAGCCGAATGCCATTCCGGTTAGTCGGCGACACCATTTTGTCCAGGGGCCGCGCGCGCATGTCCAAGGCGCGAGCCTAAAGGCGCGCGGGGCCGTCTAACGTCGGTCATTTCGCCCCTGGGCTTCATTCTTGCTCGAAAGGCAAAACGTTATGCGCACCGCAACCGCTTCCAAGATTGATCGCAAGGAAATCTCAATCGGCCGCGAGCTCGCTCGCCACGGTGTGGACGTCCTCCTCGATGTCGAGGATGGAAATGCTCTCGTCCGCTGCCAGGTGAGTTCCGCGATCGCCGCGGCCATGCTGGCGCCGCTCGGTGGTGAGGCCGCAGGTCAATTTCGCCCCCTTGCCGGAAACATGGTGGAGATTGACGCTGCGGTGACCTTGGCGTCGGCTCAAGTAATGCTGACGGCACGCGCGGAGGCCCTCGCCGGCTCTGTCTGCCTTCACTAAGGCTGACCCGTCTCGGGAGCGCCAAAGGGTGCACCCTAATACCTAGGCGCGCTCGAAAACCTGGCCCGCCCTTCCCCGGTGCTTCCCCGAGGTGGCGCGGGCGCCGCAATCGTCAAAACGGAGGAAAAATGTATAGGCAGTTTCAACGGATTAGATGGTCGGGGCAGCTGGATTCGAACCAACGACCTGCAGTACCCAAAACTTGTGGTAGCGGAAGCGGGGATAGACGCAGCTTGAACTTGTGAGCCGCACCACGCGCTTCTGCGCACCCATTCGACAAGCCGAGTATTGTTTGCAAGAGGAGAAAGACCGGAATGACATTGATCTAACACAAAAACTCGACTTTTCGCGAACGTGCCAGCGCCTAGAACAAGCGTTAGCTACCCTTGAAGTTCGGCGCACGCTTGTTGAGGAAGGCGTCCATGCCCTCGCGGAAATCCTCGCTCATGTAGGCGCGCAGGATCAGGTCTTCGCCTTCGTCGCGCGACAGCGTGCGGCGGATGCGGCGGACCGCTTCCTTGGTCACCTCTAACGTGATCGGCGCATGGCCGGCGACGAGCTTCGCGGTCTCGTCGGCGCGGCGTTGCAAGGTCTCCACATCGGGGACGACTTCGTTCAGCAGCCCGAGCGCCAACGCTTCCGGCGCCTCGACGAGGCGCGCCTTGAAGATCAGGTCCTTGGTCCGCGCCGGACCGATCAGCGACACCAGGCGCGAGATGTTGGACATCGAGAGGCAGTTGCCGAGCGTGCGCGCGATCGGGAAGCCGATCCGCGTCGCCTCGGTGCCGATGCGGATGTCGCAGCACGCGGCGATGCCAGCGCCGCCGCCAGTGCAGGCGCCGGCGATCGCGGCGATGACAGGCACGCGGCACTGTTCGAGCGTTCCCAGCACCCGGTCGATCCGCGCCTCATAATCCAGCGCATCCTGCGCGGTCTTGAACGCCCGGAACTGGGAGATGTCGGTGCCCGAAGCGAACGCCTTGTCGCCGGCGCCGGTCACGATCAGCGCCTTGATGGCGTGATCCTGATTGATGTTCTCGCAGATCGAGGCCATCTGCTCATACATCGCAAAGGTCAGTGCGTTGCGCGCCTGCGGCCGGTTGAACGTGATGCGCGCGATCCCGTCCGCGACGGAATAGATCAGGTCTTCGGTCGGTGCGACGGGCGTGTTCATGTCTCGCTCTTTCTGTTCGTTACGATTCGACTTTCAGGCGATGGCCTTTTCAAGCGACGGCCTTGGAGGCCTGCGCGGCGTCGCGCCCCTTCAGGACGTCCATCGCCGCCAGCACGCCGCCGCCGCGGTGCGGCACCTTGGCCAGATCAAGCCCCATCTCGACGCCGGACAGCGTGCCCATCAGCATCAGGTCATTGAAGTGACCGATGTGTCCGATCCGGAACACCTTGCCCTTGACCTTGTTGAGGCCGGTGCCGAGTGACATATCGAAATTATCCAGCACGACCTTGCGGAAATGGTCGGCGTCGTGGCCGTCAGGCACCCGCACCGCGGTCAGCGCCGGCGAATGCGCGCCCTGCTCCTGGCACTGCGTCTCCAGGCCCCAGACCTCGATCGCCGCGCGCGTCGCTTCGCTGTGGCGCTTGTGGCGGGCGAAGACGTTCTCCAGCCCCTCCTCCTCCAGCATCTTCACCGCCTCGCGCAGGCCGAACAGCAGGTTGGTCGCGGGCGTGTAGGGCCAGGTGCCGGCCTTGTTGATGTTGATGACCTCCTGCCAATCCCAATAGGAGCGCATGCCCGGATTGGCCTTGGCCACGGCAAGCGCCTTCTCCGACACGGCGTTGAAGCCGAGGCCGGGCGGCAGCATCAGCCCCTTCTGGGACCCCGCGATCGAGACGTCGATGCCCCAGGCGTCGTGCTCATATTCCAGCGAGCCGAGGCCGGAGATGGTGTCGACCATCAAAAGCGCCGGATGCTTCAGCGTGTCGAGGATCTTTCGGACGTTGAGCGGATAGGTCACGCAGGCGGTCGAGGTCTCGTTATGGACCATGCAGACGGCCTTGATCTTGTGCGCCTTGTCGGCGAACAGCCTGGCCTCGATCTGCTCAAGGTCGGCGCCGTGGCGCCAGTCGCCCGCAATGAAGTCGACGTCGAGCTTAAACTTGTCGGCAATGCCGTGCCACAGCACGGCGAACTGGCCGGTCTCGCACATCAAGACCTTGTCGCCGGGCTGCAGGGTGTTGACGATCGCGGCTTCCCAGGCGCCGGTCCCCGACGAGGGGTAGATGATCACGGGCTGCTTGGTGCGGAACACGCGCTGCATCGCCGACATCACGGCAAAGCCGATCTCGGCGAATTCGGCACCGCGATGGTCCATGGTCGGCATATCCATGGCCCGCAGCACCCGGTCCGGCACGTTGGTCGGTCCCGGAATCTGCAGAAAATGCCTTCCACTATGCACGGTCATGAGCGTCTTTCCCGGTCTTGTCTTGGTCGTGGTGAGCCGCTCGCATATCACTATTCGCCGGGTTTGTCCTAGGCCCGGCGGGGGGCCGTCATGCATATCTGACGGCGCTCCAATAAGGCCTACAGCCCCTTCACTCGGCGGCCACCACATTGCGCTGCACGACCGGTGCGCCGGCCTCCTCGAACGGCCGCTCGGGGTGCATCAGAAATGCCGAGAAACCGCCGAGCAGCAGCAGGCCCATCGACATCAGGAACGGAAGGTACCAGTTCCCGGTGGCGTCGATGACGAAGCCGGCGACCAGCGGCGAGACGATGGCCGCGAAGGCCGAGCCGGTATTCATGATCCCCGCGGCGGTGCCGGAATATTTCGGCGCGATGTCCATCGGGATCGACCACATCGGGCCGATCACCAGCTCGGCGCAGAAGAAGCCGGCCGACAGGCACAGCGCGACCACCGTGATGTCGTGCACGAACAGGATCGGCATCAGCGACAGCAGGGCGCCCGCGAAACCCACGATTGTCACGCTGAGCCGCGCCAGGCGCACATTGCCTGTGCGCTCGAGGATGCGATCGGAGATGACGCCGCCGATGCTGTCGCCGACGACACCGGCGAAGAACACGCCGGATGCGAACAGCGCCGAGTTCTTCAGATCGAGGCTGTAATTGTTCTTGAAGAACAGCGGCAGCCAGTTGAGGTAGAGCCACAGGCACCAGCCGTAGCAGAAATAGGTCAGTGTCACGGGCCACATCCGCTGCAACAGCGGTCCCCACGGCACCTTCGGCCGTTCGCCCTGCGGGCGCGGCGGCAAGGTCGCAAGCTCGGCTTCGGTGATGGAGCGATGGTCCTTCGGCTCGTTGCGGAAGTACCAGACCCACACAATACCCCACAGCAGACTGACGATACCGAGCACGACGAATGCGCCACGCCAGGTCAGCCAGAGGATCAGGAGCGCGACGGCCGGCGGGGTCACCGCATTGCCGAGCCGCGCAAACGAGTGTGTCAGGCCTTGCGCGAAGCCGCGGCGGTTCGCCGGCGTCCAGTACTGCATCGCGCGCGTTGCGGTCGGAAACGTCGCGCCTTCGCCGAACCCGAGCGCGAACCGCGCGACGAACAGCGCCGCGAGACCATGGACAAAGCCGGTCATGATGGTCGCCGCCGCCCAGATCATGCCGCACCAGAACAGGGTCTGGCGCGGCCCGAAGCGATCGCCGACCCAGCCGCCGATCACCTGGAACAGCAGATACGGGTAGGCGAACGCCGAGAACACCAGGCCTAGCTCGGTATTGGACAGGCCGAGCTCCTTCTGGATCTCACTGGCCGCGGTACCGATGTTCACCCGGTCGACATAGGTGATGAAATACATCACGCAGAGCATGGCCAACACGACGTGGGTGGCCTTGAACCGAAGCCTCATACATCCCCTCCCTGATCCGCGATTTTTCTTAAGTCGTTGGCGTTCGCGACGCGCTAGGTGCCGACCACCTTCAGATGCGACGACGCATTGCGCTGGTCGCGCTGCTCGAGCAGCTTCATCGCAACCGCGACGCCGCCCGCGCGATGCGGCACACCGGCGACCGACAACCCCATCTCGACGCCAGTGAGCGCGCCAAGCAGCGTCAGCTCATTGCATTCGCCGAGATGACCGATGCGAAACACCTTGCCGGCGACCTTCGACAGGCCGGAGCCGAGCGACATGTTGAAATTGTCAAGCACGACCTTGCGGAACTGGTCGGCATCATGGCCGGGCGGCATCAGCACCGCGGTCAGCACCGGCGAGAACTCGGCGGGCTCCTGACACAGCACCTCGAGCCCCCAATGATTGACGGCGGCACGCGTCGCCGCGGCCAGCCGCTGATGGCGCGCGAACACGTTGTCGAGCCCCTCCTCCAGCAGCATCGCGATGGCCTCGCGCAGCCCGTAGAGCAGGTTCGTTGCCGGCGTATAGGGGAAGAAGCCGTTGGCGTTCGGCTTCAGCATCTCCTCCCAATCGAAGTAGGAGCGCGGCATCTTGTTGCTGCGCGACGCGGCGCGGGCCTTTTCCGAGATCGCGTTGAAGCCGAGGCCGGGCGGCAGCATGAACCCCTTCTGCGAACAGCTGACGCTGACGTCGACCTTCCATTCGTCGTGCCGGTAATCGACCGAGCCGAGCGAGGAAATGGTGTCGACCATCAACAGCGCCTGATGCGAGGTACGGTCGATGGCCGCACGGATGTCACCGATTCGGCTGGTCGCGCCGGTCGAGGTCTCGTTGTGGACGACCATCACCGCCTTGATGCTGTGCGCGGTGTCATCAGCGAGTTTTGCTTCGATCTGGGCGGGGTCAGCGCCGCGGCGCCAGTCACCGGAGATGAAGTCGACCTCGATGCCGAACCGGCCGACGAGTTGCCGCCACAGCGTGGCGAAGTGGCCGGTCTCGACCATCAGGACCTTGTCGCCGGGCGACAGCGTGTTGACGATCGCAGCTTCCCAGGCGCCGGTGCCCGAAGACGGGAAGATCACCACCGGACCTTTGGTCTGGAAGATTTTGGCGCTCCCTTCGAGGACCGTCCGGCCAAGCGCGGCGAACTCCGCGCTGCGGTGGTCGATGACCGGCATATCCATCGCGCGAAGAATGCGATCGGGGACCGGGCTCGGCCCGGGAATCTGCAGAAAATGGCGCCCTTGATGC
Source organism: Bradyrhizobium tropiciagri (assembly GCF_001189845.1). Taxonomy (GTDB): domain Bacteria; phylum Pseudomonadota; class Alphaproteobacteria; order Rhizobiales; family Xanthobacteraceae; genus Bradyrhizobium; species Bradyrhizobium tropiciagri. The sequence continues at coordinate 30,124 of NZ_LFLZ01000002.1, forward strand.
ATGAGAACCTCCCAATCGCCGGATTCCGGCCTTAGTGAAGCTATTTTGCATTCATTTTTTGTCTTTTCAATCCAATTTTGGTATTCTATTGAGGACGTCGACGCGACCGCGCCGGCAAATTATTGTTCAGAATATGAAATCCGCGATTCCCGAAACCGGGGTTCCGATCACCCCGCCCACCATCGGTAACGGCGGCGACCGCCAGGAGGCCTCGCTGCACGGCGAGATCCTGCTGCGGCTGCGCGACTATGTGGTGGAAGGCAACATTCCCGAGGGCGCCCGCGTTCCGGAACGCCAGCTCTGCGAGATGCTGGGGATCTCCAGGACGCCGCTGCGCGAGGCGCTCAAGGTGCTGGCCGCCGAAGGCCTGATCGAGCTCCTGCCCAATCGCGGCGCGCGGGTGCGCCAGCTCAGCCAGCGCGACCTCGAGGAATTGTTCGACGTCATGGCCGGGCTGGAGAGCCTGGCCGGACGATTGGCGTGCGAAGCCATCACGGACGAAGAAATCGCCGCGATCGAGCGCCTGCACTACGAGATGTACGGCCACTATCTGCACCGCGACATGCACGGTTATTTCCAGACCAACCAGCAGATCCACGAGAGCATCGTCGCGGCTGCGCGCAACGAGACGCTGAAGACGACCTACGCCAACTTCGCGGGCCGGATCCGTCGCGTGCGCTATTCCGCCAATTTCGCCCGCAAGCGGCAACGCTGGGCGGAGGCGATGCGCGAGCACGAGGCGATCCTCGATGCGCTGCGGCGGCGAGCAGCAAGCGAGCTCAGCGACATCCTGTTCCAGCACCTGCGCAACAAGCGATCCGCCGCGATCGATCACCTCGCGGAAGCCCAGGGCGCCGACCTGGAAACGACGCCCCAGGGCGACTAAAGGGTGGGCCAAGGGATTGCGATTGGATCGCGATCCTTGCCCGTTTTGAATTCATAATGTAATTCTAAACTCGAGAGAATGCATAATCCATGAGCTGAGCAGGCGCCTGCGTCACGTCATGGATCACATCGGATCTGGGATGAAGAACGTCTCATCGCTCGAACAGCGCCTGCGGTCCGACCTGACCGGCGACGTGTTTTTTGATGCCTTCAACCGCGGCCGCTACGCGACCGACGCCTCGTTCTACCAGATCATGCCGGCCGGCGTGGTGGTGCCGCGGACCGTCGACGAGGCGCTGCGGACGCTTGCGATCGTCCGCGACGCCGGGCGGATCGTGACCCCGCGCGGTGGCGGCACCTCGCAATGCGGCCAGACCGTCAATGACGGCATCGTGGTCGACCTGTCGAAACATCTGAACAAGATCATTTCACTCGACGTCGCGAACCGCAGCTGTGTGGTCGAGCCCGGCATCGTGCTCGACGATCTCAATCGGCAACTCAGGAAGCACGGGCTGTGGTTTCCGGTCGACGTTTCGACCGCGTCACGCGCCACGATCGGCGGTATGGCCGGCAACAATTCCTGCGGCGGCCGCTCGCTGCGCTACGGCACGATGCGCGACAACACGCTGTCGATGGATGCGGCGCTCGCCGACGGCACGCTGCTGCATTTCGGCGAGGTGCCGCGCGACCTGACGCGGATCAATGGCTCCGACAGCGGATTGAAGCTGTTCCGCGACATGCTCGATCTCGGCGAGCGCGAGGCGCTCGAGATCTCGGACAAATTCCCCAAGGTGCAGCGCCGCGTCGGCGGCTACAATCTCGACGCGCTGGTGCCGCGGAATGCGCCGAACAACATGGCGCATCTGCTGGTCGGCTCCGAGGGCACCCTCGCCTTCACGACCCAGGTCGAGCTGAAGCTGTGGCCCGTGATCCGCAACAAGGCGCTCGGCGTCTGTCATTTCGGCAGCTTCTACGAGGCGATGGACGCGGCCCAGCATCTGGTGAAGCTGCGACCCATTGCCGTGGAGCTGGTCGACCGCACCATGATCGCGCTGGGGCGCGAGATCGCGATGTTCCAGCCGATCATCTCGGCTGCGGTGCGCGGCGATCCCGACGCGATCCTGGTGGTCGAGTTCGCCGAAGAAGATCAGGCTGACAATCTCGCCCGACTCAAGCAGCTCGGCGAGTTGATGAGCGATCTCGGCTTCGGCTGGGACAGACCGCAGCGCAAATGGGGCGGCGTGGTCGAGCTCGTCGAGCCGGCGCTGCAGACCGGCATCGCCGATTTCCGCGCCGCCGGCCTCAACGTCATGATGTCGATGAAGCAGGAAGGCAAGCCGGTCTCGTTCGTCGAGGACTGCGCGGTGCCGCTGCCGCGTCTCGCCGACTACACCGAACGGCTCAATGCCGTGTTCACCAAGCACGGCACCCGCGGCACCATGTATGCGCACGCCTCCGAGGGCTGCCTGCATGTGCGGCCAGTGCTCAATCTCAAGCTCGAGAAGGACGTCAAGGCAATGCGCGCCATTGCCGAGGAAGCCTTCGCGATGGTGCGTGAATACAAGGGCTCGCATTCCGGCGAGCACGGCGACGGCCTGGTGCGCTCGGAATTCCACGAGACGATGTTCGGCGCGCGCATCGTCGCCGATTTCCGCGAAGTGAAGCAGCGTTTCGACCCCGGCAATACGCTCAATCCGGGCAAGATCGTCGATCCGCCCAGGATGGACGACCGCTCGCTGTTCCGCTACGCGCCGGACTATCGCGTCGGCGAATTGAAGACGGTGCTCGACTGGTCGGCCTATCCTGGCGCCGGCGGCGGCTTCCAGGGCGCCGTCGAGATGTGCAACAACAACGGCGCCTGCCGGAAGCTCGAAGGCGGCGTGATGTGCCCGTCCTATCGCGCCACGCGCAACGAGAAGGACGTCACCCGCGGCCGCGCCAATACGCTGCGGCTCGCGATCTCGGGCCAGCTGGGGGCGGACGCGCTCGCCTCCGACGAGATGATGGAGACGCTGAAGCTCTGCGTCTCCTGCAAGGCGTGCCGCCATGAATGCCCGACCGGGGTCGACATGGCCAAGATGAAGATCGAGGTACTGGCCGCGCGCGCCGCGACGCACGGCCTGTCGCTGCGTGACCGGCTGGTCGGCTATCTGCCGCGCTACCTCGATCTCGCCGCGCGCTTTGCCCCGATCGCGAACTGGCGTAACCGCAGCCCGCTGCTGCGCGCGCTGTTCGAGAAACTCGCGGGGATCAGCGCCAGGCGCGCGCTGCCGGATTTTCGCCGCGACACGTTCCGGCCCGACGCCACGGCGCTGGGTCCGGCCGATGGCCGCGAAGTGGTGCTGTTCGCCGACACGTTCAACCGCGGCTACGAGCGGGAGAATCTCGACGCCGCGATCGAGGTGCTTGTCGCCGGCGGCTATCGCGTGCATCTGCCGAGGCCATCGGACGGCGGGCGGCCGCCATGCTGCGGGCGAACGTTCCTGTCGGCCGGACTGGTGGAGCAGGCCCGAGCCGAGCTTGACCGGCTGGTTGCGACCTACGTCCCGTTCGCGGCCCGCGGCGTGCCGATCATTGGTCTCGAGCCAAGCTGCCTGCTGACCCTGCGCGACGAGCTGCTCTCGCTGCGTTCGGATGAGGCCGCCAAAACGGTCAGCGCGCACGCGCTGCTGTTCGAGGAATTTCTGGTGCGCGAGGCCGAGGCCGGGCGCCTCGCTTTGCCGCTCGGCGCGGTCGCCGGCACGGCCGTGGTGCATGGTCATTGCCACCAAAAATCCTTCGGCGCATTCAAGCCGGTGGAGAAGGTGCTGCGCCTGGTGCCGGGCCTCGACGTCAAGACCATCGAGTCGAGCTGCTGCGGCATGGCCGGCGCGTTCGGCTATGGCGCCGACACCTATCAGGCCTCGATCGAAATGGCCGAGCTGTCGCTGCTCCCTTCGGTTCGGAGCGCCGACCAGGAGACGCTGATCGTGGCCGACGGCACCTCCTGCCGGCACCAGATCAAGGACGGCAGCGGCCGCACGCCGCTGCATGTCGCCAGCGTATTGGCGATGAGCCTGAAACGTGCGACATCGAATTCCGACAGATTGTCACCGACAAAGGAAGAGGCCCATGGCTGAGCTCACTCTCGAAACTGCCCGCAAGATTCTGGATGCCGCGCTGGCCAAGGGCGTCGAGAAGAAGTTCAAGCCGCTTGTCGTCACCATTCTCGACGCGCGCGGCGCGGTGAAGGTGACGGCGGCACAGGACGGCACCAGCCTGATGCGGGCAGAGATCGCCCATGGCAAGGCCTATGGCGCGCTGGCGCTCGGGATGGGATCGCGGGCGCTGTTTCAGCGCGCCCAGGAGCAGGCCTATTTCATCAATTCCGTGAACACGTTGGCGCAGGGCCGGCTGGTGCCGGTCCCCGGCGGCGTGCTGATCATGGACGGCTCTTCCCTGCTCGGCGCCGTCGGCGTCAGCGGCGACACCTCGGACAATGACGAGATCTGCGCCGTAGCTGGCATCGAAGCCGCCGGCCTGAAGGCCAACATCGGATGACAACAGCTGTTTGGTCTTCGCCGCTCTCGCCGCTTGGTTCAAACAAGTACAGCTTTCAATTATAGGACGATGATCGACCGGATCGTCAATCCGGTTCGACGGGAGAAGCCCTCCTGGTGCCAGGAACTCTCCGCGCACCAATGACCTATCCACAGGGGCTGCGATGCCGGGCCCGATCCGATCGGATAGACTTGCGAGCTATCAAACAAGCTCTATGTTCTCACACGGCCCAATATGACCGTTCAGCCGACTCTTGCCGAGATCGCCGGCATGCTGGAGCAGTCACCCGATTACCGGGTGCTGCGGCGGCTGGTTCCCCGCTCCGAATTTGCTCCAAGCGACGGGCAATCGACCAAGATCGCAATCCTGCTCGATGTCGAAACCACCGGACTCGATACGGCCAAAGACGAGATCATCGAGCTCGGGATGGTCAAGTTCACCTATCTTTCCGACGGTAGGATCGGCCGGGTCATCGATACTTTCAGTTGCTTCAATCAGCCGTCGATCGCAATTCCCATCGAGATCACGGCGCTGACCGGTATCACCGACGAGATGGTCAAGCACCACGGCCTCGATAAGGAGCGCATCAACGCCTTCATCTCCGATGCGGTCGTGGTCATCGCCCACAATGCCGGTTTCGATCGCAAGTTCATGGAGCGCTATGCGCCCCTGTTCACGCACAAGGCCTGGGCCTGCTCGGTGAGCGAGGTCGAATGGCGCGGCCTTGGCTTCGAGGGATCGCGCCTGTCCTATCTCCTGATGAAAGCCGGGCTGTTTCACGAGGCGCACCGGGCGGTCGACGATTGCCTGGCGCTGCTCGAAATCCTCGCCATGACCCTGCCCCAGCTCGATCGCACCGTGCTTTCCGTGCTGCTCGAGCGAGCCCGCCGCAAGACGATCCGGATCTGGGCTGAGCAGTCGCCGTTCGAGCTCAAGGACGAGCTCAAGCGCCGCGGCTATCGCTGGAGCGACGGCGCCGATGGCCGGCCGCGGTCCTGGTACATTGACGTCGATGAGCCCAATCAGACAGCCGAAATCGAATATCTGCAGAGCACGATCTATCAAAGGGAAGTTGAGGTGCGGATCCAGACACTCACCGCATTCGACCGCTTTTCAGCGAGGGCATAGGGCGCTTTCGAGCGCAAAGAAAACGCTCCAGCCCGAACGTTGACCATGTGGGAGTTATCAGGCGAAGCGTTATCGGATGCCCTTCCAGGGGCCGCCGTCGCCTGGGGTGGCAGCGACGGCTTCGGTCGATGTCCGGCGCGCCACGGGCTTCGCTGGAGGGCGTGCCGGGGTGGCAGGAGCCACCGCCTGCGAAAGATCCGTCAGTGCCAACATAAGGCCCCGCAAGCTCGCCATTATCGTGATGGGCTTGCCAACTCGCTCGAACACGATCGTGGCATGGTCCTCACGTCCCAGTAACGAGATCAAAGCGGCGTCCGCAGGAAACGTTGCGGCGCATAGCGCCTGGTCGCAGATCAGCGGCTTGACGACGCGCGCGAAGCCGCCAAAGGAGACCGTGACACCGACCTCCGCACTGCTGTCGCGTGGCAGCATGATCAGCGCCATCGATCGTCCATCCTTGGTGAGCGCGATACGCCAGTTCAATCGCGCGGCATCACCGTGCGAGATCGTTTCCAGATAGCAGATGCGCCGCGCGTTGCGGACCTCATCGCAAACCTGGATCCAATCGAAGAAAGGCCTGATCGTGCGGGTGTAGTCGCCCGCCGCGGCCGATTTTCCTGGCGTGAAGACGCTCGCCCACTCGAATCCAAGCGAAGTTGCCTTTGCCGGCTCGGATACAATGCTGGCGGGGGCCGCTCCAGTCTGACTCGAAGGCCGGGGTGCAGGATCGGACGCGATCGCCGCCGACAAGCCGGCCAAGGCCAATGGCAAGAGCCAAGCAGCAACACGAGGCAAGCGTGACCTGGGCATGGCTTGTTTCCGGATTGATGGCGGCGGATCCGAGCGAAAATGGCGCTGCGCAGAGGAGATCAGAATCTGACGCCGATTGAGCCGGAGGCTCCGACGTCGCCCGTGTCCGGCGTGTAGGACACACTGGCCTTGAGGCGCACCGCATCACTCACGCGGTAGGCAAGGCCTCCCGCCAATGAAACCGAGTCCCGGAAGGTGCCGATCGCGATCGCTACGGAGCGATCGCCTTTGGCCTCATCCGAGAAGGCGAGTCCCGCCGCTGCCATCGCTGCCGAACCAGCCGCTCGCGCGCGACGGTCCACGGCGGCCACCTTTCGATCTGTATACATCCGGTCTTCAGTACCCAGCGCGGCGAGACCGTCATTCAGTTGCTTCAGGTTGGTCGCATCGTTCGCCGCAGTACCCGCGGCCACATTGTGCAGCGCTACAGCGCCGGGAGAGCCGCCCTGCAGAGTTACCGAATTCAGGCGATGACCGTCTGCTGAGACGTCATATCGAATGCTGTTCACAGACGCAGCATTCAGGGCAGAGGCGACGTCATGATAGGTGCTATCGAGGATCGTATACGAGGGCTGCGACACGGTTCCATCGGAATTGACGTGGGAGCCACCGCCAAGCCAGGTCGCGACCGAATCGGCTGACCGGTACAGCTGCTGCCCCGTGAGCGCATCAGACGATTGCGCCGAGACTGCGCCATTTGTGATGCCCGTCAAGGTCCGACGGCCGTCGCTGCCGGTCAGATCGACGAGCTTGCCGCCCGTCTTGGCAGCAATGGTCACGGCCGCTGTTGGGTCCGTCTGCCGGACCAGCCCGATCGTGCCGCTTCCGATATCGTTGGTCATGGAGGAGCTCATCGTGGCAATCTGTTGTTCGATCGCTTCGAGCGCGCCGCCAACATTGGTGGAGGGCGTTCCGTTCACAAGTGTTGAAAAGTGAGTAACCTGCCCGGTCGTGGGGTCAAAGATCGCCCCTCCTCCGAAGGTCGAAGCTGTCGATCTGCCGAGATTATCATTGTTGGACGTGACAATGTCCTTCGGACTTGGAGGTTGGATCACCGGCTGCGGCGTCGACACCGGCTGCGGGGCCGGGACCGATTGTGCAGTCGCAGGTGGGGCCGGCACCTGCACCGGCTCCTGTTCGGCGCAGTCCAGTTCGCCGCCCATCGCCTTCCACTGCTGCCTGAGCTGCTCTGTGCAGCCGCCGGGCGGCCGAAATTTCTGCACGGCCGGTGTTACCACGCCGTGTTGGACCTGCGCCATTGCCGGTGCAGAAATTTCTTCGAGCCACCAACGTGGGCTCGCAATGAAGGCTGCCCTGTCACAGCTGAAGCACTGGGAGAAGACTATGCAACCGCTCTCAACAGAACCAAGAATATTCTGCTGCCTGCCTTCGACAGCTGGCGTTCGGGCGGATTGACCGACATGGTCCCGGCGTCTCCTGTGCCTGGCACTTTTGATTGGCTTGTTGGCGTTTTCAAAGCCAACCACCGATGGCGTGAAATCGATTTCAAGACCCAACGCTTATACGACCAAGGCCTGGCGCTATTCGCCAACCACGAATTGAGCGACGGTAGCCGCGCGGGCTCGAAACAGATTGCTGATTTTTCCAAAGCATTTGTCGATGCGGTTTATGCAAATCTGCTCGTCGTTCAATACAAGGACGCGGACGGAAACATCATCAAGCGCGAGCGTCGGCGTTTCGCCAACGCTGCCATGACCGCCTGCAGGCGCGCCTGGTTCGTTGGTCAGCGCGCCCAGGAAACGAAAGTGCCAGCCATCAACCCATTCTCGCGGATGGGCTTAAAATCGCGCGCCCCTGGTCAGGCCCTGCGAGAGACGCCTACCGCAACCTGGGACGAGCTTGTCGCCTTCAGGCAAGCCGCAAAGAGACTGGGGTACCACTCGATCGCAACCGCCGCATTGCTGACCTGGGAGTGGCTGCAGCGCGAGGAACATATATTCGGAGTCTTCGAAATCGAGCACTATCGACCGAAAGAACGCCCCAACAGCGTGAGGATTATGCACCCAAAGAATGGCGAAGAAGCCTGGTGGCCTTTGGTCGATGAGAACAGTGTGCTGCTCTTCCCTGAGTTGATGGCGGAGCTTGATGCTCTCAAAGACTCAGTCGCTTCAGGACTGGCGTTTCGCCGCGATCATGCTCATCGCACGTCGCCTACTCCTCTCCCGTGGATCACCGAGCGCAAGGATCTGCGCTACCTTCGGCATGTCGTTAAAAAGATAATCATAGCAGCGGGACTTCGGAACGAGCTCTCATTTACGTCCTTTCGCCACGGCGGCTTCACCGAAGGCGCAGACAGCGATCTTACGGACGCTGAACTGCGTGCCGCCGGCCGCCATCGTTCGAGACTACAACTACCCACCTACGCCAAACGCACGCGGAAGCAATTGATCGTGGCCGCCAAGAAGCGCCGCGAGGAGCGAGCCAGGACGAGCCTCTTGTCAGAAGGCGTGCTCGCTCCTCATTCTTCAATCGTTTCGAGCAATCGACACGCTTGATTTTCTTTTATCCACGGCGGTGCACGCTTCTAGCTCGGAGAGCTTGCAATCGACCCTCCGCCTAACGCCCGGTCCATGTCGGCTTGCGTTTCTCGCCGAAAGCCTTAAGGCCTTCCTTGGCGTCCTCGGTCATCGCGAGCAGCGCGATCTGGCTTTCGGTGTAGGCGATGCTCTCGTCGAACGACATCGACGCGATCGCGCGCATCGCGTATTTTCCGCGGCGGATCGCGGTCGGTGACTTGTCGACGATGCGGCCGATCAGCCAATCGACCTTGGCGTCGAGCTCGGCTGCCGGCACAACGTAGTGAGAAGACCCGCAGCCTTGGCCGTCGCGGCGTCGAACGGCTCGCCGGTCAGCGCCCATTCGTTGACGAGGCGGGCGGGCGCGATCGACTGCAGCAGGCTCAGCACCTGCATCGGAAACACGCCGACCTTCACCTCCGGCAGGCCGAAGATCACGCCCTCGGCGGCCACCGCCATGTCGGTCATGCACAACAGCCCCATGCCGCCGGCCATGCAGACGCCGCCGACCCGCGCGATCGCGGGCTTGGTCGCGTTCTGCGACAGCCTCAGCAAATCGGCGTAGTCGACATTGGGACGCGAGAAATCCATCGAGAACGCGGCGCCGCTATTCTGCAGATCGGCGCCGGCGCAGAATGCCTTGTCACCCGCGCCGGTCAGCACGATGACGCGCACGTCCTTGTCGTCATGCGCCTCGCGGTAGCCCTTGGCGATGCCTGCGATCACGCCGGCATTGAGCGCGTTGCGCTTGTCCGGGCGGTTGATGGTGATCCAGAACGCCTGCCCGCGCTTTTCGAGAAGAACGCTGTTGTCGGTCATGTTTCCCGCCTTCTTTCCTGCCCGTGTGCTGTTGTCAGCCGACATTTGCGGCAGGATCGGCACCGACTGCAAGCAGGATTATGCGGCGGCCGGCGCCTTCCTGATCCAGACCTTATTGTCGTGGAACGCGGCGCCGCCGACCGGAGCGACGGCTTCGGCCCCGGTCAGCATGTTGATGCCGCGGCCGCCGATATGCGACTTGTTCGGATGGATCGACTCGGCAATCAGCACGCCGCGGCGAACGCCATCGAACAGCCTTGCGGTCAGCGTGGTCTCGCCGCGCATGTTGCCGAGCGTCACAGCGTCGCCATCCGCGATCGACAGGCCAGCCGCATCGTCGGGATGGATCATCACGGTCGGCGCGCCCTCGCGGGCCTGCGACGACGGCGTTTCGTTGAAGCTGGTGTTGAGGAAGCTGCGCGACGGCGAGGTCGCGAGCCGGAACGGATGCTGCGCGTCCGCCTCCTCGATGATCGTCCAGTGGTCGGGCAGCGAGGGCATCTTGTCCCACGCGCCCATCAGCCCTCCTGAACCGACCGGCACCGTGCCCCAATCGACCTTGAAGTGGAACTTCTTGTCGGCATGGGCAAAGCCGTCGAGATAATGCGAGGTGCGGAAATCGGGCTGCAGATCGCGCCAGATGTCGGCCTCCAGCGCCCCGATATCGCCGTGCCCGCTTTTCTTCAGCGTCGCGTCGATCAGCTGGCGCGGCGTCATGTCGAAGCCGGGATGCGCGGCATTCAGCCTGCGGCCGAGCCCCTGCAGCACCTCGTGGTTCGAGCGGCACTCGCCGGGCGGATCGATCAGCTTCGGACCGACCGAGATGTGCTGATGGCCACCGCCGTAATAGAGGTCGTCGTGCTCCAGGAACATCGTCGCCGGCAGCACGATATCAGCCATCTGCGCCGTCTCGGTCATGAACTGCTCATGCACCGCCACGAACAGATCCTCGCGCGCGAACCCCTGGCGCACCAGCGCCTGCTCGGGCGCCACCGTCATCGGATTGGTGTTCTGGATCAGCATCGCCTTAACCGGCCCGCCGCCGCGCAGCGCCTCGGCATCGCCGGTCAGGATGCGGCCGATCTTCGACTGATCGAGCACCCGCGTCGTGGGATCGATCGCATCGTGGCCCTCGATGATCGACTCGTCGAAGCGCCAAATTCCGGCATTGTTGAAGAAGGCGCCGCCGCCCTCATATTGCCAGGCGCCGGTGACAGCGGGAATGCACGACGCAGCGTGCATCTGCGCAGCGCCGTTGCGGCTGCGGGTGAAACCGTAGCCCAGACGAAAGAACGAGCGCTTGGTCTGTCCGACCAGCCGCGCGAATGCCTCGATCTCCGCGACCGGCACGCCCGAGATCGCCGAGGCCCATTCCGGCGTGCGAGTCTTCAGATGCGCTTCGAGCTCATCGGGGCAATCGGTGTAGCGCGCAAGGTACTCGCGATCGGCAAATCCCTCGCGGAACAGCACGTGCATCACAGCGCAGGCGAAGGCGCCATCGGTTCCTGGCCGCAGCAGGATCTTGATGTCGGCCTGCTTCATGGTCTCGTTGTTGTAGACGTCGACCGCCGCGATCTTCGCGCCGCGCTCCTTCCGCGCGCGCGATGCATGCGTCATCACGTTGACCTGGGTGTTCACCGGGTTGGTGCCCCAGATCACGACGAGGTCGGAAACCCCCATCTCGCGCGGATCGACGCCGGCGATCTTGCCGGTCCCGGCGGCAAAGCCGATGCGCGCGATGGTCGAGCAGATCGTGCCGTAGAAGCGCGAATACTTCTTCACATGCGACAGGCGATTGAGGCCGTCGCGCATCACGAGCCCCATTGTGCCGGCGTAGTAGTAAGGCCAGACCGACTCGGCGCCGCACTCGCGCTCGGCGGCGTCGAAACGCGCGGCGATCTCGTCCAGCGCCTCGTCCCAGGAAATCCGCGTGAACTGGCCGGAACCCTTCGGCCCGGTCCGGCGCAGCGGATGCATCAACCGTTCGGCATGATGAATGCGCTCGGCATAACGCGCGACCTTGGCGCAGACCACGCCGGCCGTATAGGTCTGCTGCTTGGAGCCGCGTACCCTGCCGATCGAACGTCCTTCGATCACCTCGACGTCGAGCGCACATGCCGAGGGGCAGTCGTGCGGACAGGTGGAATGGCGGATGTCGACCTTGGCATGCTGGTTCATGCCAAATTGGTAACATCAAATATCCCCTCCGCCGAGGGGCATTATTGACCCAGCCCGGGCAAAAACCGGGCATGAGCCATGCGACGACCGCCGTCCGGACAGCGCGGCTACCAGTCCCCGCCGTCCGTCAAACGCGGAAGATGCGGCTGTAGCGCGTCTTGATCGATTCGCCTTCCCGCTCCACCGCGACGGGGTCGTCCTTCATCGTCTTGATGTCCTTCAACGGCGTCCGTCCGGCCTTCTCCTTGGCCTGCGCGTGGACAGACCTCAGGCCGCCGATCTCGATGTTGAGCTGCTGGCCCTCGCGCCCCAGCGCAAACGACTGGAACAGCCTTGCGGCATTCGGATGCGGGCAGTCCTTGAAGATGCCGTTCGGGCCGACAATGAGCGGTGATCCTTCGGTGGCATAGACCGGCTCGACCGGGCGGCCCATCTCCTTCAGCTGAAAGATGTTGTACTCGTTGCCGTCAGCCATCACCGCACGCTCGCCGAGATCGAGCTTCTTCGGTGGATCGGTCGAGGACTGCACCTGCATGATGTTCTGCTTGGCGAGCTGCTCGAAGAAGCTCCAGCCGAGATCGCGCTGCATCTGATAGGTCGCGGTCATGATGGTGCCGCTATAGCCGGGATGTGCCTTGACGATCTTGCCCTTCCATTTCGGATCGAGCAGATCGGCAAAGCTCTTCGGTGCCTCCTCGGCCTTCACGAGGTTGGTGTTGTAGGCAATGATCGACAGCCAGACCCGAAAGCTCGCGAACTGGCCGTCGGGATCGCGATGCTCGTCGGGGTAGTATTTCGCGACCTCCTCCGGAACATAGGGCGCAAGGATGCCGTCGCGCTTCCACACGATGAAATGCGCGGCGTCGGAGGAATTGACGACATCAACCGCGTGAATGTTGCTGGAATATTCCTGGCCGACCCGCTGGAAGACGCGCTCCGCGCCGGTGCGTTCGACACGCACGGTGATCCCGGCATATTTCGCTTCGAATGCCTTCGCCAGCTTCTCGGCGACCGGCAGATCGGTCGAGGTGTAATAGACGACCTGTCCTTCCTTCTTCGCGGCCTCGATCAGCGCCGGCGTCACCGGTTCCGCAGGTGGCGCGGCAGCAATCACACGCGTTGAAAAGGCGGCGCCCGCCAGCACGGCGCTGGAGCCCTTCAGCAGATCGCGCCGCGATAGCCCAGGATGTTTCCTCATTTGATTCCCCGCACGTGATGGCGAAGTTTGAGTACACCGTCTTCCCGCTCTTATTCCGATGCGCGAAGACGGAGTCTGTCGTCGACAGAGCCTTCAGGTTGCAGCTAGACTTCTGATCAAGAAACAAGACTAAAGTTGGGGGAGACGATCAATGGCGGGCTTTCGGTACGCCTTGATGTGTGTCGCGGCATTGCTGACCGTGTCGATGTCGGGCTCGTATGCCGACGCCGAGGATTACCCCGCGCGGCCGGTCAGAATCATCGTTCCCTTCGGCCCCGGCGGTCCGGCCGACGTCGTTGCGCGGCAGATCGGCAGCATCCTGCAGGAAAGCCTCGGCCAGCCCTTCGTGGTGGAGAACCGCACCGGCGCCGGCGGCGTGATCGGCACACTCGAGGTCGCGAAGGCGCCCGCCGATGGCTACACCCTTCTGATGATGTCGAACACTCAGACCGCGAATGAATCGCTGGTGCCCCAACGCAAATACGAGCTGATGCGCGACCTCGTGCCGGTCGCATCGCTGAACACATCGGATCTCGTGATCGTGGTTCACCCCGCCGTGCCGGCAAGGACGCTCGAGGAATTCATCGCGCTCGCAAAGGCAGAGCCCGGAAAGCTGAACTACGCCTCGTCGGGTCAAGGGACACCGTATCACATGGCGGGCGAATTGTTCAAAGCCATGGCCGGGATCAACGTCGTGCACGTGCCCTACCGCAACAGCGGCGAAGCCCGCAGCGGCGTCATCGGTGGCCAGGTCCAGATGATGATCGATGCCGTGCCGGCGATGGCCCCGAATGTTGCAGAAAACCAGGTGCGCGCGCTCGCCACAACCGGCAAGACCCGTTCCGCGGTGCTCCCCGACGTTCCGACGGCCATCGAGGCGGGCGTTTCCGGTTATGAGGCGACGATCTGGCTCGGGCTGATGGCACCAGCGGGTACGCCGAAGCCGATCATCGACAGACTCAACACGGCCGTGAATGCAGCGGTCAGGCGGCCGGAGGTCGAGAAGCTCTGGGCCGAACAGGGCGCGGTGCCGATGAGGATGACGCCGGAAGCATTCGACACATTCCTGCGCGCCGATATCGTGAAGTGGGCGGACGTTGTCAAACGACTGGACAAGACCGAATAGGCACGTGGCGGCAGGACCGTGGTGATGGAACAGGGCGGATGAAGACGTTGAATATCCTGAGCGGCGGCGCGGCGCAGGGACTGGTGCGCAGCCTTGCACCTGCGTTTGAGGCCGAAACCGGCCTCGGCATTGCCGGCGATTTTGGCGCGGTCGGCGCCATGGCCGACAGATTGCGGGCCGGCGTTCCGACCGACATCGTCATCCTGACCGCTGCGCTGATCGCTAAGCTTGCCGACGAAGGGTTGGTCTTGCGCAGCTCGATCGCCGACATCGGCCGCGTTGAAACGGCGCTTGCGGTCCGCGCGGGCGATCCACCGGCGCGCGCCGAGGACGCAGCAAGCCTGCTTACCGTCCTGCTTGCTGCGGACGCGATCTTCGTGCCGGATACCAAGGCGTCAACCGCCGGCATTCATGTCGCCAAGATGCTGACGCAACTCGGCATCACTGACGCCGTCGCCGACCGGCTGAAGATCTTTCCGAACGGAGCGACTGCGATGCGGCATCTGGCCGAGTCCCGAGACCGGCGACCGATCGGTTGCACGCAATCGACCGAGATCATCAGCACTCCGGGTGTCGTGCTTTCGGGCACCTTGCCGCCGGGATGCGGGCTCGCGACCATGTATACGGCTGCCATCCCGACGCGGGCGTCGGCTGCACCGCAGGCGCAACGCCTGATCGCGTTGCTGACGTCGTCGGAGACATCGGAGCTACGGCGTCAAGCTGGCTTTCTCTCCTTAACGTCGTAGACCCAGGATGGGACTAATGCGCAGCGGCAAGCGCGTCTATGAGCGGCCCCAGACACCAGCGCCGCCAGCGGACGAAAAGTTGTAGCAGGGTGGTGTAAGAGCCCAACGCCGCCGGCAGATCGTGTCAGGGTGCCCTTTGATCGGAGGACCCAGAGCACGCCGCTTACGGGCAGAAGTGGGCATCGACCTGCCGACAATTCCTAATGAATCCGTCGAAAACGCCCCCAAAGCAGGGCGTGTTTGAGAGTCCAGACGTTGCCAATTCTACGAGAACTCGCGTATGCATTACGTGTAGGATCGTAGTGTAGGAAATTGAAATGGCGATGGAACTGAGGGGCGCGAGCGGCGAGGGATTTGCGACGATTGCCGCTGACGGTCGCGTGTTGGATTCCTGGTTTCTTCGGCTGAGCCTGGTTACGAACGCCGACAAGGCGGCAACGGTACGGCTGACGAGCGACGAGATCACCAGGTCGCTGGGCGAAGCGGCAGATGGATGTGAGCGACACGACGACATCCGCAATGTCGACATCGTGGCCATTCGTACGGAAATTGACTCCCTTGCATCGGCGCCGACTGATGTGCACGACGCATATCTTCGCCTCCATCTGCTGAGCCACCGGCTCGTCCAGCCGAATTGCCTGAACCTCGACGGAATATTCGGTCTGTTACCAAACGTTGCCTGGACGACGCTCGGTCCCTGCGAACCCTCTCGTGTACCGGACGCGCGACTCGGAGCGCGAAAGCGTTCCCTCGCCTTTGAGGTGACGGGCGTCGATAAGTTCCCGCGCATGACTGATTACGTGACGCCCGCGGACGTGAGAATTGCAGATGCGGATCGCGTCAGGCTCGGAGCTCACTTGGCACCGGGCACGACCGTCATGCACGAAGGCTTTTGCAATTTTAATGCGGGCACGCTCGGTCCCTGCATGGTCGAAGGCCGGATCAGCGCCGGTGTAGTTGTGGGAAGCGGCAGCGACATTGGTGGCGGAGCGTCGATCATGGGCACTCTTTCCGGAGGGGGGAAAGAGAGGATTACAGTTGGTGAGCGCTGCCTGATCGGAGCCAACGCCGGCATCGGCATTTCTTTGGGTGACGATTGTGTCGTCGAAGCGGGCTGTTATGTCACGGCAGGCGCGCGCATCCTTTTGGAAGATGGCCGAGTGCTGAAAGCGAAGGAACTCTCGGGCCAGAAGGGCCTGCTCTTTCGTCGCAACTCCCAGAGCGGCGCGCTTGAGGCAACCAGACGTACACCGAACTGGGACGGCCTCAACGCACAGCTTCACGGCTAGGCCGTTCACTCGAAGAAGTCGTCGACGACAATTGTGGCGCGTCAGCGATGTGGCCTTCTGGCCTATCGCGACATTTGCTGCGGTTTCATGGAGGCGGTCGGTGTCAGGTCGAACCGGGCATCGACGAAAATAAATATATGAGTCCGCGTCCTGGCCACCTACCGCGTCAGCTGCGTGAGCCCAGTTGGTGGCCCATCGACCGCCGTCCAGCCGCCGTCAACGAACAGCGTGCTGCCGCTGACATAGCTCGCGGCGTCGGATGCAAGATAGGCCACGGCGGTAGCGACTTCGTCGGCGCTGCTCCAGCGATTGAACACGGTGTGGCCGGCATAGAGACTATAGATGTCCGGTCGCTGCTTGAACGGGCCGGTCAATGCTGTCTCCGCGATGCTCGGCGCGATGGCGTTGACGCGGACGCCGGAGCGGCCGACCTCGGACGCGAAGCCCTTTACCAGGAGACCGATGGCTGCCTTGGTCGAGCCATAGACTGCGAGCCCCGGCTCGATCGTCACGGCGCGCACCGAGGAGCAGGCAATCAGGCTGCCGCCTTGCTGCTTGACCATGATGCGACCGAATGCCTGGAAGAACCAGACCGTGCCCTTGATGTTGAGGTTGATGACGCGGTCGAGATCCTCCTCGGTGTAGTCGAGAATGGTCTTGCGGATGTTCAGCCCCGGCGTGGTGACGGCGATGTCGACGCGCTGCAATTCCGCGAGCGCCTTCGTCGCCAGCGCCTCGACGTCGGCACGATCGGCCGCATCGCAGGCGGCGGCCGTTGCCGATCCACCCTGCTCCCGGATCGCTGCGGCGGTCGCCTCGGCGCCCTCCAGCGTGCGATCGGCGCACAGCACGCGGGCGCCAAGCGAGGCCAGCGCTTCAGCCGAGGATTTGCCGATACCCGAGGCGGCGCCCAGCACCACGGCAGTCTTGCCGGTGAGATCGAATAGCTTGCGGTAGTCGGTCATGGGACCTCCCGGGATGCGAGCGGTGTTGTTTGCCTTACGGTTCTTTCATATACTAATATATTAGTTTTGGGAGCAAGAATGCCTGCCCGCTCGTCGAAAAAGTCGGAGCACCGCAACCTTGCCGGCCACCGGCGGACCGGCCGTCCGCGCACCGCCACTGCTGCGGCGCGGATCTATGCTGAGCTGCGCGCTGAACTCGTCTCCTTGCAGCGCAGACCGGGCGCCCCGATCATCGAGGCCGAGATCGCACGCTCCTATGGCGTCAGCCGGACGCCGGTGCGGGAAGCCATCCTGCGCCTGTCGGACGAAGGCCTGGTCGAGATTTTCCCGCAGTCGGGCATCTTCGTGTCGCGCATACCGCTCGCCGCTCTCCCGGAGGCCATCATTGTCCGCAGGTCGCTGGAGGAAACCACGACCCGCATGGCGACCGAGCGCGCCAGCGCCAGCCAGATCCTCGGCCTGCACGCGATCCTCGAACGCCAGCGCGAGGCCGAGATGGCCGATGATCGCGAGGCATTCCACCAGGCTGACGAGGCCTTTCACGCCGCTATCGCCGAAATTGCCGGACACCCCGGCATTTGGAAGCTGATCCTGCAGGTCAAGGTTCACGTCGACCGCTTCCGGTGGCTCACCTTGCCGCAGCGTGGGCGGATGGCCGAGGTCATCGCCGAGCACGAGGCCGTCATGGCCGCGATGGAGGCATGCGACGCGGCAGCCGCCGGGGCGGCGATGACGAGACATCTCGAACGGCTTCTGGCCGACATCGCGGCCACCCAGCACGACAATCCGGAGTTCTTCGACGATCAACGCCAGCCGGCATGACCGCGGCCGGACTCCGGCCAGGCATTTTTGGGAGGAATGACAATGAACCGTACAGATCGATCGCGGACTCGCGGTGCCGGGCTCAACCGTCGCGACATCATCAAGATCGGCGCCGGCCTTGGCGCCGCGGCCACGACGCAGAGCGCCCTCGCCCAGTCGAAAGCGGTGTTCAAGGCGTCAGACGTGCAACCGCCCGGCTATCCGACCGTGGTCGCGACGGAAAATCTCGGCAAGAAGCTTGCGGCGGCGACCAACGGCCGCCTCTCGCTGCAGATGTTCCCCTCGATGCAGCTCGGCGGCGAAAAGGAAACCATCGAGCAGACCCAGATCGGCGCGATCCAGATGCTGCGCGTCAGCGCCGGCTCGATCGGCCCCATCGTCGACGACATCAACGTCGTCAACATGCCTTTCCTGTTCAAGAACATGGCGCATGCCGAGCGGATGATGGATGGCCCGATCGGCCAGGAACTGCTGGACAAGATCACAGTGAGCCCGAATGCCGGGCTGGTCGCACTGTGCTGGATGAATTCCGGAGCGCGCAGCCTCTACAACACCAAGCATTCGATCAAGACGATCGCCGACATCAAGGGCCTCAAGTTCCGCGTCATCGGCAATCCGATCTTCATCGACATGATGAACGCGCTCGGCGGCAACGGCGTCGCGATGGGTTACGACCAGGTGTTCAGCGCGTTGCAGACCGGCGTCATCGACGGCGCCGAGAACAATCCCCCGAGCTACGTCTTCAGCAATCACTACACCGCGGCGAAGCACTTCTCGCTCACCGAGCACCTGATCGTTCCCGAGGTGCTGGTGTTCTCGAAGCGGGCCTGGTCTGCGCTGTCGGCCGACGACCAGACGCTGATCAAGAAGCTTGCCCGCGAGGCGCAGATGGAAGAGCGCGCGCTCTGGAACACATACGAGCAGCAGGCGATGGAAAAGGCGAAAGCCGCCGGCTGCGAGATCATCGAGATCGCCGACAAGACGCCCTTCCAGAATGCGGTCAAGCCGGTATGGGACAAATACGGCCCGAAATACCAGGACATGATCGGACGCATCCAGTCTGCCTGACACGGCACCACGCGAGAAATCGACAACATACGGGAAATGGACATGGCCGGATCATATCGCCGCGCGATGGACTATCTGTATCTGGCCTGCGTCATCACCGGCTCTGCCGCGTTGATCTTGATTTCAGCGGTCATCCCCTGGGCAGTGTTCACGCGCTACGTCCTGAACAGCGCGGCCTCCTGGCCCGAACCGCTCGCGGTGCTGCTCACCATCGTCGTGACCTTCATCGGTGCGGCGGCGGGATATCGGCTCAACCTGCATATGAACGTCGGCTATTTTGCCGGCAAGCTGCCGGACCCGCTCCGGGCGCTCGCCGACCTTGTCGTGCAACTGCTGATGGGACTGGTCGCGCTGTTCATGATGATATGGGGCTATCGGCTCGTCGAGGTGACCTGGCACAACACGATCGCCGACTTTCCGTCGCTGTCGGTCGGCGTCACCTATCTTCCAATTCCGATCGGCGGCTGCTGCCTGCTGCTGTTCATCATCGAACGGATCTTCCTTGGCGCACCGCCCGATCCGATCAGCCCGCATCGCGACGCATCGATCGACTGACCGCGAGAAGCCACCATGGACATCTCCCTCCTGCTCGCGACCATGCTGCTATGTTTCCTGATCGGCATGCCGATCGCCTACTCGCTGGCGATGGCGGCCATCGTCGGCGCCTTGTGGATCGGCATTCCGCTCGAAGCAGTGATGCTGAAGATCTCCGACGGCGTCAGCAAGGTCGCGATGCTGACCATTCCGTTCTTCGTGCTGGCCGGTGCGATCATGGCCGAGGGCGGCATGGCCCGGCGCCTGGTCGCGTTTGCCGACGTGCTGGTGGGGTTGACGCGTCTGCGCGGCGGC
The DNA here is from genome assembly GCF_001189845.1 of Bradyrhizobium tropiciagri. GTDB lineage: Bacteria > Pseudomonadota > Alphaproteobacteria > Rhizobiales > Xanthobacteraceae > Bradyrhizobium > Bradyrhizobium tropiciagri. The sequence goes on from NZ_LFLZ01000002.1 coordinate 50,084, forward strand.
CTTTCGATCGTCAACGTGCTGGCAACGACGTTCCTGAGCGGCATCTCCGGATCGGCCGTCGCCGATACATCGGCGATCGGTTCGGTGATGATCCCGCAGATGGAACAGAACGGCTATCCGCGCGTGTTCGCCACGAACCTGACGATCACCTCGTCGGTTCAGGCTCTCCTGGTGCCGCCGAGCCACAATGCGGTGCTTTACTCGCTTGCGACGGGCGGAACGATCTCGATCAGCGCCCTCTTCATGGCCGGCGTATTCCCGGGGCTGCTGCTCGGCTTCTCGCTGATCATTCTGTGCCTTGCCGTCGCCTATCGCGAGAAGCACCCGCACGGCCAGACCGTGCCGGCCAAGGACGCGATCCGGATCGCCATCGATGCCTCCTGGGGCCTCATCACCCTCGTCATCATCCTGGGCGGCATTCTCGGCGGCATCTTCACCGCGATCGAAGCTGGCGCCATCGCCTGCATCTGGGCGTTCTTCGTCACCATGTTCATCTATCGCGACTATCGCTGGCGCGACCTGCCGGTGCTGCTGCATCGCACGCTGCGCACCGTCGCCATGGTGATGACGCTGATCGCCTGCGCCTCCAGCGTCGGCTACATCATGGCGCTGACGCAGATGCCGGCCAAGATGACCGCCTTCTTCCTGTCGATCTCCGACAACAAGTACGTCATCCTGCTCCTGATCAACGTCCTGCTGCTGGTGCTCGGCACGCTGGTCGACATGGCGCCGTCGATCCTGATCGCAACGCCGATCCTGCTGCCGGTCATGAAGAACTTCGGCGTCGATCCGGTCCATTTCGGCATGATCATGCTGCTCAATCTCGGCATCGGCCTGTGCCATCCACCCGTCGGTGCGATCCTGTTTGTCGGCTGCGCGGTCGGCAAGGTCACAATCGAGCAGGTCATGCGCAAGATCTGGCCGTTCTATGCGGTGATGTTCTTTGTCCTGATGTGCGTGACCTATCTGCCGGAAATCTCGCTATGGCTGCCGCGGCAGCTTCAGGCGCTGCACTGAGAGCAAGCTGCACCTTGCACTACCGCGGCAAACGCGGCAGCATCATGGCTAGAAGCGCGCCGGCGCCGGCTCCGTCAAGAAAGGGTATCCGTCGTGAGGACCATCGACTTGAGCCGAGAACTCTATTACCACACGCCGAGCTATCCCGGCCATCCGCCATCATGTCCCCAGGGCATTTTCGCCCGATCAATGAATATCCGCTGGAGAAGTGCATCGCGCCCGGCATCTGTCTCGACCTGCGCCACATTATGGCGCGGGCCGAGATCATCCCCTCCGACCTCGCTACGGCGGTGAAGGCGGCCGGACGCCCGATCCCGAAAGGCGGCACCGTCCTGCTCTGCACCGGCCATCATGCGCGGACCTTTCCGCGCAAGGAGTATTCGACCGACAATGCCGGCGTGAATGTCGCGGCCACCGAGTGGCTGGCGAAACAGGGCATCGTTCATTTCGGCATCGACTCGATGCGCTCGGGTCCCGACGGCGACGAGAACCTGCTCGTCCACAAGGCCTGCTTCGATCTCGATATCACCCACATCGAGAGCCTGTGCAATCTCGAAGCCCTGCTCGATCATCAGTTTTTGGTTTGATTCTGACTTTGAAGGATGTGCATTTCTGCCCGAGACAAGTGCTGACGAAGCGCGGCAATTGCTTGAAGGTTCACCTCGAATGCGACGGGACCCATTTCCTTTGTCTCTAATCGAAGGGCAGCATGTCCATCGGAACGCAACATTGTCTCCGAACCGGTCACATTCAGGATCACAAGATTCATTTTTCCTCCGATCGGGTACGTCCCCTCGCGCTTCAGACGCTTCCTATTTGGTGCTTAGACTTCGCCGCCCCTTGCGTCGGCTTCGGAGCGGCTTAGATGGGCCCCTTTGCCGTTCCTTTTAATCACGCAATCGGCCCTATAGCACGAATCGCCATCCTCACTGCCACCGATTCAACTTATATCCATTGGATCGCAGCCGCCTGGTCCTCGACGCCCGGTCCAGCTGGCCAAATAAGCTGTCCAGTCAGCCGGCATCGCGCAGCGATCGATGCAGGGCGACACTCCCAGCATCATGTGCTATCAAGGTCCAATCTGCTCCGTTGTGCCGGACCAGCAGATGCAAAGAGTCGCAATATCATCGACGGCCCCTTCTGGTTACGTGAGTGCCTACGTCATCAACCCGGGCCTCTACCCAAGATCCGGTACAATCCCGACACGGACTATGCGTCCTTCCGAACTTGGCACTTCTCCAAACGTGATGCTGGTCGATCCGCAGCTCGTGATCAATTCGATCGCGGACCTGGTTGCGCGCGCAAAAGCCAGCCCGGACGAATTGAACCATGCCAGCCCGGGCCAAGGGACGACGCCGTATCTCGCAAGAGTGCTGACGTCGCCAGGTCGGTACTTGTGCAGTACTCGGGCGCAGGTCCAACCATCCAGGTGATCCTGAACGGAACGAGCCAGATCGCCTTTAATGCCCTCCGCCTGCCGATCCGCACATCGAGTCAGGCGCACTGAAGGCGCTCGCAGTCACCAGAACCCATCGCTGGTTCGATTTGCCCGATGTGCCGACCATGATCGAGCTCGGCTACAAGGATTTCGTCTCCGACACCTTTCAGGGCTTCTCCGCGCGCGTGAATACGCCTTCCCCGATCGTCGAGCTGCTGTCGGCGAAATCGATTGCGATCCTGAAGACGCCGAAGATCGCCGACCAGCTGCGCAACGACGGCTCCGAGGTGCTGGCGAGCGGTCCCGACGGCATGCGCAAGCGCATTGCGGATGAGGTTCCGACATGGCGCGACATCATCGCAAGGGCCGGCATCAAGCCCGTCTGAGCAGATCAACATTGCGCGACACGCACAGCGTGTGATCTTGCGACCGCCAACCGGCATCCCTTACGCTGTCCATCCATAACAAAAAGACAGGGAGGCGATCGTCATGACCACAAGGCGTGATTTCCTGAAGGCGGCAGCGACGGCGGCAGCAGGTATCGTGTTCTGCGGCTGCGGGCTCGTCCACAACGCGAATGCACAGCCGTCGCGGCAGAAGTTGCCGGTCAGCGTCGACGGTAAGCGCGTCAAGACGATCGACATTCACTCGCATTGCCACTTTCGCGAGGCGGGCGCCCTGCTCGGCGCCGATGCCGGAAAATATCAACTGCCGCCGGTCAACGGCGCCACGGAGGCCTTCATCGAGATCGACAAGCGCCTGGCTGCGATGGACGCACAGGCCGTCGATATGGAGGTACTCTCGATCAACCCGTTCTGGTACGACCGCGATCGCGACCTGGCCGGGAAGATCGTGAAGATCCAGAATGAAAAGCTCGCCGAACTCTGTGCCTCGAAGCCCGACCGGTTTGCAGCTTTCGCCTCGCTGACATTGCAGGCCCCTGACCTTGCGGTGCAGGAGCTGGAGACAGCCGTGAAGAAGCAGGGGCTGAAGGGCGCGGCGATCGGCGGTGTCGTCGATGGCGTCGAATTCTCCGATCCCAAGTTCCATCCAGTGTGGGCCAAGGCCGAGGAACTCGGCGTCCCCCTGTTCATCCATCCGCAGGGCGTTCCCGAGCTCGGCAAGCGGCTCTCCGGCAATGGCTGGCTTGGCAACACGATCGGCAATCCGCTCGAGACCGCGATCGCGCTCTCGCATTTGATCTTCGAGGGGACGCTCGATCGCTTCCCCGGATTGAAGGTCATCGCCGCGCATGGCGGCGGCTACCTGCCCTCCTATGCCGATCGCTCGGACCATCCCTGCCTAGTCGGACCGAAGGGATGCAATCCGGAGATCAAGCTCCAGAAGGCGCCGACCGAATATCTCAAGCAGATCTACTTCGACTCCCTGATCTTCACGCCGGAGGCGATCCGGCACCTCGCCGCCCAGGTCGGCGCCGGGCAGATCGTGCTGGGAAGCGACTATCCCTATCCATGGCAACTGGCGCCAGTCGACCACATCTTCGCCTGCGCGTCGCTGGGCGACGACGACAAGGCGAACATTCTCGGCCGGACCGCAGCGAAGCTGCTCGGCGTTACCGCGTGAGGATCGCAGCGGACCATTGGACCATCTGAATTGCCGCTGTCGCACCCTGATGCGCGACGACGGCATCAACGATCAGTTGGCCTTCACCGTCCGCATCTCATTGCGCGGCAAAGCGGTGGGCGCCGGCTGCGCGACCCTGGGCGGCGGGCTGGCGTCGGCGGCGTCGGTTCCGACGAACTCGGCCTGTGCCGCGTCCGATATCCATTTGACCGCAGCCGGGTGACTGACCAGCATCCCGATCAAGGCAACGATCACGAGCACGGGCAACGCGATCAGCTTGATGCTGAAGCTCTTGTAGTTGCTTTCCGGGTCCTGACGTCGGTTGTCGAAAGAGCCCTGCATGGATTCCTCCACAGTGCGGACGTGATCCGCCCGGGGCTCACTTACCGCAGGGCACGCAAGGCTGATGTGAATGATTTCACACGCTTTGTCCGGTTCACCGTTTCGTGAAGTGCAGACTGGACGAGCGGCCGGCGCGGCTACTCGCCGTCATCAGCCCCGGCGTCAACCAGCGCCTGAAGCGACTCGGGCTTCAGTACCACGATCGCGCCATGCTCGAGCCTCACCCAGCCGCGTGTCGCCCAGGCGCGGAGCTGCTTGTTGATGCTCTCGCGGGTCATGCCAACCATCTCGCTGATCTCCTGCTGGGTGATCGAGATGGTGCGCCCCTGCGGCTTGTGCTTGTCGCTGAGGCGCAGCAGCGCACTGGCCAGCCGGCCCGGCAAGTCCTGCAGGATCACTTGCTCGACCTGGTCGCTGGTCCAGCGCAACCGCGCGCACAGCAGCTCGATGAACTTCATCGCAAGCGTCGGCTGGCTGCGCACGAACGGAATGAACTCGCGCCGGTCGATAACGAACAGCTCGCAATTGGTATTGGCGGTGGCGTCTGCCGTCCGCGACAAACCGTCGAGTAGCGCGATCTCGCCGAAGATCTCGCCTGCCTCGATCAGGTTCAGAATGGCGTTGCGGCCATCGGGCGACGAGATGCTGATCTTCACCGTGCCCGAGATCACCGCAATCAGGCTGGTGCCCGGATCACCCTTCGAGAAGATCGTCGTCCCGCGCTTCAGCGTGATGTGCTTGGCATAGCGGCAGAGCTGATCGAATGCCTCGGGCTCAAGATCGGCGAAATAGGGATGCTTGCGCAGCACCGATAGTTTGTTGTTCGAAAACAACGGCGCGCCGGCAGTTCGTTCAATGGGCGGCGCACCGGTCATCGTGATCCAGACTGATTGTGTTGCGTTTAATCGGCGCGCCAGCAGCGCGACACCGACAGAGCCATCGATCAATGAAAGCGGAAACGAGTATAGCCCCGCCGCGGGCCTACAGCAACAAAAGGTCCGATCCGCCGGCAGCGGGCTGGAAGGCATCCAAGCTACAATTTGGAATAAATACGTGCCTATGCAACGCTCAATTGCAAGCAGCGGCTGCCCGTGATCCGGAATATCCGGTCCAGCGATGATCTCGCCTGGCAAAACCCGTCTGTCCGAGGGTCAGTGCCGCAAACTCACAACAGCTTGCCGTCTGGGCCAAAGAACGCGTGCGGCCCGTCAAACCGACCGATGGGGACCTGGTGCGTCACCAACTGTCCAAAATCCTGCCCGGGAAACCACGCGTGCAAGTGAAATGCAGGGGGTTCCACCTTGAACGACGGTACGCGGAGCTGCCCGAGGTCCAGATCGACCGCATGGTTCGGCGCGGGGCAAATTGTCACGGGAAGCCCCGCGAAGGTGGTCAGCATCGCACGGTGGACGTGCCCGCACGCGATCAGCCGCACACGCGGGTGACGCTTGACGATTCCCGCCAGCTCGTCGGCATTGAAGAGGTCTTGCCGGTCCATGTGCCAGATGCCGCCCTTGAATGGCGGGTGATGCAGGAAGAGCAGCGCCGGCCGGTCGACTGCGGCCGCCAGCGCCTCGTCCAGCCATTGCAGCGTGGACGCTTCGAGCATGCCGTGAGGCTTACCGGCAACGCTTGAATCGAGCAGCAGGAGATCGAGACCATTGACCTCGATCTTCTGGTCAAGCGGGCCTGTGGCGCGAACATAGGGCGCGGCCGGAAACGCTTCGCGCATCCACTCCCGCGAGTCGTGATTACCGGGAATGCCGGCAAACGGCAGCCGCAGCGGCGCGAGCAATCGCTTGAGATAATCGTATTCCTCGACCGACGGCGTATCGACAAGGTCGCCCGAGATGACAACGAAATCGGGCGCCGGCTCGAACGCGTTGAGTTCAGCCACGCAGCGCTCGAGCGCCTTGGCGGTATCGACCCGGCCGTAAGCCAACATTCCCGGCGGCTTGATGTGAAGGTCGGATATCTGGGCGATGAGAACAGGTTTCGACGGCATCGATGGATCTCAGGGTTCGGAAGGCAGAAGACGAAGCGCGTCGGCCGCGATCGAAAGCCCTACTCGATCGCCGACCTTGGCCTGGATCGTGTTGGGCGCGTCGACGTTGAGCGGCTTGCTCGATGCACCGCTCACGACAATCCGCTGCCGGTCGCCGATGAAGCTGATGGAATCGACGACGCCCGAGAGCGCCTCCGTCCCGGCGTTCGTCACGCGAATGGTTTCGGGGCGGATCATGACGGTCACGTTCGCGGTCGTCGCAGCGCCCTCGATCGGCAATCGCCCGCCGGGCAGGATCAACATGCCGTTCTCGATCGGAGCTTCCACGATATTCGCCGCTCCGATGAATTCGGCCACAAAGCGATCCTTCGGTGCGAAGTAGACCTCGCGTGGTGCGCCGATCTGGGCGATCGCACCTTTCCGCATCACCACGATGCGGTCGCCCAATTCCATGGCTTCGGCCTGATCATGCGTGACGTAGATCGTCGTAATGCCGAGTGCTCGCAACAACCGGTTAAGCTCACTCCGCAGCCGGTCCCGCAAGGCGGCATCAAGCGCGGTCAACGGCTCATCAAGCAGCAGTATTCCGGGCCGGATCGCGACCGCGCGCGCCAATGCGACGCGCTGCCGCTGGCCGCCCGAAAGTTGGTCGATACGGCGGTTCTCCAAGCCAATGATGTTCGTCAGAGCCACCAGTTCGGCGACGCGCGCGGCCTGCTCGTCCCTGGCAACGCCGCGGATCTTCAGCCCGTAGGCGATATTGTCCGCCACCGTCATGTTGGGGAACAAAGCGTAGGACTGAAACACCATCCCGACATTACGCCGTTCGATCGGGACCGAGGTCATATCCTTGCCGTCGAACAGCACCTTGCCGCCGGCGTCCGGCAGCTCGAGGCCGGCGATGATCCGCAGCATGGTGGTCTTGCCGCACCCGGACGGCCCGAGCAGCACCAGCGTCTCGCCGCGCGCAATGTCGAGGGTCGCGGGATCAAGCGCGCGCGTGCCGTCGGCAAAGGTCTTGCCGCACGCCTCGATCCGCACCGCTGCACCGTGCCCCGCCGTACTCATCGCTTGTGGTCCCCATCGGCCAGCAGTTGCATCGCAACCAGGAGCGGAATGATCATCACGAAGAAGATCAGCGTGTAGGCCGAAGCGACTTCGAGCCGCATCGAGGCATAGCTGTCCGCGAGCCCGATCGGCAATGTCTTCGTCAACGGCGTATGCAGCATCCAGGTCAGGTTGAATTCACCGAGCGACAGCGTGACCACCATCAATGCGCCAGCCAGAATTCCAGGCAGCGCGTTCGGCACGATGACATCGCAGAACCGCCGCCACGGCGAGGCGCCCAGCGAGGCCGCCCCCTCATCTAGCGTCTTGATATCCACGGTGGCAAACACCGCCATCACCGAGCGCACCATGAACGGCATGGTAAAGATCACGTGGCCGACCAGGATGAACAGCCAGGAACGGCGGAAGTCGCCAAAGCTCCCATAGGCGAGCAGAAGTGCCAGCGCGATCGCGAGCCCCGGAATCGCCAGCGGCAAGGTGATGATCTCCTCGACGATGCGGGCAAGCCGGCCTCCCCGCGCATGCAGCGCATAGGCCGCGGGAACTCCCGCAAACAGCGTGACGGCAAGTGTCGCGAAGGCGATCACGAACGAGAGCAGAATGGTGCCGGCGTAGAGCTCCCAGACCTGCGCGACCCATTGCAGCGTCACGCCGGACTGGATGCCGCGGAAATAATTGACGGTGACGCCGGCGGAGATCGAAAGCCCTGCGGGCACCACCAGGAATGCCGCAACAAGCAGTGTGAAGATGAATTGGCTGGCGAAGATCAGGCGATCGCGCATGCTTCACCCGGCCGCCGCGACCGCGCTGCCGCTGAACGTGCGGGCGAGTGCCAGGATGAGCCAGGTGATCAGGCCGAGCCCCACCGACAGCGCGGCTGATGTCGCGAAATTGGCGGCCAGCGTGAACTCGGTGTAGATCAGCATCGGCAGCACGTCGATGTTCGTCGCCAGCGTGAAGGCGGTCCCGAAGGCCCCCATCGCGGTCGCAAATGCGATCGCTCCGGACGCAACGAAAGCCGGCGCCAGGGCCGGCAGCACGACGTCACGCTGGACCGCCCAGGGGCTGGCGCCGAGCGAACGCGCCGCTTCCTCCAGACCGACATCGAGCTTCTGCACGGCCGCCATGATCGTGAGGATCACGCGCGGGATCGAGAAGTAGAGATAGCCCAGGAAGAGCCCGTAGATCGAATAGGCGAACACGAACTTTTCGCCGAAGATCCGGTTCGACAGATCGCCGATCAGCCCTTGGCGTCCGGCCAACAGGATGATCATGAAGCCGACCACCACGCCTGGAAAGGCCAGCGGAAAGGTCAGCATCGCGATCAGCACGGTCCGCCCGGGGAAGCGGTGCCGCTGCAGGAACATTCCGGCAATCGTCGCCACGATCAACGTGACGACCGTGGTTGCCGCCGCCAGCAGCACGGTGTTGAACAGCGTCGCGCGATAGCGGCCTTCGGTCAGGATGGCGAGATATCCAGCGAGCCCGTGCGGACCTTCAGCGCCCGCAACCACCAGCCGCGCCATCGGCAACAGGAAGAATGCCGTGGTCACGACCGCAAGCGGCAGCAGGCAGAGCCAAACGAAAGACTTTTGCGACATCGGAAGAATGGTGCCCCGCGAAAGGCACCATATTGCCTCAGCGAACCTCGGCGAGATAGCGGTCGACGACGGCTTTTTGCACGTTTTCCATCTCACCCCAGTCGACGCTCTTGGCGCGGGCATAGTCGCTGTCGGGGAGGAATTTGCCCTTCACGGACGCCGGCAGCTCGATCGGGCGGGCCGGACGCAGATAGGCATTGGTCCAGATCGCCTGCCCTTTGTCGGACAAGAGATAGTCCATCACCTTCTTGGCCTTCTCCTTGTCGGGCGCGTTCTTCACGAGACCGACGACATAGGGAAACACCACCGAACCTTCGCATGGGATCACAAACTCGAAGTTGCCCTTCTCGGAGTATTTCGCGCGGTAGGCGTTGAAGTCGTAGTCGAACAGGATCGGCATCTCACCGGAGACGACGCGGGCATACGACGTCTGCTTGGGCACGATCGGATCGTTCTTGCGCAATTCCTTGAAGAAGCTGATCGCCGGATCGAAATTGGTGGACGAGCCGCCCAGCGCCAGATTGACGGCGACCGCGCCGACATAGCCGACAGCTGCGGAGGACGGGTCGAGATAGCCGACCATGCCCTTGTAGTCGGGCTTCAGCAGGTCCTTCCAGCAGGCCGGCACCGGCTTGCCACCGAGTGCATCCTTGTTGACGAACAGGCCGAGCGTGCCGGAGTGGATCGTGGTCCAATAGCCGTCCGGATCCTTGAGGCCTGCAGGGACCTGATCCCAGTGCGCCGGCTTGTAAGGCTCGAGCGCGTCCTGCGCTTTGGCCTTCATGCCGAAGGTCACGCCGAAATAGCCGATATCGCCAACCGGATTGCTCTTCTCGGCCAGGATCTGGGCCAGAGCCTGGCCGGAATTCTTGTTGTCATGCGGGATATCGTAGTTGAGGTCCGCCTTGATCGCCTTCAGCATCGAGGCCCAGTCAGCCCATTCCGGCGGGCAATTGTAGCAGATCACGTCGGCTGCCTTGGCGGATTGCCACGCGCGATCAGTGTCAGCGCCAGCAACGCAAGGACAAGGCGGACGGTCTTCATGGGAGGCTCCGGTCTGGGAGAGGATGCAATGGGGATTTCAACATCAACCGCGCGACCAAGTATAGGCCGCGTATGAACGTTTTGCGACGCGCTTGCTGCCGTGCAGCAAAGCGAGCTCCCCCAAATGCCGGCCATCGGATGCTCGCGGCAACCCGTCGTTTCGCGCTAGGCTGCCAGGCAAAAGAGGAAGCGCCCATGTATCAGCCGCCCGGCGTCAAGACATCGTCCGACCTTCCCGTCTCCGATCTGATGAAAGCCTGGGTCCTTGGTGACCCCGACCAGCTCCACCTTTCCGAGAAGCTGACGCCGGTCCCGTCGCGCGCCGAAGTGCTGGTGCGTATCGACGCGGTTGCGATTTGCGCCACTGATCTGGAAATCATCCATGCCGGCTCGCCGGCAAGCATTGAGGGCGGCCTGCCCTTCAACAAAAACTTCACGCCGGGTCACGAGTACATGGGCACGGTTGCCGCACTCGGGCCTGACGTCGACGAATTCAGGATCGGTGAACGGGTCAGCGTCGAAATCCATGCCGGCTGCGGCCAATGCAAGCGCTGCCGCCAGGGCATGTACACGTCCTGTCTCAACTATGGGAAGCCGGAAAAGGGCCACCGCGCCAACGGCTTTACGACCGATGGCGGGTTCGCCGAATACGCGGTCAACCATATCAACACGCTGGCGCGCGTCCCCGACACCATGAGCGACGCGGAAGCGACGCTTGTGGTGACTGCCGGGACATCGATGTATGGCTTGACGGAATTGGGGGGATTGGTGGCCGGCGAGAGCGTCGTGGTGATTGGCCCAGGGCCGATCGGACTTCTCACAGTAGCTGTGGCCAAGGCGCTTGGCGCAAGCCCGGTCATCCTGACCGGCACGCGCAACAAGCGGCTGGCGATCGGCGGGGAATTGGGGGCCGATCGCGTCATCAACATCAACGATGAAAACGCCGTTGAGGTCGTGAAGCAACTAACAGGTGGGATTGGCGCCGACTATGTCGTCGAATGTGCCGGCACCGAAGCGACACTCAACCAGGCCATTCACATGACCAATCGCGGCGGCAAGATCTGCCTTGCCGCCTTCCCGCACGAGGCCGCGTCGCTGGACATCGCGCATCTCGTGCGGAACAACATTTACGCCTACGGCATCCGCGGCGAAGGCCGCAGCGCCACGCATCGCGCGATGGAACTGATGGCGGCGAAACGGTTCGATGCGACGAAGATCCACACGCATACGTTTCCGCTGGCCGACCTGCTGACGGCGCTCAGATATGCGCGGGATCGTGTCGACGACGCGATCAAGGTCGTGGTGACCAATCGCAAGGCCGACGCGATCGCGCGCGCTGCCGAGTGAGTCCGGGGCTGCGCGGACGAGCGCTGCCAGGAAAGCCTGCTCACACCGAGCAGTATCGTTCCTTGATCTCCTCATCGGCCAGCAGCGCTTGCGCCGACGCCTGATGCACCACGGAGCCTTGATCCAGGACATAGGCACGATCGGCGATGCCCAGCGCGAGTTCGACGTTCTGCTCGACCAGCAGAACCGTTGTTCCCTGTGCCTTCATGCTGCGGAACAGCTCGAACATCTCGTCGACCAGGACGGGCATGATGCCCTCCGAAGGCTCATCCAGCATGATCAGGTCGGGCTTTGCGATCATCGCCCGCGCGATCGCCAGCATCTGCTGCTCGCCGCCGGACATCGTCACCGCCTCTTGATCCATGCGCTCGGCCAGCCGCGGGAATATCACGGCAATCTCTTCGAGCAGCTCGGCTTCCCGCTTCTTCGCAGGTGACGCGACCAGGCCCAGTCGAAGATTCTCCCGGACCGACAGGCCCTGCACAATGCGACGCTCTTCGGGAACATAGGCCAGGCCCAACGCGAAGCGCACATGCGCCGGCTGACGCAGCAGCTCCTCACCCTTGAAGGTGACCGAGCCGCGTGTCCGCCCCATCAAGCCCATGATCGATTTCAGCGTCGTCGTCTTGCCGGCTCCATTGCGGCCGATCAGGCAAACGATCTCGCCTTTGGTCACCTCGAGACCGATGTCCTGCAACGCGTGGCTTGCCCCATACCAGGCATTGAGCTTGCTGACCTGCAGCATCGCCTCAGTGCTCCCGCTGACCAAGATAGACACGTTTCACCGCCTCGTTCTGCCGGACCTCCTGCGGCGTGCCCTCGGCAAGCAGTTCTCCGTGGTGCAGCACGAGGATGCGGTCGCTGATCCCGAGCACCAGCTTCATCTTGTGCTCGACGAGGATGACCGTGCGCTCCTTTGCGAGCTTCAGGATCAAATCCATCATGGTCCGGGTTTCCTCCGGGCTCATGCCGGCCGTGGGCTCGTCCAGCAGCAGCAACCGGGGTTGGCTCGCAAGCGCCATGCCGATCTCCAGCGCCCGCTGCTCGCCATGCGCCAGCGTCTTGGCGGCGCGTTCCCGGGATTCCCACAGCCCGACCAAAGCCAGCAACTCGTCAGCCCGCTCGACCAGTTCGGTCAGGCGCGCACGGGGACGCCAGATGTCATATCGCGACACCAGCGCTTGCAGACCAACGCGGATGTTCTCACGCGTCGTGAGCTGCGGAAACACGCTGGTGATCTGAAAGGATTTTGCGATCCCCATGTGCGCAAAGCGATGTTGCGGCAAGCCGGTGACATCCCTGCCCTCGAACTCAACGCTGCCCTTCGTCGGCCGAAAGGCGCCGCACAGCAAGTTGAAGTAGGTGCTCTTTCCAGCCCCGTTCGGACCAATGATGGAGGTGATCGCTCCCCTGGAAAACTCGGCCGAGATGTTGTTCAGAGCGACAAACTTTCCGAACGTCTTGCCGACGCCCCTGGTGCGCAGAATGATTTCGCTGGCTTGACCTGCTGCGGTCGTCATCGCTTGCCCCGCGCGATCAGTGTGCCCCAGATCCCGGCGGGGAAGAACAGCACGCATGCAATGAAGATGGCGCCAACGATCAGTTGCCAATGAACGGTCCACACGGAGACGATGTTCTCCAGGACCAGGAAGACCGCCGCGCCGACCATCGGCCCGAAGAACGTCCCCATGCCACCCAGCAGCGCGATCATCACGACCAGGCCCGAGGTCTCGTAGTGCAGGATCTCGATCGGAACGATCGACAGGTGCAGAGCCTGCAACGCACCCGCGAGACCACAGAAACCGCCCGACAGGACGAAAGTCAGCAAGCGTGTCAGGGTCACGTCATAGCCCGATGCGCGGGCACGCATCTCGTTCTCCCGCACCGCTTCAATGACGGCACCGAAGGGCGAGGCGAGAATGCGCGACATCACGAAGAATGCAGCGATCACAAAAGCCGCGATGACGTAATACCGGATCATCGGATTGATGAAATCGATCCGCAGGCCGAACAGATCGATGGTACGGACATTGATGCCGCGCAGGCCATTCTCGCCGCCGGTCAAGTCTACCGCCTGATAGAACAGGTAATAGACACATTGCGACAGAGCCATCGTGACCATGGCGAAGTAGATACCGCGGGTCCTGATCGCGAGCACGCCGATCAGCAGTGCCATGAGCAGCCCACCGGCGAGCCCGGCCGCAATCGCCGCATACCACGGCCAACCGAAGTGCACGATGGCGATGCCACAGAGATAGGCGCCGGTCCCGAACAGCGCCGCGTGCCCGAACGACAAGAGACCCAGATAGCCAAACACGAGGTTGAACCCGAGGGCGTACAGCCCGTAGATCAGAATATTCACGGCGAGCGCCGTGAACGGCATCACCAACGGGAAGATCAGGATGACCGCCGCAACAATGCTGGCGCGATGTCGCGTTGCGAACTCGTACCAGCCACCCGTCGTGGCCCGAGGCTGTTTGATCGATTGAGTGGTTTCGGTCATGCCAGGCTCAGCTCATCAATCCGGCGCGGCCGAAGAAGCCTGGGGACGAACAATGAGGACGATCGCCATCAGGGCAAAGATCGAGACCTTGGCCATCTCCGGGGCAAACAGCGAGGTCATGCTGACCACTACACCGACCAGGAGGCCCGCCAGTACGGCACCGCCGATCGACCCCATGCCTCCAACGACCGTCACCACGAACGCCTCGGCGAGAATCGTGCCCCCCATCTCCGGAATGACGCCTTGGAGCGGGGCCGCTAACAGGCCGGCGAAGCCTGCAATCGCGGTGCCTATCCCGAACACGATCAACCAGACCCTGGAAACATCGACCCCAAGGACGCGGACGATCTGCGGATCGCGCGCACCGGCGCGGATGATCAGCCCGAAGCTGGTCTTCTCCAGAAACAGCCACAGCGCCAGCAGAACGACGGCCGTCGCGCCGATCACAAATAGACGGTAGAGCGGGAAATAGCCGACACCGATGTCGACGGCGCCCTGCAGGACCTCGGGCGTATCGAACGGATAGCCGGTCTTGCCAAAGGCAATGCGCACGCACTCCACCATCACGTAGCTGAGCCCGAAGGTCAGCAGCAGCGGATAGTCGATGCCGCGACCGTAGAGCGGCCGGATCAGCACGCGCTCAACGGCAAGGCCGAACAGTCCAATCGCGATCGGCACAGCCACGAGGCAAATCCAGAAATTGCCCCCGATCGAGATCAGATAAAGTCCGACATAGGCGCCGACCATGTAGAAGGCGCCATGGGCGAAGTTGACGACCGTCAGCATCCCGAAGATCAGCGAGAGGCCGATCGCAAACAGCACGTAGATTGCGCCGAGCGCCAACCCGGCAAACAGCTGCAGCGCAATCAGGTCAAAGCTCAGGCCCGCCATTTGTCCCCCTCGGCACAACGCTCACCGCTTCGCAGCGCGCGCCGGCGCATGGCTCAGCTCTTGTGACCGAGCGCCTCGCAGGTGCGCAGGTACTTCTCGTTAGGCTCTTCGGTCGACAGGACCTCGAACACGTCGGACTCGTTCTTCATGTCCTTGGACTTCGACTTGATCACGAGCACCGACTGCACCGACTGGTGATCGCATTTGCGATAGTATTGCGGTCCCTTGTAGTAGTCATACTTCAGGGCTTCCAGTGCAGCGACGACCTTGTTGGTCTCCACGCTGCCCGCGCCCTTGACCGCCTCGAGCACGGTCCGCACCCCGCCATAGCCGAGCGCACCGTAGTCGGTGGGCAACTTGCCGTCATACATCTTGCGGAAGGCGTCGTTGAACGCCTTGGTCGAGGCAAACTTGTCTTCGATGCCCCAGTAGAACGAGCAGCCGCCGACGACGCCTTCGAATGCCTGGGGTCCCGCCGCGACGCGGCTGGCATGCGAGAGCAGTGGTGCGATGATCTGGATCGATTTCTTGATGCCGAAGTCGGTTGCCTGCTTCAGCGCGATCTGCTGGTCGCGGCCGAAATTGCTGATACAGAGAATGTCGGGCTTGAGCGCCTGGAGACGCGGCAGCAGGGTCGAGAAGTCAGTCGTCCCGAGCGGATGGCGAATATCGCCGAGGTTTTCGATGTTGAATTCCTTGCCCACTTCGAGGAAGCCGCGCACCATCTCGTGACCGTAGGCGTAGTCCGCCGTGAGGAACGCAACCTTCTTGCCGAACTTGGCGAAAGCGTACCGGCCGACCGCGCCTGACGTCATATGCGGATTCAGCGCTTCGTGGAAAGTGTATTTGCTGAGGTCCGCCGCCTCGTTGATGGCGTCGGACTGGCTGATCGAATTGAAGATGACGCCACGCTCCTTGGTGACGTTGTTGATCGCAAGCTGAACCGCCGCCGAGAGACTGCGACGACGAAATTCACCTTCTCCTTCTCGACCAGCTCCACGTCCGCGTCGCCGCTTCACCCGGATTGAGCTTGTCGTCGCGCACGACGAGCTCGGCCTTGCGGCCGTTGAGGCCGCCGGCGTCATTGAATTGGGCGACGGCCAGCTGAGCGGCCCGCACCTGATCCTGGGCCTCGGCGCCATAAGGACCGGTCAAGGGAACGGGGAAGCCGATCTTGATCGGTGCTTCCTCGGCCTGCAGCAGATTGATGCGAAAAGGCGAGACGGCGAGAGCGGCGCCGGCGCTTGCCGTCGTCAGCAGGCGACGCCGCGATATCGAACCGGCTTTGGTGACCTTCTTCGTCATGACTATCCTCCCCAAAAACTGTCTGTGTTTTGCTTATCGCCTTGTCTTTGCCCGGAACGTCTCCACCTCAGATTCGTCCCAAGGCCGTCAGGATAACCTGAGGCGTGAGCGGAATCTCGGTAATTGTTGCGCCGAACGGCCGCAGCGCATCGTTGACCGCGTTGGCAACCGCGGCTGCCGCACCGGCCGTACCCGCCTCGCCCGCCCCTTTGGCTCCCAGCTCCGATTCCAGTGTCGGTGACACCACGTGGCCAATGTCGATATCGGGCATCTCGCCGGACATCGGGACCAAATAATCCGCCATGTTGGCGTTGGTCAGCTGACCACGCTCGTCATAGATACACTTCTCGAACAGCGCCGCACCGAGCCCCTGCACAACCCCACCCCGGATCTGTTCGTCGACCAGTTGCGGGTTGATGATGGTGCCGCAGTCTTCGACAACCCAATGTTTCAGCAACGTCACGAACCCGGTCTCGGTATCGACCTCAAGCCATGAGGCCTGGACGCCGTTGGTGAACGCAAAGGGATACTGGCGCGGCACGAAATGCCGGGTCGCCATCAACTCGGGCTGGATGCCCGGCGGGAGGGTATCCGGTCGGAAATAGACGATCCGCGCCAGCTCGTTCAGCTCGATCCGCGACGCGCCGTCGTCGGCATTGACGATGCGGTTATCGACGATATCGAGCCCGGCCGGCGTCGATTGCAGGATGGCTGCGGCGACATCCAGAATATTCTGGCGCAGAGCCTTGGCGGCCTGCAAGGCGGCTTCGCCGCCGATGCCGGCGCCGCGCGAGGCCCAGGTGCCGCCGCCGTAGGGTGTATTGTCGGTGTCGCCCAGGGTCACGCGGACCCGGTCCATCGAGACGCCAAGCACGCTGCCGACGATCTGGGCCGTCAGCGACTCCGACCCCTGCCCCTGCTCCGTGATGCTGGTCTGGCAGATCACCGAGCCCTGTGTATCGAGCCGAACCGCAACACCATCCTGCGATGAAATCTTCGCGCCGCCGACACCGTAAAAGGCGGCACTTGGATTGGTGACCTCGATGAAGCTCGCGATTCCGATGCCCCGGTGTATATTTCTGGTGCGCAGTGCCGCCTGCTCGGCACGCAATGCGTCGTAGTCCATCATCTGAAGCAGCTTGGCCAACGAGGCATGATGCGAAAGCTGCTCGAACTTCATGCCCGAGGGGGATGCACAGGGATAGGCATCGTCGGTGATCAGGTTACGCCGGCGGATCTCGACGGGGTCCATGCCGATCTTGGCTGCGGCCAAATCGACCAGGCCTTCGGTGACCGAACAGGCAATCGGGTGTCCGACCGCCCGGTACTGGCACATCACGTTCTTATTCTGGAACACGACCCGCGCTCGCGCCCGGTAGTTCGGCGTGACATACGGCCCGCCAACGAGATTGACCACCTGATTGGCCTCGATGGCGCTGGTGCGTGGATACATCGAATAGGGACCGATCCCCGTCAGGTCTTCAATCTCGAAGGCCGTGATCGTACCGTCCGGTCTGACGCCTATCCGCCCCCTGCATCGATGATCGCGGGCGTGAATGTCCGTGTTGAAGCTCTCGATACGGTCAGCCACGAATTTGACCGGCCGACGCAACAGCTTCGATAGCGCGTATGTCGCCATTTCGTCGGCGTAGATGTGAACCTTGATGCCGAACGAGCCGCCGACGTCCTTGCAGACCACCCGGACCTGCGCCTCCCTCAATCCGAGATGCAGGGCTGCAATGTTCTGCACCATGTGCGGCGCCTGCGTGCCCTGATAGACCGTCAGCCGCGCCTCGGCCCCATTCCAGTCGGCAACCACTGCACGCGGTTCAAGCGTCACGCCGGTATGCCGCCCGAACACGAATTCGGCCTCGACGACTTCGGACTCCGACAATGCGTGGTCGACGTCGCCGGCATCGAGTGTCCGCTCGAAGGCAAGATTGTCACCGAGCGAGGCGTGAATGACAGGCGTTGCGGGATCGAGCGCGGTGCGCATGTCGGTGACCGCCGCGAGTTCCTCGTAATCGACGGCAATATGCTCCATGGCATCTTCGGCCGCCGCACGGCTAGTCGCGACAATCGCTGCAACCGCTTCACCCTGCCAGCAGACCCGGTCGACTGCGATCGCGTGCTGCGGCGCGGACTTCAATCCCTTCAGATGCGAGAGCACACCGACCCACGGTGTGATGACAGTCTCAAGCTCACGCCCCGTGACGATGGAAATGACGCCAGACATACGCCGCGCCGCGCTGGCGTCGATCGCCACGATTTTGGCGTGGGCATGGGGCGACCGCAAGAAAACCACATGCGCCATCCGCGGCAATTCCAAGTCGCTGACGTATTGTCCGCGCCCTTGCAGCAACCTGTCCAGGTTGGGTCGCGGCACCGTCTTGCCGATATAGGAATTCGGGCGATCGAGCACCGAAAGTGACTCTGCTGGCGCACGGGTCACAGTCATGTCCGCCGCTCCGCGCGTGTCTTGGCTGTCGCCTCCACAGCGTCCACGATGGCCTGATAGCCGGTGCAGCGGCAATAATTGCCGGAGAGATGCTCGCGGATCGCTTGCCGATCAGGCACGGGCGAATGCTTCAGCAGATCCTGCGCCGTCATCAGCATCCCCGGCGTGCAGTAGCCGCACTGCAATGCATTGCGTTCGCGAAATGCCGCCTGAAGATCGGCGATTTCACCGCTGTCGGACACCCCCTCGATGGTCTCGACTGACGCGCCATGCGCCTGGACCGCCAGCATCAGGCAGGAGCGGACGATCTCGCCATCGATCCGAACAGTACAGGCACCACAGACGCCGTGCTCGCAACCGACATGCGTTCCGGTCAGCTTGAGGTTTTCCCGGAGAAAGTCTGCGAGGTTGAGCCGTGGCAGCACAAAGGCATCGATCGGTTCGCCGTTGACCAGAAGCGAGAGCGATACTGGAGCGCTCACTTGGCCACTCCCGTTGCCAGCTCGGGTCGCGCGAGCAAAGCGGCCACGCAGCGCCGGAGCAAGACAGTGGCGAGGTGTCGGCGCATGGCCGCGGTAGCCTGTTGATCCTCTTGCGGGTCGAGCTCGTTGGTCAGCGCCGTCGCAGCTTCCGCCAGCAACTCGGGATTCACGGATGCATTGATCAGCTTGCCGGCGGCAGCTGCCAGCAGAGGCCTATCGCCAACGGCAAAGAAGCCCAGCCGAAGATCCGAGAATCGGCCGGCAGCAACAACAGCACGCGCGGCGAGACCAACGACGGCGTAGTCACCATGCCGCCGGGCGTATTCCTGAAAAAAGAACGTCGAGCCTTGGCCGGTGACTGGCGCCTCGATCGCGACGAGCAGTTCGTCCGGCGATAGTGCCGTTTCGTAGATTCCTTTAAAAAATTCGGTCGCAGCAATCCGCCGCTCGCCCGTCGGACCGCGAGCAACGATCGTGGCGTCAAGCGCCATGACACAGGCCGGCAGCTCCGACGCGGGATCGGCGTGAGCGAGGCTTCCGCCAATCGTTCCGCGGTTGCGGATTGCGGGATGGGCAACGTGGCTGACGGCATCCCGCAACAGCGGAGCGTGCAGCGCAATCTCGGGCGATCTGAGCAAGTCGACATGCCGGGTCAGCGCGCCAACGACGAGGACGTCTCCCCTCATGGCAATGCCGCGCAACTCGGCGAGGCCGCCGATATCGACCAGAATCTCCGGGGACAGAAGCCGCAGGTTCATCGCCGGCATCAGGCTCTGGCCGCCCGACAGAACCTTCGCCTTGTCGCCATGCACGGCAAGCAACTCCAGCGCATTCACGACGCTGGTCGCGCGGGCGTAGGCGAAAGCCGCAGCTTTCATGTGGGCGTGGCCTCCCGGCCCAATTTTGGTTTGTCAGATTAGAGGGCCGCCTTGTTCAAAGGTCAAGCTTGTTTATCGAGTGATTATTTGCGCATCAGGGCTTGTCTTCACCTTGGGAACGCCGCAGGTTCCTTGCCAACTAAAGTTCAACGAGCAGGGAGGCGGATCATGAAGCTCGGGTTCTTTACGATGCCGATCCATCCTCTCGACAAGGACTGGCGGCAATCGCTGCGGGAGGATCGGGAAGCCTTCCTGCTTGCGGATGAGCTCGGGTTCACGGAAGCGTATGTCGGCGAGCATGTCACCGACAAGGCCGAGAACATCACCTCCAGCATCGCGTTCATTGCCTGGCTCGCAGCGGCAACCAAACAGATCAAGCTTGGAACCGGCACGATCAACATGCCGAATACCCATCCGGCGGCGGTCGCAGCATCTGTCGCCATGCTTGATCACATGCTTGATGGCCGTTTCATATTTGGAATAAGCCTGGTGGATTGCTGTCCGACGCGGAAATCTTTGACAATCTCGACGCTGACCGCAACGCCATGTTCCTCGAGGCAATCAATCAGGTCCTCGACATCTGGTCGGGCAAACCGCCTTATGATCTACAAGGCAAATATTGGAATGTATCCGTCAAAAAGACTCTGATCGAGGACATCGGCCAGGGAATCGTCGCGCGCCCGTTGCAGGCTCCGCACCCGCCGATCGTGGTGACCGCGGTCGCGCCATTTTCAAAAGGCGTCACGGAGGCCGCTGCGCGCGGCTGGGATCCGATCTCGGCAAACTTCCTGATGCCCGCCTGGGTCAAGAGTCACTGGCCCAAATACGTCGAGGGCTGCGAGCGCGTAGGCCGGGCGGCCAACTCCGCCAATTGGCGCGTCGCCAAGAGCGTGTTCGTGGCAAAGGATGCGGCAACCGCGAAGGCCTATGCTACATCGCCGGACAGCCCCTACGTGTACTATTATCACCAGCTGTTCACAAAGCTGAAGCGTAGCGGCCGGCTCGAACTGTTCAAGACGCGGCGGGACCAGCCCGATGCGGAGGTCACGCTGGATTCGATCTGCGACAAGCTCATCATCTACGGCACGCCCGAAAGCGTGGCCGACCAGTTGCTGGCGTTCCGGCAGGAGATCGGCCATTTCGGAACCTTGCTCTATGC
This sequence comes from Bradyrhizobium tropiciagri, assembly GCF_001189845.1. GTDB lineage: Bacteria > Pseudomonadota > Alphaproteobacteria > Rhizobiales > Xanthobacteraceae > Bradyrhizobium > Bradyrhizobium tropiciagri. Next base: position 71,206 of record NZ_LFLZ01000002.1, read on the forward strand.
CGGGAAGGACTGGAAGGATCGCGAGCTTGGCCGCCAATCGATGATCCTGATGGCCGAGAAGGTCTTGCCGCGCATCAATGCCGCCGGCGGCTCATCGACGTGAAGGAGTTTCGACGTGGCTTTCACTGATCGCATTCCGTACCAGGCGCAGGTCGACCGGCCGAAGCTGACGTTACCTAATGGCAAGAAGCTTGCCGTCTGGGTCATCCTCAATGTCGAGGAATGGCGCATCGAGAATCCCATGCCGCGCACCGTGCTGAGCCCGCCGATGGGCCAACCTCTGTTGCCCGACGTGCCGAACTGGTCGTGGCACGAATACGGCATGCGTGCCGGCTTCTGGCGGCAATTCAAAGCCCTCACCGACCGAAAGATACCGGTGACGCTGGCTGCGAATGCCAAGGTCTGCAACAGCTATCCGCGCGTCGCGTCGGCGGCACTCGAGGCGGGCTTCGAATTCATGGGACACGGATTCGTCCAGGGACCGATGCACAAGGTGGAGAACCAGGCCGATGCAATCAAGCGCGCGGTCGACACCATTGCCGGATTCACCGGCAAGCCACCGCGATCATGGGAGAGCCCGGGCCTGACCGAAACCGAAGAAACGCTCGACCTCCTGCGCCTCAACGGGATCGAATACGTGGCCGATTGGGTGATTGACGATCTTCCGCAAGAGATCGCCACGCCGCATGGAACTGTGACGACAATTCCCTATTCGGTCGAGACCAATGACATTGTCATCCACGCGCTGCAGCACCTGCCGTCGGAACAGTTCCTGACGCGCTGCACCGACCAGTTCGATCGGCTGTATCTCGAAGGCGCGGAGAATGCCCGTGTCATGGCGATTTCGGTGCATCCCTACATCACAGGGGTCCCACATCGAATCAAGTACCTTGAAGCCCTGCTCGATTACGTCACCGGCCATGACGGCGTGGCGCTCATGACGGCGAGCGAGATCGGCGACTGGTATCGGGATCAGATGGCGCAGAAGTAGTCCGGCTCAGCCGACGACCTGGATCGGCGCCCTCCGTCGATCGGTCGCGCTCTCCGCCATCCGCTCAAATCCCGCGAGGAAGATGTCCAGCGCGTCACTGATCATCTGCGCCTTGTCCTCGAGGACAGGCGCTTCGTAGATGTATTTGCGTACCCCGTAATAGAAAATGCCGCCGTGAAACACCCAGGCTAGTTCCAGTTCGGCGGCGCTGGGCCGGCTCTGCGTCGCGAGGCCGGCGTCGTGGCGGCACTCCCTGAGAATGCGGGTCAGGATCTTGTCCTTGACCATGCCAACATACCAGCGATTGATATCGAGACCCTTCAGGCCCGAGTAAAGATAGATCCTCAGCCATCTTCGATTGAAGATTGCGTCTGTATAAACTTCGTAGAATTCTTGCAGCCGCGCGCGGAGCGGACGAGATCGATCGGACAGCAATTTCTCCCAGCCGATTTCAAGGGGTTCGAGATAGACCTTGCGGTAGACCTCCTTGATGAGATCGTCCTTGCTCGGAAAATAGCGGTAAAGCAACGGCTGGGTCACACCGAGTTTGCGAGCGAGGGCACGCGTGCCGCCGCCGAACCCCTCCTCCGCAAAGAGCTCGGTCGCCTTGGTGACGAATTCACTGCGACGGTCGTCAGCTGATAGTCGCTTCTGCTTGGTACGAACTCGCTTGACGGGCATCTTTCGATTCATGATGGCTTGTCACCATCGTCAGCCAAGAACCGGCCAAAACCTCCCCGCGAGAACAACAGCGGACTGTTGACGCTGTAAGCATAGGCTTCCACAGCGCCCAGGAAAATGACGTGATCACCGCCGTAGTAGCGGTTGGCGGCACGGCACTGGAAATTTGCGACCACGTCGGCAAGCACTGGAGCGTTCCCGAGGCCTGGAGTCCAGCTCACACCCGCGAACTTGTCACCCGACGATTTGGCAAACTGCATCGCCAACGTCTGCTGTGACGCATCGAGAACATTGACCGTGAAGTGGCTGGCATTCTGGAAGATCGGCAGCCCCTGCGAAAACATCCCCAGGCTCCAGAGCACCAGCGGCGGATTGAGCGACACTGACGCGAAGGAATTGCAAGTAATTCCGTACGGCCGTCCTTCGGCCGACATTGCGGTGACGATCGTTACACCGGTCGCAAACGTACCGAGCGCATTGCGGAAGTCACGGGGATCGATCGTCGAACTGTCGCTTGCGAGCTCATTAGCCGGATCCGGTGGATGTTTGGGTGAGTCGGACATCCGGCCAGCCTCAAAGCGTCAGGTTTTCGGACGGCAGCCCAAGCGCTACCCGCCCGTAATTGGTGCCTGCTGCATCGAAATTGAAGGCGAGATGCGAGTTTACAGCATGCGCATCGCGGAATTGACGCTGCAACGCACCTGATGTGAACAGGCTGCGCGCCCCGCTCGCCGCGAACAGAAGAGACACCGCTTCAGTGCACAGATTGACCGCGAATGCGCCATCGCGCCGGAGCTTCGTCTTCGCAGCAATGCCCGGGATGTCGCCACGCCGAAGCTCCGCAAGCACCTCGACGCAGTTGGTGCGCATGATCAGCCGCGCGGCATCTATCTTCGCCGACGCTTCAGCGATCTTGATTTGTGTGCTCTGCAGGTCCCCGATCTTGGCCCGATTGTATGTCGAGGCGCGGTATCGCGCGATCTCGACATAATCATCAAGGCAAGCCTGGGCATTTCCCAGGCCGACTCCGGACAATACGTAGGGAAATAACGAGAAAACCGGAAGCATGTAGAGCGCGTTCGGATTGACAACGCTGCCTGGTGTTGCACCACCGGCAAGATCGCTGACAGCAACCGTCATATGCTCGGGAACGAATGCGTCAGCCACCCGCACATCGTTCGACCCAGTTCCACGCAAACCGGCGGCATTCCAGGTGTCGTCGATGCTGTAGTCCCGCCTGTTCAGCAGGAACAGCCGATACTCGACACCGTCGGCCTCATCATCCGAAGCAACTACGCTCGCGAGCATGTTCCACCCGCATGCTTCCACCCCCGATGAGAACGGCCAATGTCCGCTCAGCACGTACCCGCCACTCGTCTTCCTGGCGCGACCCGCCGGAAAGACAAAGGAAGACGCGATCAACGTGGCCGGATCCTCCCCCCATACCGCGCTCTGCGCTTCAGGCGCGAACATACCCAGCATCCAGTGGTGGCTCGCAAGATTGGCAAAGTTCCACGAAACCGAAGCGTCGCCTTGCCCCAGAGCGTCAGCGCAGTCGACGAGCGCAACGTAGTCGAGTTCGCTCCCTCCAACTCGCTTCGGCTGCAGGATTCGAAAGAGCCCGCTATCATGCAGATCCCGCTCTGTCTCCACTGGCAACCGGCGCAGCTCTTCGGTGCGCGCCGCCCGTTCTCGCAAGGCCGGCACGAGCCCTCTCGCTCGTGCGACCATCAGCGAGTAAAGATCCCGGTCCGGCCCTGGCGGCATCTTCGCGTCGAGCCCGCGGCCAACCTCAACCATGGTCTCTTCCTTTGTTCGATCTCCAAGACATTCGGGCGATCGGATCGATCGGCTCAGTTTATCGAGCGATCACCAGAGATCAAGACGTGCAATGCCGCTCCCCACGAATTCAAGGCTCGGGACGCGCGACTGCGCAGAGCGCACATATGAGCGTTCCCTTCCTAGATTCCCGCGCCTGCGCGGGACAGCTCATTCTAGCATTTCTCACAACCAGAATTCGATGCCTGGTCCAAAAGACGGTGCTACCAGTGTACAAATGATCACTGAACCCTACCGCAGGCGACGACGCGGCGGCGAATGCATGACGGGCGTCGGCAAGGTCCCGCCGCTTCGTGCTGCCGACCGGACCACAAATCCGTACTCAAAAGATTTCTGATCGAAGCGGCTGGAAAAGTCCGACCGTGAGCACTTCCGCAAGCCAGCCCGCCTAAGCTCTCGCGCAGCCTGAGCGACTCGCCGTGCACCGCTGCAAACGACAACGAACCGGATGAGAATGAGAGCGAGGGCGGCGAGCAGGTACCACCACCGCCCAATATGGATCGGGAGCTGATTGATGTGTCCAGCAAGCCGCTGATCTACGCCAAAGATCGCGGCATAACGCGCTGGGTTGGCGACAGACCTCGTGAAGGCATGGAACGGGCAAAAATGGGTCAGTCTGGACGCTGTATCCGGTACGTTCTGGCAGCGCAAAAAACGACAAAGCCAATACCTAGAACTTCGACGCGGAGACACCAGAAGCGCATGTGGAGTTGGCTCGGGCATTGAATATGGAGCGCATGCGCACGCAGCTCGGTCATAGAACATGCGCGATCCTCGATATCTCGATCCTCGATATTACGGCGGGCAACAACGCGCTGGCCGAAATAGGGAGTTTCTTGGATTCGGCGGTCAATACATGACGCGGATGGCTGGCAGAAGCCGTGACGGCATGAAAACGGCGTTGGCGGAGGCGAGCGGGCTGCGCCTTAGGGCCGATATGTCAGGTAAGCTGCCTCTTACGAGATTAGCATCCTTCGCGCTGACGAGGCTACTGCGCTTTGGTATTGTTCTCCGCAGGGAGAAGCCCACGGTCGTATCGCCTAGGCGCGCCACACTTGATCAGTCGATCGAGTGCTTGCGGATAGATAGTGCCGTGAATATTTGCTTCCGAGTGGCCAAGTGGCGCAAGTATGGGGGCCAGCCGCTGCGCTGGAAGCTGGTTCAGCGCGTCGGATCGCCGAAGGGATGGGTCGTTGCGCTAAGGATGGGCGAAAATAACGAGGTAGTCCTGGATTACTTGTTAGTTCCGTCGGCGTCGCTTTCGTTCAAAAGCCACGTATTCTGTTTTTCTGAGGACTCACGCCCGGTCTACAAAATCGAGCGCTTTCAGACTTTCGAAGCGCTGTCTCAGTCGCTCGTAAGGCGCATCTGCGAGAGCACGAGCAAAACAGAGCGGGCCACAGAAGCCCCCGGCGGCCAGGTAGCGCTCGACTGAACAACGTTGCGAGTCTCCTACACTCACCACGATGATGTGGCGTCGTGACATTGCGACCGCCGTCCGATTGGGGAACGGCAAACAAAAAGCCCGCCGCGGATACTTCCGCCGTGGGCTCAACAATTTCTGATTTTCCGATTATGCCGGTGAGTTGCCCGACGTGTCAACCGGTTCTTGCGAGCTGAACGCGATCGGTAAAATATGATGCGTCGGCTTCGACGGCGGGAAACCTCCTTCACCGAAAGTCCGCGCATGATGCCAGAATCGTAACACGAGCTGGCGTCGGTCGCCCTATGCTTGTTGCGATGATGTCAGTGTGCCGCTGAGTTGCCCGACGCGTCAAGCGAACGAACGGCTCGCAGCACCTGTACCGACATCAGGACAGTTTTTGGCTCGCGTCAGCTCAACCGACCCGCGCCACCATTAGATTGCAAGGAGGAAGCGCCGATGTATTTCGTTGCTGCCGTGCTCGCGGTCCTGTCCGGCCTGTTCTATGCCGCAGGCCATCATCAGATCGGCTCCATCGGTGCCACCATGTGCCAGTATGGCGGCATCTTCTGCGACAGCCCGGTGCTGGTTCTCGTCGGTGCGGGGTTCGCCGCGACGTGGGGCATGCTCGTCAGCGTACGCTGATCATCCCGCGCGAACGCCCGCATCTATTGCGGCATCTATTGCGGCGGGATCGGGTTTGCCGGTTGAGCAGGCTTTGGGCCGGGCGGAGCAGGTTCAATCGGCGCCCTGGGCTCGGTCGGTATCACCTTTGCGCCAGCCGCACGTGCGGCCTCGCCGGTCGTCGAGTAATTGGCGGAAGCGGCGGGCTGCACCTTCGGCTTGCTCCACGGACCGTGGTCGACGACCAGCATGCCCAACACGCCGAGGATCGCAACCACCGCCGCAACCAGCAGCGGCGCGCCACCATGCCGATTTCGATGCTCAACCGGACGGCCATCCGATATGCCATGCGCCTGCATTGTCATCATCGTCTCCTCCACGGAAACAAGCCGCGACCGGCGCGTAAGTTTCCGGTTCCCCGATGTGAAAGCGAGACATGTTGGTGGAACCAATCCATAGCCACCGAATTTCCACGATATGCGGCCGCTACCGGCCGTTCAAAGCACGCCCGGATTGCCAAAGGTGACGGCACCTGGCCTTCAGTGAAATCGCGGCACGGCACATGAGCTCCGAAATACCCGAGTCCCCGCTTCAGCCCACGCTCAGTGAGCGAGCGATCGACACTGCAACGGATGTTTCGCGAACCATTACGGAGGTGTCTGACGGACTTCGCGCGGCTGCCGATCGCCTCAGCGAGGCGATCGCAAGCTCGCGCCGGCCGGGCGGAGCCCTCGCCACGGTGAGCGCGGTCACGCGCGAAGCGCCGCTCGCAAGTCTGTTCGTTGCGTTTCTGCTCGGCATTGCCGTCGCGCGCCGGCGCTAGGCGTCGATGCGCGGCGAGGACTGTCCTAGAATTTGCCCTTCGTCGCGTCCTTGGTTGCGGACATCACGCTTCCGCTGATCTGCCGCATATGTTCGCCGGCATTGGTGAACTGGCTGCGCAGGAATTCCGACTGGATCCGCATCGCCTCCTGCAGATCGGTCGCGTGCACCAGCTTGCGCGCATGCTCGAACGCCGCCTTCATGTTCTGCTCGGTGAACGACAGCGCCTGTTTGGAAATCTCGGTACCGGTGCCCGGCATCGCCGTCATCGACTTGCTCGCGGCATCAAAGAACAGGCTGAAGGCCTGTTCGGCCTGGTCGATGGTCTTTTCCGCGAGATCGCGGAGCTCGGCGGGAACTTCAAGCTTCGGTTCAATCATGATCGCGCCCCCTGAAATAAGCGTCGGCGGACGTTAGCATAGATTGTGACGGCGTCAGCGCCGTATCGCCAACGATGAGAGGCCCGCTCGCTCCGATGGCCGAGGAAAAATTACCTAGCGGCGACGGGGCTGCGCCATCGCCGGATTCCAATCATGTCAGCACTGTGGCATAGTGATTCGGCCTCGTCGTTGGTCGCGTTCTCGTCTCGCCTCTCTTGGGGAATAAGGGGATCCGATGCTGCGCGCCGTTCGTCCGACACCGACCTGCACCCGCTTCAAGACCAGCATAGAGATGCCGTGCATGAAGTGCGGCACACAAATGCGGCTTGCCTTGATCGAGCCGCGCGACCAGGTCTACGACGTGCTGACCTATCAGTGCGCGCCCTGCAATTCCGGCGAAAGCTTCCTGAACGCGCGCTAGGCTGCCGGCACGTTCAGTCGTTCAGCACCGCGGCTCCCGCTTCCGTCAGCTCGGGCTCGCCGCCATGCAATTCGACCAGACCAAGCTCGGTGAGGATGTCCAGATCCTCGTCGCTGACCGGGGACAATTTGAGCCTGCCGGCCTGGATATCCCGAAGGGTCCAGCGCAAGCCGATGGCGCGCTCGAGTGAAAATTCAGCGAATGGATTGTTTGCCATTCGCCTCGACTAGTGCCGCATTTGGATCAGACTTTGTCTTTGCCGCGGCGGCTTCATGGACAGCACAGATTGATGGCGAGCTGGCGCGATCGGGGCATCCGGCGCCCCCATCGCGTCATCGCGCCAGGTGCCTCTCGCTGCGGCTCAGTACCGATAGGGATCGATATCGAGCAGCGGGAATGCGCTGAACACGTTCGGCAGATTGGTCGGCGTCGCCGGATGCAAATAGGACTTGTCCAGTTCGGCGAAGCTCGTGACGCCGAGCAGCCCGAGGCAGCGGATCACCTCGTCCTCCAGCAATTCAAGCATCCGAACGATGCCTGCCTCGCCGGCCGCAGCGAGCGCCCAGCATTGCAGACGGCCGATCCCGACAAGGTCGGCCCCCGAGACGATGGCCTTGACGATGTCGGTGCCGCGGCAGATCGAGCCGTCGACCATGATCTTGGCACGGCCGGCGACGGCCTCGACGATCTCGGGCAGGACATGCATGGACCCACGGCCGTGGTCGAGCTGCCGTCCGCCATGATTTGAGACGTAGATCCAGTCGACCCCGTGATCGAGCGCGATCCTTGCGTCTTCGGCGGTAGCTATACCCTTGAGGATCAGCGGAATCTTGAACTTGTCCTTGATCAACTTCACCGTCCGCCACTCCAGCCCCTTCTGGAAATCGCCGCCGGTGGCGCGGATGCGGCTTTCTCGGACGTAGCGCTTGGCGATGTCGCGCTCGCGCCGGCTGTAATGGGCGGTGTCCACAGTGAGGCAGAACGCGGCGTAACCGTTGTCGATGCTACGGCTGACCACATCCTCGACGAAAGCATCGTCGCCGCGCACATAGAGCTGGAAGATGCGCAAGGCATCCGGCGCCGCCTTGGCGGTATTCTCCAGCCCGGGCTCGGACACCGAGCTCAGCATATGCGCCGCGCCGAATGTTCCCGCGCCGCGCGCGACGGCCGCGCCCGCGTCGGGATCGAAGATCTCGAGTGCACCGACCGGCGCGATCATCACGGGAAGCCGGAGCTTGCGGCCGAAGACCTTGGTGGAGGGATCGACATTGATAACGTTGCGCAGGACGCGCGGCCGGAACGCGATCTCGTCGAGCGCCATCCTGTTGCGGCGCATCGTGGTCTCGGTCTCCGAGGCCCCGACGATGTAGTCCCAGGCGTTCTGATTGAGCTTGGCGCGGGCCGTTCGCGCGAATTCGTGCAGGTTCTGGTATTCCTCGCCACTGGCGCCGAGCTCGACATTGCGCGCCTGCTGAATGGGGGTCCCGTCATTCATGGTGTTTCTTCTCCCGATTTGGCCGGCACATTAGCCGCAGACAAATAGGAAAAGCTACCACCTTGACCCACCAAACCGGCCTGCGAAGGCCAGCTATTCGCCTGTGAGATAGATCGGATTTCGACGCGACGCCGCCGCCTCCGGATTGACCTTGCTCGCTGCCTGCTAGCTGCCCGAAAACCGGTTTCGGTACTCGGTCGGCGACACGCCGAGGTGGCGCAGGAAGGCCCGCCGCATTCGTTCGTCATCGCCAAACCCCGCGCGCTTGGCGACCTCGACGACGCCGCCGATCTGGCGGCTTTCGAGCAGCAAGCGCGCGGTCTCCACGCGCAGCGCCTCGACACCGCTTGCAGGCGTCATGCCGGTGCGGCTGACATAGGTCCGGGCAAAGGTGCGCGGCGTCATCCCGGCCTTTTCCGCCAGCGTCTCGACCTTGAGGTCATCAGTGATGTTCTCGATGATCCAGGCATGCAGCGCACTGAAGCGTCCCTCGACGTCCGACGCCTGGGCCGCAAGCACGGTCGAGAACTGGCTCTGGCCGCCCGGCCGTTTCAGAAACACCACAAGCCTGCGCGCGACGTCGAGCGCGATGGTATGTCCGAAATCCTCCTCGATCATCGCGAGCGCCAGATCGATGCCGGCGCTGACACCCGCCGACGACCAGACATGTCCGTGCTTGACGAAAATCGCGTTGGGCTCGACGCGGATATTGGGAAAGCTGTCCTGCAGACGAGGACAATAGCGCCAGTGCGTTGCAGCACGCTTACCGTCCAGAATTCCGGTCCACGCCAGCGCGAATGCGCCGAGGCAGACCGATGCGATACGGCGCGCCTTCGGCAGCGCCTTCGCAATCCAGTCCATCAACTCGGCGTCGTTGCGGATCTTCCAGATGCCGGGCCCGCCGGGGATCACCAGCGTGTCGATCTCGGCAGGCGAAACACTGGCGATCGGCGCCGTGTCGATCATCATGCCGACATCGGTCGGTACCAAGCCACCAGACGTCGACAGATAGGATAGCGAGTAGTCCGGCCCGGGCAGTTCGATCGCCTCCAGCTCTGCGAACACCTGAGCCGGCCCCGAGATGTCAAGCAAGGTCACGCCCGGAAAGGCAACGATCGCGATCCGCCGCGTCGCTTTCCTGTCGCGCGGCTCAGGCCGGGGCGGTTTGGCAGCTTTCGAGGGCATATTGTCCTTTAAGCCATTCGAGGCCGCCCTGTATAGCTCGCGATGGAATTCTGGAGTTCTGCCATGTCGCGACATCTGGGCAGCGGGTACAGGGCGATCAAATCGCCGTGGGCGGATTACGCAATCTACAGTCTACCCGACGCCTCCCGGATCGAAGCCTGCGACCGTCAGCCGCTGATGGACGCCATGAACGGCATCATCGCCGTCAACTGGCAGGCCACCGAGCCGCACTGGACAGCAACCTCCTCGCCCTTCGACAAGAAGTACAGCCTGATCCTCGTCTATGACGGCTCCGGCCTCGTGGCCTTCTCGGTCTACCGCATCCTGCAGATGTCGGCCGGACTTGGAATCTATCGCAGCGGCACCGAAGTGCTCCCTGCGCACCAGGGCCGCGGCTTGTACGGCTTCTTCACGGCGGAAGTTCTGAAATGCTCGGGCGCCGAGCGAGTCGACGGCAACGTGCTCTACGGCTGGCGCACCCGCAATCCGATCGTCTGGGCAGCGAACGCTAAGATTTGCGAAAAAGTGTCTCCATCATTGCTCGATGACGCGCAGGACCCGGCACTGCAGGCGGCCTGTGTCGAGATGTGCACTTCGCTCTATCCGGGCAAGCCGCTCGAACTGCCTGATATGATCATGCGTGGCGCTTACGGCCACATTAAGCACCATCGGCAGGCCTATCATGGCACCGCGTCGCTGGTCGATGCCGCGATGTCGCGAAAGATTCCGAATTCAGCGGATGCCCTTTTCTCGGTGGGTTACGCGAGGGTGTGATGTCGATGCTCGGACAACAAGCCGTTTACGCCCCGACGTCGCGCTTAACCGATCGCGCTTATCTCGCCTGGACGGCCGTGGCGATCGCCTATGCAATCGCCTTCCTGCAGCGCGTGTCGCCGCAATCGGTCAGCCTCAGCTTCATGCACGACTTCAACACCGACGCGGCCGGTGTTGCGATGCTGGCCTCGAGCTACTTCTGGGGCTACACCTTGATGCAGATTCCGGCCGGCCTTCTGGTCGATCGTTACGGCGTCAAGCGCGTCGTCCTCGTCAGCATGATCGCCTCGTCGCTCGGTAGCGCTGCGTTCGCGCTGGCGCCGAACCTGCTCGACGTGTTTGCTGCCCGTCTGATCGTCGCCTGCGGCGATGCGCTGGTCTTCACCGCACTGCTGAAGCTCGTCGCGCAGAGCTTTGCCGATGAACGGTTCGGCATGATGTCGGGCATTTCACAGGTCTCCGGCTATGTCGGCGGCGTGATCGCGACCACACCGCTCGCCGCCGCCGTGTCGGGGTTTGGCTGGCGGGCCTGTTTCCTGTTCATCGCCTGCATCGGCCTCGCCAACCTCGCCTTCGCCAAGGTCACGCTCAAGCCTGATCCGGCCTCGCACAGCAACAAGACGCTGAAGGGCGTCGTGATCGCCGCGCGGCAATCGCTTGCCCATGTCGCGAACTGGGGTTGCGCGATGACGTTTGCGTCGCACTTCGCGGTCGTGACGACGCTGTCGGGCGTCTGGGGCATTCCGATGGTCGCCCACTTCTTCCATATCTCCCCAACGGCTGCCGGCACGCCGCTGCTCGCCTTCATGATCGGCAATGCGCTCGGCTCGATCTTCCTCGGTCACGCCGCCGATCGTGCCGCCGCGGCGCTCGACCGCGCGCTGATCGGCATCTGCGTGTTGCGCATGCTGCTGATCGCGATGCTGCTGCCGCCAGTCGCCCAGACATTCGGTCTCGCCTACGTCACCGTCGTGTTCACGATCCTGGGCCTCGTCGCCGGCGGCACCGTCCCGCTGGTGCTGAAATGCGTCAAGAAGCTCTACACCTCCGACTTGATCGGCGTGGGTGCTTCCGTGAACACCACCGCCGCTGGGATCTTTGCCGGCGTCTCGCAGCCGATCATCGGCTTTGCGATGCTTACCGCCAGCAACGCCTCCGGCACCGACGCCGTGCACAACGCGGCCGCGATCGGAGACGGCGGTTACAGCGCCTTGATCTTCATTCTGCTTCTGATGTCGCTGCCGGGCATTGCCGGGCCGCTGATGATGAGAAGCAAGTTGATAGCTCGTTAGTGTCGTTATGAGTGTAGGGGGTGTTATGGAGCGCTTGTTCTTGAAAAGAGGCGACGTTGCGTCGGACTTTCCGGTCAGCAGCTGGCAGAGCGTGATGTTCTCCGAGTTTGAAGCGCAGATGAGCAGCGAGGCAAGGCCGTTTCCTTGCGTGTTCGGAGTGACCGGACATCGCCAGGATCAGCTCCGCTACCTGTTCCTCGATCCGTATGACGTCGCGGTGCTCGGCGAACAGCTCGCACAATATGTTTCGGAGGCGCGCTCGTTCGGTCCCAACACATCGTTGATCGTATTCACGCGGCCCCGCCCGGTGCAGACGCTCGACGCCTATTATCGCAAGATGTGGCTGACGCTCGACCAGCTCGCGCGCCTGGACAAGAATCCGTGGCCATCAGACATTCCGGAACAGATCGACCACCCGATGTGGGAGTTCTCGTTTGCGGGCGAGCCGATCTTCGTCGTGTGCACGACGCCCGCCCATGTGATGCGCCAGAGCCGCCGGTCCAGCGCCTTCATGCTCACGTTCCAGCCGCGCTGGGTATTCGAGAAGATCCTGGGGACGGAAAAGGCGGCGAACGCCGCATTCGCCGAGGTGCGCAAGCGCCTGATCCCGTACGACAGCGCGAGCCCCTCCCCGCTGCTTGGCCGCTACGGCGCGACCGATGGCCGCGAATATCTGCAGTACTTCCTGCACGACGACAACACTGCGAGCGGAGGCTGCCCGTTTGCCAAGCTCGCGCAGAACAAGACGCCACCGATCGCGAACAAGGAACAGGCAGCATGACCCAGATCATCGCCGGCACGAAGACTGAATTTGCCATCGATCGGGAGATCCTGAACCTGCTCCCGGCCCAGGGTTCGGTCGAGCTGCAGCACGATGCGGCCGGCAAGGTGCATCACTTCCATACCCATCCGGTCGATGAAATCCTGATGATCATCAGCGGCCGGCTGAACTTCATCTGGGACGAAGGCGAGCGGGTCGTCGGTGCCGGCGACACCATCTTTCTGCCTGCCGGTACCCGGCATCAATCCGAAGCGCTCGAGGGCGGCGCGATCTACGTCATCGCGACGCAGCCGCCCGCCAAGCCGATGAACAACTGACATTCAGGGAAAACGCGAACACCTCAGGACAGTGAAGGATCGCGCGGCGGGTTTACCGCCAAACGTTCGACCAGCTCGATGACCTCGGAACGCTGGCCGGGCGCAAGTCGAAGGAAAGCCTTCAATAGTCGCAGGCTTTCCAGTGTTTCGCTCGATGGAGCTCCGAGCTTCTTCTGCAGCTCTGCAACGTATGTGGGATTTTTCATCTCGCACCTTAAGTGAGGATTACGAATGGCATACCCAGGTAAGCGTGAAGGCTTGGCCCAGAAGGTCGACACCGCAGCTCAAGAGGCCGAACGCCTCGGCCTGACCACGGCAACCTTGATACTCCGGATGGCACGCCTCGAGATCGATCGGGCGGAGCCCGAGGAGGTTGAAAGTATGCCAAGGAACAACTTGCGCAGCAAGCCGAACTGAGCTCCGGACACGGGCCGGTTCCGGCTCCACAGGCCGCCGGTCCGCACCGAGGCCGTGAACGACGTTGCACGAGGCGAGAGGCTTTGCTCTCGCCTGCGGTCAGGTTGTTTTACGTGTATTTGATCTTTGGTGCAGGCTGACCGGCTAGCCGGCGTTGCCTGCTTTGCCGAACGCGCCCGCCTCGGCCAACGCGGCGATGCGCCGGTCGTCATAGCCAAGCGTCTTGCTCAGCACATCCCTGGTGTGCTGACCAAGCAGCGGCGCCGCGACGGGATCGACCGTCGGCGTCAGGCTCATACTGACCGGCGACTCGATGTTCGGAACCGAGCCGGCGGTTGGATGCGCGATCTTGCTGAGGCGATCACGATCGCGCACTTCGGGCGCGTTGAACCCTTCCTCGACGGTGCGCAGATATCCGACCGGGATGTTGGCCTTCTTCATCTTCGCCATCCAGTGCTCGAGCGTGTCGCCCGCGAAAACGCTGGCGATAATGCCGCGCAGCTTCTCCTTGTTGGCAGACCGCGCCTTGCGGTGAGCAAACTCGGGATCGGTGACGAGATCCGGACGTTCAAGCACGTCGGTGACAAGCCGGCGATAAAGCCGGTCGTTGGCACAGGCCATATAGAGCGGACCATCGGACGCCCGGTAGACGCCGACGGTCGGCGAACCGTTCGGGGAGTTGCCGAAACGGCCGGGGTTGTTGCCATTGATGAGATAGGCCATGCCATAGAAGCCGGTCATTGACACCGCGGTGTCGATCAGCGCGACCTCGACCTGCTGTCCGCGACCGAGCCGATCCCGCGCAATCAGCGCCAGCAAAATGGCGTTGCAGGCCGACATGCCAGTTGCCATGTCCACAATCGGTGGCCCGGTGCGCACCGGTTCGCCGTCCGGAAAGCCGTTGAGCGACATGAAGCCGCTTTCGGCCTGCGTGATCGGGTCAAAGCCCGGGCGCAGCGCGAAATCGCCTTTGCGGCCGTAGGCGGAGATCGAACAATAGATCAGCCGCGGATTGGTCTCCGCGACCGACGCATAATCGAGACCGAATTTCTTCATTACGCCGCCGGAGAAATTCTCCACCACGACGTCGGCCTTGGCAATCAGCGCGCGCGCGATTTCGAGCGCAGCCGGATTGTTGAAATCGAGCGCTATGCCGCGCTTGTTGCGGTTGAGGCTCAGATACGCTGCGCTCTCGCCGCCGATTTCCGCGTGCTCGTAGGCGCGCGTGTCGTCCCCGCCGTCCGGATTCTCGATCTTGATGACCTCGGCCCCGAAGTCGGCCAGCGTTTGGGTGCAGGCCGGGCCGGCGACGACTCGGGTGAAGTCGACAACCAGCAGGCCATCGAGCGCCGTCGGAACTCCTTCCCCGCGCGGCGCGCGCCCTGGCAATTCTGGTCTGGTCATGATCCGGCGCTTCCTCTGTTATTTTGTCAGGCGAAATACGACGGCCCCCTGCCAGGACCGGCACTGCACGCCTTTTAGCGGAAGCCCGTCACCAAAACCAAACCCGGATTTTGCAGGGCGGGACCTTCGCCCGACATGGCTGTCGTCGGCAAAGGAGGGCCCGCAGTGCCGGCACGGTCGGACGACTTAATGTCAGGGAAAGCGGCATGATACCGGAGCTGGAGGTGCGTCCGGCAAGCGGAAGGCGGTCGAAACAAATATCGGCGGGTAGCAACAGTCCGTTGCCACCCGCTTTCGTCATCGAGAACCGCCGCGCTATTCGGCGATCATTTCGCCGGAGCCGCCGAACTCGGCCGGAAAGTCCTTCAGCTTCGGCAGGCCGTCGCGGATCGGCAGCACCGCCTCGGAATAGTTGACGTGAACGCCGGGGCTGAACTTCAGCGTCGGGATCGTCGCGGTGAACACGTCGACGAGCCCAAGCGTCGGGTGGTTGGTCATCAGGTGACCGCCGCACTTGGTGCAATATTTGCGCTGGCTCATCGCGGTCTTCTCGAATGTCGCGATGTGGTCGGCGCCCTTGGTGACCTCGACCGCCTCAGGCTTCCAGAGACTGAACGCATTCACCGGACCGCCGGACCAGGAACGGCATGAACGGCAATGGCAGTATCCCATCGCCTCAGGCTCCCCTGTGACCTTGAGCTCGACGGCGCCACAGAAGCAGTTTCCAGTGTGATTCATCGGTCGGTTCTCCTTGGGTGAAGTGGTCGGATTCCGCGCCGGCATCGACCCACGTTACTCGTGGTGTTCGCGATGCAGGATAAGACGTAGGCGGGCGTAGCCGCTGCGAACTCCCTTGTGGACGCACCAGACCATTTCCCGCACAAGAGGCAATCACATTGCGCTTGCATGCAGGCAGGTCGTCGACGCCAGCGACGTTACATGAGAGTCCGCGCTGCTGTCGACCATCTTCCGCCCAGCGAGGCAGCGCACATCGCTAGCGCCCAAGGAAGGCGCTCAGTGTGAGGCAAAGCACAGCGCAGCAATGTGATGAATCACTGTTATGCCGGTTGCCTGCATGGCAACCGGCATGTGAGCACCTCACCCTGGATCAGCGTTGACGGTCCTTCGCGGGAACCCGGCCCGGTGTGGCAAGTCCATACATCAGCGCCAGCCGATCCAGGCACTCCTTGAGGCGCCGCGCGAAATAGTCCTGCCAGCGCTGCGTCCGCAAACCGCGCCGCTGCCCGACCTGCTCCATGGTCATGCCAAGGATCAAGACGTCATGCACCAGCGCCGAGCCATCGGCGCCAAGCTCATGCTCCGCGCGATTCAAGCGCAAGGTCGCCTGGCGCTGCCCCTCCGTGATCGGCTCACGTTGCAGTCCGCCGTCAACATATTCGCGCGTCGTATCCACCGCGCGAGGGCCACGCTCGGCCTTCTCCCAATCATTCTGGAAGGCCCGGCCGCCCCGATATTGTGTATCGTCGATCTGCCGGTGCGCATGCAACCGACCGAGCGGATCGTTGCGGATCGAGCGGAACGCAACGATCTTCTCGCCCGGCTCGATTGCAAGGGGATCGTCGACCTCGATGGTCGCCACCTCGGCATTATAGGGCATATCCTGGGAGCGCCGGTCATGCGTTCCGGCGGGATCGTACGGCTTCCGGCGTTTTGCGCGCGGCATCGGTGACCTCCAAAATGTCTGATGATGGGCGCGCGGAAACTCTCCGCGCGATCGCGTTTGCGGACCGACGCCCGTCGGCCGGAAGATGGGCTGTCTCAGATGGCGCCGACGGCTTGAAGCCAGGCGACGTTCAGGACCGGCCTTGCCGAGCCTTCGGGATCGCGGCTCAAGTGAAAATGCGGGCTGCAGTAGCTCGAGCCCGGCCGGCGCGGATGACCACAGAAGGTCATGGTTCGCCGTCGGCGTCCCCGCCATAGGGATAGCGGCAGTCTCCGGGTTTAAGATCGAGCAATGAGAGGTGCCGTGGCGCGACCGCCGCGCAGCGAAGTTGGGGCATCTCCACCAATTCGGTGAAGATCTTGGGGCATCGAACCAGATCGAGCTTCGGCTCGGCCTGCACGTCCCGCAGTCGGCCGATCCGCGGGAGCTCCGGCAGGACCGGCTTGGGTAGTTCGAGATATCCTGGCGGAGACGGCTCGGGCCCGATCGAGGCCGGCCAATCCCATGCGCTGCGCCCGGCTGAGCGCCGCGTTGCGGGTATAGGCCGTATTGAAGGTTGCGTTGATCGTGTCAGCTATTTCCCAATAGGACAAGCCGCGGGCGCGCAGGTCCTGCAGGGCTGCCGAATGCTCCGGCAGCCAGTTCATCATTTCCATTCCAAATTCCCATTTTTGTCATTCCGCCGGCGCCTCGCACAACTTCCGATATTCCGAACAAAAAGTCAAGCTTGATTTCTGATAATCGTAACGGTAGTAATGGATCCGGGTTTGGAGAGGATGGAACATGCTGGATGCGGCACTGATCGAACGAGCACTGGAAAAGACAGGGAAGAGCAAAGGCGGGCTGGCCCGCGCGATGGGAGTTCGGGCCGGAGCGGTGTCCGAAATCCTGTCGGGGATACGATTGATCAAGGCATCGGAGATCGCCCCGATCATGGAGTATCTGGAGCTGAACTCGGTGCCGATCGTGGGCCGGGTCGGCGCGGGCGCCTCGATTCAGCCGGAGCTCGAGCAGGTGCCGCCGGAGGGGCTCGGGGAGATCGAACTCCCGTTCCCGATGACGGAGGAGACCGTCGCTTTCGAGGTTTCGGGCGATTCGATGCTGCCGAAATACGAGAACGGCGACGTCATCGTGGTCTATCGCGAGCAGCGCTATCCGCTGTCGAGCTTCTACGGAGAGGAAGCTGCGGTCCGGCTGAAGAGCGGCGAGCGCTATCTGAAGACGATCGAGCGCGGCAGTTCTTCCGGAACCGTCAATCTCAAGAGCTTCAACGCCAAGCCGATCAACGGCGTCAAGCTCGAATGGATCGGCGAGATCTGCGTTACCCTGCCCCGTGGCCAGATCGAGCGGCTGCGTGGCAAGACGGCGGCGAAGGGCCGCAAATCCGCCCCCAAAGGCGGCCGATCGTCCGAGAAATAGCAGCGCTGCTGCCAGGGCCGGCCAGATCGATTCGGATGCCACCGCACCGAATCGATCTAGGGCAGGCACGTTCGAATTCCGATTATCGGCAATTTCTCTTGACACAATTCCGATTATCGGAAACAATGATCGATGACAGTCAACGCATCGAACCATCACATCAGGCAATGCAGTATTTCGTCGTGATGATCGACTACGGCCGCCGTGGCCGCGAGGCGATCGTCGATCCCGAACTGACGCGACGCGAGGTCGTCTCACGGGTCGCGTCGGGAGAATATACAAACGTCAGCTTCATTCACGAGATTGCCGGGTGTTCGGTTGAGGATGTTACGGACGATATCCTTTCCGAGGCCGCCCTGCCCGAGATCCCCCTGACCGGCGCAGAGCTGCAAGCCAATACGCTGGATCACGTCCGCGACCGGCGGAAGCACGAGCCTATCTGACGGCGCTCACGTGGTGATTGCGAAAAGGTGATCTTTCTTGATCCGACCACTTGGCCGGAACCCGAAACGGACTAGATAGCGTTCACGCAGAGTCTATTCGGACCAGGCGTAGGTTCCCCTTAGATTAGCGAATCGTTTTCTCGGGCCGGCAGATTTCAGCTTCAGATGACTTCGACAACCAACGCCGAGATCGCGAGAGCCGATGGCGATCTCCGGATCGCGCTGCTGCTTGGCATCGCAAACTGGTTTCTATTCCTCGACCATATTCCGCATAACTTCGTCAGCGCGCTGACCATGCGCAATTTCGGCTTCAGCGGCGCGACCGACCTCTTTGTATTCATCGGCGGCTACGCGGTGACGCTCATCTACGCCCAGATGACGCTGGAGCGCGGATTCCTGGTGGCAGCAACCCGCATCTTCAAGCGCGTTTGGCAGCTCTATGCCGCCTATATCGTTCTGTTCGTGATCTATGTCGAGTTGATCAGCTATGTCGCCGCGCGGACCGCGGCGCCCGAGATCATCAGCGAATTCAACATCACCGGCTTCATCGACCACCCGGTCCGGACGCTGATCTACGGCTTGTTCCTGCAGGCCAAGCCGCTCAATCTCGACGTGCTGCAACTCATCATCGCCCTGATGGCCTTCCAGCCGATCGTCGTCTTCGGACTGCTGTACGTACCGAACGCGACACTTCTCGCGTCCGTGACACTTTACGCCGCCGCCCGCGTGCTCGACTGGAACCTGACATCCTATCCGTATGGAGCCTGGTATCTTAACCCGTTCTGCTGGCAATTGCTGTTCGTGATGGGCGGCTGGCTTGCGCTCATCGGCACTCGCTATGCCCCTGCGATCCGCGCGATGCAGGCCATTACCGCGCTGCGCGCCACAGCGTTGCTCTATCTGCTGTTCGCGCTGACGATCGTGTCCAGCAACGAAATCCCGGCACTCGCCCAGATGATGCCAAGCGGACTGAGCGAGATGCTGCTGCAGAACGACCGCGAGGACGTCGCCCCTCACCGCATCCTGCATTTCCTGACCCTGACATTCCTGTTCACCTGGTTGGTGCCCCGCGACTGCGAATACCTGCGATCATACGCGTTGCAGCCGATCATCAAATGCGGCGAGGAGTGGCTGGCCGTGTTCTGTGCGGGCGTGTTCCTCTCCTTTGCTGCGCACCTGATCCTGATCACGGGCCCGTATTCGCTGACCAGGCAGGTTGCGGTCAGCATCGCTGGCATCGCGGCGATGACCGCGGTCGCCTACTACGTCTCGTGGTCGAAGCAACAGGACAACAAATCAGCCGTCGGAGCACGGTCCTGAACCGGCAGCGACGAGCTGGAGGTCGACGCTAACGTTCCGCGCATCCATGGTCGCGGTGCAGCCCCTCGGTCTCCAGTTGTCCGATCAGGCATGCTCAGCCGAGCCCTGCATGACGCGCAAATTGGCTTGTGTGCAGCTGTTCAAAACAACGAGGCTGCTCTGGGGCAGGAAACAGGGGCTTCGCCAAGCGCTGGCCAGCTGCGGCTTCCTCATCGCACCAATGATCTGGCGGTAGCGGTGGGGCCGATCAAGCTGCGGGTAGCCGGCTCCTTTCCGAATGGATACTATCTCGTCAGCCTCGTGCCCGAGCCCTGGATGGCCGACGTCCAGAAGCGCACCGCTCCGAGAATCAAGGTCTGGGCAAGCGCGGCAGCTTCACGAACCGCGTCGAAATCTGGGAATTGTGTCCGTCGACGAGCACCTTGATGCTCACCGCTTGGAGCTTTCCTGTTCGCTGGTCGGGAGCAAGGTTGTAGCTCACGCGCGCGCCGGCTGCGGGCACGACGCCAGGTGGAAGCGATTTCAAATGAAAGAAGATGTCCCTGTCGCCGGCGTCCGGCCGGATGAAGCCGAATGCACGGTCATTGTGATAGGTCTTGATCGTCCCCTCCAGCATCAGATCCTCCGCTCGACGGCTGCGGGTCTATCCTATTCCGGGCAGTCGGACGCGGCATTTGAGGCCGGCCGGAATTGCGTAATTCGGGTTGGGCAGTTCGAGCCTCACGCCGATGGTTCCGCTCGCGGCATCGAAGACCTGGTCGACCACGGTCACAGTTGCGGCGTACCTGCCGCCGACCGGCTCCTCCGGAAACACCTCGGCCGATGCGCCCACGCGGATCTTGCCGAATTGGCCGAGCGGCACATAGACCTCGACGTTGAGAGGATCAATCTGTGAGACGGTCATGATGTGAGACTGGTCGAACACGTATTCACCAGGCCCCAGGGTTCGCTCCACCACCACGCCGTTGATGGGACTGCGGATCGTGCGCTGCTTGAGGACTTCCGTCGCACGGCTCAATTCCAGCTTCGACATGGCAAGGTTCACCCTCGCTTCATCGAGTTCCTGCTCGGCGACGCGCGCGCCCGTTTCGGCTTCATCGGCGACCGCAACCGTGACAGAGTCGCTCTTGCGCAACTGTCTCGCCCGCTCGTCCTTGCGGCGCTGGAACTCCAGCTTAGCCATGCTGGAACGAACCGTCGCATCGTTCTCGGAACGGAGCTTGGCCAGCGCTTCCGCAGCCTGCTCCACGCCCGACTCGAGGCGGGCCAGCACATCGCCCTTCTTGACCACGTCGCCACGATCGGCGAGCACCTCACTCAACAGGCCCGGTACCGAAGTCCCGAGCTTGAGCACCATTTTCGGCTGGATCAGGCAATCGAATTGACCTTCGACCTTCTGGTCCTGCGCACGCGCATCAATACAACCTAAGACAGTCGACGCGAGAAGGGTCAGCGCGCCGCAGCCGATAGCCGCCATCGCCCGGGGTGTCTTGTGACCCGCTGGTTCACATTTGCCCCCCGTCGGATTGAAACGCCCGCACGTCGCTCGCACCCTGCGGACGAGCCTGGATACAGTGGCCATCTTCATTCACCTCTCCCCGAGAA
This sequence comes from Bradyrhizobium tropiciagri, assembly GCF_001189845.1. Lineage (GTDB taxonomy): Bacteria > Pseudomonadota > Alphaproteobacteria > Rhizobiales > Xanthobacteraceae > Bradyrhizobium > Bradyrhizobium tropiciagri. Next base: position 92,523 of record NZ_LFLZ01000002.1, read on the forward strand.
GGCCAGCAAACGGTCGAGACGCCGATCAAGCTGCAGGTTCTGGACCCGCACATAGCCGTGCCGGCGCTCGGCTTGAAACTGCGCAAATCTGCGCAACCCCTGATATACGCTCACCGGCACGTCAAAACTCGCGTCGACCAGTTTGCGGATGACGTGGGCCGCCGTCGCCGTATGGATCGTGAAGATATCGTCATCGAGCGAAACGATCGCCTCGCAGCTGCCGGGGTCCCCCTGCCGGGCACAACGGCCGAACAGCTGGCGATCGACGCGCCGCGAGTCATGATATTCGGTCAGGATGACATGAAGCCCGCCGCAATCGGCGACGCCTTTGCCGAGGCCGATATCCGTGCCGCGCCCGGCCATGTTGGTGGCAACGGTGACCCGCGCGGGCTCCCCAGCGCGCGCGACCACTTCGGCTTCGATCTGATCCTGCTTAGCATTCAGAAGCGCATGTTCGATGCCGCGCCGCCTCAATACGGCGCTGATCTCCTCCGATGCGCCGACAGAGCGCGTCCCGATCAGCACCGGCCGCCCCCCCATCACCGCCACGCGTTCGACCGTATCGGCGATGACGTTCAGCTTCTCGGCCTGGCTTGCGCAGACCCGCGGAGGCAAGACGGTCCGCTGCGACGGACGGTTCAACGGAATCCGGACCACATCGAGCCCATAGACGGATTTGATCTCCCGCGCGACCTCCAGCGCGGTGCCGGACATTCCCGCCAGCTTGATGTAGCGCCGGAACAGCCGTTGGTAGGTGATGCGGGCCATGGTCTCGCGACGATCGGTCAGCTCACAGCTCTCCTTGACCTCGATCAGTTGATGCAGACCACGCTCCCAGGAGCGGTCCGGCATCGTGCGTCCGGTCGATTCATCGACGATCTGGATCTTGCTGTCGACGACGACATAGTGCTGGTCGCGCTTGAACAGATGGATGGCCGTCAGCGCCTGCGTCATCAGCTCTTCACGAGCGCGCGACGAGGTCCACACACCATGCTCGTCATCGGTCAGGTGGCCGAGTTGCCGCCGCCCCTCGGCGGTCAACAGCACGGATCGCTCTGCCGGATCGACGGCGTAATGGTCTCCGGCGACCAGCTGTGCGGCGAAATCAAGCGCCTGCTCGCATTGCAGCTTCTCCTCAGCGGCTCCAATCGACGAAGACAGGATCAGCGGTGTGCGGGCTTCATCGATGAAGATGCTGTCCGCCTCGTCGACAATGCCGAAGTGGAGCCCGCGCAAGACGAGATCTTCGCCCCGCTCCTGATGGCCGCGAAGCTTCTCGAGCGAAAGATGCAATCTGCTGCCGCGCCGCGATAGCGCGACGCGGTCGCGCAGATAATCGAATGCGAGTTCCTTGTTGGTGCAATAAGTCACCGACTTTGCATAGGCCTGGCGGCGCTCGGCCTTGGACATGCCCTGCACCACGACGCCCGTGCTGAGCCCGAGAAACTGATAGAGCGGAGCGAGCTCGGTTGCATCGCGATTGGCGAGATAGTCGTTGACCGTGATCAGATGCACCGGATATCCGGCAAGCGCGACGGTCGCCGCCGGCAGCGTCGCGGCAATTGTCTTGCCTTCACCCGTCGCCATCTCGACCAGCTTGCCCTGCAGCAATCCCCATCCCGCCATCAGCTGAACGTCATAGTGCCGCTGGCCGATCGTACGGGTTGCCGCCTCCCGCACCAGGGCGAATGAGCGCCCGACCAGCTCAGGCACGAAGCCCCGCCGGCGCAGCGTCGCGCGCATGCCGTTCGCTTCCTGCCGCAAATCGTCGTCGCTTGCGACAGACAACGCACGTTCGTGTTGTGCCGCATGCCCGACGATCGCACGCAACGCGCGTGCCGGGTCGCAAAACCGGCCGAGCGCAGGCTTGATCAGATCATTGACGAGGCCTTGTGCGATCCGGTCGTGCAGCGCCGGCTCATATTCCGCCCGCTCGGGATAGGGGCAGCTCAATGCCAGCTCGCGGCGGTCCAACTTCATACCGGGCCTAGACATTGAAATTCGTCAACAAAAGCAGCCTGATGCTGCGATACCACTGCACCGACAGCGGCTCCATTCGATGATCGAACCGCACGAAGACATGCTGACCAAAATAGTCCACCGCCTCAAGTCCATCGAGCGCGATGTCGAACTGGAAGGTCCGCTGCAAGGTCTTCGGACCCTTGGTGTCGCGCGGATCGACGGCGATATCCCCTCCACCCTCGACGCCCAACGCAGGAGACGGGAGATATTCACCGGCCGCAGGGACCGCGCGTAGCACGCGTCCTTCCAGATTCAGACGTGGCCGGTCAACCGGCCGCACTTCGATGCGATCGGTGGTCAGGCGAACGCGATCGACCGCCTCCTGAGGCACCACGACACGCGCCAATGGCGTCGTCTTTCCGACGACATAGCCGAGCAGTTCGCCTCGCCGGTAATAGCGGCCGGGCATATCCACCATTTGCGGCACGATGAACACTCCGTCGCTGCGGGCGCGCGTGAAGAGTTCGGCGGCACGTTCGCGAACAAGGGCGAGGTTTGCCTGCTCGACAGCAAGCTTTTCGTGCACGACCTGCGCCTTGGCGCGGTCGGCGACGAACTGGGCGGCATATTCGGCCTCCAGCTCAGCGACTTTGGCTTCGTTCCTGCGCAGCTGCGCAAGCAGCGCCGGATCATAGCTCTGGATCAACGGGTCTCCGCGAACGACCTCGGTCCCCGGCGTCACCAGCAGTTCCCGAACGAACCCGTTCGCGCTCGCGCGGACCATCGCCTCTTCCGGCAACCACAACACGCCTTCGGCATGCGAATGGTAAGGCATGGGAACGGCGAACAGGACAACGACAAGGCCGAGAACAAGGCTCCCAGAAATGGCCAGGGAACGCGCGCGATGCTTGCGCAACCGCGGACTTTCCAGGAGGTGCCGTACCGCCCTGACGACAGGGAAGATCGCCATCGCCGCCACAGCCCAGATCGCGAGCAGAACGCCGATGAAGAAGAATTGCCCCGCGATGAACAAGGCGATCATGACCGTCACCATGATCCGGTACAGCGTCGACGCGAAACCATAGAAGACAAACCATACGCACTCCGCGCGCGATCCCTCGGGCCGTTCTACTTCCCGAATCCAGAGCACATAGCGCTCGATCAGATATCCCCAATAGCGCGCCGATCGCGCTGCGAGGTTCGGCATCTCGATGAGATCGACCAGGATATAGTAGGCATCGTAACGCAGCAGCGGATTGCCGTTGAACAGCAGGGTGGAGACACTGGCGATCAGCATCACGTTGAAGAGGACGGCGCGCACCAGCCCGGGTTCGATCAGAAGCCAGAGATAAAAGGCAATCGCTGCGACGAACAGCTCGACTCCCATGCCGGCGGCACCGACCAGCGCGCGCCGATATTTGGATCTGAACACCGTCGCCGCCGACGCATCGCAGTACGGAACGGGCAACAGGACCAGCAGAATGATGCCGAGATCATGAACCTCACCGCCCCCCGCCTTCGTCGCCGAAGCGTGCCCCAATTCGTGGAGCGCCTTGATCAACGGAAAGACCAGGTAGAGAACCAGAAGATTGTCAATGGCCAATACCCGGTCGCTGAAATTGTGGGTCAGCTCGGGCCAATGCGGCCATATCAGAACGAACGCCGGCAGCACCACCACAAGCCATACCGCCGCGCCCCAGCCGCTCCAGATCAAGCGCAGCAGCCCTCTGCAACGCGTGAGCAGCCGGTCCGGATCGAACAGGGGGATCCGGATCGCCATCGGGTTGCCGTAGGAACGGAAATGCCGCGCCTTCTCCTCGCGCTCGCCGCGGGCAAACGCCTCGGCCACGTCGGGCGTGACGTCGCTTTCCAATAAGTCGGCGGAATGCAACTGGCCGAGCAGCTGGATGAGTTCGTCCTGGCTTGGCGCCTCGTCGCCAAGGTGCTGGTTGGCCAATTCCCACAATTGCTCGACAGTGTGATTTCCGTCCAGCAGCGAGATCACGAGACGCGCGGACGGTGTAAAGCGGTGCACGCGGGATGAGGCCGGATCCTGCAGCAGGTACCAGACCTCGCCGCGGTAGAGATGTCGATGCAACCGCGCATGCGCACGCAGCTTCGGCTTTCGCGTCGCGACGCGGTACCACCAGCTGCTGAGCAATGGCGCGTTCATCCGAGTCCCGCTATCAAAACAGCCACTTCCAGATCGTGAGGCGCACCCAGTCGACCAGATAATGCGTCCAGATCCAGATCAACTTCCGCTCACCGACTTCGACCTTGCCGACCCCCTCCATGCCGGGCCGCACCTGCTCGGAGGCGTCGCGCATTCGCGCTTCGACCCGGAAGAAGTTGCGACCGTCCTGAGCCGTCGAGACCGGCGTGATCTGTTCGACCGAGAACTCCATCTGTCGATGCGGAATACCGGAAAGCGTGAGCTCTCCCTGTTGTTGGAGCTTCAGATAGGAGATGTCGCGCTCCTCCACCTGCAGGATGACGCGGTAGCTATCCAGCGGTGCGATTGTGAACAGCGACTTGCCAAGCTCGACGGGCGTCCCCAACAGCTGCTGCAGATCGCCGGCAACGACGATGCCGTCGAACGGAGCGACCAGCGTGGCGCGCGACAGCTTGTCCTTGGTGAGCGACAACATCGCGTCAACCTGTTCGATCTGCGCCTGGAGTATCGCCATGGTCGAGCGCTCCTGCGCCGCCAGCGCCTGCCGATACTTGCGCTCGAGTTGCTCACGCTCCGACGATAGCCGCGCTTGATCGAGCTTGAGCTCCCGGTCATCGAGTTTGCAGAGCACCTGCCCGGCCTTCACGGTGTCGCCGGCCCGAACGAAGCTCTCCGCAATGAATCCGTCGAACGGCGCCGCCGCGATGCGTTGCACGGCTCCCTCAATGACGGTTTTCGCCGCGACGCGATAGGTCCCGTTGACGACGCTGAAGAACAGAATGAACCCGAGCGCCAGCAGTGCGATCAGCTTTGCGCCGGGGTGGCGCGGTCCGAACAGGACCTCCGCACCGTGGCGCAACGACGAGCCGGCATACTGCAACAGGTTCCGCTCGCTTTCGCGCTTCAGCGTCAGGATCGGCCCAAGCAGCCCGCCGACGGTCTTGCAAAGCTCGATTGTCGCCTCATCGAATGGCTCGCCCTTCGTCCGTTCCAGGGTAAGGACACCGGTCGCGTGTCCACCGTCGACGAGTGGAACGGAACAGATCGCGACGTCGTGATATTCGCGGGCAAGCTCATCATGGGCGAGCGCGGCACGCTCCACGTCGTCGCGCGGCGGAAACACCAGAGCGACATCGAGATCAAGCACCTCGTCCATCGCATTGCCGATCCGCCGCCCGAGGTCCATCTTGGGATCGAACGTCGCGGTATGCGAGATCACCTTCACTTCGTTACTGCCGGATTTCTCTAGACCGATGCTGACCCGGTCGCACGCCAGCCGTCCGGCAAGCTCGTTCGCGACCGCGAGTGCAGATGCCGAGAAATAGCGCTCCTGCATGGCCGTCGCCACGATACCCATGGCGATGCCCATGCGCGTCAGCCGCGCCTCGCGCTCTTCCAGCGCCCCCTTGCGGAATTGATCGATCAACCAGGCGCTCGCCCAGTGCAACAGCCGCAGCGCCCGCTGGAGTGCCGCCTCGGGTCCCGGGCCGATATCGAGCACCACGACCCCGTGAAGGGTGCCCGACACCTCGATGGGGTAACCGATGAAGGCGCCGCGCCCTTCCGTCGGCACGACGATTCCGCGCCGCTCGGTCAGCGCCCGTTCGGCGGCCGGGCTGAGATGCTGCATATCGAGACCAGGATGCGGCCACACCGCGGCGGGAACGTAGGCGCCATCCTTGTCCGGTCCGAGCAGGAGCAATCCACCGCCGGCACGCTCGACCTGCATGCACAGGATGGTCAGCCAACTCGTACAGAATTCCGCGCTGTCTTTCGCTGCAGAGAATTTTGCCCAAGCCACCGATTCCGCGCGGGACGCGTCTTCGGCAAAGGAATAGATCGGCGACGCGGTTGTCATTGCGGTTTTGGGCTCCGTCGAGCTTGGCGCCGCGAAGCCGCAACGAAAGCGGCATCGCAGCGCGCACCTGAGAGCGCGCTGCCGTGGCGCAGAGACCGGGCGAACGGCATAGCCAGAGCCCTATGCTAAGCGGATGCCCTTGCCCCGTTTAACCGATCGTCGGCCGGCGCGTCATCGCCGGACGACGCTTCCGACGTTCCTCCCTTGATGACGGATAGACGTGATGGCAGGGCCTGGAAGTTTCGCATCGACTGAAGATGGAGATAGAGCAACTCCAGCGCGTCGCTCTTGGCGAGCTCGGCGAGCTTTTCGCCGGGGAGAGCCTTGAGCTTCTCCCGGTTCACCGCCATGAAGCCAGCCAGCGACAGCTTTTCGCCGGCGGTCGTCTCGACCTGGGCTTGCATGGGCTCGAGCAGATCGAGCTCGAGGACCTTCTTGCAGAAGGCCACCGTACGGTTGAACTGCGCCTGATATTCCTGAAGGAAGGTCAGGACGTTCTGGACATATTGTGTGGGCTTGTTGTCGGCATCGAACAGCTCTTGTCCTTTTGCCTCTCGATTGAACCCCGAATAGGCCTCGTCGATGCAGAGAATCAGCCGGTCGCCGTCCGCGCTCGTCGAGAACACGAATGGATAGCGGCGGATGAATGCCGGGACATATTTGGCGTCCCATTTGGCCTCTCGGGACAGAAACAGGTTCTCGCCTTCCCGCACGCCCAGGATCACCGCAGGCATGATGCTTTCCTTGTTGCCCGCGAACACGATCGCATATTCCGAGGCAGCATACGGAAACTCGACCGCCATCAAGGGCACTGAATTCGTCTTGCCACTGAACTCGTAGTTTCTCTTCGTCTCGATCGCGCAGCCGCGATGGCGAGCCGCGGACAACGGGACGACGGTTTCGTAAATCAGCAATTGGGTCGTCATAACTCTACTCCTCCGCCTCTACTACAGGCCTCAGCCGGCCCCTGAACTATTCACAGACATTGGACGTATGCGCATACCCGCGTTTGGATTCCACTGGGCCTTGTCCTGGCCCAGGTGGTTCAGGAAATCATCGAGCCATTCCTGCGAACCGTTCGCGGGTCCAGAGGCGAGATGGCCGACGGTATCGAGATCGCTACCCCAGTTGATGCTGGCTATTTCTTTTGGCTTGTCTGTTGTCCGCGATGAGTGATGCGTCGATGCTGACGAATCCGCCTCCGTCGCTGCGCTTGGTCCCGGACTGCCGACCAGGCTCGCGGACAGCGAGACGAAATATCCGCCAAGATCCGTATCTTGGCCATGGCCCGTCTTGGTGTCCGGCTTGATGTTTTCGGGCTTGAGGACAATGTTGGAGGGCAGGGTAACCCCCGCAGGCACATCGGTGCTTGCGAACGGTGCCACCGGTCCGGCCACCGTCGCCGTCGTCGGCAGCACGAAGGTCGCTGCCGGCAGCGTGATCGCGGGGTGAGCGGCGGACTGCTGGACGATGATCCCGCTCTGCAGCACGGCAGTCGGAGCCGGCTGTCCTTCCCCTTGGGCCGGTTCCGGCAGACGACGCTCGCCGACCTGAAGGGTGTCGCCTGCAACATCATCGCCGCTGTCTTCGGCAAATCGCATGGCGTTGCCCATCTCGTGGACCAGCGTGGTGAGCAGGTCCATCCGACCGGCAGCCGGACCCGAGGACGAGGCCTCGAACACGCCGTTGGCGAGCCGGATGGTGAATTCGCTGTTGTCGCCCGGCGTCGGGTCGACGAACCAACCCCATCCGGCCGCGTCGCCGTCGAGTACGATGGTGTTGCCGGTCGTGGCACCGAGCAACTGACCCGGAAGATCGGCGATCAACACCGTGACCTGATCAAGCACCGAAAGCCGCGGATCTGTCGGCCCCAGGGCATCGATCCACACCTGCTTTGCTGTAGCGACGATGGCAGCCAGTTGATCGGCGGTGACCGTGGCGACATCCGTTGACGGAGGCGCCGCAAGCGCCGCCGATTGCGGCGTGCCACCGCCAGCATAGGCAACGTCGTCGCCGCGGATCAGCACGTTGTCGAACGAGGCGTTGCCGTTGCGCGCGTAGAGCCCGACGCTGCCGTCATGCACCAGGCCGTTGTAGTTGAAGCTGAGGACGCTCTTGCCGTTGAGCACCACGTTGACGTTATTGGTGACTGTCTCGCTCAGCGCGACGAGCAGGCTGTAGTCGGTACCGGCGGTGATGGTCGCAGTCGCGACCGCATCGACGTACCAGATGCCGTTGCTGCGGTGTCCGAGGACGACCTGATTCGTGCCGGCGATGATTCCGGCATAGATGAAGTCGTTCGACGACGTGTAATCGAAGATCAATCCGGCAGATGTGCCGGCCTTACTGGCGTTTACCGTCGCCGAATACTCCACATACGACAGCGGCGCCACGGCAAGCTGCCGCGTCGTGAGCGCGACGTCGTTTGCAGGCGGTACCGCAAAATAGCGCCCGCTCGTGCCGCTCGTCGTGGTCCAGGTTCCGTTCTGCGGCACGAAGTTGTTCGCAATACCGTCCGAGAAATCCTCCAGGAGCGAGTAAGTCGGAGTGAACGGAAGCTTCTGCACCGAGTAGGACGTGACGTTGGTCAGCGAACTGTTGGTGCCGAGGCCCAGCGTTCCCATATTGAGCGGGTTCGTGAACGTATAGGAGAGCGAATAGCCATTGAAACTGATCGTTGCGGTCTCGAAATTCGAGGCCAGCATGAAGGCGGTCTGCTTGTTGGTGCCCAAGCCCTTGACGCTCAGGGTGGCAAGGTCGGTCCATCCCGACGCTGTTCGTTGACCGATCTTGATCTGGTTATTGATGACGTCGACGCCGGCATATTTGAAGTTGTCCGGTGCCTGGTAATCGAAGATGACGTAGCTGTTCTGGTTCGCGCCGCCATAGCCGACCTTCGCCGTGACGGACACTTCGTAATAGGTCGGCAGCCAGGCATCGAGATCGAACAGAGTGATATTGTCTCCACTCACCGTGCTCAGGCTGTTCGAATAGGCTGCGCTGGCGACGCTCCAGGTGCCCGCGGCCACAAACATGCCGGTCGGCGAGCTGTTGCCGGTAAAGTTTGCGCTGCGCAACACGTCGCGCTGCGTGCCTGGTGTGTTGCCGGCCTGCGGATCGGTCGGTGCGCCGGTCTGGCCGTGCCACGCGCTGTCTTGCTGCAGCACCAGACCGAGCTCGCCGGCAGGTTCGCCGTTGCGGCCGGGGTTCGGATCGTTCTTTGTCGGCAACTGCGGTATCGCGCCGCCGTTCAGATCCGAGAAGCGGGTCGGATCGATGCCGTCGCTCAGGGATTCCGCATACAGGAAGCTCTGCACGCCGGGCTGCAACGTGCGGCTCACGGTGGCCATGCCGAACTCGGAGAACGGCACCAGATAGGAGTTGTATTCACCGACCCAGTCGATCAGGCGATCGCCACCGGTATTCGCAATCAGGACGTCCTTGCCGGCGCCACCATAGGCACGGTCCTCATAGGTCGGCTGCGTGACCGGCACGTTGTTGAGCCCGCCATTCACCGTCTGGTCGTCGACCGCGTTGAGCAGGTCGTTGCCCCAGCCGCCGTACAGATGGTCTCGGCCGGTCCCGCCGACCAGCCAGTCGTTGCCGTTGTCGCCGAAGATGGCATCGCTGCCGTCGTTGTACGCCGCAGCGTAGGCGACGGTCTGGTTGCCGTTCTGCTGCGACGTTCCGCCGGGCACATACACGCCCGAGTTCTGATTGAAGTTCAGGAAGAACTGTGCGCCGGTCGGCGTGGCGCCCGCAGCCCATTTCGAGGCCGTTCCATCCGCATTGAGCAGGATCTCGCGCAGCGGATCGTTTTCGTCGTAAAGCGCGAACTCGCCGGTGCGCCCCGCGATCTTCGGATGCGTGAACTTGCCGTCCGGGTCGGTGGGATTGAAGGCCAGCACATTGCCCGGGTTGAACGGATGGTAGTAATCGATCTCGTAGAGGCCGATCGGGGTGCCATCCGCCGCGTATTTCGGCGCAAAGGACAGCGGCAAAGCTTCGGCGCCGGAGATCGCGTCGTCGCCCGAGCCGCCGTGCATCTCGTCGTTGCCGAGGCCGCCGAACATGATGTCGTCGTAGTGCATCGTCGTCTTGCCGTCGGAGTTGGGCTCGTTCGGCTTGGCACCCGCGTAGGAGAACTCGTCGCCCGTCGGCTGCGTCCCCTTCCAGTTGGGATCGGCGCTGAACGGCGTAATGTCGACCGTATATTTCATCACGCCGCTGACGTTGATGGTGTCGGTCTGCATATTGCCGGGCGTGTAGATGTATTCGTTGAGCGCGTTACCGTTGCTGTATTTGGGGTCGCTGTCGGTCGGCAGCAGCGGCGTCACGCCATACAGCGGCTCGCCGAGGCTAACATTGTAGTTTGCAGCCGACGAGGTGGCGCTGAGGCTGTTGCGGCTCACAAAGATGCGGCCATCGTCACCGAGCATGCCGTCGTCGCCGGTGCCGCCCGACATCCAGTCATTGCCGTAGCCGCCGATCATCGTGTCGTTCTGGCCCTCGCCATACAGCCAGTCGTTGCCGACCTCGCCATAAATAACGTCATCACCGTTCTCGCCGTGGATTTCGTCGGCCGCGCCGATGTCGCCATGGGCATTGGCCGGTTTGAGCGGATCGGCGCCGTTGAAATCCGGTCCGCCCGGCGAGTAGTCGAGCAGCCTGACCGCCCGCACGACGATCTTGACCGTATCGTCATACGCCACCACGCCGCCGCCGGTCGTAACCTTCGACAATGTGATCGCCGGATCGTGGGGACCGCTGTCGTAGTTGAAGCGCAGGAAGCCGTTGTAGCTCTGCACCACAGTCGAAATGCCGGTCGTCGTCAGGTAGGCGTTCATCGTGAGATTGGCGACCACCGCCGATCCGACCGGGGGCGCGACGATGCCGTTGACGCCGACCAGGCGGATGATGTCGCCATTGTCACCGACGATGTTGTCGGAGTCGTTGGCGTGGCCGTTCGGGTTTGTCGTGATGTTGATGCCGCCGTTGCTGGTATCGACGGTTGCGTCTCCGGCCGCATTGAGCGCGATCGCGTTTCCGGAGCCGCCAAAGAGCAGGTCGGAGCCGTCCGGCCGCAGGCTCGGGCTCTTCAGGCTGAACATGTCGGAACTGCCGCCGACCAGATCGTCCTGGTTCTGGTTGCCGAACACGATGTCGTTGCCGGCATTACCTTCGATGTAGTCCTGGCCGTCGGATGCGCCGTCGAACGACGGACGCAGATTCAGCGCGTTGTTGACGTCACGGAACGGATTGCCGGCGATGTTGGTGCCGAGACCGACACCGGTCACGCCGACGCGCCCGCCCTTCGTGTCGGCCGGATCGACCGCCATGATGCCGTTGCCGAGATCCTTGATCAGGTGCGCGACATAGTCGATCGAGCCGTCGCCCTGGATTACGTCGTTGCCGGCTTCGCCAAACAGCATGTCGTCGTTGGGACCGCCGGCGATGTAGTCGTTGCCGTAGCTGTTGGCCACGGTCACCGAATTCGAGCCGCCCGGCACCGTGTCGTACATCGTGATCTGGTAGTCGCCCCAGTTGGCATGGCCGCGCGGATCGGCCTGCGGGACGCCGTTGGCGTAATCCAGCCCGGCCGCTGCCGTGTCCGTGGCTGCGCCGGTGCTGTAGATCTGCGTGCCGCTCAGCGTCTCGAAGCGGAGGTTGGCATAGTTGCCGAGCAGCCCTGCCCCGGCAGTTCTACCGACCAGACCGCGGGTCAACGTCACGTTGTCGCCGAACACCAGGTCGCGACCCGTGCCGCCGTCAAGCGCATCGTTGCCGGGACCGCCGATCAGAATGTCGTCACCGCCATTGCCGTAGACCGTGTTGTTGCCGCCGACCTGCCGCGACTGGCTGCTGATGACCCGCGCCAGCAGTGTCGTCTCGATGCGCTGTGGCACCAAAGTCAACGGTTTTGTGGTGTCGCGGGCGCCGTCGGTCGTCTGCGTGATGTCGCCGAGCGCACCGAAGATCACGTCGTTGTTGTCACCGAAGACATCGGAGCTCGTCACGCCGACGCCCGGTGCTTCGCCGTAGATCAGGTTGCTGGCACCCGAGGTCAGCGGGTCGAGGTCCGGGGCGCCGGAATTGCCGGCGGCCTGCGCGACCGTCAGAACGCGGGTGATGACATCGACGTTGAAGCCGCTGTCGCCGTAGATGTGGTCCTGGCCCCGCTCGCCAAGGATCGTGTCGTTGCCCGAACCGCCGGCGAGATGGTCGCCAGCCTGGCTGCCGATGATGGTGTCGTCGCCGGCGCCACCATAGGCGGTGATGCCGACGGTCGGCAACTGTCCGTCCGGAATGCCGGCGAACAGGTTGTGCGCGTCGATGACGTCGTTGCCGTTGAACGTATACTGGTTGGCCAACGGGAACACGAAGAAGTCGGCGCTCTGCCCGAGCCGGTTGCGCTCGACGATCGTGCTGGTGAGGTTCACCTTGGCGTCGCCGCTGGAGGCCGTGTTCCCATGCAGGAACGCCAGGAAGCCCGGCTGCAAGTCGATCAACTCGAGCGTGTCGTGCTTCGCCAACGCACCCCAGCCGATTGCCGCCGTGACCTTCGTCTCGCTGACGACGTTGGTCGTCAGCGTCAGCGTCTTGCCGTCGCCGCTGATGCTCTGGATCGTCAGTATGCCGTTATTGTGAGCGGTCAGCGCTACTGTGATCTGCTCGCCCGGCAGGAAGCCGTCGAGCAGCCAGCTGCCACCGGCGCGGCTCAGCGTGTTGCCGCTGAACGTGAGGCCGGAGATCTCCTTGCTGTCGGCACGGCCGCTGATCGCCGCCGTGTCCGTCTCGGTGGTCACAACGTTCTTGGCGGTCAGGGTCAGGATCTGCGCCGTGACTCCCGCCACTTCGTATTTGCCGTCGTTCTTCGCCGTACCGGTGATCGAGATCGTCTGCCCGATCACGAAATTGTCGGTGATCCAGCTCCCGGTATCGGTGCGGGTGATGGTGTCGCCGGCCGGGTTGGCCGCAAACGTAACCGGATACTCCGAGCCGACCTTGGCGACGGTGCCGATATCGATCGTGATGCGCGCACTCTCGCTGCCGCCGACCGGTGTCGGGATCAGGCTGTTCGCTGCATTGAGCGTCAGCGTCTTGCCGTCCAGGCTGACGGCGGTGATCGTGAAGTTGCTGTTGTTGTAGGTCGACTGCGACACCGCGATGGTCTCGCCGACGGCGAAACCGTCGGTGATGAAGCTGCCGCCATCGAGCCGGGTGATCGTGTCGCCCGAGCCGCTGCGCGCGAAGCTGATCTGGTTATAGGTCGCGCCGAACGTGATCAGCCCTTCAGTGACGAAGCCGGGGTCGAACGGGGTGTTGTTTGGCAGCCTGATCGACGCGGTGTTCCATTCCTTGACCGTGTGCGTTGCCGTGCCGGTGCCCGCAAACGCCGGCGTCAGTCCGCCCAGCGTCAGCGTCAGATCGTTCAGCGTCTTCACTTCGCCGACGGCGACGCCGTCGATCGTCACGAGTCCGTCGACCTTGTAGCCGTCGGTGACCCAGCTGCCGCTGGCGCGCGTGATGGTACCGAAGGCGCCGTCGGCGGTGTCGAACGTGCCGAGCGTCACACTGACGGTGTCGCTCGGATTCGTCGCGCCTGGTCCTGGCGTCGCCATCGTGAACGCCTGGTTGTCCATGTGCGGCATCGGCTTGCCGCTGAACTTGCCGAGCGAGGAGGCCTGGTACGACTTGCCGGCGTACCACACGCCGTCCTGCGTCGTGTCACCATAGACGACGAGCGGCGACCCGATGTTGATGGTCATCGGAACGGCCGCCTGCCGTGGCAGGATAGCGGTCTGCCCGGCCTGCCCCGAGCCGGCCAGCAACAGCGTGTCGTTGGTGGTCTTGGTGGTGGCGAAGCCGGTGACCAGGAAGTCGCCGGTCAGTTCGACCGTCATCGGTTCCGAGCCGACGGTCGGGACCACCGTGTTCGCTGCGGTCAGGATCAGCGTCTTGCCGTCGGCGCTGACCCCGGCGATCGTGAAGCTGCCGTTGTTGGTTAGGCTGCCATTGGTGCTCGTGGTGCCGGACAGCACCATCGTCTGGCCGGCCGCGAAGCCGTCCCTTGACCAGTTGCCGCCGTCGTTGCGGGTGATCGTATCGCCCGCCGCACTGCGCGCGAAGGTGACGTTCGGGAAGCTGAACTCAGCGGTGATGGAGACCTGCTGGCCGACCGCGAAGCCGCTATCGCCGTCCCACGCCTTGCCGTCGCCGCGGACGATGCGATCCTGCGTTCCGGCCGGGTCGGTGTTGACCGGCGCGCTGACGGTCATGCTGCCGTTGACGAAGTCGCTGCTGCCGTTGACGGTAATGTCGTCGCCGCCGACGCGTATCATTGCAACGGTCTGGATCGCGGGCAGCTTGGTCAGATCGCCGCCGCTGAGGTCCAGCGTCGCGCCGTTGTTCTCGAATCCGGTGACCATCCAGGCTCCCGGCTGACCGCCGATCGCCACCGGCTGGCCAATCACGAAACTGCTGTCGGCGGCCCAGCTCTTGCCGTCCTTGCGGGTGATCGAACTCGTCGTGACAGTAAACGGGCCGGCCGCCGCACTGGAGACCAGATACCGTCCGGTGACCGCCACGGTGCCCGTGACGTTCACCGTCGACGTCAGCGATATCCCGCTGAGCAGCAACACGCTGCCATAGCCCGGGCCGTAGGTGCCGGAGCTGCCGTTATCGAAGCCGGCGATCGTCGCCGTGCCGATGTTGACGGGCTTGCCGTTTCCGCCCGGCAGATACACCGAAACCGTCTGTCCGGCGACGAAGCCGAGCGAGGCCCACGGCGAGCCGTCTTCGCGGGCAATCCGGACGAAGCCATTGGCGGTCGAAACATCGAAACTGCCGGTCGTCTGGGTTCCGATCTGCTGGCCGCTGTTGACCTGCAGATAGTCGGTCACCGAGATCGTGCCACTGAACCCGGTACCGGTCGTCGTCGGCAAACCACCGACCTGCTGCAAGGTCAACACGCTGTTCGCACCGTGCGCCACGCTACCGATGCCGACCACCGTGTACGCGCCGGTCGAGCCGCCGTCGATGCTGAGCATGACCTCCTGGCCGATGGCGAACCCTGCCGTGACCCATGATTGAAGATCTTCGCGCGACAGCGTGTAGACGCCGGCCTGGCCTGCGACGGGCGCGATATCGAACGCGGGCACGTTGGCATTCACCTGCAACGGCGCATTGCCGCCGCCATGAATGGTCGTGATGCCGCCATGCTCGGCGGTGATACCGATCGTGCCGTCCGCGTTGTAATCCGGACCAGGGATCAGCGTGCTCTGCACGTTGAGATTGTCGTTGCCGCTACCGAGGAAGATGTTCAGCACCTCGATCGTCGAATGACTGCCATCGGTGGTGAACTGTCCGGTCTGCGGGTTGACGCTGATCGTTCCGTAGCTGATGCCGAGCGGATAGATCAGCGGTTCGCCGAAGGTCGGCCCATTGCCCGCCAGCCGGGTGAAATCGAGCACGCCGGTGCCCATCCCGAAGCCGTTGAGCGCGGTCGAGGTCAGCGTGCCGTTCTCGCCCGCCAACGAGCCGTCATTGTAGATATTCAGCGTGTCGATCGCCTGCGACTCGGGCGGCTGCGGCGGGATGTTGAACAACGGCCCGTTGGCCTCGCCCGGCAGCAGCACCGCCGGCACCAGCGACACGTCCTCGGCGGTGGTGCCGCCCTCTACCGACAGCGGACCCTGGATGCCGTCGAGCAGATGCGCCATCTTCGGGAACGCGCGCAGGTTCTGGTGTCCCGGCTGGATGTCGAAATACGGGTCGCCGATCAGCGGCACCGTCACCATCTGGTACCAGACGGGAAGACCGGGGTAATTTACCGGATCGGGTGTATCGGGATAGTTCGCATCGGGCTTCGCCTTCGGCGGCGCGAAGGTAACGACCGCCGCCTCTTGCGTGACCGTAACGTTCGCTGCCGTCACCACGGTGCCCTCCCCGCCGAGCGGACGGCCGCTATAGGGCACGACACCACCGGGCGCGGCCGGATGGTCGGTCAGCACCATGACGTCGAGCTTCTTCGCGGTCGTGCCGGTGATCAGGTCGACCTTCTCGATCAGATCGCTACCGCCGATCCCCTGGATATCGACGATCTGGCCCTCGAGGAATCCATTGTCGAGCCAGCTGGTGCCGTCCTTGCGCGTGAGCGTGTCGAGCATCTTGTTGATGCTGGCTGCCGTGTAGGTGCCGGCGGCGGGCGTGACCGCCGCCGTCAAAGTCAGCGTCTTGTCGGTAACGCCGCCCGCTCCGATCGTGAAGAACGCCGGCGTCGAAGGCGCGGCGTTGGTGCCAAGCTGGGTGTTGTTCGAATTCAGGATTTCAATGATCTCGCCCGGCGCGAAGTTGTCGTTCACGAAGCTGCCGATGTCGCTGCGGGTGATGGTGTTGCCCGATATCGTGATATCGCCGGTGAACATCAGGAACGGCATGCTGCCGACCGCGTAGGTGACGTTGGTCGCTCCGGACGCGTAGATGCCCGTGTCCTGCAGCGAGTCGATCGTGGCGACATTGTAGGTGCCGGCGGTCGGCGCACTCGTCAGAGTGATCGAATTCGCGGTGACAGCGTTGTCGGCGCTGCTGATCTGATAGTCCGTGGTGACCAGGTTGGTGCCGAGAATGCGGATCTCCTGCCCGGGCAGGAAGCCATCGTTGATGAAGTTCAAAAGTTCCGAGCCGGTGCCCAGGGTGATCGTATTGCCGCTGATCACGATGTTGCCGGTGAACAGCTTCGTCGGCTGCTTGCCGCCGATCTTTGTCAACGTGATCGTGGCATCGTTCTCGTTGATGTCGGTCTGCCCGTCGGTCACGATCGCGATGCTGACCGGCGCCAGTGGCACGCCCGTCAACCGCATCTTGTAGCTGTCGCCGGTCGCGGTTGGCGGATCCGAAGCGGTCTGCGCGGTGACCAGCGTGCTGCCGCCACTCTCCAGCAGGAATACGCCCGGCGTCTCGTCGTCGAGAATGCGCGCATCGATTGACTGCGTGCTGTCCAGCCCGTTGTTGACCGATGCGCTGTTGTATTCGCTGTCGGTCGTGTTCGGCACGCCGTTGATGGCAAACGTCTTGGTAAAGTTGCCTGCCGTGACCGTATTCGCGACCGTCAGCGTCAGAGTCTTCGAGTCGAGGCTCGCGATCGTATACGTGGTGTCGTTGGCGCCCGCGCCGGTGATCGTGATCTGCTCGCCCTTCGCAAATCCGTCGAACAGCCAGCTTCCGCCCGCATCGGTCCGCGTGATCGTGTCGCCCGTGGCGCTCTGCGCAAAGGTGACGGGCAGCGTCTTCTGGGTGTAGATCGATTGGATGATCTGCGTGTCGCTCGGGTTCTCCGGAGACTGGTCGTTGATGGCGTTGATCGACACCAGCACCGGCTTGTTCCAGTTGGTCGAGTCGAAGACGATGTGATAAGCGCCCGGCTGGTCCGAGTAGGCCTGCAGGTCCTGGACGAAGCGCGGGTCGGATGAGCTCAAGGTGGCCCGGCCGTCCTGTGCGTTGACGGTCACGGTCACGTTGCCGACCGGAGCCTTGGTCAGCTCGATCGCATAGAGATCGCCGACCGCGGTCGTCGCATCGCCCTCCAGCACAATCGAATTGTTGTCGACGACTTTGCCCGCATATTGCGGCAGGCCGCCCGAGCTGAACGGATCGAGCTGCGTCACCTTGACCGCCGCCAGGTTCACGTCGTGGATGTTCACCTCGACGTTGCTGACGAGCGCATGGTTGTACGACGGGTCGTCGCTCAGCACCGTGTGGCTGATCACCACCGTCCGGTCGCCCTCCGGCGTGCCGTCGTTCGGCGTCCACACGTGAACGATCTGCTCCTGGTTCCAGTTGGAGCTGTCGAATTCGAGCACGAGCGATCGCGCCGGGACGTGCACCAGGGTGCCGTCGATCATGACGTCGCGGTCGTACGCCGCCGGCGCCACCAGGACGCCCGGACCGACCTGGCTGGTCGCGAGCCACACGCTCTCGCCGCTGCCCTGATTGTCGATGATGTCGCCCGCGCCCAGGTAGCCGTTGTTGCCATGAGCCTCCTGCTCGGCCATCGCTGCCGAGACGGTGACGTAGACATGGGTTCCGGCCACCGGCGCGTGACCCAGGCGAATGCCGTAGATGTCATCGCTCTGGCCTTCGGTCACTTCGGTGGTGCCCGGGCTTTGGTCGCCGGCCACGTTCTGGTCGATGATGACCTGGCCCTGCTGCGGCCGCGCGACGCTGAGGCTGATGCCATCGGCCACCAGCCCGTTATAGGCCAGATCGGCCGACGTGACGCGGTTGTTGATCATGCTGCTGGTGCCGTTGATGTCGCGCGAGACGACATCGCCCGCCACATCACCCGCAACGTTGATCGTGTCGTTGCCGAGCCCGCCGACGACACGCACCGCCATGCCGGGCGCCGTGCTCAGCACGTCGATCGTATCGTCGCCTTCAAGCGCGTTGACCTCCAGCACCTGAATGTTCTGGTAGGTGACGGTCAGACCGGCGCCGAAGATGCCCTTGTCCGTTACGACGATGTGGTCGGCGAACTCGGTGCCGAGGATGACCAGCTTGTTGAAGCCGCTGCCGCCGTCGACGGAGACCGGCGCGTTGATGTTGTACTGGACCTGGTTGTCGCCGCCGCCGGTGCGGATGTCGGTTTCGGCGGCAGTCGAGAAGCCCTTGGTCAGCAGTGGCTTGGCGATCATCTGGACCGGGTCGACCCAGACGATGTCGTGGGTGATCGGGTCGGTCTCGGCAAGCGCAAACGCGCGCACCGTGAACAGATCGTTGCCCTCGTCGCCCTCGAGCCGCAGCGGCGCCTGGTTGCTGTAGACCGTGAATGTGTCGTTGCCGGTGCCGCCTTCCGCGACCAGCGGCGATGTCGCGCCGGCACTGAGCCAGCCACGCGTCGTCGCCACCGTGCCGTAGATGCTTTGCGGCGTCAGCGAATTGGCGAGCTGCGGGAACCCGTCGAGCCCTGCCGTTCCCGTCAATGGCGGCGGCATGGCTGCCCCGACCACAGAGCCGCCATAGGTATCGCCGACCGGCTGCGGGATCTGCGGCTGGCTGCCATCGCGCTGCAATCCGTAGATCTGGCCGATCTGGAAGGTATCATTACCGGCGCCGCCGTCGAGCGTCGTCGGTGCCGCGTTGTCGTCCACCGCGAAGTAGTCGTTGCCGCCCAGTCCATAGACCGCCAGGCGGCCGTTGATCGCGCTGTCGTAGTTGACCCGCTGCACCGACTGCGAGCGCACGGCAGCATTGGCATTCGGGTCAGAGGCCTGCGCCTGATTGAGCGTGCTTGTCAGCAGGCTCGGATCGTAGTCCAGCACCGTGACGAACGCCGTGTCGTCCTTGTAGAGGGATGGCAGAGCCGGGCTTTCCTGAGCGATGCCGGTCGTGCGCCGCAGCAGGAAGACGTCGTCGGTCCCGACATAGCCCGGATTGTCCTTGCCGTAGACCGCCAGATTGTCGACGCCGTCGGTCGGATCGCCGCTGTCGAGCACGTTGATGACGTAGTTGCGCAGGTCGCCGTTGGCGTCGCCGCCATGCGAGCCGGTCGTATTGATGACGTAGGTGTCGCTGCCGCCCTGTCCATCGAAGGTCAGTGTGTCGCCGCTCGCGACGCCGGCGGCGGTCTCTTGCGTGATCTTCATCGACTGCAGCTGGTTGACGACGAAGAAGTCCTCTCCGTCGTCCTTCTCGATCTTCACATCGTCCTGGAGGGTCTGCTTCTGCAGCACGTTCTTGGCACTCAGCGTCATCAGTGCCCCGGTCAGCGCGGTGATGACGTAGGTGTGGCTGTTGTTGCCCGTGCTGTCGATCAGCGAGCCGACGATCGAAATGGCGTCGCCGACCGCAAAGCCGTCATCGCTCCAGTTCTTGCCGTCCGAGCGCGCGATCGTGTCGCCGCTGCTGTCCGGCGTAAACGTGAGGTTGTTCGCGGCGGATGCAGCCACCGTAATCGCCGGCGGAGCGAACTGGCCGGCCGGTGTCGGCAGGTTGCTGCCGTAGACGCGGGTCATGCCGCTCGAATATTTGACCGACAGCACCGCGGCGGTGCCGAAACCCTGCCCTGGACCATCATGGATGATCTGGCTCTGGGTGCCCGGCATCTGCGATGCGGCGTCGCCGCTCTGCCCGCCCAGGAAGGTCTGGTCGAAATAGATCTGGTCGCTGTCGCCGTTGCCGAAGACTCGCGTCAGATTGGCGGCCGGGGTGCCGTCGGCGGCGAACGTTACCGCACCATGGGCGATCACGCCGCGCAGATGCATGACGGTGCCGTCGCCGGGATCGGTCGCATCGAATTCCGCGATGCCGCTCGAGATCTCGCCGGTGCGGAAGAAGTCGCCGTAGATGTCGATGTTCTTCGCCGCGAGGATCTGCGAATTCGCGTCGGTCGTGACGTCGTCGGCGACCCGCAGCAGAATCGAGCCGTTCGGTGTGTTGATCAAACCATGGGCGATCGACTCGGGTGCGTTTTCGAGGAACAGCACCGTGCCCGACCCGAGCAGGTTGAGATCCTCGCCCTGCGCCGGCGTCTCTCGCACGGTGAAGCGCAGATCGACCCCGCCTGTGCTGGCGGTGCCATCGCCGAGACCCAGGCCCAGCGCCTGCAGCAACACGACATTGGCGCCGAGCGCCGGATTGGGCGGCGTCGCGTCCCGCAACGCCGGATCGACGATGTTGCTTTCGGTCAGGTAGATGGCGCCGGTCGCGCGCGCACCGATCGTGCCGCCAATGGCATAGGCCTGCGAGTCGATCTCGAGGTCGTTGCCGCCGCTGGCATCGCCGATATTGCCGCCATCGGCGAACAGATCGATCGTGTTGCCGACGATGCTGGCGCTGTCAGCGCCAACGCCGTTTGCCCGCGCGTCGAGAATCGAGCCGCTCTGGGTCGCCAGCGACACGTCGCCCTTGGTCTCGACCAGGCCGATCTCGAGGTCGTTGATCGTCTCCGCTCCCAGAAGTTTGGTCGCCTCCGTCCCGCGCAGCACGTCGGTGATGAAGATGCCCTGGGTGTTGCTGCCGGAATCCGTGTCGAAGGCGGTGAGCACGCCGAGCGGCGCGCCATGGGTTTCGTTGACGTTGATTTCGAGGAAGTTGTCGGGCGTGCCGATGCCGCCCTGTCCTTCCTTGCCGCCGATATTGTTGTTGCCGGCGACCAAGGTGATGTTGACACCGCTGACATCGGCGTCGACGTGTGGTCCAGAGTCGTTCAGCGAATCGATGATGCGGCGCGGCGAGTACAGCGTCACATCGCTGCTGGTCGACATAATGCGGCCGACGCGCAGGTCGCCTGTCTTCTCCTCGATCGTGACGAAGCCGTTGGTCAGGACGTCAATATGATGGGAATCCGTAGCCCCCGGTGCCGGGAACGGACCGCCGGTCAGGTCGGTAATCGCAAAGACGTTGATGATCGGATCGCTCGGCAGCGGATTGGCGGCCGTGACGACGATGTTGTTGCCGGCCGATATACCGGGATTGGTCGTCGGGTTCATCGGGTCGCCGTCACCCGGATGCGCGGTCGGGTCCTGCGTCTTGTCACGCAGCCGGAACTCGTAAGTGCTGCTGATCGTGCCGGTGCCGGTGCCGAACACGCCCATGTTCAGCGGGTCATTCGGATTGGCGTCGGGCGAGAAGTGCACAAACGACTTATAGAAAGTGCCGCTATGCGGGTGATCGTCGGTGACAATGATGCCACCCTGCGTACCCGACACGTTGGTCTGTAGCACCGTCGGCTCGAGCAACACATCGGCGTTGTTGCCGGCCTGGATCGAGTCGATGTCGACCTGGTAGGGCGTCGCCAGCCCGCTCTGGCGCACCAGGCTGCCGAGGGTGAGGTAGACGTCGTTCTTCGCCTTGGCGAAGAACTGCTCCTCGCCAACCTTGATGACCTGGCCCTGGAAGGTCTCGTCATGCGGCGCACTGCGCACGAGTTCGACCACCACCCGATGCGTCGCGTCGCCGATGCTGCCATTGTCCGCCAGCAGGCCGTGCAGGAAGTCGCCGGGCTGGAACGGCCACCACTGATTGCCCATAGTGTTGGTGCGGATGATGGCGTTGTCGTTGGTCGACTTGATGTTTCCGCCGGTATTGCGGATCCGGGTTTCGCCGATCGGGTTTTCGATCAGGCTCTGGGTCTGGTTCCAGGCATTGGCGAATGCCACGCCCTTGCTGGTGTCGCCGTCGAGCAGAACATCGCCGGTGCCGAAATTCTTGATGTCCACCAACGACGCCGTATAGGCGTGGTTGATCCAGAATTCCAACCCGGTGCCCGCACCACCGATGTTGGTGCTGTGGATGTCGACCTCACCGGGCGCACCGCGATTGATGACGTCGATCTCGTTGATGTCGAGGTTCTTGTTCGAGTTGTTGGTGATCAGCACCTGCTGGAAGTTCTCACGGAACTCGAATGTCGGCTTGGAACCGTGGACGTAATCGGGTGAACCGCCGGGCGCGTTGAACACTGCCTTGGCCCCGCCAGTGTTGGCGATCGGGTCGACCGAAATCGTCGCGCCCGCCTCGACGTAGCCGACCCCGTTCCCGCCATCGACGGTCACGTTGATCGCCTTGGTCACCTTGTTGTTGCTGTCGACGATCAACCAGGGGCTGGCGCCCTCATAGATGATCACGTCGGAGTTCCAGTCGATCGTATGGCTCTCCGAACCGCCGCCCGTACTGTCGACGAAACCGCCATTGGCCTCGACAAACAGCGCATCCGGGTCGGTGCTGCTCGGCGGGCCGGCGATGACGGTTGTGGAAGCCAGACCATGTACGGTCTCGCCGAGTGTCATGTTGTTGTGTTCATGGCCGTCGGACGGTCCGATGCCGATGAAGACCGAGTCGCTGTTGGCCCTGGCCTTGAAGTCGTTCTGGTCGGCCTTGATCGTGACGCCATAGATGCCGTCGATCACCGTTCCACCGCCGCCGATCGTGACGTCAACCGTGTCGGTTCCGTTGAGATCGGCCGGCGCGTTGGTGTCGCCAAACAGTCCACCCGCGAAGGCCTCGGCCGACACATAGAGATTTGCCGCCGGGACCGTCGGATTGTGGCGCGAGAACTGGGCTAGGATGGTCACGCTGTTGGCGTCGATGTTCGCACCGCTGCCTACCATGCCGTGAACGTCGCTGTTGGCGGTGATCTCTGCGGTGGAATTTGCAGAGCTGATCAATCCGCCGCCGTCGGAATGCGACTCATCGGTGATGTTGAAGTCATTGTCCGCGATCATCGAGAGGTCGCCGACCGCGATGATCTGGGTGCCGTTGCCGATCGCAACCGTGTTGTGATTGTTGAAATTGACGTCCGCTTCGGACGATCCAATGTGAATGAGACCGCCCGAGGCGTTGGCGGAATAGGCCGACAGGTTGGGCAGCGACTGGGTCGTGACATTGACGTTGCCGCCGGCGCTGACGAGGCTCGCCAGCAGTTTCGACGACACGGTGTAAGTCGCTTCGACATCGGCAGTGGGCTTGCTGATCTCGATGCCACCGCCGCTGCCGCCCTTGGCCGATGCCGACGACACCCCGTCTCCTGGCGGCGGGGAGATCGTCCGCAGCGAGATGTTGCCCGGCCCCAGCAGCTCCTGCGTGGTGCCGCTGCCGGCATCGGTCAGATCGATGCGCAGTTGCTGCTGTCCGCCCTGCGGGGTCAAGGCGACACCGGCCTTGAAGAACTGATGGGTGCCGCCGGCGCTGGCGGGAGCGGTGACATTGATGATGTTGTTGCCGGCCGCGTCCGAGGTCAGCTGCCAGCCGTTCGCGGTGAACTTGGTGTAGTACGTGACACCGTCCGTCAGCCCGCCGATCGTCTCACGCACCAGTTCCATCTGCGTGCTCGAGTCGACGCCGGACATATTCAGCGTGACGTCGTGCTCGGGGAAGTTATTGGGTGGATTAGACGGATCCGGCACGCCGCCGACGTCGTTCGGATTCGCCGCCAGTTTGATCACGTGGGTGTCGCTGGTGGTAATGACGTAGTAGGTGTTGCCGACGACGAGGCCGCCCACGTTGGTCCCGTTCGCGAGCGCATGGCCATTGGAATCGGCCGCTCGGAAGACGACCTGGTCGCCTTTCTGGAAGCCCGTGCCTGCCCCGACCAGAATGTCGTTTGCGCCCGGGGACGCAGTCGGCTTGTTGTTGTCACCGTTGTACTGAACGTTGACTGCGCCGGTCGAGAACACCACCGGAGTGGGCGCCCGGTAGGTGACGGCGGTGCCGCTACCGAACACCGACAGCGCTGCGATCGAGTTGTGCCCGGAATCCACGCCGCTCTGCGACACCGATTGCGGCCCCGCCTTGGCGTCGGTCAGATTGTCGTACAATTCGATGGTGAACGGATCGATAACGCGAACGTAGTAGTCTTTCGTCGTGGCGCTGCCCGGCAGAGTCTCGGTCAGACCGATATTGCCGCCGCCATTCGTGGTGTAGAGGACCGAATCGCCGGTCTGGAAATTGTGCGGGATCGAGAACCGGATCATGTTCCGGCCCTGATTGTCGACACCGCCTCCCGACGCGAATGGCGCCAGCGTATCGAGACCGCTGCCCTGGAACAGATCGCCCAGCACCAGATTGTTGGAATCCATCACGATGACGTTGTACTGCCGCGGGTTGGTCGACGGCCCCGACTGCAACGCCCCGTTCGCGGTCGAGATCGCCGTATTACCGTTCGGCAGGTAGGTGATGCTGTCCCCGGTCGACAGGCCATGGCTCGTGAACGTAATGACGTCGGTCGATGTGTTCACCGCGGTGATGAAATCGTTGAAGGTGCCACCGGAGTCGGATCGCGCCTCGGCGTCGACCGTCACGTTGCCGCCGGCGGTGATGCTGGAGCCGGTGTCGATCAGCGCGTTGACCGTTGGGTTGGAATTGACCCGTGCATAGGCGAAGCCGACATCAATGCCGCCGCCGCCGTAGTCCTTGGAAGTCGCATCGCCCTCGGCGCGGATGGACTGCGCAATCACCTTGACGTCGGTCGCGACATTCGCAGTCACGTTCTTGCCGATGACGGCCGTGATCGTCGGATTGACCGTCGCCACCGTCGATGCGCCGCGGCCTGCGCCGATGCCGCCACCCGACACAGTGCCGGTGATCGAGGCCGAGGTGGTGTCGTGCGCCTCGATGTCCAAGCTGCCGGCGTTGGTAATCTTCGTCCCGTCGCCGATCGCAGCCGACGTCGCATCGATCAGTGCAACCTCGGAAGTCATGATGCCGACCGAAATCGCACCACCGCTGCCGACGTCGGCCGCCGAGGTCGGCTGAGCCGCCGAGTCGGCCTTGATGGTGACCGCACCGGCGACGTTGATCGTCGACCCGCCGCCGACGAAGGCGTTGACTGCCCCCGTAACCACGGCGATCGCATCGACGCCGGCGCCAGCGGCAATGCCGATGCTGACAACGTCGGCCGTCGCACTGGCATCGCGATGCAGAGTATGCGCAGTAATCTGCAAGGTACCTGCGCTGATCTGCCCACCGGTGCCGATGAAGGCGTCCACCGCGCCGACGTCGGCATTGCTCAGCGACTGGCTGTCCGACATATGGGCCGCGCCTTGAATGGCGATCGCGTTGATGCCGGCAATCGCATCGCTTGCGCTGTTGTAGAGCTTGACCTTGTTGCTGTTGCCAACGAAGCCGACGAAATAGCGGCTGCCGTTGCTGAGGTCCTGGATGCTGTCACCGCCGCCATTGTCGTAGACCACCGCACTGCCGGTGGTCAGACCGATGGTGTTGCCGAGTTGGATTGTGTGGCCGACCGAGTCAACGGCATTGTGGTCGAACACCGTGGTGGCGCCGATCGCCGCCGTAGGCAGCATCGCTGCGATGCTGATGCCGCCGCCGGCGCCGCCCGTGGCGTCGGCATGGGCGGTGTCGTCGGCCACCGAGTCGATCAGGACTGTTGCGCTGCCCGTGAGGGCGCCGCCCCCGTTGTCAATGAACGCCTGGGTGTTGCGGGCAATGGTCGCGCTCGGCATCACCACCGCCACGCCCGCGAGGCCGACGCCGACGCCCTTGCCGGTGATCTCGGCGTCGCTGGTGTCGCTGGCCTTCAACGTGACCGGGCTATTGTGGCTGCTGCCGTCGACGATGGTGTCCGGTCCGATATAGGCTCGCGTGACGCCATCGATCTCGGCGGTCGGCAGCGCCAGCGCAAAGGCGATGCCGCCGGCACTCAATCCCTCTGACACCAGGACCGCCGTCTCATACGCGGTTGCTTCGACGTCCGCCGATCCGTTCAACTTGAAAGTCGACGAAGCCGCTGGATTCGATCCCGTGGCATTGCCGAGATAGGCTTCGACGGTACGGTTCATGACCGCGCGCGAGGCCGCGCCGGCGCCGCTGAATGCACCGATGCCTAGCACCTTGGTTTCGGGGGTCGCCGTGCTGTGGTCCAGCGCCTTGACCTGAAGTGCCCCGGTCACGTCGCCACTCGCCCCCACCGACGCGGCGGTAGTGCCGTTAACATTGGCGAACGCAGCCTCGAAGGTTAGCGAAATGGCACCACCGCTCAGGCCTCCGCCGGTCGCCTTGGCGTTGTTGGTCGAGGTCGCGTCGATATCCACCGCCGAGGTCCCGTCCTTGATCTTGCTGCCATTGCCGACGGATGCCCGTGTATCGCGGCTGACCGTGGCGTTGACCACCGCGCCCGAGGCGGCGATCGTGCCAACCGAGACCATGACGAGATTGCCGGTGGCAGCATTGTTCTCGTCGGTTGCGTCGACCTCCAATCCTGGCGTCGTGCCCACTCCGGATGACGTGATATCGGCATTCGAACCGATCGACGCCTGCGTCTTGCCGCCGACTGTCGACTCCGCGAGCATGCCGGTGGCCGAAATCCCGAAGGATACCGAAACGCCGATCAGTTCGGCATCGGAACTGATCTTGCTGGTATCTGCGATGACACTGACCGGACCGGTTGAGTTGATGAATGCCTTGTCGCCGATCGAGGCGACGACATTCGGCGTCACGGTGGTGAAGGCGAACGACGCATCGATGCTGGCAGCCGCACCGAAATCGAACATGTCGGAATTCACCGTGGCCTCGACGTCGGCCGTAGCGTGTACCGTGACCGCGCCGACGGTGCCGAACTCGCCGATGTTGGCGCTATCGCCTACACTGGCCGTGGTGTCGTGGTCTACCGTCAGATCGGTAAACACCACGCCGACGGCCACCGCCGCGGCGCCAATATGGCCCGTTGTCAGCGTGAATATGCGGGTCGCATCCGCATCTACGGTCACCGAGGCCGCATTATCGATCTCGGTCGAGTCGAACAGGCTGGCTTGCGTCGCGCTGTGATCGTTGACCACCGCGACCGCAGCACCCAGCGCAACCGCGCCGGCTGCGGCGTCGAGAGTCGTGACCTGAACGTTTTCGTTGAAGATCGCGTTGACCGAAACCGCGCCGCCGGCTGAGATCGTACCACCCAGTGCCGCCGTGACATTGTCGGCGACGTTGAGCACGGCGATCGCCGCACCAGCGCCGACCAGGCCGCCAGCCACCTGGCCGGACACGATGGTGATGGTGTCGATCTCGTTCGCCTTGACGCCGATGGCCCCGCCCGCGGTCAGCGAGGTTGCCGAATGGATGATCGCTGAAGTGCCGGGAGGCGCCGGGGTCTGGTTCTCGATGGCGCTGATGCTCGACTGAGTCGGCGCCTCCTCGTTGATGCCATGGATATGGCCGCCATTGCCTAACAGGGCTTCCTGCATGCCGGCGTTGACCCGGCTGTTGCTCGAATTGGCGTTCTGCTGAAGAACCTGGACCGCGCCCGCGCCCACCGATGAGAACTGGATTTGATTCTGGTTATTCAGAGCATCGCTGTAGCTGGTGTAGAAGGCGAAGTGGCCCCCCCCGGTATCGCGGACGTAATACTGCTGTCCATTGTGCAGGTTGCCAATGTCAGTGCCGCCGGTGCCGTGGAAATAGGTTACCAGGTCACCGGTCGACAGGCCGCTCGACGTGCCGAGATTCAGGGTGCTCGATGGCAACTCGACGGCTGATCCTGCGTCAAACCCGACACTATTCGTGAAATTCCCGATGCCGGTCGTCGCTGCCCCGGTGCCGCTCTGCGCCTGCGCCCCCGCATTCCTGTCGGCGCTGTCTTGCGCGCCGGTAAGGTACTGGTCGTCATTGCCCGACGACGTGAACTGGATCAGCCCCGTCGTGTGTAGCGTGTCGTTGGCGTGGGCGCTGGTGTCATAGAGCTGGATGACACCGTTGCCGAGATCGCGCACGAAGGCGTGGTTGCCCTCATGCAGGCTGCCGAGATCTTGACCGCTGCCGCTGTGATAAACCACTTCGGCCCCGGTCGGGAAGGCCTTCTGATCGTTGCCAAAATTGATGTTGCTGTTGGCGCCGGTGGTGACGTTGCCGGTCTGGAACGAATGGGTGGTTGCCTGGGTCGCACTGGCAGTGCTGACGAGATATTGATTGTCGTTGCCGGATGAGGAGAACAGCAACTGGCCAACGCTGGAATTCGTATCCACGGCGTGGGCATAGGTATCGAACAGTTCGATCTTTCCGCTGCCGAGATTGCGAACGAAGGCGTGTTTGCCGTCGATCAGCTGGGCACTCAGATCGGTGCCGCCGCCGTCGTGATAGATGACCTCGGTGCCGGTCGAGAATGCGTCGTTGTCGCTGCCGTAGTCGATCGTGCTGTTGGCGGTGCTGACGGTACTGGCCGCGAACTGATGGTGAGCTTGGTCGTTATAGGTCGAATCGATCTTCTGCCCGATCGACCACACACTGACCGCGCCGCCGACGCCGACAAATCCGCCGGCGCCGCTGATGTCAAAGCCGGTGACATTCTTGATATTGACAGCGTTGACCTCGATGTCGGCCTTGGCCTTGAGCTGCGCGCCGCCATCGACCTCGGCCTTGGTATTGTTATTGAGCGTTCCGACGTCAACCGCGCCGGCCACGCCGACGAAGCCGGCACCAACGCCAACGATATAGGTCTGGATGCCGACCTTGTCGCCTGCATCGACATAGACGCTCTGGTCCGCATTGGCCTGCGCCTGATGCAGCGTATCGACCAGCGCATTGGCGTTGACGACGGCGTCGGTCTCGACATTGACCAAGGTCACGCCAACCGCGCCGGAGACGCCGACATAGCCGGCACCGGCCGCGGCCACGATGTGCAGGATATTCTCTTGCGATGTTGCCTGCACCAGAACGCCATGGGCGTTGAAATGCGAGGCACCAGTCGATGTCGTTTCAAAATCGCTGGAAGCGATGTTGCCGTCCAAGAGGTCGCCGCGCCCGCCGCTGTTGCCCAACGCATCGACTTGCGCCGACGCACCGATCGTCGCCTCGGTGTCCTTGGTCACCAGCATCACACCGACCGAGCCACCGATGCCGACCGAGGCACCGGCGCCGACCGCGCCGGACAATTCGAAGATGTCGGTCTTGTCGTTGGCGAAAACATCGACATCGCCGCCGGCGTAGACCTTGGCGGAATCGCCGATCGAAGCCTTGACCTGGTTGTTGATGCTGAGCACGTCGACGGCGCCGCCGACCCCGACCCCGCCCGCGGCGACGCCAAAGCCGACCATCACGACGTCTTCCTTGCCACCGGCGACGACCTCGATGTCGCTCAAGGCATTGACGGTCGCACTGGTATCGACATAGGCCTTGGTGGTATCACCGATGACGTTGACGCCGACCGCTGGCGCCACACCCACGCCGCCGACGCCGACGCCGCCCGCAACCGCCAGATGGTAGAAATCATCGCCTGCGCCGACCAGCACCGATTGGCTGGTGGAGGCGCTGGTCGTATCGCTATTGACCTTGGCGTGGTCGCCGACATAGGCCTGCGTCGTCGCGTTGACGACATCGACCCCGGCCGACACCGCAACACCCACGGTCCCGCCGCCGACGGCGAAGGTAAAGGTGCGAATCTCGTCCTGGTTGGTCGCGGCGATCGCGACACCGTGGAAATTGCCCTGGGTGTCGAGCGAGGTGACGCGCGTGCCGCTCAGCGACGGATCCTTGCTGTTGACATCGTCCCCGCCGTTCTTGCTGAGGTCCATGCTACCGACATGCGGCGTATGAACCGCGCCCTTGGCGCGGAGCGCCTGGCGGTCACTCGGATTGGACAGCTGGTTCCGGTCGATTCCGCTGGTCTCGATGCCCTGCCCGGTCGGATCGTTGACGTTGAACGGATTGTTGGCCGCTCCTGCGGGCGGAATGTTGATGATGCCGGTATTGACGGTCAGGCCAGTGCCATTCTTGCCGTCACCCGTGACGAGGGCACCCGAGCCGATGAACGCTTCGGTATCCTTGGAGTAGACGTCGACCCCGGCGGCGGCGCCGACGCCGGCCTCACCGCCCACCGCCACCACCGCGACGATCTCGTTGATGTTGCTGACGTCGTTGGCCGACACCACGACGCTGCCGGTGGCATGGACGTTGCCAGCACCGGCACCTGACGCGTTGTTCGGGTCATCACCAATAAAGGCGCGCGTCGTGAGGTCGAACACGTGAACGTCGGCGTTGGCGGCAACGCCCGCCGTCCCGCCAACACCGATGCCGGCGGAAACCGAAACCAGGTCTTCGCTCGACTCGGCCTTGACGACGATATTGTTATCAACCGTCGCGATGACGCCAGAGTCGATGAAGGCGTTGGTGCTCTTGGTGATGACGCCGACATCGGCGCCCACACCAACACCTACCTCACCACTGGCCCCGATGGAACCCGCGACGGAGATGATGCCGCCGCTCGGCTCGGTGTCCGAGGGGTCGGCGTTCGGACCTGTGAAATCGCTGGCAGTCACCAGCAGGTCGCCGCCGCCGGTTACTTTAATATTGGAGCTGTGGCCGATATCGGCAGTCGTTGCCTCGTTCAACACCTCAACCGCAGCGGATCCCGCCACCCCGGCAGAGCCGCCGCCGCCAGCGACGCCAGCGGCAATCGCGATGATGTCCTCGTTGGCCCGTGCCGTTACGCTCATGATGCCGGCCGACGTCACCGTCGCATTCGGTCCGACATAGGCCGTCGTCGTGGCACCGTGCACCAGCGTGGTATTCGCAACACCGATCGCCGAACCGTTGACGCTGATGCCGACACCCCCGGCGATCATCGTGGTCTGGAAGGCGCTGGTTGCCTTCACGGTCACGCCGCCGCCATTGGCGTGCACGGTCGCGGAGTCGCCGATATAGGCCTCTGTCGTTGGATGGATATCGGCGATCGCAGCCGACAGAACCAGCGCTATCGAATCACCCGAGCCGGCCGTGCCGGCGACCGACAGCATGGTCTCGGATGAGTCCGCCGTCACGCTGACGGCACCTCCCGAGGACACCGTTGCGCCACCATCGATAAAGGCCTTGGTCGATTTGTTCAGGATCTCGACGTCAAGACCGATGCCGAGGCCCGCCGAGCCGCTGAGCGAGATGCCGAAGGCACCAGCGATGCTGGTGATCTTGGTTTCGTTGACCGCCTTGACGCTGACATCGCCGCTCGGCGTATAGAGGCCCGCCTGATTGATCTTGCCGCCACCGATATGGGCGTCGACATCGACGTTGAAGTCATTGACGATGAACGAGCCGCCGATCGCGGAGCCACCCTTCGAGCCAGAACCGGCGACTGCCAGCGACGTCACCTCCGGCTTCACCACGTCGGGGATTTTCGGAACGTCGAGCTTGGTCGGCAGCAGGTGCGCATCGGCCTCGACCATGATGGCGCCGGCCGCATCGGCGTCACCGCCTATGAATGCCGTCGTCGATGCGTGCAACACCGTCACGTCGACGGTGGCGCCGAATCCAGTGCCATCCTTGGAAACCGCTGCGGCCGCCGCCAGGGTCTGGGGATCGAGATTCTCGTTCGCCGTCAGGTTCACCGTGCCGCTCGACTCGATGTGCGAGCCCGCGGCCGTCGAGGCTTCGGTGTCGAATTGATTGACGATGTTGATGCCGACCGACCCCGCGAAGGAGCCGACCGCGTTGTTGCCGGTCGTCGCCGCGACAGCCGCACCCCAGGCAATGAAATCGTCAGTGGTCCCGTTGGGGGTGATTGCCTGAATGGTGACGCCGCTGCCCTTGATCAACGACGCACCGGTTACCCGCGCTTTGTTGGTGGCACTGACCACATTGACCGATACGCCGGCGGCGATCTGGACGTCGGCATCCGTGGCGAGTGCCGCGCCGACGCCCTTGGCGATGGCACGGTTCTGGGCCTGCGCCGAAATCGTCACCGCCTTGTTCGTCGCGGTGACGCCGGCGCCATGGCTGATCGTCGCGCTGTTGTTCGAGGTCAGCGCATTGACCGAAACCGCGGCGGCTAGCCCGATGCCGCTGGCATCGCTGGCGCCGCCTTCCTTCGAGTTCTTGCCCTGCGCGTCGCCGGTGCTGTTGCTGGCCGAAGGCAGTGACTGGCCGCTGGTATTGGAGTTGCCCCCATTCACCTGCTTGTTGGCCTGCCCGTCGGCATTCCCGCCGGAATCGTTGGAATCGGCGCCCTTGACCGTGGCGGTGGCTTCCGCGTCACTGGTCACGGCGGCGGTCGAGGTCAGCGTGAAAGCGCCGCCCGAAGTGGTGATCGTGCGTGCCAATTCGGCACTGACATTCTCCGCCACCACGGCGACCGAAACCGACGCGCCGAGCCCGACGCTTTTGCCGGCCGCATCGCCATCCGATTCGGTCTTGAAGTCAGTGGTTTGCGACGCCGTGATCGACACGTCGCCGGCGGCGCTGATGCCGTTGCCGCCCAGCGCATCGGTGCCAACGTAGGCGGTCGTCGTATCGTGTGCGACGATCACCGCAGCCCCGATTCCAATGGCAGCGCCGCCGCTGGACTTGGCAGCATTCTCGCCATGGGTGAATGCGGAATCCGTTGCCGTCGCCGCGACCGTGAATTGACCGGCCGAGCCGGTCCATCCCGTGCCGTCAATGATCGTGGCGTTGACGGTGTTGGTCATAACGTTGACACCGGCTGAACCGCCGATGCCCGCCTTGTCGCCGTCCGACTCGCCGTGAGGCTTGGCGGTGGCGAGGTTTGCCTCATTGGCGGTCGCGATGATCGACACGTCACCGCCAATCTTGAGCGCTGCGCCGCTCGGTCCAACCGGATCGGCATGACCGACCGATGTCGGGCTCAGGCCAATCACCGCCTCGGTCTTGTTGTCGACGACATTGACCGCCACCGAAATCCCGATCCCGGCATCGGCGCCAGCCGCACCCGAGGTCGCGTCGGCACGGGACGAGTCTGCGAGATCATGCAGCACCTGGTTGTCGTTGCCGGCGCCGCTCAGCGCGATCGCCTTGCCGCTATAGGCGTCGCCGCGCGATGCCGCGAGTTGGTAGTGTCCATTGCCGAGGTCGATCGCGTAGTAGGTCGTCCCGCCGGTGCCGTCGAGACCGCCGATCGCGGCTCCGCCCTTGGCGTCGTAGGTGACGGGATCGCCGGCGCGCAACTGGCTGCCACCGAGATTGAGCAAGGTTACGGTCGCGCCGCCACTAGCGCCTTCATCGAATTTAGCGTCAGAGAACAGGTTCGGAATATCGACGTTTTGGAACGTGATGATCGGCGCGAACCGCTGCGTCCCCTTGCCCTGCGACGTCAGCTTGACCAGGCCGGTATCACCACCCGCCTCGGCATCGGCCTTGTTGGTGTTGTAAAGACGTATCGTGCCGTCGCCGTTGACATGGACGAAGTAGGTCGTGCCGGTCGACAGGCCGCCGATGTCGTTGGTGAGAGGGTTGTCGCTGAAATATTGAACCTTGTCGCCGCTCTTGGGACCGAAATCCTTTCCGACGAAGATCGAATTGCGCTGGAACAGCGATGCGCTCGGGTCGTCATCCGTAGACACGAGATTGGCCGCCGCGGTGCCGGCGGCACTGAACTTGAACGGATTTGCGCTATCGGGCGAGCCGTTGACATATTTAAGGAACTGCTGGGTGCCGGTGCCGGCCCCGGTCAATTTGTTGAAGTTGGCGCTGCCGAGTTCGGCGTCGATTAACCCGTTGTCATTGCCGCTGCCGTCGCCGTAGAAGCGGACGGTGCCGTCGCCCGCGACGTTGACAAAGTAGCTCTTGCCGTCGGTTAGCCCGGTGATCGCAGTGTTGTTCGCGCTGTTGGGATCCGCCTGGTATTTCACCTCGTCTCCGGTCTTCAGACCGGAATTGAAGCCGAGATAGATCGAATCCTTCTGGAACGTCGGGTCGGTCGAGCTGTCCAATGCGACGACGTTGGGCGTCCCGATCACCGGTGCCTTGACCACACGGTCGGTCATGGTCGCTCGACGTCGAGGCCGCCGCCTGTAATCACCGTGTTATTGCCGATGAACCCTTGATTGGTGATTTCGTTGCGGTTGACCGCAACCGCGACACCGACCCCGGTGCCGCCGCTACTGGCCGAGGCGTCCGCCACCGCGTGGCCGTCGGAATTGTTGCTGGACTTGGCGGCGACCATGTTGGTCGCGGTAACGTGGATGCCATCGGGAATCGACGCCACCGAGGACGCATTCTCAAGATTGATTGCGATCGCGCCGGCGACGCTCACGCCGCCATCGCCGCTGGTGGCCGACGGCGAGGATGCGTTCTTGGTGCTGTCACTCTTCTTCGCGCCATCGTTTTTCGCGGCG
The DNA here is from genome assembly GCF_001189845.1 of Bradyrhizobium tropiciagri. Taxonomy (GTDB): domain Bacteria; phylum Pseudomonadota; class Alphaproteobacteria; order Rhizobiales; family Xanthobacteraceae; genus Bradyrhizobium; species Bradyrhizobium tropiciagri. The sequence continues at coordinate 127,078 of NZ_LFLZ01000002.1, forward strand.
CCGGCGGCGAAGCCCTGCTGCGCGTTCTTTTTGTCGTCGGCGGATGTGGTGTCGCCACCATCTCCTGGATTTTCGCTCTTCTTCTGGCCGCCTTTGACGCTTGCCTTCGCGGTACTTTCGCTGCCCGAGAACGCGCTCGACACGAACGAGGCGACGCCCCCGGTGGTCAACCATTGCTTGGTCGTTGACGTCGAATCATCGTTCACAATCGACAGCGCGAGCGAAACGCCGATCCCGGTGTTGGCGTCGGTATTGCCGCTTGCGGTGGTGGATACGGTGTCGGTGAGCGTCGAGCTCGCCTTGAGATCGCCGCCAACCATAAGCCCGGTGCCGATGCCGATCGTCGTATAGGCGTCGTTGTTTGCGGCGGAAATCGCCACCACCGGCGTCAAGCCAGTGCCGGAACTCGCCGTGGCGCCGTTCTGCGCAAAGGTCGTCATGCCGTGCGCCGACGTCGCGTTCAGCGACAAATTCTTGGCGCCGGTCAGCGTCGCATTGTCGCCGATATAGGCCGCTGTCGTATCCTCGCTGTAATCGACCGCCACGGAGGCGCCGACCCCGAGCTTGCCGCCGGTGGCACCACCGTCAACCGGCACCGCCTTGGCGAACTCCTTGATATTGGCATCGGCCTCGATGAGGACATTGGGGCTGCCGGTCAGCGTCACGCTGGCGGCATTGTCGACATAGGCCTCGTTCTCGCCAATGATGACGTTGATCGCGAACGCGCCGGCGACGCCATTGTCTTTCGAGCTGACGCCGGCGACCGCAATGGCGTTGAAGCTGCTCTGGGCAAGCGAACCCGGATCGGGCACGCCGTTGTTGAGCGCCCCCACGGCCACCGTCAGCGACCCGGCGGTGATGCTGCTCGATCCGCCGACAAACGCTGTATTATCGCGCTCGTCGGCGATATTGATCGCGACCGCGACCCCGACGCCGGTCGACGTGGTATTGTTGGTGAAACTGGCATCCGCCGCGGTCGTCACGACATCTACCGGGGTCGCCAGAATCATGACGCCGCCGCCGCCCGCGTTGATCGTGCTGCCGACCAGCGAGGCCGAGGTCTTGCCGTTGTCGACCGTGACCGCGACCGCCCCGGCGATGTTGATCGAGCCGTCGCTGGTCGCCGCCTTGTTGTTGCTGAGCGCGGTTTCGCTTGCGTTCTTGTCGCCGATGCTGGAGTCCGACCCCTGGCCCGAGGCATCGGCCGTCGTCGTGATCGTGCGGCTCGACGACGAGGCCAGCGTCACCGCGCTGCCGTCGATCTCGGCGCCGCCGGTCACCGACGCCGTCGTATCGCCAAGGACGACCGCAACCGCAACGCCAGCGCCGGCCGTGCCGCCGGTGCTGGCGTCGCCCTTCACCGTCATCGGCAATGTGCTGCTGGCGGTCAGCGTCGTCGCGCCGGTCGCGTTCAGCTTGGCGCTGTCCGAAACGTCCAGTGTGGCGCCGGCGTTGAACACCGAGACCGCGACCGCGCCGTCCAACTTGGTATCAGAATTGCCCTTCGAGGTTGCCGCAACATCGAACTTGGTGAAATTCGTCGTCGCGGTGGCGTCGATCTTGCCGCCCGCGGTCAGCAATGTGCCGAGACCGTGGATCGTCACGTTGGGATCGGCCTTTCCGGCGGTAACGGCAATCGTCACTGCCCGGCTCGCGTTGGCCGTGTTGGTCTCGATACTACCGTCGACCGAGGACAGGATCTTGATGTCACCACTCGTCGCGCTCAGCTGCGATCCGCCACCAATGTCGATCGTGGCGTGCGAGAAACTGGTGACCAGGGACACGCCGGTTTCGTTGGTGAGATTGCCGAGGTTGCTGTTGATGAAGCCGACAATGGAGGCATCGCTGATGGAACTGGTGTCGCCGGTATGCGAGCCATCGCCGTCGGTCGGACTGACAGTGACGGTCGAGTCGCTGGTCAGGGTCAGGTTGTGGCTGGCGGTCAGCGTGGCACCGCTCAGGGTAATCCCGGTATCGGCATTGGCCAGAAGACCCGCGCCGGCATCAGCGTTCCCCGCGGTATCCTTCGACTCCAGGGTCAAATCGCCGGTGACGTTAACGGAGGCGCTCGACGTGATATGCGAATTGGTGGTGACGGCAAGGTTGTAGCCGACGTACCCGCTCCCGGCCTCCCGGTTCTCGAGCGTGACGGTGTCTCCGTTGAAGCGTTGGTCGCCGCCATCGAACGAAATCGTCAGGGTGTGCCCGGCCCCAATGGTGCCGTCGAGCGTCGAAAGCATATCAACGTCGATGCGAATGATATCCTGGATGAAATCCCCTGTCGGCGACCGCGCGATGCTGACCGTGTTGTCGCCTGAGCCGAGCGCCTTGCTGCCTTCCGAAGCATTTGTCGCAGTATCGACCAGAGTGAGCGTATTGCCGACCGCCTTGAGCGTGAAATCATGAACGCTGAGCGACGAGTAGGAAATGTCGGCCGACAGCAGAAGACGTGGCTCCATGGCTTCCAGCGTGAAGGTCTGCCGCCGCGGCTGGGCCACCGGGCGCGATGCACCGCCCCGCCTGGGCTTCCTTTTGTATCGTTCGGGAAATAATTCGCGCACGACCTTGTCGAGCAGCGATTCGAACGGGGAGCGCTTAGAGGCTTCCTTGTTCCAGCGCCAATGAATACCCATTGGAATGCTCCATTTGGAAATGGACTTGACGGCGCAGAAAGAAACTCACGCAACGACAACCCCTGGGCAAATACACGTCCGGGGGAAACGACTTAGTGACTGACTGATTCCAGGAGATCGCCTCTGATTTTGAGGCTGTCCGATTCAACGTACGGCTGATGTCGGGATGAAAACCCGAGATCGGAAAAACTGAGAAAAACATTCATAGCAGCGCCCTCTACGAACAACGAGCCGGCGGCTTTCAAATTTACTAAAAGTAGCAAAGCATAGAGTAGGACTAGCAACACGAGGCAACAAAACTATGACACGTCGCCTTCGCGTCCACAAGCACCGTTGCGCTCATCGAATTTTTTTCGCGCCAGTGAGAGGCAGTTCACACTCGAATTCACCCGAGCAAGACAGACGCACGGCAAGAGAGCCAGCTCGTCAGCAACGTGTCGCCGCTACTGCAGGTTTTAGAAGTTACTGTCGATCATTTGATTTTCTTGAAGTTCTCGATTGATCAAAGCGCTCAGTGACTCGTGATCACACAGTCACAACAGGTGCATGCGCGAAGTCTTCGGTTCCGGTACGACCCGCGATCGCAGCGGGGATCAGCGCATCTAGCGCAACCGCCGTTGTCACCCTCATCTCGGACGGCGCGCTGATCGAGCCCGACCGCTGACTATTTCCTGCGCGACGCCAGGATCTTCTCGGCGGCGCGAAGATGCGGCTTGTCCAGCATCTTGCCATCCATCTTGGCGACCCCCGATGGATTATCGGCGAACGCGGCGATCACCCGCTCCGACCAAGCGATCTCCTCGTCGGTCGGCATGAAGGCCGCGTTGACGACATCGACGTGCTTGGGATGGATCACGGCCTTGGCGAGGAAGCCGTCCTGCCGCGCAGCGATCGCCTCCGCCTTCAGCGCGTCGAGATCGTTGATGTCGGTGGCGATGGTGTCGATCGCGACGACGCCGGCCGCGGCCGCGCCGACCAGGCAGAGATCGCGGGCAAGAATAAACGGCGAGTGATAGCGGCCATCGGTGCGGTTGCGGGTCGCACCGAGCGAAGCAGCCAGGTCTTCCGCGCCCCACATCATACCCCAGAGCCGCGGGCTCATGTTCTCGAAATCGAGGATCTTGAGAACCGCCCGCGCCGTCTCGGTCGCGACCGTGACGATCCGCGTGGTGCCCTGCTCGATGCTGGAGGCAGCCTCGAACGCATCGAGATAGAGCGCGAGCTTGTTGACGTCGGCGGCGCCGGCGCATTTCGGCAGCACGATGCCATCGGGCTTCCCGGGCATCACGGCGGCGAGGTCGCCGAGCGTCAGACCGGTGTCGAGCGCGTTGACCCGGATATAGAGCTTCTGCTCCGGATTGCGCGCATCGAGCATCTGCCGCGTGATTCCGCGCGCAACCACCTTCTGGTCCGGCGCGATGGAATCCTCGAGGTCGAGGATTAATGCATCGGCCGCGGTCTTCTTGGCGCTTTCATATTTCCGGGTGCTGTCGCCGGGAACGAACAGGAACGATCGCATCATCTACGCCTTCGGCTTGCAGTGCATTAGGCCGGTGCGGCGGCAGCTCGCCACCACCTCACCCCGCTGATTGGTCATGGTGTGCTCGAACTCGACGATGCCCTGGGTCGGCCGCGACTTGCTGGCGCGCTTGCCGATGATCTTGGTATGCGCTTTCAAGGTATCGCCGTGAAAGACCGGCTTCGGAAACTTGACGTCGGTCATGCCGAGATTGCCTACCGTGGTTCCCAGGGTCGTGTCGTACACGCTCATGCCGATCATGATGCCAAGCGTATAGAGGCTGTTGAACAGCCGCTGGCCGAACTCGGTCTTCTCTGAGAAATGCGCATCGAGGTGCAGCGGCTGCGGATTCATGGTCAGGAGGCTGAACATGGTGTTGTCCATCTCCGTCACGGTCCGGCTGAACTCGTGATGGAATTCCCGCCCGACCTCGAACTCTTCGAAATACAATCCAGCCATCTATCGTCCCTTGTAGTTGGGCGCCCGCTTCTCGACGAACGCATTCAACCCTTCCTGGCAATCTTCTGTCGAGGCGACCACCACGAAACTTTCCGCCGTGTTCTCCACCGAGCGGCGGAAATCGGCATCGACCGCGCGCATGAAGGCATCGCGGCCGATCTTCATCACGATCGGCGATTTCGCCGCTAGCTTGCGCGCGATCTCGCGGGCCCGCTCCAGTGCCGTGCCCTTCGGCACCACTTCGCTGAGCAGCCCCATGCGAAAGGCGGTTACGGCATCGAAGGGCTCGCCGAGGAACAGCGGGCCGAACGCCTGGTGCTTGCCGACCAGCCGCGGCAGCTGCACGAAGTGGATCGCCGGGATCAGGCCGACATCGATCTCGGGATAGCCGAAGGTCGAGCTGTCGCCCGCAACGATCATGTCGCAGGAGATCGCGATCGTCATGCCGCCGGCGCGCACCGCGCCGTCGATCGCGGCAATGGTCGGCTTGCCCATGCGGTACTGCGTATCGTTCAGCGCGAAATACAGCCGCTCGAGGAATGTTTTGGTCTCGATCGCGGGCTTGCCCCTGACGATGTCGAGGTCGAGGCCGGCGCAAAACACCTTGTGAGCACTGCTGATGATGACGGCGCGCACCGCCTCATCATCGCGCGCCTTCGCCAGCGCCGCCAGCAACGCATCGATCAAGGGAATGCTGAGCGCATTGACCGGCGCGCGATCCAGCACGATCTCCGCGATCTGGTCGCTGACCGAGTAACGAACGAGTTCCGTGCTCATGATGTCTTGACTCCTGTCATCGCTTGGCTTGCCGCACCGCGCCCGACAGCAAGAAGCCGTCGATTTCGGCAGGACCAAATCCAGCCTCTGTCAGTATCCTCTGGCTATCCTGCCCGACATCCGGCGCGGGGCACAGGTGATCCTCGGACACGCTCGCGATCCCTGGCGTCCGCGGCGAATAGACCGCGCCGACGCCCGGCGTATCCTGACGGACCGACGCCCTGGTCGCCTCGACATGAGGGTTGTGCAGCCATTCGCCGGGATTGAGGATCCGTTCCGCGATGATATCGGCCGCGTGCAGCGCCGTAAGCCAGGCATCCGTCGGCTGAGTCAGGAACACCTCGCGCAGCTGCGGGATCAGCGTATCGGCCGCGTCGGCGCGCCGGGCAAAGTCGGCGAAGCGCGGATCGGTGGCGAGATCCTCGCGCGCGATTGCATTGCACAACCGTTTGTATTGCGGCTCGTTCACCAATGTCACCATCATCCAGCCGTCCTGCGTCTGGTAGGTGCCGGCCGGCACATTGAGCGCGCGCGGCGCACCGCCCTCCAGGATGAACTCGGCGACCTTGTGCCCGAGCAGCGCCGACGTCGACTGGCAGAGATTGACGTCGATCCAGCGGCCGGTGCCGACGGTCGCGCGCGCGAAAAGCGTCGTCGCGATGGCCTGGAACGCGTAGACGCCGGTGACCACGTCGGAGATCGTGGTGCCGACCCGGTGCGGCACACCATCGGTACCGATATTGACCGAGACCAGCCCCGAGAACGCCTGCGCCACCGAGTCCGAGCCCGGCCGCTTTGAGTACGGCCCGCTCTGCCCGAAGCCGCTGACCGAGAGATAGACGAGGCCGGGATTGTCACGCGACAGGCCCTCATAGCCAAGCCCGAGCCGCTCGGCGACACCAGGACGGAATCCTTCAATCAGCACGTCGGCCTCGCGCGCCAGGCGCTGCGCGATCGCGATGCCGTCCTCGTGCTTCATGTCGAGGCAGAGACTGCGCTTGCCGCGGTTGTAGACCGCTGACAAGGTCGTGTGATTGCCATAAGTCGTGCCGAGATAGCGCGACCAATCGCCCTCGGGCGGCTCCACCTTGATGACGTCGGCGCCATAGACCCCGAGCAGCATCGCGCAATAGGGCGAGGCGATCCCCTGCCCGAAATCGAGCACTTTCAGCCCGCGATACGGCGCCTCGTGCGTCGGCGTCAGCCTGCGTTCGCCAGCCATTTGTCCTCCCCGTTAGTTTCGAAGGGCCCTACAGCGCCAGATAGCGCTGCCGGATGTTGTCGTTGGCCTTCAGCTCTTCGATGGAGGATGTGTAGACGATCTGTCCCTTGTCGATAACCGTCGCGTGGCTCGCAAGGCCAAGGCAAAAATGCATGTTCTGCTCGGCGATCAAGACTGTGGCACCGGTGCCACGGAGCTGCCGCAGCAGCTCGCCGATGCGTTGCACGATGATCGGTGCCAGTCCCTCGCTCGGCTCGTCCAGCAGCAGCAGCACCGGGTTGCCCATCAACGTGCGGGCGATCGCCAGCATCTGCTGCTCGCCGCCGGAGAGCCGGCCTGCGATCCGGTGCCGCAACGGCTCCAGCAGCGGAAACACGTCATAGACGCGGCGGATCGACCACTCGTCCTCGCCATCAGGCCCCTTCTTCTGGCCGATGACCAGATTGTCCTCGACCGTATGCTCGGGAAAGATCTGGCGGTCTTCCGGCACGAAGCCGAGCCCGGCCCGCGCGATGTGATGCGGCCGCATCCCGGACACCTGCTGGCCGCGCAGGGTGACCTTGCCGCGGCGTGCCGGCGCCAGTCCCATGATCGCCTTCATGGTAGTCGACTTTCCGGCGCCGTTGCGGCCGAGCAGCGCCATGGTCTCGCCCTTGCGCACCGACAGGCCGACGCCGAACAGGATCTGGCTGGTGCCGTAGTAGACGTCGAGGTCCTCGACCTGCACCACCGGCTGCGTGCTCATGCGACCGCTCCGGCGTGGTCGTCGCTGCCGAGATAGGCCTCGATGACGGCTTCGTTGCTGCGGATCGCATCCGGCGTCCCGGTCGCGAGAATTCTCCCGTAGCACAGCACGACGATCTCTGGCGCGATCTTGAACACAATGTCCATGTCGTGCTCGATGAAGACGACGGTGATCTTCTGCTTCTCCCAGAGCTCGCGCACCTTGTCGATCATGCGCCAGCGCTCCTCGGTGCCCATGCCCGCGGTCGGCTCGTCGAGCAGCAGCACCTTGGGCTCGAGCACCAGCGCAAGTGCGATATCGAGCAGCTTCTGGTCGCCATGCGACAACGTCGCCGCGGTCCTGTTGCGCTTGCTGGCGAGGCCGAGCAGCTCCATCGCATGCTGGGCGCGATCGCGCGTCTCGGCCAATGGAAAGCGGCGATGCATCACGGCGGCGCGGCGCTGATCGGCACCGACCGCAGCCAGCATCGTCTCCTCGACGGTGAGCGACGGAAAGATGCTCGCGACCTGGAAGGCGCGACCGATGCCATGGCGCACGATCTCCGGCGGCGCCTTGCCTGCCATGTCGACGCCATTGAGCAGGATCTGCCCGGCGTCCGGTCGGAGCGCGCCCGTGATCAGGTTGAAGAAGGTGCTCTTGCCGGCGCCGTTGGGACCGATCACGGCAGTGAGGGAGCCGTCGGCGAAGTCGAGCGAGACATTATCGGTCGCCTTGACGCCGCCGAAGGATTTCGAGAGGGCGCGAATCTCCAGCATGGCTAGCCGCTCCCCTCGCCGCGTCGTTGGGCGAACCATTCGACGACGAAGTCCATCAGGCCCTTTCGCAAACCGATGGCAAAGAAAAGGATGACGATGCCGAGCACGATGCCGTGATACTCGGTCAGACGGGTGACGGTATCATTGAGGATCAACAGCAGCACCGTGCCGACCATCGGGCCGAGGAAGGTGGTCACGCCGCCGAGCATGTTGATGAAGATGCCCTCGCCCGAGATCGTCCAATAGGCGAATTCGGGATAGGCGCCGGAGACGAACAGCGCCATGATCATGCCGCCGGTCGCGGCGAACAGCGCGGCCAGCACAAATATCGTCAGCTTCGCGCGCCAGACATCGATGCCGATGAAGCTCGCCCGCGTGGCGTTGTCGCGGATCATGCGCAGCGTGTAGCCGAACGGCGACTGCGCGATCTGGCGCATCAAGTATAGCCCGATCACCAGTAGCGCGCAGCTCGTGATGTAGAGATGCAGATGGTTCGACAGGTCGATGCCGAGGAACGGCGGCCGCGGAATGCCGCCGCGCAGGCCCTGGTCACCGCCAGTGAGCGACTGCCACGACAGGATGGTCGAATGGATCAGCATCTGGAACGCCAGCGTGACGAAGGCGAAATAGATCTCCTTCAGCCGCACGCAGATCGCACCGATGACGAGGGCTACCACAAATGTCATCGCCAACGTGGCGACGAAGGCCACCGGGATCGCCACGCCGGTCTTCTGCATCATGAGGCCGAAGCCGTAGGCGCCGAGGCCGAAGAACATGCCGTGGCCGAAGGAGATCAGCCCGGTGTAGCCGACCAGCAGGTTGAGCGACGTTGCGAACAATCCGTAGGCCGCGCAGCGGATCACGAAGTCGAGCAGCTGCTTGCTGCCGAACATCATCGGCAGCAGCGCAAGCACGACAAACGCCACCAGCGCGACCAGCACATCACGATAGCGCTGCGGCCTAGCGTCGATCCGCGGAGGCGCCATGGTTTGCGCGCCCTGCCCGGCCTGCAACTCGGTCATGCGACCTCCTTGCCGAACAGGCCGGTCGGACGCGACACCAGCACGATCACCATGAAGAGATACATCAGTCCCTCGGTGAACAGCGGGAAGCCGAGCGAACCGAACGAGCGGATCAGGCCGATCAGCAGCGCGCCGATCAATGCCCCCAGGATCGAACCCATGCCGCCGATCACGGTGACGATGAAGGACTCGATCAGAACAGAGAAACCCATGCCCGGTGTCAGCGAGCGCACCGGCGCGGCCAGCGCTCCGGCGAGACCCGCCAGCATGCCGCCGAGCGCGAACACGCCGCCATAGATCAGCCCGGTGTTGATGCCGAGCGCCGACACCATCCCGGGATTATGCGCAGCCGCACGGATCACCTTGCCGATCCTGGAGCGCGCCAGCCCCAGCCCGAGAACGACGGCAGCAGCCAACGCCACGCCGATCAGCAGCAGATAATATGGCGGCACCACGCCGCCGGCGATGAACAGCGGCGGCACCTGAAATGCAGCCGGCATGCCCATCGACTTGAATTCAGGCCCCCAGATCATGCGGACGACGTCATCGAAGATCAGCACGAAGGCGTAACAGACCAGGAGCTGCATCAGCACGTCGCGGCCGTAGACCCGGCTCATGAACACGCGCTCGAAGATCAGGCCGAGGATCGCGGTGCCGGCGGCGCCAACCAGGATCGCCAGCGCAAAGCTGCCGGTGAGCTGGTAGGCCGTCATCGCGAAATAGGCGCCGAACATGTAGAAGGCGCCGTGGCTGAAATTGACCACCTTGAGTACACCGAAGATCAGCGTCAGCCCGACGGCGACGAGAAACAGCAACATGCCGATGATCAGCCGCTGGTGGTCTGCGTTACCAGACAGGCAGGGCTGGCGAGGCAACTGGCGAGCGCGTCGAGGTCCACGAGAAATCATCCATTACGGCGGGCCGCAACGCCGGCGCGACAAACATCAGATGAAAGGCGGAGACAGCTTGCGGCTCTCTCCGCCGGACATGTGGATCAGGTGTAGCCTTTGCTCTTCTTCCACTCGGCTTCGAGTTCGAAGATGGTCTTCCAGTCACCGGCCTTCACATCAGGCACATAAGGCTCCTGCGGGATCGTGGTGCCCCAACCGATCGCGTAGCCGACCAGCGTGCGGTCGTCGGCCCGCATGGTGACGGTACCATCGGCGCCGAACGGACACTTGATGGTGAGCCCGGTGAGGACTTCCGCGACCTTCTTTCCGTCGGTCGAGTTCGCCTTCTTGACGGCTTCGTTGAGAAACATGACCGCCGTGGCGTTCTGCCAGGACCAGTTGGTCGGGTACTCGTTGTACTTCGCCTTGTAGGCATCGCCCCAGGCCGCATTCTCCGGCGTCGCCGGGAATGTCTTGATGTAGCGGTCGCCGGAGTGGATGCCCTTCGGCAGGTTCTTCACCACCGTGAGCGCGGTGTAGTCGGCCATGTTGACCGCGAACACCTCCATCTGGGTGAATAGCGCGTAGATATTGGCCTGGTCGATATAGGACGTGAGATCGCCGCCCCACAGGCAGGAATAGAGCGCCTGCGGCTTCGCCTGCAGGATCTTGGTCACCACCTCGGTGTAGTCGGGCTGGAACAGTTTTGGCCAGGACTCGCTGATGACCTCGACGTCAGGCGCGAACTTCTTCAGGTACAGCACGAACTCGCCGGTGGTGTCGCGGCCATAGGCATAGTCGGGCGAACAGGTCGCCCATTTCTTCAGGCCCTTGGTCTTGGCGATCCCTGCCGCGTAGCCGGCACCGACGATCGAGTCGTGAATGCCCTGCCGGACGCAGCGGAAGGCATTCGGGATGTGCTGCTTTGGATCGGCCGTCAGCGACGACGCTTCCGAGCAGGTGTGGATGCAGAGCACGCCGAGATCGCGCGCCACCTCGTGAACCGCGAACGATCCCGACGACGCCTCGCCGTCGAGCAGCATCTCGCAGCCATCGGTGTTGACGAGCTCGCGCGCGATACGTGCGGCTTCCTGCGGCTGTCCCTTGGAGTCGCGGATCACCATCTCGATCTGCCGCCCGGCAAGGCCGCCGGCAGCATTGACCTTCTCGACTTCCAGCATCACCGCGTTGCGCGAGGACGTGCCGAGCTGCGCGACGCGACCCGACAGAATCGTCGGCATGCCGATCTTGATCGTCTTGGCCTCTGCGCGCGCCACCCATGGCGCGGCAAAGGTCACCGCACCGGCGCCCATCAGCGCAAGCGTCGAGCGCCGGCTGATGCCCGGTTTCCGGGTCCTCGTCATACTCCCCTCCCTGTCGGGTTCGCGTTCCCAAAATCCCTTGCGGAGATCGTTCCGTCTCCATGCCCGTGATGTTTTCAGAGCAAGGGGGGTGACGTCAAGCCAAAGATGAACTACGACTCATAATTCATCTAGGGAGAAAACGGCGCCAGAATTGGCCCGACGAGCGGCAAATGATCAATCTTTCCAGCTTCATCGCATTTCATGCCAGGCGGACTCCGGACCGCTGTGCGCTGAAATATCGCGGCGAGGACGTCTCATACGCCGACTTTGACCTGCGGATCCGACAGGTCGGCAGTTGGCTCGCGATGCGCGGGATTGCGCCCGGCGATGTCGTCGCCGTCCTGATGAAGAACAGCACCGCTTTTCTCGAGCTGGTGTTTGCGACGAGCCATATCGGCGCGGTTTTCCTGCCGATCAATTATCGCCTCTCCGCCGATGAGGTCAGCTACATCGTCGGCAATGCCGGCGCGCGGCTGCTGGTTGCCGATGATGAATTCGCCGCGATCGCGACCGGTGGCGCGCCAGTGGTGCTGCTGGGTGAAGTCGCACAGTCCAGCATCACCAACCTCGCGCCCGACATCGCGCCGGCACCGATCCATGTGCGCCAGCCGCGCGATTTGATGCGGCTGATGTACACCTCGGGCACGACCGATCGTCCCAAGGGGGTGATGCTCACTTACGAGAACATCTACTGGAAATCCGCCGACCAGACCTTGGTGCTCGGATTGAACGCCGACACCCGGCTGCTCGTGGTCGGCCCGCTCTATCACGTCGGCGCGCTCGATTTGCCCGGCATCGCCGTGCTCTGGCACGGCGGCATGCTCTGCATTCACCGCAGCTTCGAGCCCGAACTGGCGCTCGCCGCGATCGAGCGCGAGAAGCTGAACGCGTCATGGTTTGCGCCGGTCATGACCACGGCCCTCCTCACCTGTCCGAACCGCGCGCGCTACGACGTCTCCAGCCTGCAATGGGCGATCGGCGGCGGCGAGAAGACACCGGAGGTTCGCATCCGCGCCTTCTCCGACTATTTCAGGAATGCGCGTTACATCGATGCCTACGGCCTCACCGAAAGCTGCGGCGGCGACACCTTCATGGACGCCGGCCGGGAGATCGAGAAGATCGGCTCGACCGGCCGCGCCATCGCCCATGTCGAGATCGAGATCCGCGACGACACGGGCAAGCGCCTGCCCGCGGGCCAGGATGGCGAAATCTGCCTGCGCGGCCCGAAGGTCACGCAGGGCTACTGGAAAGATCCCGAGAAGACCGCGTCCGCGTTCTTCGGCGATTGGTTCCGCACCGGCGACATCGGCTATCTCGACGACGACGGCTTCCTCTATCTGACCGACCGCAAGAAGGACATGATCATCTCCGGCGGCGAGAACATCGCCTCTTCCGAAGTCGAGCGCGTCATCTACGAAATCCCCGGGGTGCGCGAGGTCGCGGTGATCGGCCTGCCGGACACGCGCTGGGGCGAAAGGCCGGTCGCCATCGTGGTGCTGGCCGACGATGCAAGGCTCGACCTGCCCAACCTCACCGAATTCTGCCGCGCACGGCTCGCCGGCTTCAAGGTGCCGCGGCAGCTCATCATTCGCGACAGCCTGCCGCGCAACCCATCCGGCAAGGTGCTCAAACGCGTGCTCCGCGCCGAACTCGAGGCCACCGCATGACACCAGCGACACCTGCCAAGGTGACAAAGCTTAACCGGGTCGAGCGCAACGCCTGGACCAAGCAGAAGATCTTCGACGCCGCGACCAAGATCGTCGGCAAGTATGGCTATGCCGAAGCCTCGGTCGCCCGCATCACCGAGGCCGCCGGCGTCGCGCAGGGCACCTTCTACAATCATTTCGAGAACCGGCAGGAACTGCTCGATCAGCTGCTGCCGAAGATCGGCCTCGACATGGTCCGCTTCATCCATGCGCGCACCGGCACCGCCAGCGAGGCCCGGCAGGAGATCGAGCGCTTCAGCGCCTTCTTCGATTTCATCCGCGAGGTGCCCGAGTTTCTGCGCATTCTCAACGAGGCCGAGTTCTTCGCGCCGACCGGCTACCAGAAGCATTTTGACAACATCTCGAACGCCTATGTCCGTATCTTGCAGCGTGCGCGCGCTGCCGGCGCCACCAACATTTTCAGCGACGAGGAATTCGAGGCCATCGTCCAGGTGCTGATGGGCGCGCGCGGCTATCTCAGCCGGCGCTACTCATACTCCGAGCATGGTGTCACTGCCGTGCCCGATTATGTGATCACGGCCTATCAGAAGCTCGTCACGCGTGGCCTGTTCAACAGCAACGAAGGGAAGAAGCGATGAGCGCCGACGGCACTATCCTCGTCACCGGCGGCAGCCGCGGCATTGGCGCGGCAACCGCAACGCTGCTTGCCGATCAGGGGCATCGCGTCGTCATCGTCGATGTCGCGCCGGAGCCGCTGGCCGGCACGAACGCCATCCTCTGGCCGGCGCCGTTCGATGTTGCGAGCGAAGCTGTCGTCGTCGCCGGCATCGCCGATATCGAGAACGCGCACGGCCCGATCGCGGGCCTCGTCAATGCGGCCGGCGTGTTCGGCAAGATGCACACGATCGATCGGGTGCGGATGGAGCAATGGGACCGCGAGGTCAATATCGACCTGCGCGGCACGTTCCTGGTCGCGCGCAGCGTCGGCATCAGCATGGCGAAGCGGCGGCACGGCGCAATCGTCAACGTCGCTTCCGTGGCCGGCATGACATCGGGCCCGATCCACGCGTATACCGCAGCGAAGGCCGGCGTCATCCAGATCACGCAAACGCTCGCCGCCGAATGGGGCCGTAGCGGCGTGCGCGTCAACGCGGTGTCGCCCGGCTTCACTCGCACGGCGGCGCTCGAAGCCGGCATCGCGTCAGGCGCGCTGAACAAGGACCTTCTGGCCAGCCCGACGGCGATGAACCGGCTCGTTGAGCCGATGGAAGTGGCGCAGGCGATCGCCTGGCTGCTCTCGCCGCAGAGCAGCGGCGTGACCGGTATCAACCTGCCGGTCGATGCCGGCTACATCGCGGGCACCACCTGGGCCGCCTATGGCGGCCTGCCGGAAGCACCACGCAGCTGAGGACAACGCATGAATATCGAGCTTCCGCGCCAACACCTCAACCTGTCCTCCGCCATTGCCGAGGGCGACATCCGCGTGCTGCTGATGGTGCTGGTGCACATGACCGGCGACGAGAAGTGGCTCGAGCCACCCTACAAGCCGAAGCGCGACGTCCGCCTGATCCCCGATCCTGATGCCGGCGTGCCGAAGGAGATCCAGGACGAGATCCGCGCGGCGGTCCTGAACCTGTTCGCGAACGGAACGCCGAAGCCCGTCATCACTGATCCCGGCAATGAGCTGATGCTGCGGATGATGCGCGCGACGCTCGGCGAGAATGTCGCGCCGGAATACGCCCCGCTGATGCGGGAAGAGATGGGCTTCGTTCCCCGCGATGCCCACTGGCGCGAGCGCCCGTCCGGCGAGAAGCTGGCGCAGCAGCATGTGCTGATCGTCGGCGCCGGGGTCTGCGCGATTGCGCTCGGCGTTGCGCTCGGGCGGCTCGGCATTCCCTACACGATCGTCGAGAGGCAGGATGAGATCGGCGGCACCTGGTACGTCAACCGCTATCCCGGCTGCGGCGTCGATACGCCGAACCACTCCTATTCGTTCTCCTTCGGTGCCCGCAATCCGTGGACCCGCTATTTCGCACAGCGACGGGAGTTGCTGGATTATCTGCTCAAGGTCGTGCGCGAACACGACATCCGCAGACACGTCCGCCTCTCGACCGAGCTCGTCGCCTCGCACTGGGACGAAGCCAAGCGCCGCTGGATCTCGACGCTCAGGACCGCAAGCGGCGAAGAGACTTTCGAATCCACCGCGCTGGTCAGCGCGATCGGGCAACTCAACGATCCCTTGCCTGCCCGCTTCAACGGCGACGAGGACTTTAAGGGCCTGAAGGTCCATTCGGCGCTATGGTCCGACGACATCAAGCTCGACGGCAAGCATGTCGCCGTGATCGGTACCGGCGCGACTGCGATGCAGCTGGTGCCGTCGATCGCCGACCGCGTCGCCTCGGTCACCGTCTACCAGCGCACCGCGCAGTGGGCGCGGCCGGTGAAGGGATATTCCGATCCGATCACCGAGGGCGCCCAGTGGCTGCTGGCGCATCTGCCGTTCTACGTGCAGTGGTATCGCTTCAACATGTTCTGGCGTTACGGTGACGGCCTGTTGCCGTTCCTGCGCAAGGATCCGGCCTGGCCGCATCCCGACCGCGCCGTCAACAAGGGCAACGACCGGCACCGCCAGGAGCTGGCCGACTTCATCCTCTCCGAGCTGAAGGATCGCCCCGATTTGATCGAGAAGTGCATGCCGACCTATCCGCCCTACGGCAAGCGCATCCTGCTCGACAACAACTGGTTCAAGACGCTGACCAAGCCGAATGTCGAGCTGGTCACCGACAAGATCGATCATTTCGCAGCGGACGGCATCGTCACGGCCGACGGCACATCGCGGCAGCACGATGTCATCGTGATCTCGACCGGCTTCAAGGTCTCCGAGATGGCGGCGCGTCTCAACATCACCGGGCGCGAGGGCAAGAACCTGAAGCAGGCGTGGGAACACGACAATCCGACCGCCTATCTCGGTCTCACCGTGCCTGACTTCCCCAACCTCTTTCTGATGCTCGGGCCCAACTCGGGACCGGCGCATGGCGGCAGCGTGATCTTCCAATCGGAATGCCAGAGCCGCTACATCTCCGCCTGCCTGGTCGAGATGATCGAGAACGACATCGCTGCGATCGACGTCGATCCCGATGCGCATGACGAATACATCCGCAACGTCGATGCCGAGCACGAGCAATTGATCTGGACGCATCCGGGCATGACGACCTACTACCGCAACAGTCGCGGCCGCGTGTTCTCTGCAATGCCGTGGCGGTTCGTCGACTACTGGAAGATGACGCACGATCCCGACTTCACGCAGTATCGAAAGACCAAGTCGCGACAGGATTCCTGACCTGAATTCCCTTGTTCGTTAACTTGACAGCAGGCCATAACTGCCGCAGCATTTCGAAGGCTGCACCTGTTGGGGTGCTGGAGCGCCTGCTCCTCGCGTCGCAGGAATTGACGGACGATTATGGGATCGGCCGCCAGGCAGCAGAAGCGGACAGAGGTCCGTCGGCCCACCCTTGGAGAGGAGCATGACGCCACCGGCGCAAGCCAGCGACCTTGCTCAGCGGCAAGGTCTCGGTGCACGTTAAGGCGATAGCAGCTGCTAGCCGCGTGCGCTGCCGACAATCTGAACATATCCGCAGGACGAGAGCGCAAAGGCCAAGCGCTTTTGGATCCCGAAACACCACTGGTCTATACCAGAGATCCTTCGCTAAAACGAAGTAGCAGGGCCCCGCGATGCTTGAATGCACCGGGGCCCATTCGTTTGCGCCGTCTCCCCTTCATCACGCCGCATTGCGCGATCGCACCGGATCGGGAACAATTGTCCTGACGGGATGAGGAACGCTGATGGAAAAGCCGAAGGTCAGGATCTACACCGACTACAAGTCTCCCTACGCCTATGTCGCCAACAAGCGGCTGTTTGAGCTCGAGGAAAGCTGTGGCGTCGAACTGGAATGGCTGCCCTACACGCTGCGCATTCCCGAGTTCATGGGCACGGTCGAAGGGCGCACGCCGCATTTCTGGCGCAAGGTGCGCTACTCCTACATGGATGCGCGGCGGTTCGCCAACGCGCAAGGACTGACCATGAAGGGCCCGCGCCGGATCTACGATGCCTTCTACTCGAGCGCCGGGATGCTGTTCGCGCAGCGCCATGGACTGTTCCGGCCCTATCATGACATGGTATTCCGGAGGTTCTGGAACCACGAGCTGGAGATCGACGAGTTGTCGGAGATTGCCGGCGTGATTTCCGCGATCGGCGGCTCTGCCGATGCGTTCGAGGCTTATGTCAACGGCCCTGCCCGCGCCGAGCACGATCGCATCATCGACGAGGCCGAAGCGCTGGGCGTGTTCGGCGTTCCCAGCATGGTGTTCAACGGCGAACTGTTCTGGGGCGGCGACCGCATCGACCTGCTGATCGAACGGATCAGAAATCCGCAATCGATCGCGCTCGCACTCGGGAGCAGACATCGAACCTAAGCTCACGCCGTTTTGAACCTGCTTGCCCTCCCCGGACGATCAGCCTCCATCCAGGATGGCCCAGCATCCGGTGCGCTCCAGCACCGGCTTCAACGCAATGCGATCGCCGGCACCAAGCGCGGTGAACTTCTCGCGCAACTGCTGCAGGCACTTGACCTGATATTTGAACGGCGCCAGCGCGTAAGGCAGTCCCCAGACCTTGATCTCGAGGCGTTCAAGGCCCTTCGCGAATGCATCCGCATTGGCGGCGAGGAACGGCAGATAGAGTTCGCCCGCGATCCGCAGCAATGCTTCAGCGAACCCGCCAAGCGCCTGCTCGCGCGGATACCAGGCGCCCTCGACACCGGATGCGTCGTCGAGCCGCCGCACCCAGTGATCGGTGAACGGCGCGCGCTCGCGCATGATCCGCATCGGGGTCGGGTCGGTCGCCATCTCGCTGAGTTGTCCGAACCAGGCAAAGTCCGCTAGCGACGGGCGGCTGCCGAACAGATAGTTCGTCATGCCGACATGCGGCTCGAATGCTGCCAGCGTCCGCCGATAGCTCTCCTCGAGCAGCGGCCGGTTCTCATCCGTCGCACCGAGAATGACCATGCGCGAGATCTGCCGCTGCCGGAACTCCTCGATCTCCTCACGGCTGCCGGCTTCGGCTTCCGACGTCGCCCATTCCTCACCCGCCCAGCGCGAGACGTAGACCTGGTCTTCCGGATCCCACCAGCGATAGAGAAACAACGGCTTCACCGCCCATTCATCGGCGAGGTCCTCGAGCAGATCGCAGACGAATGCGACCGCCTTGTCCTCGGGGATCACCGAGCGCCCCTGGTGGCGCGCTTCCAGATCATAGGCGAGCGTCGTGGTCTCGCCGCGATAGCTGCCGTCGGGATATTGCAGCACCGGGATCAGCATCGGCTTCAGATGCGCGGTTGCCGCGCGCAGCGCCTTGCTCATGATCACCCAGTCGTGCGGGATCCGCCGGTAGCGCATCAGTGCGCGCAGCTTGATCGCATAGGGCGACGCGGTCGAACCGATCAGGCGATAGCGGTCCCCGGTCATGACGATGCCTCCGAAAACGCCGGATTGCCGTAGGGATAGAACCGCGTCAGGTCGACGTTCCGGTAAGGCAACTTGTCAAGACGCGTCGTGCCGAGGAACGGCTGCTCCGGTTCGACCAGCAGGATCGTCTTGGCAAAGCCATTGTCGTCGAAGCCGCGCCGGAAATGCACCCGCGACTTGATCGCCATCACCTCGAACGCGCCGATGTCAGGCACCAGCGCTTTCAGCGAAAACGGCTCCATGATCTGCACCAGATAGGTGGAGAGGATCAGCACATTGTTGCGACCGAAGCGCACGCAGACCCAGAACTGGCCGTAGCCCTCGCCAGCAGCCGATATCGTGCCTTGAATACGAACCGGATCGCCCGCCGACTCGTCGGCACGACCGCCGATCTCCATGTCGAAAGCATCGCCGGCCTTGGCGCCGGCCGCCTTCAGGCTTGCGGTCGCCCTGGCATCGGCGATGGTCGCGATCACGGTGTTGGCGAGGTCCTGCGCGATGATCTCGCGCAGCAGCCAGGTCGCCGATCCCGAGCGGTCGCTGTGATCGGCCAGCACCACCGGCGTGCTGCCGTCAGCGACGGCCTGCTTCGCCAACGCGACGCCTTCGGTGATGCTTTGGAGTTTCGTCGATTGCAGCAGCGCCTCGCGCAGCCGCCAGATCGTGCCCGCGAGATCGCGCGCGATTTGCTCGGCGAGCTTCGGGTTGTCGTTGGTCAGCACCTGCACGGTCATGCCAACATCGGGAACATCGGCGAACGGGAAACCGAAGAAGATATTGACGTAGACGTCGACCTCGCGGGCCTCCCACACCAGCGCGCGCTGCACAAGATCCATCCAGGGCCGCGCCCCGGTCCATTGCAGCACCGTGGGTGAGATCACCGGAACCTTGATCGTCCTGTGCACCGGCTTGTAGTCGCCGCGGATCGCCCGCACCAGCATGCGCGCCGCGCGCTCGCCCTGCAGATGCGCATCATAATGCGGGAAATATTTCACGGCGAACGCCATGTCCGCCTGTTCGAGGAACGCCTCGTCCTCATTGCCATGCGGGTCGAAGGTCGCGGCGATGAAGGCGGAACGGCCGACCACCTCACGCACCTGTCGGGCCAGATCGGCCTCCGGCCGCGGCACGTCGCGCACCGCCATGGCGCCATGCAGGCACAGATAGACGCCGTCGAACGGCCCCTCCTCCTTCAGCCCGGCGATCATCTTGCCGGTGAAGGTGCGATAGGCCTCCCGCGTGATCCAGCCCGATCCGGTGTAGGTCTTCGGCCAGAGCGGGGATTCGATGCCGACCAGTTCGACTTCGGAGAACTCGCGCGCAACTTGTACGAAGCCGCCCATGTAGTTCTTGGGATCGAACTGCAGCAGCGCCTCGCCCTTGGCCGGCGAGCCCGGATAGATGAAGTCGTCGAGGGTGGTCTCGTTCGGCAGGAACGAGACGGTTTCGTGGGAGAAATGCAGGACGGCGATACGTATCTTGCGATCGCTCATTTTGACGCGCCTCGGCTGTTTTCCGCATAGTGGCATCGAAGGCGCCGCGCGCCAATCCGCATTCGGTTTTTGCCCGCCAGACCTGCAAATAAGCCGACGCGTCACGGTTTGCCGCCGCGCGGATTCTGCTATGTTTGGCCAACAATCGGGCCCCGGCCTCGCAGACATCTCAAGGAGAGAACGCCATGAATCCCCCCGTCAGCTCGCCCGCGATCTAGGTCGTGAAATCCGTTCGCGAGCAGGTGAGCGCCGAGGAGTGGCAGGCCCGCGTCGATCTGGCCGCCTGCTATCGTCTCACCGCGATGTACGGCATGACCGAGATGATCGCGAACCACATCTCCTGCCGCGTGCCCGGCACCACCGACCAGTTCCTGATCAACGCCTACGGCATGCTGTATGAGGAGATCGACGCCTCCAGCCTGATCAAGGTCGACGTCGAAGGCAACACACTGCTCAACGCAACCGACTATGACGTCAACGTCGCCGGCTTCGTCATTCACAGCGCCATCCACATGGCCAAGCACGACATGGACTGCGTCGCGCATACCCACACTCCGGCCGGCATGGCGGTCTCGGCGATGGAATGTGGTCTGCTGCCGCTGGCGCAGACCTCGATGCGCTTCCTGCACATCGCCTATCACGACTTCGAAGGCATCGCCGACAATGTCGACGAACGCGAGCGGCTGGTCCGCGACCTCGGCGACAACGAAGCGATGATCCTGCGCAACCACGGCCTCTTGGTGGTCGGCCGCACCGTGCCCGCCGCCTTCAACGTACTGTTCCGGCTCGAGCGCGCTTGCCAGACCCAGGTGATGGCGCTGTCCTGCAACACCAAGCTGGTCTATCCGCCGCAAAACATCCTCGAAGACACCTATGAGCGGATGCTGCCCAAGCCCGGCCGCGCCGCGCGCAACGGCGAGCTCGCCTGGCCGGCGCTGCTGCGCAAGCTCGACCGGGCGGATCCGTCGTATCGGGATTGAGGCGCCACCCCCAACACCGGTGTCGTCCTTGCGAAAGCAGGGACCCATACGCCGCGGCGAGCGTTGCGAACGGGACTCGTCGTTCCGACGCCGCTCAACAATAACGATTCGTGGTTATGGGTCCCTGCGATCGCAGGGACGACAGCGAGTGTGTGGCGCGGCTTTGTCGTAGGCCATCGCGCCGGCTCAAAGCTCCGCTGCGAGCTGGACCACCTGGTTTCGCAACCAGGCATGGGCCGGATCGTGATCGTAGGAGGCGTGCCACAGCAACGTCGCCGGCATCTCGTTCAGCTCCACCGGCGGCGGGCTGAGGCTGAGCCCGAGCTCGGCCGAGAAGCGCGTGGCCAGCCGTGATCCCATGGTGACGATGACGGGCGCCTGCGCCACCAGATGCGGGACGGTGAGGAAACGCGGCGTGGTCAGCGCAACCGTGCGCTGCAGGCCGAGCTGGTCGAGCGCTTCGTCAACGATGCCGCGCACGCTGCGGGCAGGCCGCAGGCTGGTCAGCACATGCGGAAGCCTTACGTAGTCCTCAAGCGAGATCGGAGGCGTGATACCAGTCTTCTCGGCATTGAACATGCACAGGAAGCGCTCGGTCAACAGCGTGCGCCGCTTGTGATGGAATTGTCCCTGCGGGAGCGGCCCATGAGCGACGGCGAGATCCAGCTCGTCGGCGTCGAGGTCATCGAGCAGCCGGGACGAGTCAACATTGTAAAGCCGGAAGTGAACGCCAGGTGCGATCGCGCGCATGCGCGCCAGCAAAGCCGGCATGATCAGGATTTCCATACTGTCTGACAGTCCGAACCTGAACGTCCGTACCGCCGTGGCGGGATCGAACGCCTGATCGCGCAGCACCACCGCCTCGACCTGCGCAAGCGCGCTCCGCACCGGCTCGCGCAGGGTTGCTGCACGAGGCGTGAGACGCATGCCGTCGGCCCCACGCGTCAGAAGCTCGTCATCGAACAGCTCACGCAAGCGGGCAAGGTTGTGGCTCATCGCGGATTGGCCGATCCCGACGCAAGCCGCCGCCCTGGTCACGCTCCGTTCGGTCAGCAGCGCATCGAGATGAACCAGCAGATTCAAGTCGATACGACCTAAATTAGCAATATCGATGGCCATTATCGATCCTATCTGTTTGATCGATGATCATAGCCTGACCATCTCCTCCGACAAGGGAGCGACGGGCGACCGCCCGCCGCCCAAATCCACCCCAAGCCTACGGAGGATCCCATGTCGATCCGCAGCACAATTCTTGCCGCCGCCTTCAGCCTGGCCTCGCTGGGAGCCGCGCACGCAAGCACGCTCAGGCCGATCGAGGGCCGAAGCGTTCATGTCGGCGACCTGTCCGGCGTCGTCTACTACACCGTCGAGCCCGACGGGTATCGCGTCGTAACCACGCTCGCAGAGGGCGCGGCCGGAGCGCCAATCCGCTTCGTATCGGTGCTGGCACCCGGTCAGCGCGCCCTGCTCTCGACGCCGAACCAGGCAGATGCATTGGAGATCAGCCGAAGCGGCGACGGCCTGACCATCCGCACGTCAGGCCCAGCCTCCAATTAGTTCCGACACCGGCGCCGTGTTTCCGTCACTTGTGCAGGAATCCCAGATGTCCACGATCCGCCTTCATCGAACGACGAGCCTGACGCCCGAGCAATACGTAGCCGGTCTCACCGACTTCGGCCCGGGCCGCTCCAAAGTCTTTGGCAACAGCGCCGATGCCTATCTCAAGGTGCATGATCGCGGCCCCTCCGACGCCGACGTGACGGAAGGCTCGAGCGGCATCTGGGAGCGCTTGTACTACGATTGGTCCGACCCCGATCACGTCGTCCTGACGACGATCGACTCCAATGTGTGGGGCGGCGCGTCGGGCCACACCTACAACTTCACGCGCCGGCCCGACGGCACCACCGACATCGACGTGATCGTGGTGCGCGACGGCAAGAACCTGAAGGGATGGGTCCTCGGTCTCGTACTTCGAACCATCGGCAAAGGCGTGCTGGTGAAGGCGTTCGAAAACTCCGTCAAAGCCATCGAGCAGCGACATGCAGATGCGCTTCGGCGGGGCGGGATTGCCGCCTAGAGGCAGAGCAATCGGAGTATTGCACCGAGATCAATGTTTCTATTGTACCGCTTTTTGTATCGGATCATATCTAGCTCATTGAACGAATTGCACCGGAGAAAGCCGATGCAATGTAGATGGAGGCAACTGAGATGGACGTGAACTATCTCGATACGTTCCTGGCATTCCTCGGGATGACGTTCGGACTGGTCTCCGCGCTACCTGGCCTCTTCTTCCAACCCAAGGCCGAGGTGCGCAGCGCGACAAGGCCGGCCTCGAGGCGCGACTGACCGACACGCGGACGCGCGTCACGCGCGCCGGGAGACACCCATCGACGTCACCAGGACTGCTCCATGTCCACGCACAGCGCGCATCCCACCGCCGAGAGACGACAAGAACCGCAGCCCTACTGCGACTTCTGGCAGGGCCGCGGCCCGACAAGACTGATACTGTCCTCGATCGATCGAGGCTGGTCGGGCCTGTCGGCCGAGCTGCGGGCGCATGGCAAGAGCGAGATCCCCTGGCGGGGTACGCAATCCGACACCGAAATCTGTGTCGATGTTCACGGCAACGGATCGCCCGTCACCCGGCGGGCCACCGGAGTTTCGGATCGGACCATCACCCGACGCGACACGATCTGGCTCACCCCTGCGGGATGGAAGGAAGGTTCACTCGATATCGGCGGCGATCTGCCGGGGATCGCACATATCTATCTTGATCCGAGCCAGTTCTCCCCGGGCAAGCTTGGCGTCGAGGTCGATGCTTCGGCGCTCGGCGCGCTGCGATACGACAGCGCCTTCGAAGATCCGCTGCTGGGCGAAATGGCACGCGCCATCGCATCAGAGCTGCAGAGCGAAACTTCCGCCGGCAGGCTGCTGGTCGAGTCGCTGGCGAGCAGCATGGCGATACGGCTTATTCAAAAGTACACGAGCAGTCCGGCTGCGCGGCCGGCCGCCGTTTCTGCAAGCGGAGGCCTTGATCGGCGCCGGCTCTCCCGTGTGCTGGACTACATCGAAGCAAATCTGGAAGGCGATCTCTCGCTCGATCGCATCGCGTCGATTGCGTATCTCAGCCGATTTCACTTCGCCCGCGCCTTTCGGCAGGCCGTCGGCCATCCTCCTCACCGTTACGTCGCCGCGCGGCGCCTCGAGCGCGCGAAGGCCCTGCTGATCCAGGGCGACCGGCCGCTGGTCGATATTGCGCTTACGCTCGGCTTCTCCAACCAGGCCAATTTCACCCGCGCATTCAAGCAGGCAGCCGGCATGGCGCCGGGCCAGTATCGCCGCGGGTCCGGATTGCCGCAGCCGGCGATGTCGCTGGCCGATATCCGGGACGCGATTCCGATCCTCGCGTGATGCTGAAGGTCGCGACCTTCAGCAACGAATGACAAGACGACGGCATTCGACGCAAAGCGATTGGCCGCACGGATCGATATCTTGATCGGCAGCAAGCAACGAGGCGCGCATCCGCGGGAGAGCGGACGCGCCACCGAATTCGCTTGTCGATCAGCAAGAGAGACCAACGTCATGAACCTGACCGACCTTCAAACGCTCGCAACCCTGCTCGGACCAGCCTTTGGCTTGGTGTCGCTCATGGCCCACCGGCTGCAGCAGACCGGCGCGCTTCGCAAGGCAACAGTAGCGTTCGCCATCCGGCGTCGACAGCAAGCGATGACAACATCGCAGCAATCCGGGCAAAGCCTCAGAGGACCCGACTCTCCATAATTCGAGCCAAGCCGGAAACCCGCCCGGTCCAGCGAATGCCAGGAGGCCCGCATGCCCACCGTTGCACCTGCTCACGAGTTCGATGTCCAGACGCTGCTGCGTGCGCTCACGCACCGCGTCCACAGCGACCTCGTCTCGTCGATCGATGCGGTCTCTGCCGCCGTGCTGCGCACAGATAACCCTGCGGTCAAGGTCGCGCTTGCCGGCGTCATCGAACTGCTCGAGCAGCATGCCGGCGTCCATCGCGTGCTGGCGATGCCGGATCGCGACGGACTGATCGACGCCGCCGAATCCGTCCGCAAGCTTGCGCTCGGCCTGAGCCGATCGTCGCTGGAGCCGATCGGGATTCGTCTCGCGCTGAGCGCCGACAGCCTGCCGCTCGAAGCAGAACGCTGCTGGCGCCTCGCTCTGGCCGTCCATGAGCTGGTGACAAATGCTGCACGGCACGCGCATTTCGAAAGCCGGGATGGTGCGATCAAGATCAAGCTCTCGCTCGCCGGGACCATCGTCAATTGCATCGTCGCGGACAATGGTTCGCGCTCGGAGCGCTTGCGGCCGGGGCGCGGTCTCCAGATGGTCAGCGATCTGGCCCACAGCCTCGGCGGCCGGATCGAGTACGGCTTCGGCCCGCAATTCTCGTCGTTCCTCGTCGTGTTTCCGCTCCGCGCACGCGAGCATCGCGCCAACCGGATCGTCGCGTCGCGGCGCCTGCGTAACGCGCGTCAGACAGCGCCGCCGCGTGTGCGGCCGCGGCCGGCGCGCGCGCCTACTGTTGCCGTGCCGGACGGCCTGCGCAGCGATGTCCCCGCCACGACGGAAGCTGCACTGGAGCCGACATGAAGGGCGTTCTCAGCCTCGCCCTGCTCGCGACCGGCGCGCTCGGCTTTGCGATGTTCCTGGCAACCCTGCGGCCGGAACCCATCGGACGCTCAACGCGCGTCGCCAGTGCCTTCACGCGATTTCTCATCTCAATCGAAGCCAACAATGGACCAGGAGAGAGCCATGATCACGAGCACAACTGACGAAATCATTGACCTGCGTCGCCGCCGGCTGCTGGGCACCGCCGCGATCGGGATCGCCGCCGTCGGCGCGGCAACCGTGCTTCCGGCGGGAATCCGCACCGCGGCTGCCAGCGAAGCCGTCCGTCCCTTCCGCATCGACGTGCCGGAAGAGCAGCTGGTCGACCTGCGCCGGCGTGTCGCCGCGACGCGATGGCCCGACAGGGAGACCGTCACCGATCCATCCCAAGGCGTGCAGCTCAAGACCGTGCAGCAGCTCGCCCAATACTGGCAGGACGGCTACAGCTGGAGAAAGATCGAGGCGCGGCTCAACAGCCTGCCGCAGTTCATCACCGAGATCGACGGGCTCGACATTCACTTCATTCACGTTCGCTCCAGGCATCCGAACGCACTGCCGATGATCGTGACGCACGGCTGGCCTGGCTCGATCATCGAGCAGATCAAGATCATTGATCCGCTGACCAACCCGACGGCGCATGGCGGGACCGCCGCGGATGCGTTCGATCTCGTGATTCCGTCGCTGCCGGGTCACGGCTTCTCCGGAAAGCCGACCGCACCCGGCTGGACTCCGGTTCGTATCGCGCGGGCCTGGACCACCCTGATGCGCCGCCTCGGCTACAAGCAGTTCGTGGCGCAGGGTGGCGATTGGGGCAACGCCGTCTCGGAGACGCTGGCGCTGCAAGAGCCGGTCGAGCTGCTCGGCATCCACACCAATATGGCGGCCACCGTTCCGGCCGACATTTCGAGGGCCCTCGCGTTCAATCTGGCGCCGCCGGTCATTCTTGCGGCCGACGAGCGCCGTGCCTGGGATCAGCTGCGCTTCTTCTACGACAACGGGCTCGGCTACGCCAACGAGATGTCCAATCGCCCGCAGACCCTCTACGGGCTGGTCGATTCGCCGATCGGCCTCGCCGGCTGGATGCTCGATCACGATGCGCGCAGCCAGGATATGATCGCCCGCGTCTTCGACGGCAAGACGGAAGGGCTGTCGCGCGAGGATGTGCTCGACAACATCTCGCTGTACTGGCTGACCAATACCGCGATCTCCTCGGCGCGGCTCTATTGGGACACCCATCAGGTGTCGACGGGCGGCTTCTTCGACGTGCGCGGCGTCAAGATCCCGGTCGCCGTAAGCGCGTTCCCCGACGAAATCTACACGGCGCCCCGGAGCTGGGCGGAGCAGGCCTATCCGAAGCTGATCCACTACAACAAGCTCGACAAGGGCGGGCACTTCGCGGCGTGGGAGCAGCCCGAGCTCTTTGTCGCCGAAATGCGTACGGCGTTCCGCGCGCTTCGCAACGCCTAGTCATGCTGCCGGCGGTGCGCACGAAGATGCGCGCCGCCATTCCTTCCGGCCTTGTGATGAACCAGCCTTCCTCATTCCTGTCGCGACATTCCGCTTCCGTCTTCGCGGTGCGGACGTTTGCGGCAGCCATGGTGGCCCTTTCGATCGCGCTCCTGCTCGATATGCCGCGCCCCTACTGGGCGATGGCGTCGGTCTACATCACCTCCAACGAGCTGACGGGGGCGACGTCGTCGAAGGCGGTGTATCGCGTGCTGGGAACGCTGATCGGAGCCACCGGAACGATCGTGCTGATCCCGAATCTCGTCAACGCACCCGAGCTGCTCAGCCTTGCCATGGCGCTGTGGGCCGGCGTTTTCCTGTATTTTTCGCTGATCGACGGCACCCCGCGCAGCTACGTGTTCCTGCTGTCCGGCTACACTGTCGCCCTGCTCGGCTTCCCGATCCTTTCGACGCCCGAATCGACGTTCGACATCGTCTCTACCCGCGTGCAGGAAATCCTGCTCGGCATCGCTTGCGCGAGCATCGCATCAAGGATCGTGCTGCCGCGCACTGTCGCCGACACAATCGCCGCCCGCGCGGAGGCCTGGCTCGCCAACATGCGCCAGCTCACCGTGGACGTCCTCACCGGCCACAGCAGCGATCAGGAGCACGATGGCGAACGCATGCGGCTTGCCGCTGCCGCCGCCGAGATCGACCAGCTGAGCCGGCATCTCGGCTTCGAAACCGTGACATCGGCGAATACGGTACGAGGCCTGGAACTGCTCCGGCAACGGATGCTGCTGTTGCACCCTCTGCTCGCATCAATCGAGGCCCGGAAGAACGCGCTCATCTCTCACGGCGGTGTGCCGCCAGCGATCGCCGATGTCAGCCTGCGGATTGCAAGCTGGCTTGCGAACGGCGATCAGGACGGACAGGACGCTGACCGATTGCGCGCAATACTCGATGAAGTCCAGCCGCAGCTTGCCACAAATGCGAGCTGGACCGAGATATCCGCGGTCGGCCTCGCCGTTCGGCTGCGCAATCTCATCGACATCATGCGGGATTGCCGCCTGTTGCGCGAGGCAACTGCCGACGGCCGCGACCCGAGCTCGCTTGCGCTTGCCCTGACGCTTGATGGCCCGGAGCCCGGTGCCCGGCACCGCGACCACGGGCTCGCGTCGTGGGCTGCCGCGGCGACAGCACTCTCGGTTGTCGCCTGCTGCGCGTTCTGGATCGCCACCGGCTGGACCGATGGTGCATCTGCTGCGTTGTTCGCCGCACTTGTCGGGTCGTTTCTGGCCGGCCAGGACGATCCGCTGCCGGCATTCCGCAAGTTCTTCGGCGTCATCCTCGTCGTCATCGTGGTCACCGGAATTTACACGTTCGGCATTTTGCCGCGCGTCACGACGTTCGAGATGCTGGTCGTCGCCCTCGCGCCGACGTTCCTACTGTTCGGCTGGATGACGGCACGGCCGGCGACCGGATCCACCGGCTCTTGGCTTGCCATCTTCACATCGGTGCAGCTCGCGCTGCAATCATCCTACTCGGCGGACTTCGGCGCCTTCGCCAATTCCAGCATATCCCTCATGGTGGGTGTCGCACTCACGGCCACGACCTGCGGGATCGTCCGCACGCTGGGCGCGGCCTGGATCGCAAACCGCCTGGTGCGGAGCAACTGGCGCACGCTCGCTGCGGTCGCCGGGCGCAGCTCGCCGCAGGATCGCGCCGCCATCGGCAGTCTCATGCAGCATCGCCTGGCTCTGCTTGCCGCGCGCATCACCGTGGTTCCAGCAGCGGCGCGGAGCGACGCCGCCAATCTTCTGCAGCTTCGAACGGCGCTGAACATCATCGATGTCAGGCACGCGAGCCTCGGCCTGTCACACGCTGCCATGGCCGGCATCGACGCGCTGTTCAACCGTCTTGCATCGGCTGCGCGGACCCATACCGCCGGGCGGCTGCCGGATGAGCTGATCGGCCGGCTTGACGACGCGATTGCGTCGACGTTGCGAGAGCCCGCGAGCAAGAACCGCAGTGACGCGCTGATCGGCCTTTCCGGAATTCGCGCCGGCCTGTTTCCTGCCGCCGGGTCCTACCAGCCGCGCCTATCAGCACAAGGGAGCATAGCCGCATGAGATACGAACTTGATCTGTTTGGCGTGATCGTTCCCAGTTTCCTGCTGTGGGGTGTCGTCGCCTACATCCTCACGCGCGTAGCCGCCAGGGTGTTGGCGCGGGCTGGCCTTTATCGCCACGTCTGGCACGGCGCGCTGTTCAATTTCGCGCTCTACGTCTGTCTCGTCGCTGGCCTCAGCTTTATCTCCAGGGAGTTGGTCTCATGAAATCCGTTCTCAACGCGCTGCGCCGCGTCTCCCTCACCACACTCGTGGTTCTGGTCGCGGTCTGGGCCGGTTACAAGCTCTGGGACTACTACATGAACGAACCTTGGACCCGCGACGGCCATGTCAGGGCTGACGTCGTTCCGGTTGCGCCCGATGTCTCCGGCTTCGTCACCGACGTGCTCGTCAAGGACAACCAGCCGGTCCGGCGCGGCGACGTGCTGTTCCGGATCGACCGGGCGCGCTACGAAATCGCGCTGAAGCAGGCGGAGGCGGTGCTGCTCGGCAAGGGCGCCCAGCTCGACGAGGCCAACGCGGACCTGAAGCGCTACAGCGCGCTGACGCCCGACGTGGTCGTCTCCAAGCAGCGGCTGGATCAGGTGATCGCGGCCCAGGGCGAGGCGCAGGCTGCCTATGACCAGGCCGTCGCGGACCTCAATCTGGCCAGGCTCAATCTCGAGCGCAGCGAGGTTCGTGCCTCCATCAGTGGCGTCGTCACCAACGTGGATCTGCGGCCGGGGACCTATCTCACCACCGGCAAGGGCGTCATGGCGCTGCTCGATTCCGACACGCTGCGCGTCGAGGGCTATTTCGAGGAGACCAAGCTGCCGCGCATCCATCTCGGCGACCCCGTCAGTGTTCGTTTGCTCGGCGCGGACCACACGTTGCGCGGAACCGTGGAAAGCATCGCGGCCGGCATCGAAGATCGCGATCGCAGCTCCGGCTCAACACTGCTTGCCAACGTCAATCCGACCTTCAACTGGGTGCGGCTGGCGCAACGCGTTCCCGTCCGCATCGCGCTCGATCCCGCCATGCGAAGCGAGCTCGTTGCCGGCGCCACCGCGACCGTCGAGGTGCTCGGATTGCCGGCGCACGGCGGCCCGAGCGGAACCGGGGAGGCTCGCGACGGTTCACACCCAAGCGTGTGCCGGGCGGTGCAGGCCGCGTTCCGAGCCCGGCCGCAGTGTGGCTGACGCCCCAATCGCGCGATAGCCGGCGTCGTCTGATTCTGATCCCGCCTTGTGGACTAGCAGGGTGGGATCACAGCGCGAACGCGCCGGTCAGCTTCCGAGTTGAATGGTACGCTCCAGCGCCGCGGCAAAGCCGTTGAGCGGGACGTTGAAGACGACCGGCTGCGCGGTGTTGATGTTCTGCGCCGCAACGGTCAGCGTCTTGGCCTTGCTCATCGTGTCGGTCACGGCGCTGGGAAAGGATATCGGAAGCAGACAGCCTTGCGCGGGACATGTGGAGAAGCGGGTCTGCTCCAGATCCTTGCCGAGCTTGACGACCGCCCCGCTGTCAAGCTTCAGCCCGAACGGCATCAAGATATTGCCTTCGGTCTTTCCGTTTCTGGGTAGCAGTTCGATGGCGAAGACTTGCTGGTTGGTCTCCTTGGAGGTCTGGGTCCGACTGAGGGTGCACAGCCTCGCGCGGCCGTCGAGCTGACATTTGACGATCCAGTCTCCGTAGGTCTCGCTGATCGCGGACGCGCCCTTGGGGAGCTGCACGGGGGGCCCCGCGCCATCCATCGCAGATGTCCGGCTCCGCGTGTCGATCGGAACGGAGACGGTCCCTCCGCTAGCGTCCGACATATCGGGCGTCCGGGCGGCCTGCGCCGAGCCGACGCCGGCCATGATGGCGAGAGCGACGATTACCCGAAGACGTCTGTCTGCTGCGCTGACCCTCACCATGCATTCACCCCGTCTCATCACGCCTCGAAGCCGATTTTGCCTTACGTGGGTAAAATTCCCACATAGACAAAGCACATCTACTTGGAGAACCGCCGACATGCAAGAGATTATCGCCGCCAGCGTGATTGTTGCGATTGTTGCATTCTGCAGCGGGTATTTTTGGGCAATTGCGCGTGAAGTCAGGGCCTCGAACAGGCAGCGGCGGAAATGACGCATGATGGGTGGAGCGCAGTCATGCCCATCCAGCGCGATTTGCCCGCGAGGCGCGTTTTCAACTAAGCTCGCCGGATGGACATGCTCGTCAAGCTCTATGCCCTGCCCGATTCCCGGCCCGCCTACGATCGATTGCAGCAGGCCGGAATTGTGATGCGCCGCGCGCTCGCCCCCGAAAAGCACAAGGTTACAGCCTGGGTACGGGAGACCTTCAGCGAGGCATGGGCCAGCGAAACCGAGGTCGCGTTCAGCCGCGAACCGGTCTCCTGCTTCATCGCGATCCAGCACAAGAAGATTGTCGGCTTTGCCTGCCATGACGCGGCCTGTCGCAACTTCTTCGGTCCGACCGGTGTCGCGCCGAAGGCCCAGCAGGGCGGTATCGGCAAGGCGCTGCTGTTCGCCTGTCTCGAGGACATGAAACACCAGGGCTTCGGCTACGCCATCATCGGTGGCGTCGGCCCGGCAGACTTCTATGCGAAGGCCGTCGGTGCCGTGGCCATCGAAGGCTCCGCGCCAGGCATCTATCGGGGACTGCTGTAGGTGGCGGGTTGCGCTTCGCTCGACCGATAGCAGCCTCCTTCGAGCCCATCCTTGGCGGATTCAGGACGGAACCCGAAATCCGTTCAATCGCAATCGCTTACATACAAGTAAAAGTTGCACTGCGGTCGACGCCACCGCATCGCAGATGCACGCCACACGCTGCGCTTCCGTGATCCCGCTCCTCGCATCGAGGCCGCACAATTATTTGGCGCCGGTCGCCATCGACACGACATGAGGACCTTGCGCTTCACGTGCCGCCGATGGTCAACTCGCTGATCGGAATGTTCCTGCATCGTTGGGGGAAACATGAAGTTCAAGTTGATTGCGATCGCGGCCAGCCTGGGGCTCGCACTCGCCGCCACGGCGGCGGCCGCCCAGACACCGCGCAAGGGCGGGACCATTCGCATGACGGCGCCGTACGGCTCCAGCTTCACTAGCATGGACATCCACACGACACCACGCGCCCAGGACGAGATCTACGCCAAGGCCCTGCACCGCTCGCTCTACATCTGGGACTCCACCGAGGGCAAGCCGGTTCTGGAACTTGCCAAGGAGGTCGCCGTCTCGGGCGGAGGTCTCGTTCATACCTTCAGGCTGCGCGACGACGCCTATTTCCACAACGGCCGCAAGATGACGGCGGACGACATCATCTGGTCCTACAATCGCATCATGGACGGTACCAAGGCCTATCCCGGCGCACGCTTCGTCCGCATCATCGAGGGCGCGGCCGAGGTCGAGAAGGGCCAGGCCAAGGAGATCTCCGGCCTGAAGAAGATCGACGACTTCACCCTCGAAATGAAGCTGACCGAAAAGGTCGATCCCGCCTTCTACTTCTTCACCGCGCTGACGTCGATCTATCCCGCCGACGAGGGCGCCATGGAGAGCTTCATCCAGAACCCGATCGGTCTCGGTCCGTTCAAGTTCGTCGAGCACGTGCCGGGCTCGCGTATCGTGCTGGAACGCTGGGACCGGTTCTACAAGCCCGGCAAGCCATATGCCGACAAGCTCGTCATCTCGCTGATGGGCGAAGCCGCAGCGCGCGACGTCGCCTTCCGCAACAAGGAGATCGACACCTCGGTGCTGGGGCCTGCACAGTATGTCGCCTATCAGGCCGACCCCGACCTCAAGGGCACCATCGTCGAGGTCGCCGAGGTCTTCACTCGCTACATGGGGATGAATCCCGCCTTCAAGCCGTTCTCCGACAAGCGGGTTCGCCAGGCCATCAACTACGCGATCGATGCCGATCTGATCATCAACAAGCTGGTCAAGGGCAAGGCCTATCGCGCCACGAGCTGGCTGCCTTTGACCTCGCCCGCCTACGACAAGACGATGAAGCCCTACCCGTATGATCCCGCGAAGGCGAAGCAATTGCTGGCCGACGCGGGTTATCCCTCGGGCTTCGAATTCGAATGGACCACCAGTCAGAATGAAAGCTGGGGCCTGCCGATCGTCGAGGCCGCGATCCCGATGCTGGACAAGGTCGGCATCAAGGTGAAGGTGAAGCAGGTCGAAACCGCGGTGCTGGCGGAGGTCATTCGCAAGGGCGACTTCCAGGCCTTCATCTATTCCCAGGCGACCGGCCCGGATCCACAGGCCGCGCTCAAATGCTTCCATTCGGCGACGCCGCAATCGGCCTGCAACTACACGACTTTCAAGAACGCGGAGTTCGACAAGCTGATCGATGAGGCCGGGCAGACCGACGACGCCGCCAAGCGCGTGCAGCTGCTGCAAAAGGCGAACGCGCAGCTCCGTGAGGAAGCGCCGGTCTGGTTCTTCAACTACAACAAGGCGGTCATGGCGGTGCAGCCCTGGCTCAAGGGAATTCAGTTGGACGCGACCGAACTGACACATCAGAATGTCGAGGACCTCTGGGTCGACGAGACCTCGCCCGCGAAGTGACAGGTGCCATCGTCCTCCCTCCATCACGAGAATGGAGGGAGTGAGGAAAACGTCCAATGCTCTCCTTCGCGATCCGTCGAGTCCTGCAAACCATTCCGACCGTGCTGGCCGTGGTGCTGCTGATCTTTGTGCTGTTCAGCGTCGTCCCGGGCAGCATCGTGTCGAGCATGGGCGACGACGGCCGGGGCCCGACGGATCCGCAGGTCGTGGAACGCATGAAGAAGCAGCTCGGGCTCGATGATCCGGTTTACGTGCGCTTCGGCTCGTATATCGCCAAGCTCGCGACCGGTGATTTCGGCACCTCGTTCCGGACCCGCGAGCCGGTCACGACCATGATCGCCAAACGGATGTGGCCGACGCTGCAATTGATCTTCGCAGCCCTGGCATTCGCGGTTGCGGTCGGTGTACCGCTCGGCTTCATCGCCGCGCTGAGGCCGGGCAGCCTCGTCGACACGATCTCGATGGTGCTGGCGGTATCGGGCCTCTCGATGGCCAAGTTCTGGCTCGGGCTATTGCTGATGTATCTGTTCGCATTGAAGCTCGGCTGGCTGCCGAGTTTTGGCTATGGCGATGGCGGGCTCAAATATCTGCTGCTGCCCGCCGTGACGCTCGGCGTCTCGCCGATGGCGCTGCTGGCGCGGACGACGCGTGCCGCGGTGCTCGAGATCATGACCGCGGATTTTGTCCGCACCGCGCGCTCGAAGGGCATGAGCGAGACCCGGGTCGTGACTTGGCACGTGATGCGCAATGCCCTCGTCATCATTCTCACGGCGATCGGCCTGCAATTCGGCGTCGTGATGGGCCAGGCGGTGGTCGTCGAGAAACTATTCTCCTGGCCCGGCATCGGCTCGCTGCTGGTCGACAGCGTCCTGCAGCGCGACATTCCTGCCGTGCAGGGCACCATTCTGGTGGTGGTGCTGTTCTTCCTCGCCGTCAACACACTGGTCGACCTGCTCTACGGCGTGATCGATCCAAGGATCAGATACGCATGAGGGGCCGTCGGGTTCAGCACACCTGTGCACGATCGACCATGCAGTCCGCCATGGCCGGGTGGATGCGATGAATCTTGGCACCAGCGCGATCATCGGCGGGATGCTGTTCGTGCTTGCGATCTTCGTCGGCCTGTTCGCGCCCTGGCTGGCACATACCGATCCGGTCATGGGCGCCAATCTCGTGAATGCGGAGGAACCGCCGAGCTGGATCTGGTGGTTCGGCACCGATGCGCAGGGTCGCGATATCTATTCCCGCGTCGTGCACGGCGCGCGCATCTCGCTGACCGTCGGCATCGTCTCGCAGCTCGTCAACAGCGTCATCGGCGTGACGCTGGGCTTGACCGCGGGCTATTGGGGCGGCTGGTGGGACGATGTCGTCAACGGGCTGACCAATGTCATGCTCGCGATCCCTTCGCTGATCTTCGCACTCGCCATCATGGCGGTGCTTGGGCCCGGCCTGACGAGCCTGCTGATCGCGCTCGGATTGACCAACTGGTCCTTCACCTGCCGGATCGCGCGGGCCTCGACGCTGTCGCTCAAGAGCCAGGGCTATGTGCAGGCTGCACGCGTGCTCGGCTATGGAGATCTGCGCATCATGATCACGCAATTGCTGCCGAACATGATCGGTCCCATCATCGTCATCGGCACGCTCGGCATGGGCGGCGCGGTGCTGGCCGAAGCCTCGCTGTCGTTCCTCGGCCTCGGCATCCGTCCACCCTATCCCAGCTGGGGCAGCATGCTTTCGGAGGCGCGCGACCAGATCACCACGGCGCCATGGCTGTCGGTGTTCCCGGGCCTTGCGATATTCCTGACCGTGCTCGGCCTCAATTTGCTCGGCGACGGCTTGCGCGACGTACTCGATCCTCAGTCGCGGAGCCGGCGCACATGACGGCCGCTCCGCTGATCGAAGTCGAGGATTTGCGCATCGATCTAGACGATGGCGCCAAACATGTTGCAGCGGTCGAAGGCGTTTCATTCCGCATCGATCGTGGCGAGACATTCGGCCTTGTCGGCGAGTCCGGCTGCGGCAAGAGCATTACGGCGCTTGCCCTGATCGGCCTGCTGCGCCGGCCGCTCTCGATCGGCGCCGGCGCCATCCGCTTCGAAGGCCGCGAGATCCAGGGACTTTCCGCGGCCGAGCAACGCGCGCTGCGCGGCAACCGGATCGCCATGATCTTCCAGGAGCCGATGACGGCGCTTAATCCGGTCTCGCCGGTCGGCCGCCAGATCGCCGAAATGTTCGTGCTGCACAAGGGCAAGAGCTGGCGCGAGGCAAACCAGCTGGCCGTCGAGGCGCTGGCGAATGTCCGCGTCCCCGCGCCGGAGCGGCGGGTGAAGGATTATCCGCACCAGCTCTCGGGCGGCATGCGCCAGCGCGTGATGATCGCCATCGCGCTGGCATGCGATCCGGATCTTCTGATCGCCGACGAGCCAACCACTGCGCTCGACGTGACGGTGCAGGCGGAGATCATCGAACTGATGCGCAATTTGTGCGCCGAGCGCGGCACCGCGATCCTGATGATCAGCCACGATCTCGGCCTGGTCGCCAACGTCTGCCGCCGCGTCGGCGTGATGTATGCCGGCCGCATCGTCGAGGAACGCGGCTCGGACGACATCTTCCGCGCCGGCGCGCATCCCTACACGCAAGGCCTGGTCGACTCGCTGCCGCGGCTGGGGAGCCGCGCGGCGCTTGGCCGGTCGCGGCTCAGGGAAATCGCCGGCGTCGTACCTGCGATCTCGGATTTCCCAAGCGGCTGCCGGTTCAATCCGCGTTGCGCGCAGGCGACCGAGATCTGCCGGACCACCGTACCGGAGACGACATGGCTCGGCGCGGGCGGCCTCGTCAGGTGCCACCATCATGCTTGACCCCGCGGTGAGGCCTGGCGACGACGTCATCCTCAGCGTGAAGGATCTCGCGGTGCATTTTCCGCTTGGCGGCGGCCTGTTCGGCAGCGGCCACCGGCTGCTGCGTGCGGTCGACGGCGTCGATCTCGAGCTCAAGCGCGGTGAGTGCCTCGGCCTCGTCGGCGAATCCGGTTGCGGCAAGTCGACCGTCGCCCTTTCGCTGCTTGGGCTGCTGACGCCGACGCGGGGCAGGATCGTGCTGGACGGGCACGTGGTGACGGAGCGGCGGTCGGTCGATCGAAAGCGATTGGCCCGTATCGCCCAGATGGTGTTTCAGGATCCCTACGCCTCGCTCAATCCACGCCAGACCGTTCGCCGCACGCTTGAAGACCCACTGCGGCTGCATGGCGTGACAGCCCAGAGCGAGATCGACGGACGCGTTGCCGAGATGCTCAGGCATGTCGGCCTGCGGCCCGAACAGGCCGGCCGCTACCCGCATGAATTTTCGGGCGGCCAGCGCCAGCGCATCGGCATCGCCCGCGCGCTGATCCTCAATCCGAAGATCGTTATCTGCGACGAGCCGGTATCGGCGCTCGATGTCTCGATCCGCGCCCAGATCATCAACCTGCTGCTGGAATTGAAGGAGAGCCTCGGCCTCTCCTACATCATGATCAGCCACGACCTCGGCGTGGTCGAGCATATGAGCGACAGGGTCGCGGTGATGTATCTCGGCCGCATTGTGGAGACGGGCGGCTGGCGCGACATCTTCGAACGGCCGGCGCACCCCTATACACAGACCCTGATCGCCGCGATTCCCGATCCGCTACGCCGCGCGCCGATAGCGACCGCAAGGGGCGAGCTTCCCAATCCTCTCGATCCGCCGGACGGATGCGCCTTCAGTCCGCGCTGTCGTTACGCCGAAGCGGTGTGTCATCGCGAACCCGGGCCTTCGCTTGAAACGCGTCCGGACGGACACGCAGTGCGGTGCTGGCGAGCCGACGAGATTGCCGGTCAGCTTCCAAGTTGAATGGTGCGCTCGAGCGCCGCATTTGCCTGCGGGGCGCGTTTTCCACTAAGGTCGCCGGATGGTGACAGGCGGGTTGAAGATCACGACCGGCATCATTGCCGCAGTACTGGTCACTGCGGCGGTGGCTCAGGCGCGCAGCGTGCTGGCCCCGCTTGCCGCCGCCCTGTTCATCATTGCGATCGTCTGGCCCGTTCAGGAGCGGCTGCAGTCATGGCTGCCGAAACTCCTCGCGCTCGCCATCACCGTCGTCGTTACGACCACTGTCTGCATCGCATTCGCCTCGCTCGCGGCGTGGGGATTCGGCCGTGTCGGGCGCTCCTTGATTGCGGATGCGGCGCGATATCAAGCCTTCTACGACGCCGTGGTGATATGGCTGGACGGCCACGGCATCTCGTTCGCAGGCCTTTGGGCCGAACATTTCAATGTCGGCTGGCTGCTGCGCGTCACCCAATACGTCACCGGCCGCGTCAACACCACGTTGAGTTTCTGGCTCATCGCGCTGGTCTATGTCGTGCTCGGACTTCTCGAGGTCGAAGACGCCCGTCGACGAATCCAGCGATTGAAGAATCGCACAGCCGCGGACGTCTTGCTCAAGGGCAGCAAGGCCACGGCGGCCAAGTTCCGCAAATACATGCTGGTGCGGACGCAGATGAGCGCGGTCACGGGTCTCCTGGTCGGCCTGTTCGCCGCCGTGACCGGACTGCCATTCGCGTTCGAATGGGGCGTCATCGCCTTTGTCCTCAACTACATTCCTTTCATCGGCCCCTTCATCGCGACATTGTTTCCCACGCTGCTGGCCATGACGCAGTTCGGGAGTTGGCCAGCGGTGTTTGGTGTGTTCGCCTGTCTCAACGTCATCCAGTTCGTGGTTGGCAGCTATATCGAACCGCGGGTGGCCGGCTCGACGTTGTCGATCTCGCCGTTCCTGGTGCTGTTTGCGATCTTCTTCTGGAGCTCGCTTTGGGGCCTGTTCGGGACTTTCATCGGCGTGCCGATCACGCTCGCCATTCTGACCTTCTGTGCCGAGAGTCCGTCGGCCGCATGGATCGCTGATTTGTTCGGCGGAACGCACGAAGAAAGGCCGGAAACGTCTTAGCTTCCGGCAATTTCCACCCGCTCGGGCTCGGCGAGGCAGAGCTTCCGGTCCGGCCCGACCACCATTCTGTGGATATAGAAATAGGTGGCCGCATCATCGGCCGCCCCCATCACCGGCGACGGGGCCGAGACGATCTTCGACGCACCGCATGTGCCGATCCAATCGATATGTCGGTGACCGTGCATCACGACCGAGCGATCGGAAAATTTTTGCAACCTGCGTACAAACCAACTGCCGTTGATCAGGGCCGTCCCGATGCGTTCAGCAAACGTCTTGACCGGCATCGGATACTCCATCAAGTGATGATGCAGCGCGATGATCCAGCATGCCGTGGGGAAATCACGGATTGCAGCCTCCAATCGCCGCGTTTGCGCTTGCGAAACCAGACCGAGCGCGTTGGTGAAGGAAAAGTGGGTTTCTGCGTTGGAGTTGAGAATGGCGATCCCGAGGCCGCCATCCCGGTCCGGCGGCAGGATCATTGGGAATTGGTCATCGAACAAGCCGCGGACCGCCACTGCACGGCGCACACCCCCGTGCTGCGCAAATTGCACTATCCGGTCTTGGTAAGGTGCCAGCGCCTGGTTCAGCGTAGCCGATGGTTTGCCGGAACCGTCGATGACACGCACGCGATCGCCCTGGACGGCCGCAATCGCCGACAGGGTACGCATCTGCCGTAGCCGCTTGCCTGGGCTGAACGGCAGGTCGAGGCGCGCGGGATTGGCGCGATCAACGACGTTAACGTCATGATTGCCCGGAAGCATGATGATGCGTGCTGCAAGCTCGGGATGACCTGCCAATGCATCGAGAAACTCCGCCCATTCGCCGGGCCGGCCGGCATCCGTCATATCGCCGCTGATCAGCACATGGTCGAGTGGATCGACGGCGTGAATTTCGGCGAGGCGAGCCAGCACGCGATGGAAGCGCTGGTTTCCCCGCGGACCGGCCGTCCCGCTTTCGATGCGGAAACCGTATCGCTCGCCGACCACGTGAAGATCCGACAAATGCGCAAGGCGCCAACAGCGGCCTCCGGACGGCGTCGCGTCGAAGGCGGCAAGGTCGGCCGGTTGATCCATGCTGGCGTCGGCCACACTCCAGGCCAGTGATGCGACCGCAAGATAGCCGGACACCAGCACCACGGCGTTCGCGAACGTCGGCACCACAAGACGATGGATCAGAACAAGGTCATTGACGGTCGCAGTCCATTGCGAAGCAGGCCAGGACAGGACCGCGATCAATGCCGCACCTGCAGAGAGCAGCATGCCGGCGCCGATTGAGCAATTGCGGCGCAGCCTTATGCGAGAAGCAGGAGTTGCGCCGGTTCGCCAGAGCAGTTCCGCCAGATGGCTCAGCGCCTCGCGCGTGAAGGTGTAGCTCGGTTGCACCGCGAGCGCATTCAATGACCAGAAGTTTGTTTCTGCGATTTGAAACAGCGGTCGCCCGCCGAGCCACCCTAACGCCGCGATCACAACCAATGCCAGCACGGCCCCCACCTCGGACAACGCCAGAGCTTGTTGCGAAAGGCTCGAGATCCAGGCGGACGCGACCAGCGGCGCAAGGCCGAGCAGCAGGCCCGGAAGCAGAAGTGAAACCGTCCAGGCGAATAACAGCTTCGCCGGGCTTATCTCAACCAGAAGGCTGCCCACGATCGCGAACAACGAACGCTGTTCGGGACTGGCGGCATTGTCCTCAAAGTCGCCATCGCGGGGATCAAGCAGCACGCCGACGTTCCTCCGTTGCGCAGCGTATTGACACAAACGCAGCTAGCGCAGCTTCCCGAAGAACTCCCGCACCTCGCCAACGAACAGCTCGGGCTGCTCGAACGCGGAGAAGTGCCCGCCCTTCGGCATCTCGCTCCAGTGCTGGATGTTGGTGAAGTTGGTCTCCATCCATTTGCGGACCGGCGTGACGATCTCCTTGGGAAACACGGCAACGCCGGTCGGCACACTGACCTTGTGCGGAGTTCGCTTGCCCGGACCGAAGCTCTCCCAATAGAGCCGCGCCGACGATGTCGCCGTCTCGGTGACCCAATACAGCATGACATTGTCGAGCAGTTCGTCACGGCCGAGGATGTTTTCCGGATGCCCGTCGCAGTCGGTCCAGGCCCAGAATTTCTCCAGGATCCAGGCCGCCTGCCCGCTCGGTGAATCCGTCAGCGCATAGCCGAGCGTCTGCGGCCGGGTCGCCTGCTGCTTGGAATAGCCGGAATCCCAGTCGGCATAATATTTAATGCCGTTGAGCGCGCGGGTTTCCTCCGGCGTCGGCTGCCCCTCGACATTGGGCCGCGTCGACATCGCAAGCGTGATGTGGATGCCGGCGCAATGCGCCGGATCCTGCCCGCCGATCGCGGTGGTGACCGCGGAGCCCCAATCGCCGCCTTGCGCGAAATAGCTGGTATAGCCCAGCCGTTCCATCAGGACGGCCCAGGCCTTGGCGATCCGGTCGACGCCCCAGCCGGTCTCGGCCGGTTTGGCCGAGAAGCCGAAGCCGGGCAATGACGGGCACACCACATGGAAGGCATCGGCAGCGCTGCCGCCATGCGCGGTCGGATCGGTCAGCGGTTCGATTACCTTGTGGAATTCGACCACCGATCCCGGCCAGCCATGGGTGACGATCAATGGCCGGGCCTCCGGATGCTTTGAGCGGACATGGATGAAGTGAATGTCGAGCCCGTCGATCTCGGTGGTGAACTGGCTGAAGCGGTTGAGCCGCGCCTCGCGCTGCCGCCAATCATAGGTCTCGGCCCAATATTGGCAGATGTCCTTGATCCATTTCAGCGGCGCGCCCTGGCTCCAATCGTCGACCAGCTCGGCCTCCGGCCAGCGGGTCCGGCGCAGCCGGGTGCGCAGATCCTCGAGGACATCGTCACTGACGGCGATGCGAAACGAGCTGATGGCGGCGGTATTCATGGCGTCTCCCCAGGATACAGAGCTTTCCGGGGAAGATAGGGGCGGACCGTCAGCCGAGCAAACCGTCGCGTGAGGCTATTTGCCGATCGCCGTCTCCAGCAGCGCCTGGGCCTGCTTGGTGGCTGCGGCGAATGCCGGCTGCTCCGGGGCGTGCTGAACGAAGCAGCGCTTGAAGGCGTCCTCGCCCTGCTGGCGCAGGTCGCCGAGCTTGTCATAGGCCGCCCGCGTGATCTGCTTGCGCTCGAGCTTCTCGGCCGCCGCGTCGGCCTTCTTGTTGTAGTCGGCGCGGATCGCGGTGCAGGCCGGCACCTGCACGGTGGGCGCGATCTCGCCATAGGCGATGTAGAACTTGCCGTCGTCGAGCGCCGCGACGAACACCTCGTCGGCTGCCTCTGGGAACGAATCCTGGGTGCGGCCGGCCAGGAAACCGTAGGCAAGCGTGGCCGACGCCGGCTTGGCGACCGGCAGCTCGTTGAAGTTGATCACGGCCGCATCGGTCGAGATCGCCTGGGTGTAGAGGCCCTCGAACTTCAGCGCCGGCTCGATCTGCTGCGGTACGTTCTTGCTGC
Source organism: Bradyrhizobium tropiciagri (assembly GCF_001189845.1). Lineage (GTDB taxonomy): Bacteria > Pseudomonadota > Alphaproteobacteria > Rhizobiales > Xanthobacteraceae > Bradyrhizobium > Bradyrhizobium tropiciagri. Next base: position 169,324 of record NZ_LFLZ01000002.1, read on the forward strand.
CCTTGTCCCACCAGGCCTTGTGCTCGTGCAGCCAGCGGGTGAACAGGGATTCGGTGGTGACGATGATATGGGCCTTCGGCTCGACGAAGCTGCCGTCGGCACGCTTCTCGCCGATCTTGGCGCCGTCCCTGCCAGTGTCGGCATCGAAGCGCAGGCCGTCGAGCATGCCGAACCCCATGTCGCCTTTATATAGAGTGTCGAGATTGAGCTGGGCGGGCGCAAAGCCCGGCCGGGCGGGCTGCGACAGGATCGCGGCCAACTGGCCCTTGAGCTCGTCGCGCGCGGCCGCCTCGGCCTTGTCGACGGCCTCGTTGATCTTGTTGTCGTTCGACAGCTTGGCGAATTTGGCGATCGCGGCGTCACGCGTCGCGATGTAGCGGTCTTCCGGCGACGCGGCGCGGGCCGGCGACAGGATCAGGATGGGGGACAGGACGAGGGCAAGGCGGAAAATAAAATGCATGCCCTGTGGTCGCCCGCAGGGCATGCAAGGTTCAAGGTCACGGGTACTACCAGCATATCCGTCGCCGGCAGGCCCTCTGCCGGCGACGAATCTCTTCAGGACGGACCGGTCAGGCCGGCCTTGTCGGCTGCCTTGGTCAGCCCGCGCCCCTGTCAGGCCGCCTTGGAATTCGCCACGTGGGTCGCGATCGCGTCCATTAGCGCCGGCGACAGGCAGTCATACGGCTCGAGCCCAAGCTCCTTCAGCCGCGACCTGATCCCGGCCATCTCGGCCGGCTTGACGCCGGACTCGATCACCGACGACACGAAGGCCGCAAACCCCGGAGCCGCCGAGCCGGACTCCTGGAACAGCTCGGGATGGATGAAGTCGAGGCCATAGAACGGATGGCCCTTGTTCTCGATCCGGCCGTACATGTGGGTGCCGCATCCGGTGCAGGCATGACGCTGGATCACCGCTGCGCTATCCACGATCTTCAGCTTGTCGCCGTTCTCCAGCACGGTGACGTTCTCGCGCGGGACGACCGCGACCACCGAGAAGGTGGCGCCCGAAGGCTTCCAGCACTTGGTGCAGCCGCAGGCGTGGTTGTGGGCGACGTCGCCCTTGACCCCGACCTTGACTTTCTTGTCCGCGCATTTGCAGACGAGCGTGCCGCCCGCAAAACTGCCGGAGCCTTGTTTGACGCCATTGTCGACCGACGGGTGGATATGAACAGTCATTGGTCTATCCTCCTAGTGCTTGGTGTTTTGATTTCAGAATACGACGACCGAACGGATCGATTTGCCCTCGTGCATCAGGTCGAAGCCCTTGTTGATCTCGTCGAGCTTCAGCACATGGGTGATCATCGGATCGATCTGGATCTTTCCGTTCATGTACCAGTCGACGATCTTCGGCACGTCGGTGCGGCCGCGCGCGCCGCCGAAGGCGGTCCCCTTCCAGACTCGCCCGGTGACAAGCTGGAATGGTCGGGTCGCAATCTCCTTGCCGGATTCCGCGACACCGATCACGACCGAGACGCCCCAGCCGCGGTGACAGGCTTCCAGCGCCTGGCGCATCACGTTGGTATTGCCGGTGCAGTCGAAGGTGTAGTCGGCGCCGCCGTCGGTCAGGCCCACCAGGTGCTGGACGATATCGCCCGTCACCTTGGTCGGGTTGACGAAATGCGTCATGCCGAACTGCTTGCCCCACGCTTCCTTGGAGTCATTGATATCGACGCCGATGATCTTGTCGGCGCCGACCATCTTGGCGCCCTGGATCACATTGAGGCCGATGCCGCCGAGGCCGAACACGACGACGTTAGCGCCCGGCGTCACCTTGGCGGTGTTGACGACCGCACCGACGCCTGTGGTGACGCCGCAACCGATGTAGCAGCTCTTGTCGAATGGCGCGTCCTCGCGAATCTTGGCGACCGCGATCTCGGGCAGCACGGTGAAGTTCGAGAAGGTCGAGCAGCCCATATAGTGGAAGACTGTCTTGCCCTTGTAGCTGAAGCGCGAGGTGCCATCCGGCATCACGCCCTTGCCTTGCGTCGCGCGGATCGCGGTGCAGAGATTGGTCTTCTGGCTCAGGCAGCTTTTGCACTGGCGACATTCAGGCGTGTAGAGCGGGATCACGTGATCGCCCGGCTTCACCGACGTCACGCCGGCGCCGACCTCGCGCACGATGCCGGCACCTTCATGCCCGAGGATCGAGGGGAAGATGCCTTCGCTGTCGAAGCCGTCGAGCGTGTAGGCGTCGGTGTGGCAGATGCCCGTCGCCTTGATCTCGACAAGGACCTCGCCGGCCTTGGGGCCTTCCAGGTCGAGCTCGACGATCTCAAGCGGCTTCTTGGCTTCGAATGCGACTGCGGCGCGGGTCTTCATCTTGGTCTCCACAAAACATCAAACAGGTTTGTCATTCGCGCCGGTCACGCTCACTTCTTGTCGTTGTGGCCCATGCAGGCGTCTTCCGCCTTGCCGTAGGCTTCCGATTTGTCTTCGTGCTTGGCCGGCCGTACGCGCTCAACCGCATCATTGGAACGAGCGCGCAGGTACACATAGAGGTCGTCCATGTAGCAAGCAACGTTCGGATTGTCGCCGAACGCCGGCATAACGTTCTCCTGCGACGTCGAGACGTTCTTGCGTCCGCTCGCGACCACGCCGAGAAAATCGGCATAGTTCATGCTCTTCAGCGAGTCCTTCAGCGCAGGCGCGTACGTCGAACCCATACCATCGGGCCCGTGGCAAACGTGGCATTCCGAATGGTATCGGCGATATCCAGAGTAAGTGTACCAATCGACGGTCCCGTCAGGTGCAACCTTGTAGGTCGGGTTACCGTCCTTATCGAGATACTTGCCGTCCTCGGATTTGACCGCCGTCGGGTCGCCGGGAGCTTCGGCAGAGGCAACTCCTCCCATTGCCACGACGAAGATCGCAGCAGTCACAAACCAGATCTTACGCAAAAGCATATCCTCGCGTGCGGATGGAAGACGGACCGGCGCATGGAGATCGCCCCATGCGCCGGAACGAGGCTTGCTCAGCTCACTGCTGCGGCAGCGAGAACACGGTGAGCGTTCCACCGAGCGCGGTGTAGTTGCTCAGCGCCGCATAGCCGCCGACTGCGCCAAGACCGGCCGTCGGATCAGTCAGACCGGCCGCGAGGCCGATGCCTGCCCAACCACCAACACCTGACAGAACTGCGACGTACTGCTTGCCGCCATTCTCATAGGTGGTGACGTTGCCGATGATGCCGGACGGAGTCTTGAACTTGTAGAGCTCCTTGCCCGTCTTCGCGTCGACCGCCTTCAGGTAGCCTTCCAGCGTGCCGTAGAACACCACGCCGCCGGCGGTTGCGAGCGCACCCGACCAGACCGAGAACTGCTCCTTGTTCGACCACACGATCTTGCCGGTCTTGCCGTCCCAGGCAATGAAATTGCCCATGTTGGTCTCACCGGGAGGCGGATACATCGACAGCGTCGCGCCGACATAGGGCTGACCTGCGGTGTAGCTCACCTTGAACGGCTCGTAGTCCATGCAGACGTGGTTGGTCGGCACGTAGAACAGTTGCGTGTCGGGCGAGTAGGCCGCCGGCTGCTCGTCCTTCGAACCCAGCGCCGCCGGGCAGATGCCCTTGACGTTGTGGTCTTCGCCGGCCTTGTCGGTCGACGCTGCATCGAGAACCTTCGGACGACCATAGGTCGGCGAGCTCTTGTTCATATCGACGCCGGAGGTCCAGTTCACCTTCGGATCATACTTGTCGGCGACCAGCAGTTCGCCGGTGGCGCGATCGAGCGTGTAGCCGAGGCCGTTACGATCGAAGTGCGTCAGCAGCTTGCGCGGCGTGCCGTCGATCGACTGATCCGAGAGGATCATCTCGTTGACGCCGTCATAGTCCCATTCGTCATGAGGCGTCATCTGGTAGACCCACTTGGCGACGCCGGTATCCGGGTTGCGCGCCCAGATCGTCATCGACCACTTGTTGTCGCCGGGACGCTGCTTCGGATTCCAGGTCGAGGGATTGCCCGATCCGTAATACACGAGGTTCAGTTCAGGATCGTAGGAGATCCAGCCCCAGGTCGCGCCGCCGCCGATCTTCCATTGATCGCCTTGCCACGTCTTCAGGCTGGAGTCCTTGCCGATCGGCTTGCCGAGCTCGGTGGTCTTGTCGTCGACCAGGATCTGATCATCCGGACCTTCCGAGAAGCCGCGCCAGACCAGCTTGCCGGTCTTGAGGTCGTAGGCCGTCATGTGGGCCTGAACGCCGAACTCGCCGCCGGAGATACCCACCAGGACCTTGTCCTTGATGACCATCGGCGCCGAGGTACCGGTCGATCCCTTGCTCGGATCGCCGTTCTTGACGCTCCACTCAACCTTGCCGGTCTTCGCATCGAGCGCGACCAGCGTGGTGTCGGCCTGATGCAGGATGATCTTGCCGTCGCCATAGGCGACGCCGCGATTAACGGTGTCGCAGCACATCACCGGAATGACGTTCGGATCCTGCTTCGGCTCATACTTCCAGACGATCTGATTGTCCTTGGAAAGGTCAATAGCGTAGACCTTGTTCGGGAACGGGGTGTGCACGTACATCATGTTGCCGATGATCAGCGGTCCGCCTTCGTGACCGCGCAGCACGCCGGTCGAAAACGTCCAGGCGACCTGCAACTTTCCGACGTTCTGGGCGTTGATCTGATTCAGCTTCGAGTATCGCTGATTGGTGTAGTCGCCGGTCGGCATCACCCAGTCTTTCGGGTTCTGCGACATCTTGTGGAGTTCGTCATTGGCGCTGGCAGCTCCGACGGCAAACACCGCCATTGCCCCAAGGCCAGTCGCGTAAAGCATCTTGCGCATCGTGGATTTCCTCCCAGGTTCAAGAGCTCAAGGGTTTCCGCCGAAACGGCCCCACTTCTTCCATTTTGGTGCCCCAGTCGTAGTCCGATCGAACCCTGCTGACTTGCCCAATAGAGAAGAGCCGTTTGCTCAAAAGCGAAGCTGCGACAGATTTTTGCAGGCCCGCCCCCAATGGCTGGCAAAGGTTGCTTCATGTTGCAGGGCATCAATCGCGGCCGGCACATTCGAAGCGCCAGATTGACGCGTTCTAAGGTTGCGCTTGACGAGCCCAGAACTAAGTCGGAGGATCACCCGACATTAACCGGGAAGAAATCCCGCCACCTCCCTAAGCTGTTCAGAATCAGGGAGAAGGCGCATCGTCCCGGGCCAGATTGAGCTCGGTGAGCAGTCACGTTGGGGATCGAATCGGTGGCTGGAAAGATGTCCGATACAGTCCATTCACTCAGCACGAACGGATTGACGCCCAAGCGGCAAATCCAGCGCTGGTCGGATGCGCTCACTGATCTCTGTGGTCAGTTCGATGTCGATGCGCTGGAAGGATCCTCGCTCGAGGGCCGCATCAATTTCACGACGGTCTCGCGATTGAAGCTGTGCCAGATCGAGGCAAGCCAGCACCGGATCGCGCATACCATCTCACGCATCAAACTCAGCGAGCACCCCTACATCAAGATCGTTTTCCAGACCCACGGCGTCTCGCATTTCGAGCAGGACGGTCTGCACTTCGACATCATGCCGGGCGACTGCTTCGCCTACGACGTGTCCTGTCCGCATACGATCATCAGCCCGTCCCTGACCCGTCACGAGGTCGTCATCGTGCCGAAGGACCTGCTCAAGGAGCGCGGCTTCCAGCTCTCGAAGATGGCGCCCTGCAAGCTCTCGGCGCGCAACGGCACCGGCCGCATCGCCTATGATTTCGTGCACGCCGCGTTCGGCGAGGCGCCGACGCTGACCCCGGTCAACGCGGTCGGTGTCGCCGATGCGCTGATCGATTTGCTGCTGCTGCCGCTGCGAGAAACCGGCGCGATGTTCGACCGCGGCAGCGCCGAGGCGACCTATGTGCGGGCCCAGGGCTTCATCCGCGAGCACCTGCGCGATCCCGATCTCTGCATCGACCGCATCTCCGCGGCGCTCGGCTGCTCGAAGCGCTATCTGCACATGCTGTTCAGCGATCGCGGCATGACGGTCAGCGACTACATCTGGAAGGCCCGGCTGCAGAATTGCCGGCAGGAGCTGGAATCCCAGAACGGCAAGACCATCACGGACGTGGCCTTCTCCTGGGGCTTCTCGAGTTCTTCGCATTTCAGCCGCGTGTTCCGGAAATATTTCGGCATCGCGCCCTCGTCCGTTCACAAGGGCCTGCACAGCGGCATGCCGGTGGACGTGGTGCTGGAGTAGCGTTTCCGTCTGGCGTGCAGGCGTCACGCCATGCTGTCGACCTTCAAATCCTCATCAATCAAGCTGACCTCAATCAAGGCTTGGGCGCGCAACCTCAAGCGGGACAGCGTCGCGCTCTATCTCGCGGCGCGTGACCCGCGCGTACCATGGTACGCCAGCGCTTGCGATCGCCATCGCGGCCTATGCGCTGTCTCCGATCGATCTGATTCCGGATTTCATCCCGGTGCTCGGCTATCTCGATGATCTGATCCTGCTGCCGCTCGGCATCTGGTTCGCGATCGCGCTCGTTCCGGACGAAGTGATGGCGGAATGCCGCGCCAAGGCCGGCGCGGTATTGCAGCGACCGATCAGCCGCGCCGGGATGATCGCAATCGTCGTGCTCTGGATCGCCGGCGCATTTGCGCTGGTGTGGGCCGCTTTCAGATACTGGCCGCGGTAGCGGCCTTCGGCACCAGCGCCTCGACCGTCACGCCGTCATCGGTGGAGTTGATCTTGAGCGTGCCTCCGAGCGCGAGGATCCGCTCCTGCATGCCGGTCAAACCGCGGCCAAGCCTGCGATCGGCGAGCATGCCGCGGCCATTGTCGCGAACCCGCACCAGCACGCCATCGCGGCTGCCGCGCAGGCCGGCCTGCCGCTCGACGGGCTCGATCGTGATAGCGACCGCCGTCGCGCCGGCGTGGCGGAACACGTTGGTGAGCGCTTCCTGGACGATGCGGTAGATCGTCAAATCGGCCATCTCGCCGGTCTCGCCGAGATCAGGCGACACGTTACTCTCGATCTCCACCTCCGGATGCGTCTCGCTCCACAGCCGCACCAGCGCACCGAGCGCTTCTGCAAGCCCGAGCTCGGCCAATCCCACCGGCCGCAATCGCTCAAGGATGCGGCGAGTGAACTGCTGGAGCGCGTTGACCTGCTCGAGGATGGCGTTGCCGTGCTTGCGCAATGCCGCAGGATCCGCCTTGTCCACCTCCGACAGCCGGGTCAGTGCGCCGGCATGCGCGCGCAGCGCAAACAGATAGGGCCCGAACTCGTCGTGCAGTTCGCGCGCGATTTCCTTGCGTTCGGAATCCTGCAGCGAGACCGCACGTTCGGCGAGTAGCCGCTTGCTGTCGACGGCCTCGCCAAGCGTCGCCGCCAAATGGTTCAGTTTGGCACAGATCGCGGCCAATTCGGGCGATCCGCCGGGCTCGACCCGTGCATCGTAATCCCCGGCCTCGATACCGATCATGGCCTGCGACAGCGCCTCGAGCGGCGCCAGCGCGCGACCGACCACCAGCATGGTCACCAGCAGCAGCGCCACCGCGATCGCGGAGCCGATCTCGAGCTGGGTAACGATGCCGTCCCAGATCTCGGCGATCTCGTCGTCGGGATGCGAGGTGATGACCAGCGACTGCGGTTTGCCGTGAACCGAGATCGGCACCCGCACCGAGGTCTGCTCGGGATGGACCAGCGCGACGAACCACTCCGGCGGGGCGCGCGGATCGCCAGCGTCCTGCGGACGCTCGGGAGACTTTGCGGTCGCGTCATCCTGCCGCGTGATGCTGACATGACGCAGCCGGCTCAGATCCTCGACGATCTGATCAAGCCGCGCATCGGGATCCGGCGCCTCGTCGAGGCCGGCCACGATCGCAGCAACAAACTCGCGCGCGAGCCGGATAACGCTTTGATCTTCTGCCTGAACGCGAGGTCCCGCCTCGAGCGCCAGCCGCGCGATATTGATGCCCAATCCAAGCGCCAGAATCAGCGCCAGCAACAGGTTGATCCGTGCGCGCAAGGATAGCTTTTGCCACATGACGTTGCCCCCGACCGCGATCCCTCCTCCGAGAGGATCGTTGACAGCCAAATTTGCCCGGCTATCTAATCGCACCCTATCGCAATCCCGTGCGAGGTGCACAACCGGTCGGAACCGAGGTGTTCTTCGCGCAAGCCGATGTGATGACGCGTGAATCGATGAGGTCGCCGGAACAACGCCATGCGCATTCTGATCGTTGACGATCATCCCATCGTTGCCTCCGGTTGTCGCACCGTGTTCGCCGACGATCCCGCGATCACCCTGCTCGAAGCAGCGGATGCCGAGAGCGGCGAGCGGGCTTTCGTTGCGGAGAAGCCCGATCTCTGCGTGATCGACATCAACCTGCCGACCGTCTCCGGCTTCGAGCTGGCCCGGCGCATCCTGAGCCGTGATGCGTCCGCGCGCCTCATCATGTTCAGCATGAACGACGACCCGGTGTTCGCCGCCCGCGCCATCGACATCGGCGCCAAGGGCTACGTCTCGAAGACCGGCGATCCCAACGATCTGGTGGAGGCGGTCCGCGAGGTCGGTAACGGCGGCGTCTATCTGCCGCCTGCGATCGCACGCAATGTCGCCTTTGCGCGGCCGGGCTTTGCGCAGAATCCGCTTTCCAAGCTGACCTCGCGCGAGATGGAGATCCTGCGCCTGCTCAGTTCCGGCAAGAGCCTGTCGGAGATCGCCTGGCTGGTCCATTCGTCATACAAGACGGTCGCGAACACGTCATCGATCATGCGCCAGAAGCTTGGCGTGCGCACTTCGGCCGAGCTGGTGCGCCTCGCGATCGAGAGCGGCGTCGCCTGACGCCGCGCACCAACACAGAGGAATACGACGATGCAGACGGTTTCCCAGAACAAGTCGCATGGCGGCACACAAGGCGTCTACCGCCATCCCAGCCGCGAGACCAAGACCGACATGACGTTCTCGGTGTTCGTCCCTGAGCATGCGGCGGGCACCAAATTGCCTGTCGTCACCTACCTGTCGGGCCTGACCTGCACGCACGCCAACGTCACCGAGAAGGGCGAATTCCGCCAGGCTTGCGCCGAGCTCGGCCTGATCTTCGTCGCTCCGGATACCAGCCCGCGCGGCGAAGGCGTCCCGGGCGATCCCGCCAATTCCTACGATTTTGGCCTCGGCGCAGGTTTCTATGTTGATGCGACGGAGCAGCCGTTCGCGACCAACTACCGGATGTGGAGCTACGTCACTGAGGAATTGCCCAAGCTGATCGCCGAGCAATTCCCGGTCGACACGACGCGGCAATCGATCCTCGGTCACTCCATGGGCGGCCACGGCGCGCTGACGATGGCGCTGCGCCATCCGGATCGCTATCGCGCAGCAAGTGCGTTTGCGCCGATCGTGGCACCATCGCAGGTACCGTGGGGCAACAAGGCGCTCGGCGGTTATCTCGGCAGCAACAAGCAGGCGTGGCGCAAGCATGATGCGGTCGCGCTGATCGAGGATGGCGCCCGCTTCTCCGACCTGCTGGTCGATTATGGCGATGCCGACGGTTTTCTCACCGAGCAGCTGCGGCCCGAGCTGCTGAAGGCGGCGTGCGAGCAGGCCAACATTCCCCTCACCTTGCGGCGTCAGCCGGGCTACGACCACAGCTATTACTTCATCTCGACCTTCATGGCCGATCATCTGCGCTGGCACGCCGCGCGGCTGAAGGCGTGATACTTCCCGCGCCAAAGCGGCGTGATACCAAAATGTCGAAAACAACCCCATGCAAAGTAGCCGGTTCCGACGTTCAACCAGACGGCTGTCGACCAGACGGCTTGACACGTCGGGCAACTCAGGCGTAAACTTCTAATATTCAGAAATCGTCCAAGCAACCGTCGCTCATCGTGCCTGCGGGGCGCCGTAGTTCGGCGCAAGCAGACGGTTGCGCACGAGGTAGTCGGTGGCACGCGACCAGGATTCGTCGGTGTTGCCGCGCATGTCGGCACTCGCTGCGGCCACCAATTGCCCGGTATGCACGTCCCGCAGGTAGAGATTGATGTTGAGGATGAGGTTGGAGACCTTCTGCACCACGCCGGTCATCGCGAGGTCAGCGCCGAGCTCGCCGGCCAGCTTCACGTCGCAGCCGCCGCAGGCTGAAGATTGCTGCCGTGCGCCGCAACATTGACGGGCGCGATATCGAGCACGCGGAACTTGCCGGAGTCCGCAAGCTCCTTGCGCACCTGATCGCCGGCCCGGAGCAGCCGCGCCTGCTCGTCGGTGCGCGGCCCGTTCATCTCTCCCTGCAGGCTGGTGTCGATCATCTCGAGATCGAACACCGCGAGCTTGGGCGGTTCGGCTCGCACCGCCCCCGCCGACATCGCCAGCAACGATACGACCAACGCGAACGCTGTTCTCATGATTGTGAACCAATCGAAATTTGTAACCTCGCAACGACAAAAAGCGGGGTTGCAAGCAAGGCCAATTCGGTCATCTTGCACGTCAACGCATGGTGCGACAATGCCATGCCGAGTGAGGAAAGACTGCGGGAGGAGTTATGTTCCGATGGCTGATCGGCACGATCGCGCTCAGCATGATGGCGGCCAGAGCGCTGGCGGCTGATCCCGTCGAGATCCATATCGGCTATCTCGGGCATGCCGGCGTCAAATCGACGCTCTCGCTGGTCGAACAGCCGGCCGACAATGACGGCATCGCCGGCGCGCGGCTCGCGATCGAGGACAACAATACGACCGGCAAGTTCCTCAACCAGCGCTTCGCGCTCGACGAGGTCAAGGTCAAGGACAGTGACGATGTCGCCAAGGTCGCGACCGATCTCGCCGGCCGCAACGACTACATCATCACCGATCTGCCAGCCGACGCGCTGCTCAAGGTCGCCGATGCACTACGCGATCGCGGCACCATGCTGCTGAATGCCGGTGCGATCGACGACCGGCTGCGCGAGCAAGACTGCCGCGGCAATGTCGTCCATGTCGCGCCGACCCGCTCGATGCTGGCGGACGCGCTCGGCCAGTACCTGGTATGGAAGCAGTGGAAGCGCTGGCTGCTGGTGAGCGGCTCGCACGATCAGGACAAGCTCTACGCCGATGCGCTGCGCCGCGCCGCCAACCGCTTCGGCGCCAAGATCGTCCAGGAACGGACCTTCGAGGACACCGGCGGCGCGCGGCGCACCGACTCGGGCGTGACGCTGATCCAGCGCCAGATGCCGGTGTTCACCCAGCAGGCACCGGCCTACGACGTGCTCGTTGCCGCCGACGAGAGCGAGGTGTTCGCGAACTATCTGCCCTACCGGACCTGGGACCCGCGGCCTGTCGCGGGCTCGGCGGGGCTGGTGCCGACCAGCTGGGACGCGGCGCATGATCAATGGGGCGCGGTCCAGATCCAGAACCGCTTCGTCAAGCTGAACATGCGCCGCATGACGGCGCTCGACATGCAGGCCTGGACCGCTGCCCGCATGATCGGCGAAGCCACGTCCCGCACCAGCTCGGGAGACCCCAAGAAGGTCATCGCCTTCCTCAAGAGCAAGGATTTCTCGATCGCCGCCTTCAAGGGCACGCGACTGACCCTGCGCGACTGGAATTGGCAGCTCCGCCAGCCGATCCTGCTGGCCGATGGTCGTATGGTCGTTTCGGTCTCGCCGCAGGAAGGTTTCCTGCACCAGGTCTCCGAGCTCGACACGCTCGGAGTTGACCGGCCTGAAACGAAGTGCAAGCTGCAGTAGGGAGATGAAACGCATGAGGCGCCGCTGTCTGTTGACCGGGATGCTCGTTTGGCTTGCCGCGACACCGGCGTCCGCCTTCGTTGCCTATGTCTCCAACGAAAAGGGCAATACGGTCACGGTGATCGACACCGACAGCTGGACGGTGACGAAAACCATCAAGGTCGGCCAGCGGCCGCGCGGCATCGAGTTCTCGCGCGACGGCAAGTTCGTGATGGTTGCGGTCGGCGACGACGACACCATCCAGGTGATCGACACCAAGACCCAGGAGATCGTCGACACCCTGCCCTCCGGCCCCGACCCTGAGCTGTTCACGCAGGATGCCGCCGGCAAGACCATGTACGTCGCGAACGAGAACGACAACACGGTCACCGTGATCGATCTCGAGAAGCGCGCCCGGCTTGGCGACATCCAGGTCGGCGTCGAGCCCGAGGGCATGACGATCAGCCCGGACGGCAAGGTCCTGATCAACACGTCCGAAACCACCAACATGGCGCATTTCATCGACACCGCGACGCGCCAGATCGTCGGCAATGTGCTGGTCGATTCGCGGCCGCGCTTCGCCCAGTTCAAGCGCGACGGCTCCGAATTGTGGGTCTCCTCCGAGATCGGCGGCACGGTGTCGATCATCGATCCGGTCAAGCGCGAGGTAACCGGCAAGATCACCTTTGAAATCCCGGGCCTGCGCAACGAGGCGATCCAGCCCGTCGGCATCGGCATGACCAAGGACGGCAAGACAGCGTTCGTCGCGCTCGGCCCCGCCAACCGCGTCGCGGTGGTCGATGGTGCGACCCACAAGGTGCTCAAATATCTGCTGGTCGGCCAGCGGGTCTGGCACATGGATTTCACCCCCGACGAGAAATATCTGATGGTCACCAACGGCGTTTCGAACGATGTCTCGGTGATCGACGTCGCGGCCCAGAAGGTGATCAAGACCATTCAGGTCGGCGAATTGCCTTGGGGGATCACGGTCGCGCAGCCATGACCGCAACCGACGCCCATATCGCGAGCCAATCCTCGCCGGATGCAAGTCCTGCAGCAACCGCGCAGCCGGCGTTGTCGATCGGCAATGTCAGCCACAGCTACGGTCCGCGGCGCGCCTTGATTGATGTCAATTTCACGGTCGCACCGGCGAGCTTCACCGCACTGCTCGGCCTCAACGGCGCCGGCAAGAGCACGTTGTTCTCGCTGGTGACGCGGCTGTTCGGCATCCAGAACGGCCAGATCAAGATCTTCGGCCACGACATCAGCCGGACGCCGGGTGAAGCGCTGCGTCTGATGGGCGTCGTGTTCCAGCCGCGCACGCTCGATCTCGATCTGTCACTGACGCAGAACCTGCTTTATCACGCCGCGCTGCACGGCATCTCGCGGCGCGAGGCGCGGCTGCGCAGCGCCGAGGTGCTCGGCCGCATCGGACTTGCCGACCGCGCCGGCAGCAAGGTGCGTGACCTCTCGGGCGGCCAGATGCGGCGGCTCGAGATCGCCCGCGCGCTGCTGCACCGACCGCGGCTGCTGCTGCTCGACGAGGCTACCGTCGGGCTCGACGTCAAGGCGCGCGCCGACATCCTCGACCACGTCCGCCAACTCGTCGCCGAGCAGGGCATCGGCGTGCTCTGGGCGACGCATCTGTTCGACGAGATCATGCCGGGCGACGACCTCGTCGTGCTGCATCAGGGCCGGATGCTGGCGCACGGCCCGATGTCGCGCGTGATCGCGGACGCAGGCGCCCAGGACGTCAACACCGCGTTCATGCGCCTGACCGGAACGGCAACCCTCACCGGAAAACCGCCAACATGAGCAGCACGACGGTCACGCCCGAACGCAGCGGCTTCTCGGTGTCCGAATACATCGTCTGCCTGAACGGCATCGTGTGGCGCGAGGCGCTGCGCTTCCTGCATCAGCGCGAGCGGTTCGTCTCGGCGCTGGTCAGGCCGCTGGTCTGGCTGTTCATCTTTGCGGCCGGCTTCCGCCAGGTGCTCGGCATCTCGATCATCCCGCCCTATGAGACCTACATCCTCTACGAGGTCTATATCGCGCCAGGCCTGATGGCGATGATCCAGCTCTTCAACGGCATGCAATCCTCGCTGTCGATGGTCTATGACCGCGAGATGGGCAACATGCGCACGTTGCTGGTCAGCCCGCTGCCGCGCGGCTATCTGTTGTTCTGCAAGCTGCTCGCCGGCACCGCGGTGTCGCTGCTGCAGGTCTACGCCTTCCTGCTGATCGCGTGGTTCTGGGATATCACGCCGCCGACCATCGGCTACCTCACCGTGCTTCCGGCGCTGGTGCTGTCGGGCCTGATGCTCGGCGCGCTGGGCATGCTGATCTCAGCCAGCATCAAGCAGCTGGAAAATTTCGCCGGCGTGATGAACTTTGTGATCTTCCCGATGTTCTTTGCCTCGTCGGCGCTCTACCCGCTCTGGCGAGTGCAGGAAGGCAGCCCGATGCTGTACTATGTCTGCCAGTGCAATCCGTTCACCCATGCGGTGGAGCTGATCCGGTTTGCGCTCTACGGCAAGATGAACTGGGTTTCGCTCGCGGTGGTCGGCGGCTGCACGGTGGTGTTCATGATCGGCGCGATCCTGGCTTACGATCCATCGCGCGGCCTGGTGCGCCGCGGACCCGGCGGAGGCGAGGCATGACAGGCTTGCGAACGGGATTTGGCGCGCTGCTCGCGATGGCGCTGTCGAGCCAGGTCGCATTGGCTGCGGATCCGCGTTACCCGGACTGGCCCTGCCAACAAGCCAAGGTGCCCGAGATCTCGCTCGCCGCCGTCTGGGCCGGGCCGCCGCTCGGCGATGCCGAGACCAAGTGGAGGGACGATCCGAAGATCAGCGCACTCGCGACCAAGCTCGCCGCGCGCCGCGTCCCGCTCGAGGATGCACAGAAGCAGATCACCGAGTTCCTGCAGGCCGCCGCGGCGGACAAGGCCAATGCGGGAAAGCTGCTGTTCGCTGGCCTGTTCGATACGCTCAATGGGCAGCGTGCCTCGGTCATGAACGGGCTCGAGCGCGTGATGCGCAAGCAGCGCGAGGCCGCGGAGAAGATCCGCGACGATACAATCAAGCTGCAGGCGTTGCAGGATGCCACGCCGCCGGACCAGACCAAGGTCGACGAACTCGGCAACCAGCTGGTCTGGGAGACGCGGATCTTCGAGGACCGCGGACGGGTGGTGAAATTCGTGTGCGAGGTGCCGACCACCATCGATCAGCGGCTGTTTGCGCTCAGCCGCACCATCCAGCAGGAGCTGGATTAGCCCTACTGCGGCACGGGTCTGCTTCCATCGTCATTGCGAGGAGCGATAGCGACGAAGCAATCCATCTCACCCCGTTTGCGGACAGATGGATTGCGTCGCTTCGCTCGCAATGACGGCCGATGTGTTCGCAGCCTCACAGGACTGGCGGGAGGTGCTCCTTTGCGCAGCGCTGTTCCGGAACCAAATGCGCCCCCCGCTCGTTGACCCCAACTATATCTGAAGTTGGGAGACCTTGATGAGAGCAGCCAAGATCGTCATGACCAGCCTCGCCGCCGCGAGCCTGATCACCTCAGCGGCTTTCGCCCAGCAACCGATGACTGGAATAGTCACCAAGATTGACCGATTGAGTGGAACCATCTCGCTCCAGCAGACGCAAAGCGGAACGGTGGGCGCGGCCGGCGGCGCGATGCAGGAATACAAGGTACCCAAGGGACAGTCGCTGGAGGACTTCCACGCCGGCGACAAGGTAACGTTCACCACCTCAGACAGCGATGGCGGCAAAACCATCAACAAGCTCGACAAGCAGAAATAATCGGCACGACGCGTGAGGACGGGCTCAATGCTCGCCCTCGCGCGGCTCGGGCTCCACATCCGCCAGCGGCAGCTTGGCCCGTTCCCACCCGTCGGTTCCCTCCGGATACCACGCCACGTTGCGGTAGCCGTAGGACAGCACGCGCTTGGCCGCGTTCCACGACATCCAGCAACTTTCCTGACAATAGATCACGAGCAATTTTGCTTGGTCGTCGCCGGAGGCACGCACCAGGCCGCGCCGGAGATAGTCCTCGGTTGAAGCGGCAAGTTTGCCGTAGCCGGTGTCGGGCAGCCAGATGCTGCCGGGAATGTCGCGATGCGGCCGCTCGCGCCACACCGTGCCGGCGGGCAGTTTCGGCTTCGGCGGGCGCGGCAGCACGTCGACGAAGGCACCGGACTTGTCGCGCCAGATCGCTGCCGCTTCCTCCGTCGTGAGCACGCGTGCGCCGGCAAGCGTGGCCGGTACAAGTGCGCGGTAATCCTCGGTGCGGTACCCCTCGGGCTCTGCAGGCTGGTCCTGCGCGCGGACAGGCGAAGCGGCGACCACCAGCACCGCCAGCATGGCCGCGAGCCTGATCATGGCGACTTGGTTGCGGTCTCCGGCCCGATCGGACGGTCGTTCTCGTCGAGCAGCGGAACGCCGAAGTCGAGCAGGATCTTGTTGATCGCCGGCTGGTTCTCCTGGATCAGTCGATTGAGCTGCCGCTTCCAGTTCTGGTCAGATCCGCGCACGCCCATGCCGATGCGATACACCAGCTTCGGTCCCGTGGTCTCCTTGACCAGCGGCGTGATATGCAGCGGCGGGTTCGCCTTCTTGGCATAAAAGCCCGCCATCGGCCCCCACAGGATGCCGGCATCGATCTCGCCCTTTTCGAGATCGTTCATCATCGCCTCGGCCGAGGAATCGTAGCGCGTGTCGATCATCAGCGGATAAGGCTTGGCATTGCCCATCAGCCCGTTGATGGCCATGTTGGTCGCCGGCGGCGTTCCGGCGACGATGCCGATATGCTTGCCCTTCAGCCGCTCATCCTCGAGCGTCGTGACCTCATCCAATCCGCTGCCCGGCTTGGCGACGATCGCATAGGCCGTGCGGTAATACGGATTGGTGCCCTGCGCGAGGTCGTCGCCTTGCGGAAATCCCATGATCACGTCGCAGCGATGCGAGCCGAGAGTAACCCGCACGAAACCGGTCGCCTGCGGAAAATACATGTAATCGAGCTTCTTCTGCAGCTTCTCGGCAAACAGCTCGCCGATCTTGTTCTCAAAGCCCTCGCCCTTGTCGTTCGAGAACGGCAGGTTGCGCGGATCGGCACAGATGCGGAGAACTTTGGGATCGACCAGCTCGATGGAGAGTTCGCCCTGCTCATTGACCTGCGCACGCGCGATGTCACGGCCGGCGAGACAGGCGATAAAGCCGACAAGCGCGAACAGGACAGGACGGCATCCGACAACTCTCATCACGCGGTCTCCTCTTGAGCGGACAGGTCACCGTGGTCAGGCAATTGCCCGGCGCGCCATGACGTGTAACAGGGATAATGATCGCGACGGCGCCGCGTTGCTTGTTGCAGCGCAAACGCACGTGAGACGACATCGTTCATGCGTCCCGGAAAAACTGAGGCGGAAACATGGCTCATGGCGGTTCGGTGCTTGCGCTGCTCCTGATGCTTTGGGCGCCGACCATAGCGCGGGCGCAAGAGGCGGAATTGCCTGTGAGCGAAGTCGCCCCCGGAATATTCGTTCACACCGGCGTCACTGCATTGATGACGCGCGAGAACGAAGGCGCCATCGCCAATGTGGGCTTCGTGATCGGCGACAGTGCCGTTGCCGTCATCGACACCGGCGGCAGCGTTCGCGAAGGACTGCAATTGCTCGCCGCGGTGCGCAGCCATAGCGACAAGCCGATCCGCTACGTCATCAACACCCACGCGCATCCGGACCACAGCTTCGGCAACGCGGCGTTCGTCGGCGACGGGACCAGCTTTGTCGGCCACAAGGCCCTGCCCCGCGCGCTGGCGGCGCGCGGGCAATTCTATCTCGACGGATTTCGGCGGACCATGGGCGATGCCTTGGTCGACGAGGTGCGGATCATTCCACCAACCGTGCTGGTCGAGGACACGCTGAAGCTCAACCTTGGCGGACGGAGCCTCACTCTGAAGGCCTGGCCGCCCGCCCACAGCGACAACGACCTGACCGTCTTCGATGAACGCAGCGGGACCCTGTTCGCCGGCGACATGGTGTTCCTCGAGCATATTCCGGTGGTCGACGGCAGCCTCAAGGGCTGGCTGCGCGCGCTCGACGACCTCGCCGCGATTCCCGCCGAGCGTGTGGTTCCCGGTCACGGACCCGTGAGCGCATGGCCTGCGGCGCTCGCCGACGAACGGCGTTATCTCGAGACGCTGGCCACGGACGTGCGCGCGCTGGTCAAAAGCGGCAAGCCGATCACGGCTGCGGCGGAGCACGCCGCGGCAGCTGAGCGGCCGCGCTGGCAATTGTTCGATGATTACAACGCCCGCAACGCAACTGCAGCATTCTCGGAAATTGAATGGGAGTAGCTGTTGGCCCTATAATGATGCGGCTGCATAGGATCTCGCGAACATGACCGGACATCGCGCCCGCCTGCTTTGCGTCGCCAGCCTTGTTGCGATCGCGCTGGGCACACCGGCCGCGCTCGCGGCCGAGACCTATGACCCCTGGCCGGGCCTCGTCCAGGACATCTTCAGCAATCGTCCGATGAATGACGGCAACGACGTCATCGGCATCGAGATGCCGGCGCGCGCGGAGGACGCCGCGATCGTTCCGGTGACGCTGCGCACCAAGCTGCAACCCAGCGACAGCCGCCGCGTCATCGCCATCACCCTGGTCATCGACGAAAATCCCGCACCGATGGCCGCGAAATTCACGCTCGGGCCGGACGCCAATGTCACCGAGATCTCGACCCGCGTCCGCGTCAACAATTACACCAACGTGCACGCCGTCGCGCAGCTCAGCGACGGCAAGCTCTATGTGAGCAAGGTCTACGTCAAGGCATCCGGCGGCTGCTCGGCACCGGCCGGCAAGAACGTCGAGGAAGCGAAGAACCGGCTCGGCCAGATGCGCTACCGGCAATTCACGAAGTCCGAACAGGGGCCGGCGACCAGCACGCGCGAAGCCCAGATCATGATCGGGCACCCGAACAATTCAGGCCTGCAGATGGATCAGGTCACGCAGCTCTATATCCCGGCCTTCTTCGTCAACGAGCTGCACATCTGGCAGGACGACAGTCCGGTGCTGGCGATGGAGGGCGGAATCTCGATTTCCGAGGACCCCAACATCCGCTTCACCTACGTCTCGAACGGCGCCAAGCACTTCCGCGCCGAAGCCAGGGATACCGACGGGCACGTCTTCGAGCACGAATGGAAGGTCGAGAATCCCGGGACCTGACGGGTACGCGATCTCGCGATCAACGCTCTAGAAACATCGGACTTCGGCTTCGGCTTGAGCGCGCCGCAAATCGTTGAGCGCGTTCGCGGCCTGCTCGGACGAGCGGAACTGGCCGCCCAGGTTGCCGCGCACCTGCGCCATGCTCAGCACGGTTTCGGCGGTGACGTAGCGATCATAGGGGATGATGGAGGCGACGACGTCGATCGAGCAGGAGCATTGCTCGATCGACTGCCGGGATTCGCCATTGGCCTTCATGCAGCCGAACACATACTCCGCCCGCGCCGAGGTCGGATAGTCGTTGATCTCCTGAGCCCGCGCGCTGATCGTCGTCCCGGCGAGCACGGCCAGGAGCCCGGCCAAGAACACCGCCAAGACGGCGACAATCGGTCGTAGCATGCCAGCTCCTGCCATGGTCGTGCTTCCTCTTCTCTTCCCGCAAGCTATGCTATGGGTGTTGATCAGAAAATAAAACATTCGGGGAAGTGGCTCAAGAAACGATGATCATGTCTGTACGCACGGTGTTGGCTGCGGCAGTTCTGGCGGTCATGCAGTTCGGCACCTCGTGCAACGCGGAGACCATCCGCGTTGCAGCGCAGAAGACCGGAACGCTGGCCTGGGAACTGGCTGTCATTCGCTCCCATGGTCTCGACAAGAAGGCCAACCTGTCGATCGATGTCGTCGAGCTCGCCAGCCCCGAGGCCGGCAAGATCGCGCTGCGCTCCGGCACCGCCGACGTGATGGTGTCCGACTGGCCCTGGGTGTCGCGCGAGCGATCGCTCGGTGCCAAGCTCCAGTTCTATCCCTATTCGAGCGCGCTGGGCGCCGTAATGATCCCGGCCGCCTCGCCGGTCGAAACGCTCGCCGACCTCAAGGGGCGCAAGCTTGCCGTCGCCGGCGGCGCGATCGACAAGAACTGGCTGTTGCTGCAAGCCGCCTTGAAGCAGGACGGCGTCGACCTGAAGTCACAGGCGACCATCGTCTATGGCGCGCCGCCGCTGCTCGCCGCCAAGACGCTGGGTGGCGAAATGGACGCGACGCTCAACTATTGGAATTTCTGCGCCGCGCTCGAGGCCAAGGGCTTTCGCCGCCTCGCCGGCATGGAAGAGATCCTGCAGAAGCTCGGCAGCAAGGGCCGCATCGCGATGATTGGTTACGTCTTCGACGAGGCCTGGGCTGGCGCCAACAAGGACCTGGTGGCCCGCTTCATCGCCGTGACGCGCGCCGCGAAAGAGATTCTGGCGACCTCGGACGCCGAATGGGATGCGATCGCGCCGCTGACCGGCGCGCAGGATGCCGCAACCCTGCAGGCCTATCGCGACCGCTATCGTGAAGGCATCCCGCGGCGTCCGATCGCTGACGAAGAGGCGGACGCGCGGGTGCTCTACCGGGTGTTGGCGCAACTCGGCGGCCGCGATCTGGTCGGGACGGCGACCGAGCTCGATCCCGGCACCTTCTATCAAGCGATCCCGGGAGACTGACGGTGCTGCGCCTCCTGTCATTCGCGCTGTTCATCGCGACCTGGTGGATTGCCTCGCTCGTGATCGGCGATGCCAAGCTGCCGGCGCCGCCGGCGGTACTCTCGGTGCTCATCGCCGAGGCACGATCGGGGGCGCTGTTCGTCAATCTCGGCGCGACGCTGGCGCGCGTCGCGCTGGCTTTCACGCTTGCAATGGCGATCGGCTCGGCGATCGGCTACCTGATGGGCCGCGTCTCGCTCGCCAATCGCCTTGGCGATCCCTGGCTGATCCTGCTGCTCAATTTGCCGGCGCTGGTTGTCATCGTGCTGGCCTATATCTGGGCCGGGCTGACCGAGGTCGCGGCGATCGCCGCCATCGCCATCAACAAGCTGCCGACCGCCGTCGTCACCCTGCGCGAGGGTGCCCGTGCGCTCGATCCTGCGCTCGACGAGATGGCAACGGCGTTTGCCTTGCCGCGCGGCCGCGCCTTCCGGCATGTGATCCTGCCGCAACTTGCGCCCTACATCGCGGCCGCGGCGCGCTCCGGGCTCTCGCTGGTCTGGAAGATCGTGCTGGTCGCCGAATATCTCGGCCGGCCGAACGGTGTCGGCTTCGAGATCGGCGTCGCCTTCCAGCTGTTCGACATTCCCCTGCTGCTCGCCTACTCGCTGAGCTTTGCCGGCGTCGTGCTGGTCATCGAGACGGTGATGGTGCAGCCGTTTGAAACCAGGCTAACGCGGTGGCGGCTCCGTGCAGCTTGAGGTCAATATCACAGGCAAGAGCTTCGAGAGCGCGGCCGGAAAGCGGCACGACGTGCTCGACAACGTCACCTTCACGTTGAACGCCGGCGAGGTCGGCGTGCTGTTCGGCCCGTCGGGTTGCGGCAAGAGCACCCTGCTCAAGATTCTCGCCGGGCTCGACGGCAACTATCAGGGCCATGTCACGCGCTCACCCGGCATGCGCCTTGGCATGGTGTTCCAGGAGCCGCGGCTGTTGCCCTGGCGCACCGTCGAGGAGAACGTGCGGCTAGCCGCACCTGAGGTCGACGACGGCACGCTGGCGGCGCTGTTCGAGGTGCTCGAACTGAGCGCGCATCACAACCACTTTCCCGGCGAATTGTCGCTCGGACTCGCCCGCCGCGTCGCCCTCGCCCGCGCCTTCGCCATCGAGCCGGATTTCCTGATCCTCGACGAGCCGCTGGCCTCGCTCGACAATGCCCTCGCAGGCAGGCTGCGCGACCAGATCGCGACCCTGGTCGCGAGCCGGAAGATGATGACGCTCCTGGTCACCCACGATCTCGACGATGCCGTCCGCCTCGGCGACCGCCTGTTCTTCCTGTCGCCGCGGCCGGCCCGAATCCTTCACGTCGAAACCATCGCCGCACCACGTGCGACACGGGGCGAGCCGGAGATCGGTGAAATCAAGCGGCAGCTCTCGCAGTTGGACCTTGCAAATATGTGAGACGCCGTCATCCTTGGACCAAGCGTAAGGGAGAGGTCGGATGTCGCGTGCGTTGATTGCCGTTGGAGTTGCCTTGCTCGTGCTGCCGGCCGCCGTGCTCGCCCAAAGCAAAGGCAAGGGCATCCGGTTGTGGAATCTGACCAGCGCCACGATCTCGAGCTTCGAGCTGTCGCCGGCGGGCAAGAATGAATGGGGTCCCAACCAGACGCTGAACGACAAGGACAAGGAAGTCGACCACGACGAGCGCTTGCGTATCACCGGCGTCGAGCCCGGCCGCTACGATGCCAAGGTTGGCTATAGCGGGGGCAAGCAGTGCTTGGCCCGCGACATCGAGATCAAGGCCGATGCGGTGTTTACGGTGTCCGACAAGGACCTGAAGGACTGCAACAAATAGAGCGCTAGCCCGCGGGCGGTTTGCCGCCCGTGCTCGCGCGATCATTGGTGTGCGGATATTCGCACCGCCATCGCACCGCAGTCCATTTCGGATGTTCGCCGACCCACTGCGCGATGTAGGGCGGCGCGGCCATGGCGCATTGCTGCAGCGAGCCGGTCCAGTTGAACACCAGATGCTGCTCCTCGCAGGTGGCGGGCGACAGCACCGCACATACAGTGACGATCAGATCAATCGGGTTCATGCATGAGACCTCGCGAGCGTCGTCAAAAAGATAACATAAGCGCTACGTCCACAGCAGCCGGAAGTTTCATTTTCGCGCGAGCGGGACCCGGCCGTCGCGGCCCCGCAGCACATCGGCGTGACCTGAGCCGACAACCGTGAAACCGACGCCTTGCCGCCGGTTCATTTCGTCAATAAGCTGGTTCCCACAACTGCTAACAGGCTGATGGCTCTTACGGAAACCTCCCGGCGCGGCGTCGCGATCGCCATATGCTTGCTGGCGCTCGGCGCCGGCGCTTGGGCTGTCACGGGTCAGGTTCGGCGTGCAGCGGCGGAGCCGCAGCCGGGCAAGCCGGATTCGGGCCGCACCGAGCCCTCCCGCATCGCAAACAGCGACCAGGCACCGGTCAAGCTGACGCCCAACCAGCAGGGACAGATCGGGCTCGAAACTTCGGTTGTGGAAGCCGCTCCGCATCCTGAGCAATTCCGCGCCTACGGTGCCGTGCTGGACATCTCTCGCATCACGGAGCTCACCAACAGCTACGCCAATGCGCAGGCCCAACTCCAGACAGCGCAGGCCAAGCTCGAAGTCGCGAAGAGCGCATTCGACCGGACCAAGAATCTCGTCGACTCCGCCGCGCTCCCCAGAAAGGAAGCCGAAACCGCGGAGGGAACGCTGCGAACCGACAAGGCCGCGCTTGCTGCGGCGGAATCGCAGCTCAGGACTCTTGCAGCAACAGCACAGCAGGAATGGGGGCCGGTGATCGGCCGCGGCATCGTCGAGCGCTCGCCCGCGGTCGTCAGGCTGATCGAGCGTGATCAGTTTCTGGTTCAGGTGACGCTGCCGCCCGGCGTGAGTGTCGCCGCAACTCCGCGAACGGCCCTCGCACAGGCGCCGACGCGAAATGCGAATATCGATCTGCAGTACGTCTCCCCGGCAACACGCACCGATCCCCGGATTCAGGGATTGAGCTATTTCTTCTCGGCGCCTGGCGACAGTGGTCTGCTGCCCGGCATGAACACCACGGTCTATGTGCCGTCGGGCACCACTTACGAGGGCGTGTTCATCGAGGATACCGCGATCGTGCGATGGCAGGGCCGATCATGGGTTTACCTGCGCGTGAGACCCGACAGCTTCCGGCGGCATCCGATCAGCACGGATCAGCCGGTCTCGGATGACGACTACGTCGTCCGAGACATCCCGTCGGGATCCGAAATCGTCATCCGGGGTGCACAGGTCCTACTGTCCGAGGAGGCCAAGGGCGAGCTTCGGAGCGGCGATGACAATGACTGACGGCACCGGCTCCGACCGTTCAGGACCGCAAGCCGCTCTCGTCGCGTTCGCCATCCGCTTCCGCGGTATCGTGCTCGCGCTTTCGTTCGCGCTGCTGGGCTACGGCCTGTTCGCGCTCGGCGAAGCCAAATACGGCGTCTTCCCCGAATTCGCACCGCCACAGGTCACGATCCAGACCGAAGCTCCCGGCCTCAGCCCGGAGCATGTCGAAATCCTGGTCACGCAACCGATCGAAACGTCGATCAACGGCCTGGCCGGCGTCGAAAGCCTGCGCTCGTCGTCGATCCAGGGCCTCTCCGTGGTGACGGTCGTCTTCCAGCCGGGCAGCGATATCTACCGGGCGCGCCAATTGGTGACGGAGCGTCTCTCGGCCGTGGCCGCGCGGCTGCCACAAGGCGTGCAGCCGCCCTCGATGACACCGTTGACTCCGCTGGCCGGCACGGTGCTGGTCATTGGCCTGACGTCCGACCAGCGCTCGCTGATGGAATTGCGCACCGTTGCGGACTGGACCGTGGCAAGGCGGCTTCTGGCCGTCACGGGCGTGGCACAAGTATCCACTTACGGCAAAGACGTCAGGTCTCTGCAGGTGCAGGTCCGCCCGGACGACCTGATCCGGTTCCGGGTCGGCATGAACGATGTGCTGGCCGCCGCGCGCAAGGCCACCGGCGTACGGGGCGCCGGCTTCATCGATACCGCCAATCAGCGCGTCACGCTGCAAACCCAGGGGCAGTCCCTGACGCCCGATCAACTCGCCCGCACCGTTCTTCTGCACGAAGGCGGCGCGAGCGTGGTTCTCGACGACGTCGCCACCGTTGTGACCGCTCCCGAGCCGCCGATCGGGGCCGCCCTCATCGACGGCGTGCCCGGCATCATGCTGATGGTCAGCCAGCAATACGGTGCGAACACACGAGAAGTCACCACGCGGGCGGAAGCCGCCCTGCAAGAGCTGCGACCGGGCCTTGAAGCCGACGGTGTCAAGCTCCATGCAGACATCTTCCGCCCTGCCAATTTCATCGATGCGGCGACCGAGAACGTGCTCAACGCGTTGTTGATCGGCGGCGCGCTCGTGGTCGTTGTGCTGTTTCTGTTTCTGTTCGACTGGCGCACCTCGATCATCAGCTGCACTGCCATTCCCCTCTCGTTGATCGCGGCCGTGCTCGCACTGCAATGGATGGGTGAAACGCTCAACACGATGACGCTGGGTGGCCTTGCGATCGCGATCGGCGAAGTCGTCGATGACGCCGTGATCGGCGTCGAGAATGTGGTACGTCGATTGCGCGAAAACCGCCGGGCAACGGCGCCGAGACCCGAGGCTCGCGTCGTGCTCGATGCCTTCCTCGAAGTGCGCACCGCCGTTGCCTATGCAACGTTTGCGGTGCTGCTGGTCTTCTTCCCGATCCTGACGCTTTCCGGCATTGCCGGCCGTCTCTTCGGGCCCTTGGGCATCGCCTACATCCTGGCCGTGCTCGCCTCGCTGGCGGTCGCCCTTACGGTGACGCCGGCGCTCTCCATGCTGCTCCTCGTCGGCAGGACCGGCGGGCAGCGCCTGCATGAACCGCCTGCGGTGCGATGGTCCCGTCGCCACTACCAGGCCTTGCTGCGTCATATCGGCCGCTACCCGAAGCTGGTGATGACGGCGGCCGCGGCTTTGACGATCGCCGGCGGGGCGATGCTGCCCTTCTTCGGCGGGACCTTCCTGCCGGATCTGCGCGAAGGCCATCTGATCCTGCACGTCTCCGCGATCCCCGGCACCTCGCTCGACGAATCGCTTCGTATCGGCAAGCTGATGACCGATACGCTCCTGAAGATCCCGGGTGTACGCCGGGTGGCGCAGCATGCAGGCCGGGCCGAGGCCGGCATCGACACGGTCGGTCCGCATTCCAGCGAGTTCGAGGTCGATTTGGAGCCCGGGCTCTCGGGTCGGGCACAATCCGCCGCAGAAGCGCGCATCAGGGCCGCTCTGGCCGGCTTCCCCGGGGTTTCCTTCTCGAGCAAGACCTACCTGACGGAACGTGTCGAGGAGACCGTCTCCGGCTTCACCGCGGCGGTGGTCGTCAACATCTACGGACCCGATCTCGATTTGCTCGAGCGCGCTGCGCGCGACGTCGCGCGCGAACTGGATGAAGTCGCAGGGGCCGCCGACGTGCAGCAACGATCGCCGCCGGGAATGCCGCAAGTCAACGTGACGCTTCGCCCGACGGATCTGCAGCGATGGGGTCTCGATGCGGTCGAAGTGCTCGAACTCATTCGCACCGCCTATCAGGCGATGTCGTCGGCCAGGGATATGAAGGCAATGCCGTCTTCAATGTCATCGTGATCCTCGACGCGCATGCCCGCGCCCGAGTCACTCAGATCGGTGACCTGCCTGTGCGGACGCCGAGCGGCGCTTACGTTCTGCTGAAGCAGATCGCCGACGTCTACGAGACTTCGGGCCGCTATCAGATCCAGCACCTGAATGCGCAGCGCGTTCAGACCGTAACGGCGAACGTCAGCGGCCGCGATCTCGAATCCTTCGTGGCCGCCGCCAAACGCAAGCTGGCGCGCGAAGTCACGCTGCCGCCCGGTGCTCACGTGGAGTTTGCCGGTGCGGCCGAGGCCCAGGCCCGGTCGCGGCACGATCTCATCGTCAACTCCTTGCTGGCCGGGACGGGCATCGTCGTTCTGCTTGCGATGGTGACCGGTCATTGGCGAAACCTGTTGCTGGTCATGATCAACTTGCCGTTTGCGTTTGTCGGCGGCGTATTCGCCCTGGCGCTGACCGGTGGCCTGCTTTCGCTCGGGTCGATGGTCGGCTTCGTCACGCTGTTCGGAATCACGCTGCGCAACTCGATCCTGATGATCTCGCATTACGAGCACCTGGTCCTGGTCGACGGTCGTGTGTGGGGACTGGATACCGTGATCGAGGGCGCGGCCGACCGCCTCGTCCCGATCCTGATGACATCTCTGGTGACCGGCCTCGGATTGCTGCCGCTCGCGATCGGCGCCGGAGAACCGGGACGTGAAATCGAGGGCCCGATGGCGATCGTCATCCTTGGGGGCCTGATGACTTCGATGGCACTCAGTCTGCTGGTGCTACCGACCCTCGCGCTTCGATATGCGCGATTCAAGAGCCGCCCCTGAGCACGCGCAAGACGCGTGACGATCTATTCGCTTCACAGGCAGGCAGCAGCACTGGCCAGGCATAGGCGCAGCACAATCCAGCAATGGACGGTGGAGGTCTTGGGCGGGATCGTCGAAGCCCGTTTAGGTGAGGCTTTGCGCGATGGCACCGGAGCGATCAGTTCGACCGGCGTCCGGAGATCGAAAGACCCGCCGACACTGCCACGGCTTCGACGGCGTTTGCCATCGAAGCCGCGGCAGGTCGTCAGGTGGACTTACTTGCGCGCTGCGCAGGCGTACATGTTGATTTCCATGCCGACCAGCACTTCGACGATCTTCGGTGTTTTCCAGGCCATTTCCTTCTCCCAAGTATAAGTTGGCGCAAGCCTCGCGCCGCGCGGCAAGCTAGGGCTGGCTTTTCCAGGGTGCAAGTCGGGCGGGTAACGACCCGACTTCGCTGCTGGACATGCAGAAACGGACGACGGCTCGCGGACATCCGCCCGGCTTAGCAACGGCTGGGAAATTCCGACACTGATCTGTCAGGCATTTTCCGGCTGCCGGTCGGCGACGCACGGAGAAGCAAACCCGATTGCGCCGGCCGCGTCTTGCCCAAGAGCGAAATCGCAATTTTTTTGTTGTGCGCGGAATCCAGCGTCAATATCTGGAATCCGTCCGGAAAAATTCGCGGACCCGTGACTATTTGAGCAGGCGCAGCAGCGCCCGGCCGGCGCGCGATTTCAGCTCTTTCGCATCCAGCGTTCCGTCATTGTCGGGATCGGCGGCCTTGAAGCGCTGCTCGACGACTGCGAGGTATTCGTCGAGCGTCAGGGTGCCGTCGTGATCCGGATCCGCCATCTTGAGCTCTTTCGCGGTCAGCCGTCCGCGCAATTCGCGGACGTCGAGCGTGCCGTCGTGGTCGGGATCGAGCTTCGCGAACAGGTCGGCGGCAGCCTTCTTGGCTTCGGCAAGGTCGACGGTGCCGTCATTGTCGGGGTCGAGCATCTTGAGCGCGCTGCGACCACCGGATGCGGCCAGAGCGGGACCTGACAGGACGGCCGCAGCCAAAGTCAAAGCAAGCGATCGGCGCGAGATCATCATTCGTCTCCCTTGATGCCGCTCCGGCGCGAGGAACGGAGCAGGTCCGCAAATCGACGTTCACCATAGCAGCTTCCCGAAGCTTCCACAGCTAGTGCAGCCGGTGCACCGCTGTCGGGTTTCGGGTGGAAACAGACGGCCTGAAGCATCATCGATGGCGCTCCGTCGATTGCATTTGCGCCAAAACGTGCGAGGTGACCCCATGAGCGATATTTGCCGGACCATGTTGGGCTGCGTCGTTGCGCTCGGTCTAATCGCGCCCGTGTCCGCGCAGAACGGGGCCCCTGTCCCGTCGGCGGAGGCGGTTCAGCCGCGGGTGCTCACCGGCAAGGAACGGCTCGGACGCAAATGGACCGACGAGCAGCGCATCGACAATTGCAATGTGCCGCCGGACAAGCGCGGCACCAAGCCGCGGCCAAGCGCCTGCCCCCATGCACCGTCGAGCTGATCGAACCGCTCGCGCTGCGGCATAAGTGCGAACCGCGCGGTGGCGTTGTGTATTCCACGCGACGGTAAGCCACGGACGCATCAGCGAAAAACTGACGCGATCGACCGGCCTCCCGCGGTGGTTGGGGTTCGTTCACGTTTTCGTATTGACCCGTTTTGGTTTCAGGCCGATGGTTCCGTCCGCAACGTCAGGAATAGGCGTGCAGCAAAGGTTCATTGGGAGGATAGGATGAGACGCATTGCGCTGGCCGCAAGCCTCGTGATTCTTGCATCGTATGGTGCAAGCGCTCAGACCAACGAGCAGTTGGTCAAGGGTGCGACTGATACGTCGAACGTTCTCAATTACGGAATGGGTTACAATCTTCAGCGCTTCTCGACGCTGAACCAGATCAACAAGGACACCGTCAAGAATCTGGTGCCGGTCTGGAATTACAGCCTGAACGACGACCGCAGCGAGGAATCGCAGCCGCTCGTCTACCAGGGCGTCCTCTACGTCACCACGCACAACGCCACGATCGCGATCGACGCCAAAACCGGCAAGCAGATCTGGAAGACCAAGGTCGAGTATCCCGCCGAGACGCCCCGCATCGTCTGCTGCGGCATCATCAATCGCGGCGCCGCCCTCTATGACGGCAAGCTGTTCCGCACCACCCTCGACGCCAATGTGATCGCGCTCGATGCCAAGACCGGCAAGGAGCTGTGGCGCGAGAAGGCCGCGGACATCAAGGAAGGCTACTCGATGACGGTGGCGCCGCTGGTCGCCGACGGCGTCGTGATCACCGGCATCTCGGGCGCCGAGTTCGGCACCCGCGGCTTCATCGACGGCTGGGATCCCGCGACCGGCAAGAAGCTCTGGCGAACCTACTCGATCCCGACCCCGGACGAGCCCGGTGGCGACACCTGGAAGGGCGATACCTGGAAGCTCGGCGGCGGATCGACCTGGATCACCGGCTCCTACGATGCCGAATTGAATACGGTGTATTGGGGCATCGGCAATCCCGGACCGTTCAACTCGGCGGTGCGTCCCGGCGACAATCTCTACACCTGCTCGGTGCTCGCGCTCGATCCGAAGACCGGCAAGATCAAGTGGCACTACCAGTTCTCGCCGAACAACCCGTTCGACTACGACTCGGTGGCCGAGATGGTGCTCGCCGACATGAACGTCGAGGGCAAGCCGACCAAGGTGCTGATGGATGCCAACCGCAACGGCTTCTTCTACGTGCTCGACCGCACCAACGGGAAGCTGCTCGCGGCCAATCCCTATGTGAACGTCAACTGGGCCACCGGCATCGACATGAAGACCGGCCGCCCGATCGAGACCGACGTCGCCAAGGATGCGCGCGAAGGCAAGAAGGTCACGGTCTACCCGTCGATCCTCGGCGGCAAGAACTGGGAGCCGATGTCGTTCAATCCGCAGACCGGCCTCGCCTACGCCAACACGCTCGCTTTCGGCGGCAGGTACAAAGCCGAGCCGGTGACGTTCAAGCAGGGCGAGTGGTATCTCGGCATGGACCTCACCGATCCCTGGGAATGGGGCACCGGACCGCGCGGCCATCTCAAGGCGATCGATCCGATGACCGGCAAGGCGAAGTGGGAAGCGCCGAGCGATATTCCGCGCTTCTCCGGCGTGCTCTCCACCGCCGGCGGCGTGGTGTTCTCCGGTCAGTTGACCGGTGAATTCGAGGCGTTCGACGCCGACACCGGCAAGAAGCTCTGGCAGTTCCAGACCGGCTCGGGCATCGAAGGACAACCCGTGACCTGGCAGCAGGACGGCGTGCAGTATGTCGCCGTCACCTCGGGCTATGGCGGCGTCTATTCGCTGTTCTCGGGCGACGAGCGGCTTGCCAAGGTGCCACCCGGCGGCTCGCTGTGGGTTTTCGCGGTCAAGAACTGAGCGCGGAGCACACGTGACTGAAAGAGTAACCCTGTTGACGGCGGCGATCTTCGCCGCCGTCGCGGCGGCCTTGATCACCTCGATCCCGGCAGCCGCACAACAAGCCGGTGCAATCGACCTTGAAGGTCAGGCCGACCAAGGCAAGGTCACCTACGCCAAGAACTGCTCACACTGCCACGGGCCCAACATGGTCAACTCCGGCACCATCACGCCGGACCTGCGCGCGTTTGCCGGCGACAAGACCCGCTTCGTGACCACCGTGAAGCAAGGCAAGAACGGCAAGATGCCGCCCTGGGCCGATATCCTGAGCGAGCAGGAGATCGCCGACGTCTGGGCCTTCCTGTCGAGCCGGAGGCCCCAATGAGGGCCCTGCTTGCCGGCGTTGCCACGGCGTTGCTTGTTGGCATGACGGCGGCAGCGCATGCCGCCGACGCGCCGCTCAAGGTTTGCCTCGACGAGGATCTGCCGCCCTTGTCGGCGCATCATCGCGGCAAGCCGGATACCGGCTTCGACGTAGCACTCGCGCAAGTGATTGCCGAGCGGCTCGGACGTCCGCTCAATATCCAATGGTTCGAGAGCAAGCTCGACGAGGATTCGAGCCCGGCGCTGGAAGCCAATGCCTTGCTGTCGGACGGGCGCTGCTCGCTGGTCGGCGGCTATGCGCTCACCACGGATTCGCTGAAGGCACCCGGCGTCACGACGGCCAAGCTGCCGGACTTCGATGGCGCCACCCGCGACGATCGCCGCCGCCGGATCCCGATCGGGGTGCTGGTGCCGAGCCAGCCCTACATCTATTCGCCGATGACCGTCGTGCTCGGTCCGAAGGCCAGGGACAAGATCAAGGAGCGCAAGATCACCGATATCGGCGACCTCGCCGGCCTTCGCCTGACGATCGAAAGCGGCACGCTGGGCGATGCCATCCTGATGACCTTCGACAAGGGAAAACTGATCGAAGACATCACCCATCTCGTTCCCGGGCGCAGCGACCTGTTGGGAGAGCTGGAGCGCGGCGAATACGACGCCACCCTGCTCGACCTGCGCCGGTTCGACGCCTACCGCGCGAGCCATCCGGATACCAAGATCACGGCCTCGGGATATTATTATCCGATCGGCGCCAATCGCGGTTACGTTGCGCTCGAAACCGACAAGGCGCTGCTGGAGGCCGTCAACAAGGTGCTGTCCGATCTGCAAGCCAAGGGCACCATCGCGGAGCTCGGTAAAGCCGCAGGCCTCACATGGCTGCCCCCGCGCGAGCCGATCATCCTTGGCGATGTCTGGCTGAAGATCCTGAACCGCTAGCGCTTATTGCAGCCAGGGAGGCGACCGCAATTGAATCATTGCGCACGCTCTTTCCTCGTCATTGCGAGCGAAGCGAAGCAATCCATTGCGCCGCAAGCGAAGACATTGGTTACTTCGTCGCTGACGCTCCTCGCAATGACGGGAAAGAGCTCGGACCAGCTTGCGGCCACTGACCGGAAACGTGAGCCCGCTATCGCAGATAGCTCGCCAGGTTCATGCTCTGGATCTTGGCGATCGCCGAATAGGACGCCGTCAGCTGCGCCTGATAGGTTGAAAGCTGCGCCGTCACCGCAGCGACGTCGACGCTGGTGAGGTTGGTCGACAAGGTCTTGGCAAAATTCTGGTAGTCGCTCTGGTCCGTGCTGGCGGTCTCGATCTGCGACGACGCGGTCGAAAGCTTGGCCTGCACCGTGGACGTCGCATCGAGCGCAGTGCTGGCGAGGTCGAGCGCCTGCGAGATGTCGCTCGACGTCAACGTCGTGCTGTTGCCGACGTATTTCAACAGCCGCATGACCTGCTCGAAGGCCGGATTGTCGGCGGTGACGCCGTAGGAGATCGACTAGCTGTCCGAGACGCGCACCGACGCGATTTCGCTGTCACCCTTGTAATAGCTGATATCCGACGTCGTCAGCGAGCCGGTGCCGGCGTCGAAGCTCGACAGATCCGCGGGCGCCGTGTCGGTACGGGCGCCGCTGAAGACATATTCGCCGTCATACTGGGTGTTCAGCAGCCCCTGCATCTGCGACATCGCCTGCTGGGCGTAGTTGATCGCGGATGCGGTCGCCGTGCTGCTGCCGGTGGTGGCCGCGCTGAGCTGGGTCCGCAGCTGCGTGATGATATCGGTCACGGAGCCGACCGCCGAATACATCGCCTGCACCTTGTTGTCGGCGAGATTGCTGGCATCGATATAGGACTGCGCACGCGTCACCGAGACCTGTAGATTGATCACGCGCCCGGCGCCGGAACCATAACCACCGAAATCCTCGGATTGCAGCCCGGAGGATTCCTGCACCTGCTCATTGGCCATCGCCGCCTGCAGGCGCAGCGCACTTGATATCATCTGATCCGACTGCGCGAAGGTGGCAACACGCATCAACATGGCGACGACCTCATGCCTAGCCTGAACTCATCGCGGTCATCAGCGCCGAGAACATGGCGTTGATGGCCGTAATGATCTGGGACGCGGCGGCGTATTTGTTCTGCAGCGCGCTCAGATTCGCGCTCTCCTGGTCAATGTTGACGCCGGATTGCGACGACAGTGAACTCGCATAGGTCGATTGCGCGGTCTGCTTGGCGGTGTAGGTCGCCGATGCCTGGGTCGCCTTGCCGGCGACGTTGGCAACGATCGCGGACGGCGCGCGCACATTCGGCGCGACGGCCCATGTGATGGCCACGCGCGTCGATTCCGGTCCCATCGTCGGGGTGGAGTCCTTCATCATTCCCGACAAGATCAGCGTGCGCGGGCTCGAGCAGATCGGCTATGTGCGGCTGGCCCATCTGTTCTGGCGGATGTCGCGCGAACTCGCCCGTGATCCCTCGCCGCTGGCCGAGCTGGAGATCGCCTGGTGGGGCATCAGGAGCACCCGGCAGAGGTACCGCGACATGTGCGAGCTTCCCGCCGGCATCAGCCCGGCCGAGCTGGCCCGCCGGATCCGCGCCTTCCACGACGACTTCCGCGCGATCCCCGCTGACCGTCTCGGTCCACGGCATCCGCTTCCAGCTGGCGACGACCGCCACGCAGGCCCCCGAGGCGCCGCAGGTGGTTTCGCCGCCGCTCGCCGCGGCTTCTTAGCCGCGCCAGAAATCTCACTGGGAATCGGCGAGCATTCCGTTCAGAAGCGCTTCGGCCCGCTGCAGCAGCGGCTTCGCGCCACTATCAGATGCAATCGCGATCGCCGTGCGCAACTGGTGGAGAACCAGGTTCTTCTCGTTCGTGGCCGGCGCTATCGTTGCCTCGCTGAACAGCGCCTCGGCTTCCAGGCCTGAAAAGCCCTGTTGCCGCGCAGTGTTGCGTACCTCACGCAGCATGTTCAGCGCAGCCCGTGCATCGCCGAGCCGGTTGACGGCGAGCGCCAGGTAGATCGAGGCTCGCAGCACAATCGAGGTGTAGCCGACCGATCTGGCTTCTTCCCGGGCTTCAATGAGCGTCAGCCGCGCTTCATCGAGACGCCCCTGCTCCAGATATGCGATACCGAGATGGCACGTGACAACCGGCACGAAGAGGCGAATTCCATACTTCTGCGTGAGCGCGAAAGCCTCCCCCAGGATGTCAGCTGCTCCTTCGGGATTGCCCTGGCCGAGCATCAGGAAGCCGCCGCTATACCCCGCGGCAACGCGATCGAATGGTCGATTGCTCTCATCGGCGATCGCGGCCGCGCGCTCGTGAAATTCGATGCCGGTGTCGATCTCTCCCAGCGTCGTGTGGGTCACGCTCTTCATCATGCAACACAGCAACAGCAGTGTTCTCGGCGTCGTTCCGGGCGGTGCGCTGGCATCCGGCCCGGAAAGGCGGAGGCACGCCTGTCCCAGCATCTGCTCAGCTTCACGGAACCGGCCGGCGATGAAGTAGGCCTGGCCAAGGCTGTATTGAGCCAGGTTGAGCCAACCGGGATTGCCCCATTCCCCGGCCAGGCGAGCAACCTCCTCGCCGGTTTCGATTGCCTCGATCGGCGTGCCATAGAAATTCTGGGCGCCCGACCTGACCGCCATCGCCGCGACCTTCCGCCCGATATCGTCGACCGCGTTGGCGCGTCCCTCCGCGTCCCTTCCGAGATCGAACCATTCGGCGACCTTGCCGACGCTCATGAACGCCGTGCGCGCCTCGATGCGAAGATCGATCGCATCCGCTTCGCGCGAGCGAGCGAACGGCGTCTTGTCGAGCGCGGCCATTGCGATCTCGAAGTAATTGGTCGCATCGGCAAATGCCGATCGTGCCAGGCTCTTGCGCGCGGCGGTTCTGCCGTAGGCGAAGGCCCTTTGCCAATCCTTCGCCCGCATTGCGTGATAGCAGAGCTTGCTGGGCTCATCGTACGAACTGCCATTGCCTTCCAGCGTCGCAAGAATCCGTGCGTGGACGCTCTCGCGCAGCTTTTCGACCATCGAGTCGTAGGTCACCTGGCGAACCATCTCGTGCGGGAATTCGAGCAAGCCGTCCTGCTCGACGTCGATCCTCACGAGAAACTCGACGCGATCGAGCGCCGTCAGGCAGCGCTGAAAGGCCTCTTGCGACAGGCCGGACACCTCACGCAGCAAGGATTCCGTCGACGACGGTCCCAACGCCGCCGCGATCTGCAACAGCGCGCGCTCCTCCTTCGATATGCGATCGAGGCGCGTGGCGATGACGCCCTGGATGCTGCTCGGAATCCCGAGATCACCGACCGGACGCGCAAGCGCCAGTTCGCCCCAATGGCCCCGGAGGATTCCACTGTCCTTGAGGCTGCGACAAACCTCTTCAATGAACAGCGGTACGCTCGCCGTATGAAGAACGACGCGGTTCTTCAGATCAGCCATGTTCGCCGACGAGCCCAGGATGTCGTCCAGCATCTCGCGTCCGGCATCCTCATCGAGCGAACGCAACGCCGTGATTTCCGCATTGCTGCGCGCTACCCAATCCGGAATTCCATTGGGCCGGCTGGTCAGCAGCACCAGAAGGCCGGGTGCCCTCAGCGAGGCGAGCGCGGCCATCACGGTCTCGCTGGCGCGATCGATCCAGTGCAGATCCTCGATGAGGATCACCGCGCGCCGGCGAGCGACCAGGCCTTCGACAATCGCACAGCATGCCTCGCTGATCGCACGGCCGCGCGCGTGCGGCTCGAGCTCGCCCCATTCCGGATCCGATATCGGGCGGTCAAGCACGGCATCGATGGCCGAACGCTGAATCCCGGTCAGTTTGGTCAAGCCGTCCGCGTCCGCCGCGGCTCCCTCCAGGATCGAGAGCAACAGGGCCTTGAGTGTGCTGAACGGCGCGCCTTGAAGATTCGGGCTGCATTCGGCGTGGATGGGAAGCCACCCCTCCCGGGTGAGCTGGTCTACGAACTCATGCGCCAGCCGCGATTTCCCGATCCCGGGATCGCCGATCAAGAATGCCGTTTGCCGGTCAGGATCGGCATTGTGCGCCAACTGCCTGAGCAGCGCCGTTTCCTTCAGCCGGTTGACGAACCGCGCAACGCTTCGTGCCCTGCGCACCCGCCAGCTGGAGACATCCGTTGCGCTGGCGACGCGGTAGATCGGCAAGGGTTCGCTAAATCCCTTGAGCTGCTTCCGACCCAGATATTCAAACTGAACGTTGCCCTCGGCAAGGTTCTGACAGGCTTCGGACGCGTAGATCTGGTTCGGCTCTGCGGCCGCTTCAAGCCGCGCCGCAAGATGCTGCGCCGCCCCGCCGATCTCGTAAACCTTGGAGTACTCGCTGGCGACCATATAGGTCACCACCCGCCCCGAATGGAGCCCGACCCGGACCTGCAGTCCCGGATCGCCCAAACCCGCGACCCGTCGGACCAGTTCGATCGCTGCATGGCAGGCCAGCGGCGCGTGGTTGTCGTCAGCGATCGGCGCGCCAAATACCGCGGCGAGCCCATCACCCAGCTCCTTGCTGACGATGCCGCCGAACTGGCGCACGGCGCCTCGCATCGCGATCAGGGCCGGCTCCAGGCGCGAGACCGCCTCTTCCGGGTCCAAATCCGCGACGAGCCCCGTCGAGTCGACCACGTCGGCGCGAAGGATCGTCACAAATCGTTGTTCGCTATCGGGGTCCGCGCGCTTGGCTACCGCAGCACCGCATTTGGCGCACCAATTGTCGTCCGCTCCGATCGTCGACTGGCATGCAAAGCAAAGCATTCCCCTGCTCTCAAAGGCTACTGCGGTATCGCCGGCTCCCCCCGGTGAGCAGCCTAGGGTAGAGATTACCCATCGGGACCTGCTTATCAATCCAGACGTGCAATCCACTTGCATCCGCGCCAACCCGAGAGGTTGTCGAACTGGACGGGATACAGTCTTGAGTGGTAGGTCGGGGCGCGAGAGAAATCGGGCGGCGCAACTGGAGCCGCATGACCTATTCGATCGACGTACCAGCGTTGCATAATTTACGTATAGCCAGAGCAATTCAAAGTTGCAATGAAAGGGAAATCCTATGGGCGGAAGAGTATTCAATAATCAACAATTTAAAGATCACATCAACGCGCACTACTATCCTTTGCAGAACATGATCAAGAGCGTCGCTATACTTAAGGCGTCGGATCATATCGATATCGAGACGCTGGAATATGGCCAATACCAGCCGATCCTGTCGCCCCGGGACCAATGGCCGGGCGGAAGCGGCAAGCGGTGGCAGCGGGAGATGGGCAAGGCGCGCCTGGACCTGGCCACGCAGGCAAGCACCGCCCCCCTCTCCAAGGACGAAGCCGGCGTCGTGCCGCTGACGAAGTGCGCCCTGCTCGATGCCAGCGTCCGCAAGTGCTTCAACTCCGAACCGCCGATCCCGATCAAGATCGACGTCAAGGAGCAGGACAAGAACGCGCCGAACGCCGATCGGCACGACATCCTGCTGGTCTGGGAGCACGCTAACGGCGACGATCAGCCGCCGACGCTTCTGCTGCTGACGATGGTCTGCCCGGCCTAGCTCCTGATCGCGGGCGGCACCTCCCTACGATCGGCCTTGCGCCAACGGCGGCTGCCTGATGGCAGCCGTGCTGGCGTGGCCGCAACGATCATCTGCCTCGCTTCAATCCGCTTTCAGATGCCGGCGCGCGGCGCTGATCTCGACGACGCCCGGCGGCGCTGCTGCAACAGCGCTCTCACCGCGCGCTCCGCGGCGCGCGCGGAGCCGAAATGGCCGCCGTCGAGGCCGTCAAAGGCGCGGTCCGAGGAGAAGAAGCAGAAGCCGCTGCTATCGCCGACAACGATACCCGCGGTACGATCCGAGACTTCAATGATGTAGGCTTGGGACATGCGTGCTCACGCGCCGAATGACGGCGTTCCTGTCTGATTGTCGGGTGCTCTGGATTTTCGAAGCGATCAACAACAGACGCCGGTCGCCGCCGAGACGCAGCGATGCTGCATGCGGCTTCGCATGTCGCACATCAGGCTGCGGTGGTGATGTCTCATTGCGGTGACCTTGAACAACGCGAATATCGCGGATCAATATCCGGCCGAACCACGCGGCGGTCAATGAAATGGCCGTCCAAAGATCACGGTCCGGCGCGATACCTCATTCGCGACGGCCTGGAAAACAGCACAGATTTGGTGATGACGGCAGCGGTCGCTGAATTGCGAGGCCGGCCGGGCACCCTGCGTCCTGGTGCCCGACCGCGATCGCTCAAGGCAGAATCGGCGGATGATAGGTGAAGGTCGCCATCAGGATCGCGGCCAGCAGCATCACGATCGGGAAGTGAATGAAGAACTGCACCGACGTGTAACCGATCAGGTCCTTCGACTTCAGGCCGAGGATGCCGAGCAGCGGCAGCATCCAGAACGGGTTGATGAAGTTCGGCAGCGTCTCGGCGATGTTGTAGACCATGACAGTCCAGCCCAGATGCGCGCCGATGTCGTTGGCTGCCTTCATGATGTAGGGCGCCTCGATGATCCACTTGCCGCCGGCCGACGGCACGAAGAAGCCGAGCAGCGCCGAATAGATGCCGACCAGGAACGAGAACACGGTGGAATTGCTGGAGGCACCGACGAACCAGTGCGCGATCGTGTCCGACAGCGTGGTGCCGCTGCTGTTCGGCACCTTGGTCAGGATCTGGGCGATGCCGGCGTAGAACGGAAACTGCAGCAGCACGCCGGAGACGCTCGGCATCGCCTTGGAAAAGGACTCGATCAGGCTGCGCGGCCGCCAGTGCAGCACGATGCCGAGAATGAGGAAGACGAAATTGTAGGTGTTGAGTCCCGACAGTGTGATCAGCGGATTGCCCGACTGGAACGTCTGCCACAGCCATCCGGCGGCAAGCAGGGCAATCAGGATCGTCAGCAGCGGACTGAACTCCAGCCAGTCGCCCGGACGCGCCGGCTTCCTGGCTTCGATGCGATCGTCGTCGAGCGCAACGCCGAGGTCTTCCGCCGTCTTCGCCTGCTCCGCCGCCGGCGTCGTGAAATAGCAGATCGCCGCCGACACGACGCTCACCATCACGACGGTGACCATGTTCTGCCAGGTCAGGATGGTTTCCGAGAAGCCGATCACCCCGGTGATCGGCAGAAGCGATGCCGGAATGCTGCCGGCATTGGCCTGCAGCTGCGCAGCCGACGACGTGATGCCGAGTGTGAAGCCGCAGCCGAGCCCGAGATAGCCGGCCGCGCCGGCTGCCCGGTAATCGAGCCGGATATCGGTGCGCCGCGCGATCTCCCGCACCAGCAGGCCGGAGAAGATCAGGCTGAGGCCCCAGTTCAGCAGCGAGAGAAAGATGCTGAGCATCCCGACGAAGACCACAGCGCCACGCCCGGTCTTCGGCACGCTCGCCAGCCGCGCCAGCACCGCTGCGACCGGCGGCGACATCGCCACGACGTAACCGCCGATCGCAACCAGGGCCATCTGCATCGTGAAGGGAATCAGATTCCAGAACCCGTCGCCAAACGCGCGGCTGACGGCGAGCGGCGAACCGCCATGCAGGATGGCGCCGGCGGCAACCGCAATCACGGCGATCAGGACGAAGACATACGCATCCGGAAACCAGCGCTCGGCGAACGCCACCAGGGCCTGCGAAAACCGTGCCATGATGTTGTCCGCGGCAGGTTTTCGCAGGCTCACGGTTTGGTCGTGCGTTGCATTCGTCATCAATCTGATCCCCTTCCGGTGATGCGGTTAGCGTTCAATCGTTTTGGTCATCAAAGTGCGAGCGTGAGGTCGGTGAGCGGCACGGCCTGGCAGGCGAGGCATCGGCCTTCGCTGCCATCGACGGGGCCGAGGTGGGTGAACTCCCCATCGACCACCTCGACTGCGCAGCTTTCGCACTGCCCGACGCGGCAGCCGCTCGGCAGCGCGACGCCTGCCGCACTCGCCGCGTCGAGCAGCGTGCCCTGCTCCGGTCCCCAGGAGAAGCTCTGCTTGCTGCTCGCAAGCCGGATGGTGCGCGGCGCGAGGTCGCTCGGCACCGACGGCGGCGACACGAAGCTTTCGGCAAAGATGTCGAACCGCGGAATACCGAGCGCCACTGCGGCCTCGATCTGCGCTGTGACGAAATCCGGTGAGCCACAGATGTAGACCAGCGGCCGGCGCGCCAACAGCGGCTTGACCTGCGCGAGATCGATCCGCCCCTCGCGCCACGCATGCGAGTCGATCTGGTCCTGTGGCAACGGCGCCGAATAGAAGGTCACGCGCGTCAGCTCCGGCGTGGCGGCTTCCAGCTCCGCGAGCCGCTGCGCAAACGGATGCTCGCGGCTGCTGCGGCAGCCGTGGAGCAGCAGGACATCGGCGACGCGATCCTGCGGCGCAGTGTGCTGCAGCGTCTCGAGATGACTGACGAACGGCGTGATGCCGATGCCGGCTGCGAGGAAGACCAGCGGCCGCGGCCCTTTCAATGGCGGGGTGAAGATGCCGCCCGGCGGCTCCAGCAGAACCTCATCTCCGACGGCAAGCCCATGCAGACGATCCGGCATGAAGAACGGCGCGTCGCCGCCCCTGGCTTCGTCGAAGAAGCGTCCCTTCACCGCAATCGACAGCGCCTGCGGCAGATCGCCCGATCCGGTCAACGAATAGGCTCGCGCCTCGGTTGCGCCGGGCAACGCGGTCATCACGTGTTGCCCCGGCAGGAAGTCGGGCAGCGGACCGCCGTCAAGCGGCAGCAGGCTGAAGGCGATGACGTTATCGGCCTCGGCGCCGCGCTCGCCGACCACGAACCGCCGCTGGCCGCTCCAGACGCCGCGGCTGGCAACGCCGTCGCGCCTGATATCGCAGACGATCGCGCGCAGCGGCACGGAGCCGCTGACCGGATCGCGTGCGTCGTCATGCAGCACCGCGTTGATGTTGCGTGTGAGAACGCCTGCCGCAGCCGAGCGATCGCGGCCGAGCGGCGGACAATCCTCCCACCAGCCGAATTCGCGACGACGACCCGCGCGTCGAGCGCCGCATTGAGCCGCACCTTCAGGCGCACGGCGCCGCCCTGTGTTTCCACCACGGCCCAATCGCCTTCCACAAGCCCACGCTGCGCGGCGAGTTGCGGGCTGATCTCGACGGCCGGGTCGGGCGACTTCCGCCGCAGCGAGGCGACATGCCGCCACGAGGAGTGAATGAACCAGCCGCTCTTGGCGGTGGAGAGCACGAGTGGAAAGCGGTCGTCCTGGGCCGTCGTGAGCGGGCTGCCGACCGGTTCGACATGATCGGGCAACGGATCATAGCCGTGTCCCAACATCTGCTCCGAATAGATCTCGACGCGGCGCGTCGGCGTCGCAAAGCCCGCCGCCGTTCCGTCCTGGCGCGTGACGGCGTATTTCTCGTCGCGGAAGGCCTGCGGGAAGCGCCGTCCTTCGGGGTGCTGGCGCAGATCCTCGACACCAACGCCGAGCGGCGCCAGCTGATAATTCCAGCCGGCCTCGATGTCGCCGCCGAAGAACAACTCCTCCATGCCGAGCTTGAGCGCGAGCGCGGCGGCGATCTCGTAATCGGCCTTCACCGCGCCGACCGGCTCGACCATGCGCGGACGAAACTGCACGGTCTCGACGGCTTGCTGCGTGATCTCGAACCCGATCTTGAGCGCGTCGCGCTCCCACGGCGTGCTCGCCGGCAGAACGAAATCGGCGCTCTCCGCGGTCGGGTTCATGAACATGTCGATATGAACCTGGAATTCCAGTGCGTTCAGCGCGGCCTTGTTGCGCTCGGAATGGCCCTGCGAGACGACGAAGTTGGTGCCGAAGGCGACCAGTGCACGCACCTGGTAGGGCTCGCCCTCGAGCACCGCCTTGCTGAAATCGCGCGCCGTGATCCAGCCCTTCGCCGGCGGGCCGAGCGGCAATTCGGCAAGGCCCAACGCTTTCGCCTGCTGCTGCGGCGGCAGGATGTTGTAGTCGTTGAGGGCACGCGTCGGCGGTGGCACCGGCCAGCGATTGCCGCCGGGCCGATCGCAGGCGCCGGTCAGCGCGTAGAGCGATGCGATCGCGCGCTCAATCGAAGTTGCATTGGTGTGCTGCCCGACGCCCGTCCAGGAATGATAGGCAAGCCGAGGCCGGCCGGCGAGCAACGCGTAGAACGCCTCGATGTCCGCGACATCAAGCCATGTCAGTTCCGCCACCCGTTCCGGTGTGTAAGGCGCAGCGCGCTCGGCGAGCAATTCGAATGCGGTTGCCGCCGAGATCATCTGGCCCTTGCGGGCACCGATCGACAGCGCGCCGCGAAGCTGGCCACCGCTTTCCGGCGCGTAGCTTGTGTCGCAAGGTACCGGCGAGCCCGACGCATCGAGACGAACGAAAGCCTCAGCCGCGCCATCGGGCCACACCGCGTCGGCGCGCAGGAAACGCCCGGTGGCGCGATCGACCAGCAGCGATCCGTTGGTCCATGCGTCGACGAAATCCGCATCGAAGTTGCCGGTCGCGATGAGATGGCGGATCGCGCCCATCGCGAGCGCGCCATCGGCGCCCGGACGGATGCGCAGCCAGAGATCGGCCTGTTGACCTGAGCCGTTCGGCTTGGGATCGACGACGACGACCTTGGCGCCGCGCCGCCGCGCGTCGGCGATCCGCGTCGCCTGGGCGAGCCAGGTGCGCGCGGGGTTGTGGCCCCATAGCACAATCACTTCGGCATTGTCGTAATCGGGAAAGCCGATGCCGCGGCCGAAGGTCAGCGCGTGCGCAAAATCCTTGTGCCAGCCGCAGATCTCGACTGCGTAGATCAGATTGGGGCTGCCAAAGCCGCGGATGAAGCGCTCGACCCATTCGAAGCTGTCGACCATCGGCGTGCCGCTCGGCGTGGTAACGCCGAACGCCACCGCCTCGGCGCCGCTCTCGGCGCGGATCGTGCGGAGCCGGTCGGCGATCTCGGTCAACGCCTCGTCCCAGGACACCTCGACCCAGCCTGGATCGGCGGCGTCACGCGGACGGGTTCGCTTGAGCGGGACGGTCAGACGGCGCGGGCTGGCGACGATTTCGGGGGCCGCCCGGCCCTTGGCGCAAAGCGCGCCGCCGGTCGGGTGGTTATTTAATACCTCCACACCGACCAGGCGCCGGTCCTCGACGACGGTGACAGCACCGCAGCGCGAGCGACAAAGCGTGCAATAGCCGGGTAGCCGCTGTTTCACCGTCATCTCACCGTCAAGTCAGTCCATGTGACGCATTTTGGTAATGCGTTACACATTTACGTCATACGCTACCGCTCCCGTCAAGGCTAAGTAATAATCAGGGACGAATCGGAGTTCCCGGCGAGAGGCGGCTGCGACCACCCATGGACCAGAATTTGCGCGAACAGGTGCTGCAGCGGGTGCGCGCCGAGATCATTTCGGGGCAAAGCCTGCCCGGCACGATGTATTCGGTGCCGAGCCTCGCGGCGAGCCTCGGCGTCTCCTCGACGCCGGTGCGCGAAGCGCTGCTCGAGCTCAGCCGCGGCGGCCTGGTCGAGCCGATGCGCAACCGTGGCTTCAAGGTCGTTGAGCCGACGCTGACCGAGCTGCGCAACCTGTTCGACATGCGCGAGGTGCTGGAGCTGCACGCCGCGGTGCTGGTCGCCGCCAATCCGCCAAAGGATCTACCAGCCGTACGCGGTTGGGCCGATGAGATCGCGAGGGCCGTCGAGACCGATGACGTCCAGCTCTATCTGGAAGCCGACCGCGCCTATCATCGCGAGTTCATTGCCGCAGCCGGCAACGAGCTGCTGACCGAGATGGTGATGGGCCTGCGCGACAAGATGCGGCTCTACGGCATCAGCTCCCGCGCCGGCCACGAGCGGCAGCAGGCCTCGGTGCCCGAACACTACCGGCTAATCGAACTCGCACTCGCCGGCGAGACCGAGGCTCTGCCGACGCTGCTGCGCAGCCACATCCGCTCCTGGGAGCCGATCTTCGTCGATGCGTTGATGCGGTCCAAGGAGCACGCGCGCGAGCCGCTGCGGCAGGCACGTGGCTGAGGTGGGGAGCGAGATCGATAGCCGATCGCGGCGACGGGCTAAAGCGCGATGAGATTTCACCGCGCCTTAGCCCTCTATTTGAGCATGATCTTTTCGGAAAACCGCTTCGCACTTTTCCGGATCATGCTTAGTCCAAAATGCTCTTGTAGTGCTCCGAGAAGACATCGCGGCCGATGATGAGCCGCATCACTTCGGAGCTTCCGGCCAGGATCCGGTTGACGCGCGCGTCGGTGAACATCCGGCTGATCGGGTACTCATCCATGTAGCCTGCGCCGCCGTGCAGCTGCACGCCGAGGTCAAGCATCTTCCACTCGACTTCCGACGACATCATCTTGGCCTTGGCGCCCATATTGCTGGTCAGGCGTCCCGCGTTGTGCTCGGCGACGCAATGATCGACATAGACCTGCACGAGATCGATTTCGGCATCCATCTCCGCCATGCGGAACTGGGTGTTCTGCTGCTCGGCGAGCGGCCTGCCGAACAGCTTGCGATCCATCACGTAATCGCGCGTGATATCGAACGCCTTGCGTCCGTTGGCGATCGATCCGACCGCGGAGATCAGCCGCTCCTCGGCAAGGCCCTCCATGAGGTAGTAGAAGCCCCTGCCCGGTTCTCCCAGCACGTTGGCCCTGGGCACCTTCACGTTCTGGAAGAACAGCTCGGCGGTGTCCTGCGCCGGCATGCCCATCTTCTTGAGATTGCGGCCGCGCTCGAATCCCTCCATGCCGCGCTCGACGATCAGAAGCACCATGGCGTGCTTCTTCTCGGCGCCCGCGAGCTTCGCCGCCACGATCACCACGTCCGAATTGATGCCGTTGGAGATGTAGGTCTTCGAGCCGTTGAGCAGGAAATGATCGCCCTTGTCCTCTGCCGTCGTCCGCATGCCCGCAAGGTCTGAGCCGGCGCCGGGCTCGGTCATCGCGATCGCCAGGATGGTCTCGCCGCTGACGCATTTCGGCAGGAAGCGGTCGCGCTGCTCCTCAGTGCCGAAGCGCTTGAAGTAAGATCCGACCAGGCGGCTGTGCAGCGTATTGA
Source organism: Bradyrhizobium tropiciagri (assembly GCF_001189845.1). Lineage (GTDB taxonomy): Bacteria > Pseudomonadota > Alphaproteobacteria > Rhizobiales > Xanthobacteraceae > Bradyrhizobium > Bradyrhizobium tropiciagri. The sequence continues at coordinate 213,905 of NZ_LFLZ01000002.1, forward strand.
ACCAGCCCTTGCAGCCCGAGCGCGCGGTCTCCTCGATGATGATCTGCTCATAGCGGAAGTCCTCATCGCCCATTCCGCCATACTTCTCTTCGGGCCAGATCATCAGGAAGCCGAGATCGCCGGCTTTCTTGAACGCGCTGCGGTCGACGATGCCGGCCTCCCGCCACTCCTCCATATGGGGCGTGATCTCGCTGGCGAGGAACTTGCGATAGGAATCGCGGAAGATGACCTGATCTTCGGTAAAGCTGCGCATCACTCACCCAATAGCGCTCTCAAGCGGCGTGGAAACTGGCCGGCGTGCGGCGCGGCACGCACAAAAAAATTCGGAGCGCCGGTTCTGTTGCAATCGAAACCGGCGTTCCGTTGTCAAAGCAGTCGATGCCTTACTTGCCCTTCCAGTTCGGCGCGCGCTTTTCTGCAAAGGCAGCAGCGCCCTCGCGGGCATCCTCGGAGACGAAGACCGGAGCGACGATCTCCTGCTGTTTCTTCCACATCTGATCTTCCGGCCAGAGCCGGGACTCGACGATCACCTGCTTGGAGGCCTTGACGGCGAGCGGGCCATTGGCGCCGATCGCGGCTGCAAGCTCCAGCGCTGCGTCGAGGGCCGGGCCGTCGGTGACGCGGTTGATGATGCCGAGTTGATAGGCGCGCTCTGCGCCGAAAAACTCGCCCGTCAACGCAAACTCCATCGCCACGCGGTGCGGCATCTGGCGCGGCATGCGGATCAGCCCGCCGGCCGCCGCCGCCAGCCCGCGCTTCACCTCGGGGATGCCGAACTTGGCGTTGCGGTTGGCGACGATCATGTCGCACGACAGCGCGATCTCCATCCCGCCGGCGAGCGCGTAGCGTCGACCGCCGCGATCAGCGGCTTCTTCGGCGGCGCCTCGGTGAGGCCGGCGAAACCGCGGCCGGGGATCGACGGCCGTTCGCCCTTCAAAAACCCCTTGAGGTCCATGCCCGAGCAGAACGTGCCGCCGGCGCCGGTGATGATGCCGACGCTGAGCGTATCGTCGGCGTCGAGCCGGTCGATCGCCGCGGCCACGCCCTTGGAGAGGGCGAGGTTGGCGGCGTTCTTGGCTTCCGGCCGGTTCAGCGTGATGATCAGGATCGGTCCGCGGACTTCAGTGAGGACCGGAGTTTCTTCGGACATCGCTTTGGTCTCCTGTTGCCGTGCGCAGTTGCCTAGCGCGGGGCCATGCGGATGGCGCCGTCGAGGCGGACGTCTTCACCGTTGAAGTAGCCGTTGGTGATCATGGTCAGCGCGAGCTGCGCATATTCCTCCGGCATGCCGAGACGCTTCGGGAACGGCACCGACGCGCTGAGCGCGGCCTTGACGTTCTCGGGCGCGCCTTGCAGCAGCGGCGTGTTGAAGATGCCCGGCAGGATGGTGTTGACGCGGATGCCCTCGGCCATCAGGTCGCGCGCGATCGGCAGCGTCATGCCGACGACGCCGGCCTTCGAGGCCGAATAGGCCGCCTGCCCCATCTGGCCGTCCTCGGCCGCGACCGAGGCCGTGTTCACCACCGCACCACGCTCGCCGTGCTCCAGCGGCGACAGCGACAGCATGCCCTGCGCCGACTTGGCGATGCAGCGGAAGGTGCCGACCAGGTTGATCTGGATGATGCGGTTGAAGGCGTCGATCGGAAAGTGCGTGGGTTCGCCGGTCTTCTTGTCGCGACCGGCGGTCTTCACCGCGTTGCCAGTGCCGGCGCAGTTCACCAGGATACGCTCCTGGCCGTGGGCCGCGCGGGCCTTGGCGAAGCTGCATCGACCAGTTCGTCGGAGGTGACATCGACCTTGCAGAACACGCCGCCGATTTCCTTGGCGATGGCTTCGCCCTTCTCTTCGTTGAAGTCGAAGATCGCGACCTTCACGCCCTGCGCGGCGAGCGCGCGTGAGGTGGCAGCGCCGAGGCCGGACGCGCCGCCGGTGACGACGGCGGCGACCGATGAATCGAGTTTCATTGCGTTATCCTTTCGCGATCAGAGGCGTTCGATGATGATGGCCGGCGCCATGCCGCCGGCGGCGCACATGGTGACCAAGCCATAACGACCGCCGCTGCGCTCGAGCTCGTCGAGCGCGGTGCCGATCAGGATCGATCCGGTCGCGCCGATCGGGTGACCGAGCGCAATCGAGCCGCCATTGATGTTGACCTTCTCGCGGTCGAGCTCGAGGTCGCGGATGAACTTCTCGGCGACGACGGCGAACGCCTCGTTGATCTCCCAGACGTCGATGTCGTTCTTGGTCAGGCCTGCCTTGGCGAGAACCTTCCTGGCCGCCGGAACCGGCGCATTGAGCATCAAGGTCGGATCGTCACCCTGATTGGCATAGGCGACGATGCGGCCACGCGGCTTGAGGCCGTGCTTCTCGGCATATTCCTTCGACGTGATCAGGACAGCGGCGGCGCCGTCCACCACGCCCGAGCTGTTGCCGGCATGATGCACGCCCTTCCACTCGAGGCCCGGGTAGCGGCGCTGGATCTGCTTCTTGAAGGTCACGCCGTTGCCGAGATCGAAATCGGCAAGCTGCTCGAAGCTCGGCTTCAGCGAAGCAAGGCCTTCGGCGGTGGTCTCGGGGCGCGGAAACTCTTCACGACCGAGCGCCACGCTGCCGTCGTCGTTGAGGACGGGGATCACCGACTTGGCGAAGCGGCCTTCATCGATCGCCCGCTTGGCGCGCTGCTGGCTCGTCAGCGCCAGCGCATCGCAGGCCTCGCGGCTGATCCCCTCGCGCGTCGCGATGGCATCGCCGCACACGCCTGGTGCGACTGCGGGTGAATCTCGTCAAGCGCGGGATTGCCCGAACCCATCATCCGCGCCGGCTGGCCCGCCTTGGAGCGCTCGGCTGCGAGGGTCTGCTGATAGCTCATCATCTCGGTGCCACCGGCGATGACGCAGTCTTCCATCCCCGACATGACAGAGGCCGCCGCGAGGTTCACCGAGGTGATGCCGCCGCCGCAGAAGCGATCCAGCGTCGTGCCGCTGGCGTTGATGTCGTAGCCGGCCGCGAGCGCCGACATGCGTCCGAGATCGCCGCCCTGCTTGCCTTCCTGGGTCGAGGTCGACCAGATGATGTCGTCGACGGTCGAGGTATCGAGCTTGTTGCGCGCCTTGAGCGCGGCGAGCACGGTTGCCGCCAGATGCTGCGGATGCAGGTGCGACAGCGCGCCCTTGCCCGGCTTGCCGATGCCGCGCGGCGTGCGCACCGCGTCGATGATGTATGCTTCAGACATGCGTTTCCCTCTGCTTTGGATGTTTCTTGACTGTGGGCTCGCGCCGATCGGGCCGGACCGTTTCCGCTGAGTCTTTTGCTCCGGAACCGGCCGAGGCGTCAGCGGTGTGGCGTCACCGCAAGCGGCGCGGCGACCGGATTGCGCTGATCTTCGAAGTAGCGCGAGTTGATCAGCATGGACGGTTGCGCCGTCTCCCGTTCGTCGGCGCAGGCGGGCTTATCGCCCCCTTCCGCAAACAGCGGGACGCTCGGCGCGGCGGCGTGCGGACCGAGAGCATATTTCTGCTCTTGCGGCAGGTAGATCAACTGGCCGATCTGGGTGAGGGTCAATGTGAGACGGGAGACCGTCGAGCGCGGAAGACCGCAGCGGTCGGCGATTTCCCGATTGCCGAGGCGTATGCTTCGGCCTTCGAAGCAACGCACGATGTCGAATGCGCGTGACACCACCTGGATCACGCGCCGGTTGTCCGTGCCGGCGGTCTCTTGCGCCATCAGTACCTCAGATCGACGTCCCATCGTTTACGCCTCACTCCTCATTTGCGTTCGGGTGAACGGAGCCATTCCGGTTCGGGCAGGACGCGCCGATCCGCGACAGCGCTGTCGCGCGCGCAACACCGCGCGGCGCTCGCGCGAGCGGACCTGCACAAAGGATCTGACCGCAGGCGCCCGGTCTTCCAGCCCAGCGAAGCCGCTACCGCGCGGGACAAGCAGCTTCGGATATCGATGGCCGACCGGCATCAGGCGGATTCTTTCCCTAGGGTTTCAGACCTTAATTAATTGATTAATTAGTCAGGTGATTAAAGTGGGCGCTCTCCCCTGTCAACTGCGGTTGCCGCAGGGCGCCCCGCGCTCGGATGGGACCTCACGCATCGCCCCGTCGGCGGCCGATCCGGCGCGACGAATTTCAGACCGGTGCTGGGCAGCGATCGGGCGAAACGCGCGAGCTGACGCAAAAGCGGTTGCGGACCCACGCGCGCCGCAAAGCCGTCATTAATCCGCGCGGCGATTTGCCGGACACTGCGAGACGAATACGCAGGACGGATCAGGTTCGGAGATCAGGAAATATCAGGGGACGCGAACAGGCGCAGCCGGATTGTCCGAATAGACACGGCTGCTTGTCGGAATGACCGCTACGAGGGCTAAACCTAAGCTTTGAAAGCTTGGTGGGCGCACCAGGGCTCGAACCTGGGACCCGCTGATTAAGAGTCAGCGGCAGGGTGAGTAGAATCAATCATTTACTGGTCGCACCAGTGGGCTTATCCGACGAAAAATGGGCATTCGTCGCACGGTGATGGTCCCACGTATCCGCGTCAACAGAGTTACGATCGATGCTGCGACTTCGCTGGCACGAACTGCAAATCTATGCCTCGGCTCCATCGCAAGTATGACGCAAGTGGAATATGCGAGCCAGCATTGCAACCCTCATTCTGTCTCATCCGAATGCGTAAGCAATCCGGAGGAGATCGCAGGTTGGTGATTGATATGTTGGAGTCTTGAAAGTCCGCCAAGAACTGCGGACCGCGCGCAATACGTCGCCGCCTTGACACAACCTGCGAGGAAAGACCTTTTCGTACGGCGCCCGCTGGGGGAAATGCTGCCTCGTGAAACGCATCAACACGCGTCACCGGTTTCAAAGTTATGATCGGCGCCGACATTCGCTCTCAAGCAACGCCAAGCCATGATATCGTTCGCACGAACGGTAGTGCGAAGGAGCTTCTGTGCGGCGGGCATCTTCCTGGCTTCATGCTCTCGATCGAACGGCTCGGCGGTTCCAGGCGTGGTGCCGGACGTTTGCGCGACCTGATGGTGCCAAGGGAGGCGCCACGGGACGCGAAGACCTCTACGAGATATTCCTGTTCGGTCCGCACGGCTAACGGCTCTCCTTGTATCGACAGCGCCGAATTCGGCGCTGCTCCCCCCGGCTTTGGCGTCGGCGCTCCATCACCGATCCTGACGCTGCGACGTGCGTTCGAAGGCATGAATTCCTGGCATCGCACATTCCGTGCGGCCGGCCGATCGATGGAGCGACGGCATGACGCGTAGCGATCGACGACACGTGATCATCGTTGGCGGCGGCGCCAGCGGCGTGCTGCTCGCGTATCAGCTGCTGCATCAGCCAACCCGCAATCTCCGCGTCACACTCATCGAACAGCGGCCCGACATCGGACGCGGCATCGCCTATCACACCGGCAATCCGGATCACCTGCTCAATGTGCGCGTCGCCAATATGAGCGCGCTGCCGGACCGGCCGGATCACTTCTGGCGCTGGCTCTCAGCGCGAGAGCTTGATGTTCCCGTGTGTCCGGATCCCTATTGCTTCGTGCCCCGGCGCATCTATGGCGACTATGTCGCGAGCTTGCTGGAACAGCAGACGTCCGATCCGGCAGACGTGGAGCGCCTGTCGATCGTGCGCGGGGTCTGCGTCGACATCAGCGAAGGCCGTGCCGGCGTGACGGTCACGCTCGGCGATGGTCAATCATTGACCGGCGATACCGTCGTCCTCGCGACCGGGCATGACATGCGCGCCAGCCGCGCCGGTTATGCCGATCCATGGGCGCCGCCATCGGCCGCACCGCTCGATCCCGACGCGACCGTGCTGCTGCTTGGCACGGGACTGACCATGGTCGACTACGTGCTGTCGCTGCTACGCGACGGGCACCGCGGGCCGATCATCGCGATGTCGCGGCGCGGCCTGCTGGCAAAACCGCATCGACGCGCCGACGCCCAGCGCATCGACGAGGCCGAAGTTCCGTTCGGCGCCGGCATCAGCGCCCTGCTCCGCTGGCTTCGGGACCGCATCGAGCGGAACGCAGCCGAAGGGGGCGACTGGCGCAGCGTGATCGACGGCCTGCGCCCCTATACCCAGCGGCTGTGGCACGAGCTGCCGCAGGCATCCAAGCGCCGCTTCCTGGAGCACGCACGCGCCTGGTGGGACGTGCATCGCCACCGGATGGCGCCGGAAGTCGAAGCCCGCATCACGCGGGCCATTTACGCAGGGCAGCTCACGTTGGTGGCGGCGAAGGTGACCAGCATCGCGCCGAACCGCGATGGAGCACGCGTTCACTATCGCCGGCGCGGCGGCGGCAGGATCGCCAGCACGCAGGTGGGCGCTGTCGTCGACTGCACCGGCATCGTCAAGGACCCGCGCGCCACGCCCAATCCGGCGGTGCGCGCTCTGTTCGAACGCGGCCTGGCGCGGGTCGATCCGCTCTGCATCGGCATCGAGACCGACCGCAACTGCGCGATCATCGGCCAGGACGGCGCGGTCTCGCAGCGCCTGTTCGCGGTGGGCCCGCTCACCCGCGCGGCGTTCTGGGAGATCATCGCGATCCCCGACATTCGCAACCAGTGCGCCGTGCTCGCCACGAGACTCGCCGAGACGGCGGGCGAGCATCGGGCCGGGCTGGAGCCGGTGGTCTAAAGCGCGATGAGATCGGGTTGAACCGTCATCGCGCTTTAGATTCTTGTTTTAAGCATGATCTTTTCGGAAAACCGCTTCGCACTTTTCCGGATCATGCTTTAGCTGCTGAAGCCTGCCGGAATGAAGGCCGGCAGCTTCTGCTCGATGAACTGCTTGACCTCGGGCGAATTGAACACCTGGATGAAGGCCTTCAGGCGCGGATCGTCCTTCTTGTCAGGCCGTGCAGTGAAACGAAGGACGAGGCCATCGTCCACGGTACGGTCGATGATCAGGCCGACTTCGGATCGCCGCCGGCCGGGATCAGATAGGTGATGTTGACGAGCGCGAGTGTGACGTCATCGAGCGAACGATAGGTCTGCGCCGGATCGAGCTCGACGATCTTCAGATTCTTTGGATTGTCGACGATATCGAACCGGCTCACCGCAAAACCCTTGCCCGGCGCCAGCTTGATCAAGCCGGCGCGCTCGAGCAGGATCAGGCCTCGCGCGCCGTTGAGCGGTTCGTTCGGGATCGCGACACTGTCGCCGGATTTGATCTCGTCGAGCGACTTGACTTTCTTCGAGAACAGACCGACCGGCGCGATCACGCCGACCTTGTCGACCTGCACCAGGTTGAGCCCGCGCTGCTTGTTCTGTAGCGCGAGATACGTTGCGTGCTGAAACAGGTTGGCGTCGACGTCGCCGCTGTTGACGACTTCGTTGAGCGCCACCCAATCCGACAACTCCACGATCTTGACGTCCTGTCCCTTGTCCTTGGCGAGTTTGGCTGCGAACGCGGCCAATTGCCCGACCGGCCCCGCGCTGGTGGCGATCTTCAGGGGTTCGTCGGCCAGGGCGGCGCCGGTCAAAGCCAATGACAGGCCGATCGCCTGCGCGAGGCGTAGAATTGCTTTCATGTCTCAGGTCCGCTTCTTGTTGATGACGTCGATCACGCCGCCTTGCGCGCGCTGCCGCCCGCTTCGGCTTGCGTCAGGGCCTGGGTGAGATCCGCAAGGATGTCGTCGGGATGCTCGATCCCCACGGACAAGCGGACATAGCCGGGCGTGACGCCAGCGGCGAGTTGTTCCTGCGCGCTGAGTTGCTGGTGTGTGGTGGAAGCCGGGTGGATCGCCAGCGATCGTGCATCGCCGATATTGGCGACGTGATAGAACAGCTTGAGCGCATCGATGAAACGTCGCCCCGCCTCGACCCCGCCCTTGAGTTCGAAGCCGACGAGCGCGCCATAGCCGCCCCGCAGATAGGCGTCGGCGCGGCGCCTACTCTCGCCGTTCTGCAGGCCCGGAAATATCACTTGCGAGACCGCCGGATGCCTGACCAGGAAGTCGGCGACCTTGATCGCATTCTCATTGTGCTGGCGCAGCCGCAGCGGCAGGGTCTCGAGCCCCTGGATGAACTGGAACGCGTTTTGTGGGGCGATGGCCGCACCGAGATCACGCAGCAACTTCACGCGCGCACGCAGGATGTAGGCGATCGGCCCCAGGGGTTTTGCGGCTTCGGTCCAGATCGCACCATGATAGGCGTCGTCCGGCTTCGTCAGCAGCGGGAAACGGTCGGCATGGGCAGCCCAGTCGAAATTGCCGCCGTCGATGATGGCGCCGCCGATCGAGGTGCCGTGGCCGCCGATATATTTTGTCGTGGAATAGACCACGATCGCCGCGCCGTGCTCGAACGGGCGCGCGATCAGCGGCACCGCGGTGTTGTCGAGAATCAGCGGCACACCGAGCGGGCGCCCGATATCGGCGACTTCCCTGATCGGAAACACATTCAGCTTGGGGTTGGGAAGCGTCTCGGCGAAATAGGCGCGCGTCCTGGCATCGGTCGCGCGGCGGAAATTCTCCGGGTCTGCCGGGTCGACGAAGCGAACCTCGATGCCGAACTGCTTCAGTGTCTGCGACAGCAGCGTCCAGGTGCCGCCGTAGAGATCGGTCGAGGAGACGATGTTGTCGCCGGCCTGTGCGATGTTGAAGATGGCAAAGGCCGATGCGGTCTGCCCCGAGGCGAGCGCGAGCGCGCCGACGCCGCCTTCGAGCGCCGCCAACCGCTCCTCGAAGGCATCGGCCGTCGGATTCTTGATCCTGGTGTAGATCTGGCCGAGTGCCTCCAGCGCAAACAGCTTGGACGCATGATCGGTATTCTCGAACTGGAACGACGTCGTCTGGTAGATCGGCACGGCCACGGCACCGGTCGCGGGGTCCGAACGGAAAGAACCGCCGTGCAGAGCGAGCGTCTCGGGATTCTTCGTTTCGACCGGCATGATCAGATCTCCTGAGTTTCGTGCGCTGGTGCGTCACAAGCCGAAATGATGCGCGGCAGTTTTGGTGCTTGTCGAGACGTCCGAAAAAATAGCGATGAGCATGCTGTCGCAAACAGACGGGACGCCGCGAATTTTTCGACCGGCCCTCCGGTCGCACATGATTTGTTTCATGCGCGATCTGCGCAGATCCGATGCAGACCGATCAGGTCTGGTTCACAAAACTGGCTCGCAGGCGCATCGCTTCGCCCGCCGATCTGCTGCGAGGATCAGCCAAATGAGCGCGGCGCAAATGATCCATTGCGACATCGCGGATGGTGATAGCAGAAGTCGCGCGTCGGCGATCCGAATAGAAAACAAACGTCCGCCGGCCGCATGATAAACCGTCGTGAACCGCTCAGCGACGGAACAAGACGATGGCCCGACCCAGAGAACTTCGCTTCAACGCCTTCAACATGATGGCGCCGAGCCACAACTGGGCGGGTCTGTGGTCGCATCCACGCGACAACTCGCTCAACTACAATTCGCTGGATTACTGGGTCGACTACGCTCGGACCGCGGAACGCGGCATGCTCGACGGCATCTTTCTCGCCGACGTCTTCGGCGTCTATGACGTCTATGGCAGCAGCCCGGAGACGGCCCTGCGGCATGCCGTGCAGCTGCCGAACGCCGAGCCCACTTTGCTCGTCTCCGCGATGGCGCTGGTCACAAAGCATCTCGGTTTCGGCATCACCTCGAACCTCACCTACGAGCACCCCTATCAATTCGCGCGCCGCTTCTCGACGCTCGATCATCTCACGGGCGGGCGGATCGGCTGGAACATCGTCACCGGCTATCTCGACAGCGGCGCGCGCGGGATGGGGCTCGCGGCAAATCGCGCGCATGATGAACGGTACGAAGCGGCCGAGGACTTCCTGGCAGCGACCTATAAATTATGGGAAGGCAGCTGGGAGGACGGTGCCGTTCGTCGCGATCGCTCGGCGCGCATCTTCACGGATCCGGTGAGGATCCATTTTGTCCGGCACGACGGACCTCGCTACAAAGTCGACGGCATTCACCTCGCGGAACCATCGCCACAGCGGACGCCTTTGCTGTACCAGGCCGGCACCTCGAAACGCGGCCGCGCCTTTGCGGCACGGCATGCAGAGGCGATCTTCCTCAACGGCCAGACCAGGCCGATCCTCGCCCGCGCCGTTCGTGACATCAGGGACGCGGCGAAGGAATTCGGCCGCGATCCCTACGACATCCGTCTGTTCGCGGGCGCGACGGTGATCGTTGCCCCGACGCGCGCGGAGGCCCACGATCTGCTGGCGGAGTATGCGGACCATGTCGACCAGACCGGACAGCTCGCCCTGCTCTCCGGCTGGACTGGTATCGACTTCTCGAACTATCGCCCCGATCAGGCCGTGCAATATGTCGAAAGCAATGCAATCCAGTCGATGGTGGAGAATTTCACGGTGCGGAGCGATCGCCCGATCAAGGTCGGCGACCTGGCGAGCCTCAGCCGAGCCGGCGCCCGCTCACCCTTCGTCGTCGGCTCACCCCAGGATGTTGCGGATGAACTGATCGCCTGGGCTGACGAAACCGACGTCGACGGCTTCAACCTGTTCCGCCTGGTTGCGCCGGAATCGCTCGATGCCTTTGTCGATCTGGTCGTGCCGGAGTTGCAATCGCGCGGCGTCTACAAGACCGAATATCGCGAGGGCACGCTGCGCGAGAAGCTGTTCCCCGGACGCGGGCCGCGCCTGCACGTCACGCATCCGGGCGCGGGCTATCGCCACGCGCCCTCCAGCGCAGTCCGCTCCGACGCCGCCGAATAGGACGGCGGCAAATCACGCAACGGCGATTCAGCTCACCAGGTCGCGATGTAGGTGCCCTTGAATCGCTTGTCGAGGAACGCCTTCACCTCGTCGGAGTGATAGGCATCGATCAAGGGCTTGACCCAGGGCTTGTCCTTGTCTTGCTCGCGCACGGCGATGATGTTGACCCAAGGGCCATCGACCGCCTCGCGGGCGATGGCATCGACCGCCGGATTGAGCCCGGCCTGCACTGCATAGTTGTTGTTGATCGAAACCAGGTCGACGTCCTGCAGCGAACGCGGCAACTGAGCTGCATCCAGCTCGACGAAACGCAGCTTCTTCGGATTGTCGGTGATGTCGGCAATCGTGGAGGCGACGTTGCTCGGGTCCTTCAACTTGATCACGCCGTGGAGCGCGAGGATCATCAGGCCGCGCGCGCCATTGGATGGATCATTGGCGATCGCCACCCGCGCGCCTTCCGGCAGGTCGGCGAGCTTCTTGTATTTCAACGAGTAGACGCCCTGCGGCGAGGCGATGGTGTTGGCGACCTTGACGATCTTCCAGCCGGTCTTGGAGATCTGGTTCTTCAGGTAGGGTTCGTGCTGAAACGAATTGGCCTCGAGATCCCCGAGCGCCAGCGCCTGGTTTGGGATGACGTAGTCGGTGAATTCAACGACCTTGATATCGAGGCCACGTTCGGCCGCGACCTTCCTGACGACCTCGGTGATCTCTGCATGGGGTCCGGCCGTGACTCCCACCCGGATCGTCTCGGCGTGGGCGTTGCGGGCGAGCAGCGCGGCAACGGCAACAACGGTCATCAAGATACGCATCAAAATCTCTCCCGAGCTCGGCAGCCCATCATCAATGGATCGGCGACTACCAGCTCGGCAGCACGGCGCCCTTGAACTTGGTCAGGACGAACTCCTTGACCTCCGGCGTGTGATAACTGTCCACCAGCGTCTTGACCCAGGGCTTGTCCTTGTCGGCGGCGCGGACCGCGATCAGATTGACATAAGGCCCCTTCGGATCCTCGCGCAGGATGGGATCCTTGACCGGATCGAGGCCCGCCTGGGTCGCATAGTTGGTGTTGATCGCGGCGGCATCGACATCGTCCAGCGCGCGCGGTGCCTGCGCCGCGTCGACCTCGACGAATTTCAGCTTCTTGGGATTGTCCGTGATATCGATGACCGACGGCTTGAAGCCGACGCCCTCCTTCAGCTTGATCGCGCCCTTGTCGCGCAACAGCAGCAGGACACGGCCGCCATTGGTCGGATCATTCGGGATCGACACCTTGCCGCCATCGGGAATGTCGGCCCAGCTCTTGTGCTTCTTCGAATACACGCCGATCGGGAAGTTCACCGTCAGCCCGACCGCCTCGATCTTGTAGCCGCGATCTGCCTTCTGGTTGTCGAGATAGGGCTGGTTTTGAAACGAGTTGGCCTGGATATCGCCGGCGTCGAGCGCGGCGTTGGGTACGACATAGTCGGAGAATTCGATCAGCTGGATGTCGAGGCCGCTCTTGGCCGCGATCGGCTTCACCGCCTCGAGGATCTGGGCATGCGGCCCGGGCGTGACGCCGATCTTGATCGTTTCGGCCGCGGCCGCCGCCGACCAGGCAGCGAGGGCACTCGCGAGCATCACAACAGAACGAAACGACATCTTGATCTCCGTCAAATCAGCAAGAAGATCTCATCGTCATCTCTCGCCGCGCCGACGAAATCAATGAAATCAGAATCCAAATTTTCCGTTCCGATGGGCGATCGCTTCTGTCCATGCACCCCAAACAGAACGCAGACGCTGGCGCCGAAGGGATCGTAGAGCATGGTCCGGAAAGGTGTGAAGTGGCTTTCCGAAAGACCATGCTCAAACAAGCAGCGCCTCAGCGGTGGCGCAGGCGGCGATTGACCCTGCGCGCCAGATAGTCGCCGGCGGTCTGCACCGTCTGAACCAGCGCGATCAGCACCACGACGACGGCCAGCATCATCTCCGGCATGAAGCGCTGATAGCCGTAGCGGATGCCGAGATCGCCGAGCCCGCCGCCGCCGACGGCCCCGACCATCGCGGAATAGCCGAGCAGGCTGACGACCGCGAGCGTGAGCGCCAGCACCAGCCCGGGCAACGCCTCCGGGATCAGCACCTTGAACACGATCTGCAGCGGGCTGGCGCCGAACGACGACGCCGTCTCGATCAGCCCGCCGTCGACCTCGCGGATCGCGCCCTCGACCAGGCGCGCAATGAACGGCGTCGCCGCGATCGTCAGCGGCACGATCGCCGCGCCGGAACCGATCGACGTGCCCGCGATCAGGCGCGTGAACGGGATGATGGCAACGACCAGGATGATGAACGGCGTCGAGCGGGTCGCGTTCACGACCACGCCCAGGATGCCGTTGACGGCGGGAGCCGCGAACAGCTCGCCCTTCCGGCTGGTCGCCAGGAAGATTCCGATCGGTAGCCCCAACAAGGTGGCTATCAACGCCGCCACCGACACCATGAACAGGCTCTCGCCGGTCGCCTGGATGATCAGGTTGATGAGTTCAGGCGACATAGCCGAGCCGCTCCACTGCAAGATTGTGTTGGGACAGATAGGTGACGGCCCGCTTGACCGCGACGTCGCCGCCGGGAATGCCGATCGTCAGCGAGCCGACATGCTGGCCGCCGATCTCGTCGATCCGCGCCGAGAGCAGCGCGACGTCGATCGACAGCTCGCGCGCGAGCCGCGCAACGACCGTATCGCCGGCATCGCTGCCGCGCACCTGCAGCCGAATGACGGCCTGCCCGCCGGCAATCGGCTGCGCCACCAGGCGGCTCGAGAGCGATACGGGGATGCTGTCACCGACCACCTCCGAAAGGAAGGTCTGCGTAACCGGATGTTTTGGGTGCGTGAAGATATCGGCGACATGGCCGCGCTCGACAATGTCGCCGGCGTCGATCACCACGACCTCCTTGGCGAGCTGGCGGACCACCGACATTTCGTGGGTGATCAGCACGATCGTCACGCCGAGCTCGCGATTGATGTTGGCGAGCAGATCGAGGATGGCGCGGGTGGTCTGCGGATCGAGCGCCGAGGTCGCCTCATCCGACAGCAGTACGTTCGGCCGCGTGGCAAGCGCGCGGGCGATGCCGATGCGCTGCTTCTGGCCGCCCGACAGTTCGGATGGATACCGGTCGTACTTGTCGGCGATGCCGACGAGCGCGAGCAGTTCCTTCACACGAACGGCGATGTCGGCCTTCGACCAGCCGGCGATCTCGAGCGGCAGGGCGATATTGTCCGCCGCGGTGCGCGACGACAGCAGGTTGAAATGCTGGAAGATCATGCCGATCGAGCGCTGGGCCAGGCGCAACCCGCGGCCGGAGAGCGCGGAGATGTCGCGGCCGTCGACGACGACACGGCCGCTCGACGGCTTCTCCAGTCCATTGATCAGCCGCACCAGGCTCGATTTACCGGCACCCGAGCGGCCGATCACGCCGGTGATCGAGCCGCGCGGGATAGCAAAATCAATGCCGGCGAGCGCCTGCACGCTCGGCTTGTCGCGGTAGGCGGGATAGATCTTCGAAACGGATTCAAACCGCACCATGGTATCGCTCGCGCTCGGAGCGGACGCGATAGGCGGCGTTTCGACGGGCTGCGCCGCCGACAGCGATTGATGCACGTTCATTCAGTCGTCCAATTCGAATGGCTTTGGTCGCTTGGGGGCCGGAGCCCTGAGCTCAATGACCAAACAGAAGGTAGCTGCGGTCGTCGCCGCGGCGTTCCCTGGTGTCGTCGGTCCAGCCGATCGCCCGCCGATAGCTCCCCATCGCATCGGCTTTCCGGAGCGCTATGAGGTCGATCGCCTGGGCCTCGTCGGCGAAGGGCGATACATAGAGCGCATCCTCCGGACAGTAAAGCTCGCAAAGGAAGCAGGTCTGGCAATCGCTCTGGCGGGCGATCACGGGGATGCCGTCGGTCTTGTCGAACACATTGGTCGGACAGACGTTGACGCAGATGTCGCAGGACGTGCAGCTGGCGGCGTCGACGACCTCGATCATTCCGCGGCCTCCGCATAGGCTGCTTCCGCATGCGGCCGTACCGAGGTCCAGACCTCGTCGAGGCCACCGGTCGTCACATAATGGCGCTGGCGATCGTCCTGGTCGGGGAAATCGTCGCGGCGGTGCATGCCGCGGCTCTCCTGACGCGTCAGCGCGCTGCGGTACATCCAGCGCGCGGTCGCCAGCATCGCCGCACCCTCGCGGGCGCGGAGCAGATCGGCACTGGAGGCCGCATCCGCCTCGGAGACATCGCGCCAGGCCGCATCGAGGCGCGCCAGCGCGCCCTGCAGACGCGATGCTTCGCGGAAGTAGTTCAGCTCATACGGGAACACTTCGGTCTGGATCGCCTTCGCCAGCGCAGCCGGCGCGAACGCACGCTGCGGGCGATTGCGAAATGCGATCGTTCCAGCCGGAGACGGCTTCCGCCGGCCGATCGCGCCGAGCTGTCGGGCGTAGTCCGCCGCCCCCTGCCCCGCCCATGTGCCCGACGACATCGCCCAGGCCGCGTTGTGGCTGCCGCCACCGGTGAAGCCGCCGCAGATCAATTCGCGCGTCGCCGCATCGCCGGCCGCGTACAGGCCCGGCACGCTGGTGGCGCAGCTGTCATCCACGATGCGAAGGCCGCCGGTGCCGCGGACCGTACCTTCCAGCCGCAAGGTCACCGGGAAGCGATCCCTGAACGGATCGATGCCGGTGCGATCGAACGGCAGGAAGAAGTTCGGCTGCGACATCCGCATCTGCCGCTGCACGGCGTCATCGGCCTTGTCGAGCCGGGCATAGACCGGGCCCTGAAGCAGCGCGCGCGCGATCGCCGACCGTCCGCCCTTCGACGCCGCGCCGGGAACGATGCTGCCGTCTTCATGGGTGAAGCTGGCCCAGCCATAGAACAGCGTCTTGGTGACCGAGCCGAACGCCGCCGAGATCGCATACGGGTTTGAGAACTCCATGCTGCTGAACTCGGCCCCGACCTCGGCGGCCATCAGATAGCCGTCACCGGTCAGCACGTTCGATCCCAGCGTCTTGCTGAGGAACGCGCAGCCACCCGTCGCGATCACGACCGCCTTGGCGCGCACCGTCCAGCGATCGTCCTTCTGCCGGCGGATGCCGCTCGCACCGGCAACCGCGCCTTCATCGTCCGCCAGCAGTTCCAGCGCAGGGCTGTGATCGAGAATGGTGACGCCCGCTTGCTTGGTGCGCTTGCGCATCAGGCGCATGTATTCCGGCCCTTGCAGCGAGTTGCGCTGCGACTTGCCGCTGTCGTCGACCGGATAGGGATAACCCCACTCGGCCAGGCGGTTGCTTTGCTCATAGGTCCGATCGAGCACGCGCGCCATCCAGCGACGATCCTGCAAATGACCACCGAGCTTTTCGCGATTGGCCATCGCAGCATCGCGCAGTGCCGGATTGGGATCGACATACCAGACCCCGGTGCCGGCCGCGGCGGTTGCCCCGGAGGTGCCGCAAAATCCCTTGTCGGCCAGCACCACGCGCGCCCCGCGCTCGGCGGCGCTGACCGCAGCCCACGTCCCCGCCGGGCCGCCGCCGAGCACCAGCACGTCGGCGTCGAACTCCACCGATCCGGTCGGCGCGGACACCCGCTCGGCGCGGTTAGGCTGCATCGTCATGCGTCACGTCTCCGGCGGAATCGACAGCGGGTCGCGTCTCGACACATCGTTGCGCGCGCACGCATCGCTGGCAATTTCAGATATTTGCGGAGAGTTGGACGAAGCTTTCCCGGGTACCAACGGCCGAAGAAAATTTGTGTTGCCGCGTAGCGGTTATTTCGCCGCTGCCGCGACCCGCGGCACAGGATCATGCAGCGGCGCTGCGAGCAGAGGCGGATATTTCTTTTTGCGCGCGAACGGCCACCGTTCATTTCCTCGCACGTCTGCTGGCGATATCTCGTGAGGCAGATCATTCAAGCCCACGGCAGCAGCCATGTCCCATCGCGAGCTCCACCTCAATGTCAACCTGCTGCACTCCGGCGTCTATGCCTCAGCCTGGCGATTGCCGGAAAGCGATCCGCGCGCCTGCTTCGACGTCGGCCATTACGTGCGGGTGGCGCAGATCGCCGAGCGCGGCAAGCTCGATGCGATCTTCCTGGCCGATACCCCTGCGATCACCGACCGCATCGACTACCGCTCGTTCATGTCGATGGAGCCGACCATCGTGCTGGCGAGCGTCGCCGCGGCAACGACCCATATCGGCCTGATCGCAACCGCGTCGACGACCTACAACGAGCCCTACAACATCGCCCGCCGCTTCGCGACGCTGGATCTGGCAAGCGGCGGCCGCGCCGGCTGGAACGCGGTGACCACCGCCGACGCCACCGCCAGCCGTAATTTCGGCCTCGCCAACGTGCTCGAGCACAAGGCGCGCTACGACCGCGCCAAGGAGTTCGCCGAGGTCGTGCATGCGCTGTGGGACAGCTGGGAAGACGACGCCTTTGTCGGCGACAAGGCGACCGCGCGATTTGTCGACACATCGAAGGTGCATCCGATCGCGCATCACGGCGCGCATTACAGCGTCGCCGGTCCGCTCAACGTCCCGCGCTCGCCGCAGGGACGCCCGGTGACGGTGCAGGCCGGTGGCTCCAGCGATGGCCGGGACCTCGCCGCCGCCCAGGCCGAGGCCGTGTTCACGCTGGCGCAGACCATCGACGAAGGTGTGGCATACGCTCGTGATCTGCGAGCGCGCGCCGCCACCTACGGCCGCGCCGGTGATTCCATTGTCATCCTGCCGGGCCTCGCCACCGTCATCGGCAGTACGGAAGCTGAAGCCAAGCGGCGTCAGGATGAGCTCTGGGAGCTGGTTCCGATCGAATACAGCCTCGCGCGTCTCGCCGGCACATTGCAGGTCGATCCGGCCATCCTCGAGCTCGACAAGCCGCTGCCCGATCTGCCGCTGCCGGCCAATGCGAACCACACGATGTTCCAAGGCACCGTGGCGCTTGCCCGTCGCGGTAATCTCACCGTCCGCCAATTGCTGCGCGCGCTCGGCGGCGGTGTTGGCCATCGCATCATCGTCGGTACGCCCGAGCAGATCGCCGACGATATCGAGGCCTGGGTCCAGGCCGGCGCCGCCGACGGTTTCAACCTGATGCCGGACGTGTTGCCGACGGGGCTGGAAGTCTTCGTCGACAGCGTGGTGCCGATCCTGCAGCGGCGCGGACTATTCCGCCGGGACTACGCCGGCACCACCCTGCGCGACCATTTTGGCTTGCCCCGCCCGGCCAGCCGCTTTGCAAAGCGCGAAGCGGCATCCGCGAGCGCCTGACGTCGTCAGCGCACGCCGCTGCGCACGGGTGCATCATCGGCAGCGACCACCGCCGATGCACGGACGCGCGGGATGACCTCGCTGGCAAAACGCTCCATCTCTGTCTCGAAGGGCTGGAACTGCAACATGAACAGTTCGATGCCGGCGGCATGAAAGGCCCTGATCCGGGCAGCTACCTCGTCATAGCTGCCGACCAGCCCCGCTGCGGTTCCGCCATTGCTGCCGACCCGCGCCGATTTCTGCATGGTCTGCATCATCACGACCTTTGGGTCGGTGTTCTGCTTCTGTATTGCCTTGATCGGTGCGTCCTTCCTCGACAGCTCGAGCAGCCGCTCATACGCCGTCTGAGCCTCGGCCTGTGTCTCGCGCGCGACGACGAAGGCGGACAGACCGAAGCGCAGCGGCGAGCTCGTTCGCGACCGGCTCGCAACGTCGGCAATCAGGCCGGCGACATCGTCGAGCGGCTGGCCGTTGATGAACCAGACGTCGCCGTGGTCCGCGACCAACGCGCGCGCCGGCTCCGATTCACCGCCGACATAGATCAACGGCCGGGACCGGTAGAAGCTCGTCGGACGCAGCGCATAGTCGCGCACGTCGAAATGCTCGCCCTTGTAGGTCAGCCGCTCGCCCTGCATCAGGCGCGAGACCACCGTGATCCACTCACGGCCATAGGCGTAACGGGCATCATGCTCGGCAAAGCCGATACCGGCCTTGTCGAGCTCCGGTTTGTTCCAGGCGTTGACCAGGTTGATGGCAAAGCGGCCGCGGCTGATGTTCTCGATGCCGAGCGCGAGCTTTGCAAGCACGACCGGATGATAGAGATAGGGCTTGATCGCGGCGATGATCTCGATCCGGCTGGTCAGCGCCGCAAGCGCCGCCGCTGCGCTCCAGGCTTCGAGCTGATCGAGATCCTCCTGGTGCGGATTAATCGTGTGCTGTGCAATCAACGTTGAATCATAGCCGAGCCGCTCGGCGGCCAGCACGAGATCGCGATTGCGTTCCCAGGATGCATCATAGGGCTCGTCGGGATCCTGATAGGCGGCGCGCGAGCCGTGCACCAGCGCCCAGATGCCAAAGCGGACCGGTCGTGTCGTCATTCGTTGTTTCTCCTGCGTCCTCGCGCGTTGTTCTGGCGCCTTGCACTGCAGGAGATCAAGCAACCGCGCATCAAAAGATTTTCCTTGCCGTGTCGCGCGCGCGGGTAACCGAGAAACACTCCGGAACGAACGACAATTGAAAAACCGCTCTATTTCTGTCTGCAGAAAATCGTGGGACAGTTTGGGACATGTAGACAACACGTCACGCGATGCGACAGCGTGCGTCGCGCGACCGAAGAACTGCGTGACCACAGAAGATCACGCAGGATGACGCAGGACAGATTACCTTGAGCAATCTCGAGCAGACGGCGTCACCGGTTGCGTACGACGCCGAACCGCGCGGCGACACGACCGCCACATATCTTCCAAGGCGCAGGCTCGAGATTGGTCGGCGCGGCCTGCAACTTCTGTCGTGGCTGGCGCCGGCCATCCTGCTTGTGGTCTGGGAACTCCTGGCACAAGGCGGATGGCTGTCACCGCAGGTGCTGCCGGCGCCGAGCAAGGTCATAAAGACGGCATTCAAGCTGACGACCTCGGGAAGCCTGCTGAACGACCTTGGCGTCAGCCTGTTGCGTGCCGTCGCCGGTTTTGCGATCGGGGGTGCCGTCGGGTTCACCCTCGGCATCCTGGTCGGATTCTCGCGGATCGCGGAGGCCGCAATCGACCGCAGCGTCCAGATGATCCGCGCCATCCCCTTCCTCGCCCTGCTGCCACTGGTGATCGTCTGGCTCGGCGTCGGCGAAGCCGAAAAGATCTTCCTGGTCGCTCTCGGCGTTACCTTTCCGATCTACATCAATACCAACTTGGGGATCCGGCAGGTCGATCCGAAGCTGATCGAGCTTGGCCGCATCCAAGGCCTCGGCACGCTGAAGCTGATCCGCCGCATCGTCCTGCCCGGGGCGCTGCCTTCGATCCTGACTGGCGTGCGCTATGCGCTGGCGACCGCATGGCTTGCGCTGGTCGTCGCCGAAACCATCGGCGCCCAATCCGGCATCGGCTTCCTTGCGATGGATGCGCGGGAGTTCCTGCGCACCGACGTGATCGTGCTGACGATCGTGATCTACGCGCTGATCGGCGTCGCCGCCGACGGCATCGCCCGTTTTCTCGAGCGCCGCTTGCTCGCCTGGCATCCGAACTACGGAGGAGCGCGATGACCTTGCATGTCGCCCCCTCCGCCGCCGCGGTCTCACCGGCGGTCGTCGTGACGAATCTCCGCCGCGCCTACGGCCATCGCGTCGTCATCGAGAATCTCAATCTGCGGATCGAGCGCGGCGAGTTCGTCGCCCTGCTCGGGGAAAGCGGTTGCGGCAAGACCACGTTGCTCCGCGCGTTGGCCGGCCTCGACCCGATTGACGGCGGCCGCATCGCGGCCCCGCGCCGCCCGGCGGTCGTCTTCCAGGAGCACCGGCTGCTGCCGTGGGACAGCCTGTGGCGCAACGTCTCGCTCGGCCTGCAGGCCGGCAATGCGCGCGAGCGCGCCGCAGCGGCACTCGCCGAAGTCGGACTCGGTGACCGGCTGGACGACTGGCCGCGCAATCTCTCCGGCGGCCAGGCGCAGCGCGTGGCACTCGCCCGCGCGCTGGTGCAGGAGCCGGAACTGCTGCTGCTCGACGAACCCTTTGCCGCGCTTGATGCGCTGACCCGTATTCGCATGCACGACCTCGTGCGCGAGCTGGTCACCACCCATCGGCCCGGCGTACTCCTGGTCACCCACGACGTCGACGAGGCGATCGCGCTCGCCGACCGCATTCTGGTGATGCGTGAGGGCCGGATCGCCTTCGTGTATCGCACGGACGGTCGCGGCAAAACATCGATCGCCCGCACCGAGCTGCTCACCGAGCTCGGCGTCAGCGCCGTTCATCCCATCCCCGCCAGAATCTTCTGAAGGACAGCCATGTCTCGCTCAATCGCAAAACCTTCCCGCCGCGGCTTCCTCGGCGGCGCCGCGTTCGGCATCGGCGCCATCGCCGGCTTCAACATCCCGGACATCGCGCAGTCGGCGACCGGCCGCGTCACCGATACCGTCCGCCTCACCTGGGGCCTCAGCGGCCTCAATCTGATTGCCAAGGAGCGCGGAGAATTCGAGAAGCTGCTGGCCAAGGACGGCATCAAGGTCGAATGGCTGGGTCCGTTTCCCAACCATGCCCCGACATTGCAGGCGGTGACCGGCGGCAGCGCCGACTTCAGTTTCGGCGGCAGCACGACGCCGGCGCTCGCCGCGATCATCGCCGGCTCGCCGCTCGTCTTCACCCAGTTCGTGGTCTACGAACCCCGCACCACCGCGATCATCGCCAGGGACGATTCCGGTATCAACAAGGTCGAGGACCTGGTCGGCAAGTCGGTTGCGGTGAATCGCTCCGGTCTCGGCGAGTTCCTGCTCGTCGCTGCACTCGAGAAGCACAAGGTCGACCGCTCCGCGGTGAAGTTCGTCTACCTCAATCCGCCGGATGCCGCGCCGGCGCTGGCGTCCGGCAAGGTAGACGCATGGTCGATGTGGAGCCCCGGCGTCGACATCGCGCGGCTCGACTACAAGGCGCACGATATCTTCCTCGAGGGCCGCGACCTGGATTTCCAGATCGACTACACGTCCTACCTGACCACAAGGAAGTTCGCGACCGAGAACCCGGCGCTGGTTCGTGCCGTCAACGACGCCTTCCGCACCGAAGGCAAGTGGATTTCCGACAACAGCAAGGACGCCGAATACATCGCCCAAAAGGCCGGCAAATACAGCGACCAGGTGCGCGACCAGTTCGTCGCGCTGGACCGCAAGTATCGCTACTTCCCGGTCAATGACGAGAAATTCCTGTCCGAGCTGCAAAAGGCCGCCGACTGGCTGGTGGCACGCAAGGTGCTGCCCGAGCCCGTCAAGGTCACCGACCACCTCGCACAGCTCTGATCGCGACCTGCAACTAACATCGTTCCGGGTGAAATCCATGAACAAGCCTGTCTCCACCAGCGCGCTGGCGTCGTCCGATCGCCTCGACAGCCACTCGCCCGATATCGACGCACTGCTGGGCAGCATTGCCGAGGGTGCCAGCGACCGCGAGCGGGAGCGCGTCCTGCCGTTCCCAGAAATCGATCTCATCCGCAAGGCCCGCCTCGGCGCGCTTCGATTGCCGACCGAGGCCGGCGGTGCGGGTGCAACGATCCGCGCGCTGTTCGAGATCGTGATCCGCCTCGGCGAGGCCGACGCCAACGTCGCGCACATCCTGCGCAACCATTTCAGCGTGGTCGAGCGCCTGGTGCGCCGCCCCAAGGACGATCAGCACAGGCAGTGGCAGAAGGCCGTCGCCGATGGCGCGATCATCGGTCTTGCGGCCACCGAGCTCGATACGCCGAAGGTCGGCAACGTCACGCCGAACACCACGCTGACGGCCGACGGCGACGACTATCTGCTCAACGGCACCAAATATTACAGCACCGGCACGCTCTACTCGGACTATGTTCTGGTCCGCACCGCGGACGCGTCCGCCACCAATGCGGCAGTCCTGATCCCCGTCAATCGCGAGGGCATCGAGCTGGTCGACGACTGGGACGGCCTCGGTCAACGGCTGACCGCGACCGGCACCAGCCATTTCCGCAATGTGCGCGTCAAGCGCCAGGAGGTGGTATTCGACGCACCTGACGCCGGCTATGGCATTCCCTACTCCAACACGTTCGCGCAATTGTTCTTGACCGCGATCAACGCCGGCATTTCGCGCGCGATCTTGCGTGACGCCACGGCTCTGGTGCGGTCCCGCAAGCGGACATTCTATTACGCGCCGAGCGAGATTCCGGCGGACGATCCGCTGCTGCAACAGACCATCGGCCAGATCGCGAGCGGCGCGTTTGCCGCCGAAACGGTCGTGCTGGCTGCAGCCGAAGCGCTCGATGTCGCGACCGATGCATTCGACGCCGGCGACGCCAACGCCGTCGAAGCGGCCCACCGTGCAGCGCTGCTATCGGCGAAAGCAAGATCGTCGCCGACGAATTCGCGATCCGAAGCGGCAGCCTGCTGTTCGACGTCGGCGGCGCCTCCGCCACCAAGAAGTCGACCAATTTTGACCGCCACTGGCGCAACGCACGCACTTTGGCCTCGCACAATCCGAACACCTTCAAGGCCCGCTCGATCGGCCAATATGAGATCAGCGGCACGCCACTGCCCGCCAAGGGCTTCTTCTGATCGAAGGCTCGATCCGGCGCGGTAAAAGAGAGGGAGAAGCCCGATGAGCAAGCCGGATATCCACCTCGTCGACGCCGAACACGAGATCGAACGCCAGTTTCGGCTCGTCATGCGCCGCCTCGCCGGCGGCGTTTGCGTCATCACCGCCGGGCAAGGCGAAGATATCACCGGCATGACGGTGACCTCGCTGACCTCGCTCAGCGCCGCGCCGCCGCGGCTCCTGGTCAGCATCAACCGCCTGGCGTCGTCCTTCACCGCGATCGCCCGGCATCGGGCTTTCGGCGTCAATATTCTGGGCTCGGATCAGCAGGCGCTCGCGGAGCGCTTCAGCAATGGCCGCCTGAAGGGCCACGAGCGCTTCGAGGGCATCGCCTGGACCTGTGGCTCGTCGGGCGTGCCGTTGCTCGAACGCTCGCTGGCGATGGTCGAGTGCCAGGTCGAGGAGATCATCGAGCGGCATTCGCACGGCATCATCGTGGGCCGGCTCGCCAGCATGGAGCTGTCGCACCGGCTATCCGGCCTCACCTACTGGAACGGACAGTATGTCCAGATCGACCACGAGGCCGATCTCGATCTTCTGGCCGAGGTCAGCATTCCCCTGGCGCACGTTCGATAGGACCGGGAGCAGCACATGAAACGCGAAACCCCTCCGCAGTCTCCCCCCTCATCTGTCGGCGCGACGGTAACTCCACCCGGCCGCTGGCAGCTCAACCGCATCGTCGCCGAGCTGCGCGTCTCCCGGGAAGAGACTCACAGCATCCGCCAGGACGGCGAAGCCCGGCGCGCGCCCTCGCGCGAGGCGCTGGGGGCGATCCTCGACGGGCTTACCGAGGCGCTGTTTCCGCGGCACTACGGACAGTCCGATCTCGACGGCGAGAACATCGACTATTTCGTCGGCAACAGGCTGAGCATCGCGCTGGATTCACTCAGCGCCCAGATCCACCGCGGCGCGTTGTTCGTCGGCGATGAGCTCGAACCGGGCTTCGAACGTGAAGAGGCGATCGAGCTGACCCGCGCATTTGCATCCCAGCTGCCGTCAGTCCGCGGGCTCCTCATCAACGATCTGCGCGCGGCCTTCGTCGGTGATCCGGCGGCGCGGAACTTTCCGGAGATCCTGATCGGCTATCCCGGAATGACGGCCGTTATCCACCATCGCCTCGCGCACCTGCTGTATCGCCTCGGCGCACGGCTGATCGCTCGCCTGATGTCGGAAATCGCCCATGCCCGGACCGGCATCGACATTCATCCCGGCGCCAGCATCGGCTCCGGCTTCTTCATCGATCACGGCACCGGTGTCGTGATCGGGGAAACCGCAATCATCGGCAACAATGTCCGCATCTACCAGGCCGTCACGCTCGGTGCGCGGCATTTTCCGACCGACGACGAAGGCAGCGTCATCAAGGGCGACGCCCGCCATCCGATCGTGGAGGATGACGTCGTGATCTACGCCGGCGCCACCATCCTCGGCCGCATCACGATCGGCCGGGGCTCCACCATCGGCGGCAATGTCTGGCTGACCAAGGGCGTGCCGCCGAACAGCGTTGTGACCCAGGCTACCGTCCGGAACACGCCGGGCGGGGCCTAGCCAGCACTTACGCGGCCGCCACCGGCTTCCACCGCATGAAGCGCCGCTCCAGCGCCTCGAGCACGGCGTTGAACACCAGCCCGATCACCGTGATCCCGAGAATGCCGAAATACATCTGCGGGATCAGGAAGCTGTACTGGCTGTTGATGATGAGATAGCCGAGACCGGCCTTGGCACCGACCATCTCGGAGGCGACCAGCACCAGCATCGCCGAAGCGCTCGCCAGACGAATACCCACGAAGATGGTCGGCAGCGCCGCCGGCAGGATCACCTTACGGAACAATTGTTGCGGGCTCGCCCCCATCGTCCGCGCCGACTTGATCAGGAGCGGATCGACCTGCTTCACTGCCGCGATGGTGTTGAGCAGCAGCGGCCAGGCGCAGCTATAGATCACCATCGTGATCTTGGAGAGCTCGCCGATCCCGAGCAGCAGGATGAACACCGGCAGCAGCGCCAGCGGCGCGGTGTTGCGGCAGATCTCGATGAACTGGTTGAGCAGATTGCCGAGCCGGGAATACCAGCCGATGGCAAGGCCCAGCGGCACGATCAAGGCGACCGAGATCAGAAATCCGCTCAGCGCGCGGAGCAGGCTGGCCGAGACATCGTCATAAAGCTCGCCGGTTTGCGCGAGCTGCCAGCCGGCGGCGATCACCTCCGAGAACGGCGGAAGGAACACGGGGTCGATCAAACCGAACCGGGGCGCTGCCTCCCACAGCGCCAGCAATGCGATCAGCAACAACGAGCGGTGTCCGAACGCGCTGAGTCCACGCACTGCCGTGCGGACCCCCTTCACGAGCGGCGAAGGGCCGCTCGCACCGGACAGCTGCTCCGGGCGCCCGTGCGCCATCTCCAGCAGGGTCAGCGTCTCCAGGCTAGACATGGGCAACCTCTTTCACTTCACGATCGACACGAAGCGCGGCGACGCTGCCCGCCGATTGCTGGGCCTTCTGCACTTCCTCGCGCAGCAGGCTCCAGATCTCATGCCGCACCTGGCCGAACTCCGGCAACGCGCGGATATCCTCCGCCTCGCTGCGCAGCACCTCGGGGATCTCGATGACCTCCTTGATCCGGCCGGGACGCGACGTCATCACCGCGACGCGCTGGCCGAGCACGACAGCCTCGTCGATGCCGTGGGTGATGAAGACGATGGTCTTGCCGGTGGCCCGCCAGATCCGCAGCAGTTCGCCCTGCAACGTCTCGCGCGTCTGGGCGTCGAGGGCTGCAAACGGCTCGTCCATCAACAGCACCTCGGGATCGTAGGCGAGGCTCCGCGCGATCGCGACGCGCTGCTTCATGCCGCCTGAAAGCTCGTGCGGATAGCGGTCGGCAAAGCCGGACAGGCCGACGAGATCGAGGAAATGGTACGTGACGTCGCGCCGCTCCTTGGCCTTGAGCCCCGCAATATCGAGGCCGAACTCGACGTTCTGCGCAGCGGTGCGCCAGGGAAACAGCGCATATTGCTGGAATACGATGCCGCGGTCGCGGCCGGGTCCGCCGATCGGCCGCCCGTCGAGCAGGATGTGGCCGCTGGTCGGCGTCGTCAGGCCGCCCAGCAGATCGAGCAAGGTCGATTTGCCACAACCGCTCGGGCCGACCAGGGCCAGGAATTCGCCGGCGTGAACGTCGAGGGTGATGTCCTCCAGCGCCGTGAACCGGCCCGCCGGACGGCCGCCCGCGCCGCGCGTGACGAATTCCTTGCGGACCTGCTCGAAGCGGATCTTGACTGCGCTCATCGTGCCTCCGCCGTCTTGCCGGGATGGAAATAGTTGAACGCATTGGTGTAGGTGTCGGAGGCCTTGATCTGGCCCGGCTTGAGCAGGCCATCCTTCACCAGCCAGTCGATCCAGACCTGCAATTCGGCATCCGAGATCACGCCGCCCTTGGACGCGACGCCGGTGCTCTTCCAGTATTTGATCGAGGATGCGTCCTCGTTGCGCTTGCGCTCGGCGATGATCCGCTCGAAGCGAGCTCGCACTTCCTCCGGCGGTGTCGTCTGCGCCCACTGGATGGCGCGCGAGATGCCCTCGACCAGCTTGCGCGCGGCATCGGGATTGTCCTTGATGAATTTGTCCCGCAACACATAGGCGCCGCCGGTGAACTGACCGAACAGGTCGGTGTCGTTGAACAGCGAGCGGATCCCGCCGCGTTCCAGCGCCTTGTCACGCAGCACGCCGCTGAGCGCGCTGACCTCGACCTGACCCTGCCGCAGCGCTTGCTCGCCGGAAACCGGCGGGATCGCGACCAGCGTCACCTGCTTGGCTTCGCCGGCGCCGAGGCCGTTGCGGGCGAGATATTCGCGCAGCACGAACTCCAGATGCGCGCCCAGCGTGTTGACGGCGACCTTCTTGCCGATCAGATCGCGGGCAGACTTGATCGGGCTGTCGTCCTTCACGAAGTAGCCGTAATAGGTGTTGGCGTCGGAGCCGTAGTAGCCGACCACGGCCTTGATCGGTGCCTTGGCCGCGATCAGCTTGAGGATCGCGCCATAGAAGGCGCCGCCGATGTCGATATCGCCGGTGACGACGGTCTGGATGTCCTGCGGGCCGCTGATGGTGTTGCCGACCCATTTCAGCTTCAACGGCGCGAGATAGCCGAGGTCCTCGGCGAGCTCGGTAAACGTCACCTGACCCGCCCAGCCTTGATAGCGGATTTCCGTCTTCTCGAGCGGCGGCTCGGCGAAGGCCGGGGCCACGAGGCCCAGTGCGAAGGCGCCGGCCAGCAGGAACCGTGCGGCCCTGCGCGCGGCGGCTCGCCGCGCCCGCAGAATTCGAATGATGGCATTCATCTTGATTGCTCCGATAACTGATCTTGAATCAGGCGGCCTTTGCCGCCTGCGGCTTCGACGACTTGATGCGCGTTACACTGTGGCGGCCGTCAACACTGACCGGCACATCGCCATCGATGGTGGCGCGACGGACCACGCGATGCTGATCGCCGTAGTCATTGACCGCGTAATGCTGGGTCGCACGGTTGTCCCAGATCGCGACGTCACCGGCCTGCCAGCTCCAGCGCACGGTGTTCTCCAGTGCAGTGATGTGCGACTGGAACAGGTCGAACAGTTTTTGACCGTCATATTTCGGCAGGCCGACAAAGCGCTGCACGAAATTGCCGAGTACGAGAGTGCGCTCGCCGGTCTCCGGATGGACCCGCACCACCGGATGCTCGGTCTCGTAGATCGTGCCGGTGAACACCTCGTCGAAATGCTTCCTGTCCGCCTCGGTCGCGCGCGATTTCACCGCGTAGTCATAGGCGTTGCTATGCACCGCCCAGAGCTCGTCGGCGAGCTTGCGCAGCGGAACCGGCAGGTCCAGATAGGCGGCCGCCGTGTTCGACCACACGGTATCGCCGCCATAAGGAGGGATCACTACGCCGCGCAGCACCGAGATCTTCGGGTAGGCGTCGACGAATGTCACGTCGGTGTGCCACTGGTCGGCCCGACCGCCGCCGCGGCCCGAATCCAGTTCCAGGATCGACGACGTTCCCTTGGTCGCGCCGACCGTCGGATGCGGCACGAGCTTGCCGAGCCGCACCGCAAAGCGCTCCTGCTCGGCGTCATCGAGATGTTGCTGGCCGCGGAAGAAGATCACCTTGTGCTCGAGCAGCACCTGGTTGATGGCTCGAATGACTTCATCTGAGAGGTCACCCGATAGTTTGACGTTCCTGATCTCGGCACCCAGCCGGGCCGAGCGCTTGACGATGTCTGCGCGCGGAATGACGTTGTCGATCGTCGTGGTGTTGCTCATGATCCTGTTCTCATCCTTGCGATCCCCTGGACAAGGCTCCACCGTGCGCCGGTCGCGTGAGCGACGGCGGAGTTGCTGACATTCCGTTCGAGCGTGCCTTATTCGGCTGCGGCGTGCTGCGGCGGCCGCCAGATCGCTGATGCATAGAGCTCCGGCGCAAAATCCTCCGCAATCGTTCCGTTGATGCGCGCTTCATGCGACGCGAGATCCGCCAGGAACAGATCGCGGCTGATCCGCGCCACGACCGCTGGAATATCGCGCTTGAAGCTCGGCACGTCCCCGACCGGCAGGCCGAAGCTGACGAAGGCCGCCGGATTGAACACGTGGATGTCTTTCAGATACGGCGCACGGCCCGGTACTCTCTCCAGATATTCATGCCCCGATCCGAGATAAGGATAGCCCGCTAATGTCTCGTCGCGCTCGTCGGCAGGCGGAGCGAAGCGGTCCCGCCACAACAGGATCTCATCTGCGAAATCGCCGAGCTCGTTCTGCGCGCCCAGGCTGACGGCATAGCCGGTGCCGGCGACCGCGAAGTCGAAACTGAACTCGCCGTGGATGGTTACCGCGACGGGACGCACACCCTGCAATCGTGCCGAGGTCCATGGCGCGCCCAAATGCAGATGGAAGTTGGGAAAGGACACCGCCCGCGAGATCGCATCCGGCGGCGGCGTCGAGCCGGCTTGCCGGAAGCGGATCGCCTGTTGCCAACGCACCGCGTCGGGCAGCGCGCCGTAATTGTCATAGGCGCCGGGATAGCCGCGGATCCGGATCACCGGGAGCGAAGCCAGCGTCTCGCGCCGTGCGAACAGGTGGACATCGCGCGCGCCGGCCTCCAGCGCGACCGCCGCGGCATCGAACGCCGATGCGGCGCTCCCGATCACGGCGACGGAGCGGCCGCGCAGGCTCCTGAAGTCGATGGCCTCGGAGGTATGCGCGTAGAACCGCTTCGGCAAGCCTTGCAAGACCTCCGGCACGGACGCGCCGCCGCTGCCGGCAAAGCCCGTCGCGAGCACCAGCTTTCGCGTGGTCTCGATAACGGCCGCGCCGTTCCGCTCCAGATGCAGTCGCAAATGCCCGTCCGCCGGCTCGATGCGGACCAGCCGCGTGCCGTAGCGAACCGCAACACCGGTGACCCTGCGATACCAGTCGAGATAGGCCGCCCAATCGAGCCGCGGGATACGATCGAGCGCATCATAGGCGGCCGCACCATGGCGCGCTTCATACCAGGCCTGGAAGCCGAGCCCCGGCAGGCCCAGTTCGGGTCCCGGAAGCGTCTTCGGCGTCCGCAGCTTGTGCATGCGCGCGCTGGTCAACCACACGCCCGCTTTGGCACCGTCAGCCGCGGCATCGATCACGGAGACCTTGCCGATCCCGGCACGCCGAAGCGCAAAGGCAAAGGCGGAGCCGGATTGCCCTCCGCCCACCACGACCACGTTGTGATCGATCGCTTCGCGCTCGGGCACCCAGTTTTGCGGATCAGGGCCGATCAGGCGAAGCGCTTCGCGGGCAACGCTGTCGGGATCGGATTGCGGCATGGTGCAGAACCTCGCTTTGACGTTGCAAATCGTAAAAGCGATCGAGGTTCAGTCAATGAAACGAATTCAGCTTTGTTTCCGACTCCGAGCAATGTTCGCGTCGTCGGCAGCACACCTGCGGGAATATTTGCGATGTTCATCATCAGGCCGGCCGTCTCGTGCACTTTGCAACACGCAAAACTCACGCAATCAACGTGCGAAGCAGCCTCGCGCGCCCGCTTCCGCAGCCATCGCGCGCGCACTCGTCTCCGATCGGCAATCTGCTCATAAGATTCATGCTCGGCGCTCGCGCAACAACGCAAATTCATTTCACCGGCGCCGACGTAGAGTTCGATGCAAGGCGCGCGCTGAACATTGGCGCAGCACCCGAGCAACGGACCTAACGACATGCCGCAATCCGACAGCGCCATCAGCCTCGAGAATGACACGCCAGAGCTCGCCCGCTCTTATGATGAAGCCGGATTGGTTCAGTTCCGTCACGGCAAATTCCTGATCGGGCCGCTGGCGATCCGGACCGGCGATCACGTGCTCGATATCGGAACCGGCACCGGACGGCTCGCGGAATTCGTCGCCGGACTGGTCGGCCCGGACGGCCGCGTGATCGGCATCGATCCGCTTTCCGGCCGCATCGAGATCGCGCGGCTGCGGCAGGCCGGCAATCTCAAGTTCGACACCGGCCGCGCGGAGGATCTCTCGCGCTTCGCCGACGCCCAATTCGACGCGGTCTATCTGAACAGCGTGTTTCACTGGATTGCCGACAAGGACCGCGCCCTGCGGGAAATCCATCGTGTGCTGAAGCCGGGCGGCCGCCTCGGACTGAACGTGCAGGATCCATCCCGACCGCATCAATCCCGCGTGCTGCTCAGCCAGGCCATCGCCGAAGCAGGTCTCGGCGATCGCCGCCAGGATTCCAATCCAGTGCTCGGATCGACCGGTGAGGAGCTTGCGGCATCGTTCGCAGCCAACGGCTTCATCGATAGCCGTAGCGAGCTGCGCGCGCTGGTCGACATCCATGACGATGCCGCTTCATTGCTGCGCTGGTCGGAAGCAAGCGCCTTCGGGAACTTTCTGGAAGCGTTCTCGCCAGCCGAGCGCAATTTGGTGGGTCAGGCGTTCGCGCGGCTCGTCGAGGACAAGCGGACGCCCGAGGGCCTGTCGCTCGAGCGCTACCTTCGCTTTGCCTTCGCGCGCAAGGCGCCGGCCGCCAACTGATCCGATCCACCTTCGCAAGGTCCAGCCATGAGCAAGCGGCAGCTTTCCCTCAACTTCTTCATCTATCCGGACGGCCATCATGAGGCGGCCTGGCGATACAAGGACTCAACCCCCGACCGCCTGCTTGATGTCACCTACTATCAGGAGCTGGCGCAACGCGCTGAGGCGCACAAGTTCGACGCGGTCTTCTTCGCCGACGGGCCAGCGCTGGCCGACAATGTCCGCCCATGCCGCGCGGTTTCGGCTCGAGCCGATCACCCTGCTCACCGCGATCGCGTCCGCCACCAAGCGCATCGGCCTGATCGCGACCGCATCGACGACCTATACCGAACCATACAATCTGGCGCGCTATTCGCTTCACTGGATCACCTCAGCCGCGGCCGCGCCGGCTGGAACATCGTGACGACGAGCTCGCCGCAGGCAGCGCAGAACTTTGGCCTGCCCGAACACCCGCCGCATCACGAGCGCTACGAGCGCGCGCGCGAATATCTCGATGTCATCACGCGGCTGTGGGACAGTTGGGAAGATGATGCGCTGGTCAATGATCCCGCGTCGGGCGTCTTCGCCGACACCGCCAGGATCCATGCCATCGACCACGTCGGAAAGCACTTTCGCGTCCGCGGCCCGCTCAACATCTCGCGGACACCGCAGGGCCGACCGGTCTATGTCCAGGCCGGCTCGTCCGACGACGGACGCGCCTTCGCGGCGCGGTTCGCGGAAGCGATCTTCACCGCGCACCAGACACTGTCGAGCGCCCAGGAATTCTATGCCGACATCAAGCGGCAAGCCCGCGCCTTCGACCGCGGTCCCGATCAGATCAAGATCCTGCCCGGCATCAGTCCGTTCGTCGCCAGCACGCAGGCCGAGGCAGATCGGCTGCAAGACGAATTCAACGAGCTGATCCAGCCGGAATACTCGCTGATCCAGCTTCGCCAAATGCTCGGGCTCGACCTTTCCGGCTTCGACCTCGATGGCCCGTTCCCGCGCCATCTGATCGACACCGACAGCGCGCGCGGTGTCGCCAGCCGGTTCAAGCTCGTCGTCGACATTGTCGATCGCGAGAAGCCGACCATCCGCCAGCTGGTGCAACGCCTCGCCGGCGCACGCGGCCATTGGGTGATCGCCGGCGCGCCGGAGAAGATCGCCGACAACATCCAAACCTGGTTCGAGAACGGCGCGGCCGACGGCTTCAACGTCATGCCGCCCTGGCTGCCCGGCGGCTTCGATCTGTTCGCCGAGCAGGTCGTGCCGATCCTGCGCAAACGCGGCCTGTTCCGCCACGATTATGAGGGCGCCATGTTGCGCGACCATTACGGACTGAACCGTCCGGCAAGCATCTACTCAAACGCGATCCGGGCGATCGCCTAGCCGCCCCACATTCGCGTTACACCGTCCGCCCCACGGGCGGTCTTGTATGTCGACATCGTCACCAGGACGTCCATGAAAATCGCGCGCTCGTTCGCTTCTGCCCTTCTGATCCTCGCCGCCCTCTCCAGCACAGCCCTGCGCGCTGAGGCGCCAGCACTCGGCCTGGCGCATCATCCGGGCATTGCGCATGAGGTTGTTCATTCCGGCGAAATGGCCTACGTGCTGTTGCCGCCGCAACATCCGCTGGCCGGACAGCCGATCGCCTCCGCAGCCGACCTGGTCGACCTGCCCTTCATCGGGCTCGAGCGAGGCACCCGCCTCGGTGAAGCCGTGCGTGACAGCTTTGCCCGAGCCGGCGCGCCGTTCCAGCCGACCGTCGAAGTGCGCTATTGCAATACGGCCTGCGTGCTGGCGGCCGCTGGCGTCGGTGCGGCCGTCGTCGATCCCTTCTCTCCGCGCCAAGGCGGCAGCAACGGTCTTGTCGTGCGCCCCTTCGCGCCCAAGACACTCGCTGTCGCCTACATGCTATGGTCGGAGGCAGAGCCCTTGTCGCGGTTGGCGAAGGCGTTCCTGAGCGAAGTTCGGCAGGCGAGCTGGTTGCTGGACTGAATGCGGCAAAGGAGGCACGAGGAAACCGGCTGTTGACTTTTTTAGCGCCTGTTTGATGCTGGGCGCACGTTAGCGAGGTCGGACAAATTGCGAGACGGGAAGTGGGATGAGCGGTTCATGCTTCTGGCGCATCATTTGGCGCACTGGAGCATTGAAAAGGGACGCCGCGTGGGCGCCGTCGTGGTCGGGCCCGATTATGAGATCCGCTCGACCGGGTACAATGGCCTGCCACGCGGGGTCAACGATGCGGTGGAAGAGCGGCACTCCCGTATCACCGGCGCAAAATACGTCTGGAGCTGCCATGCCGAGCAGAACGCCATTTTCAACGCTGCGCGCATCGGGATAGCGCTCAAGGGCTGCACGATCTACGTGCCCTGGTTCCCCTGCGTGGAATGCACCAAGGCGATTATCCAATCGGGCATATCGGAGGTCGTCGGCTATGAGCCTGACCGGCCGAATTCCAACTGGTCCCAGGATTTTGCGATTGCCGGTACGATGCTGAAGGAAGCAAACGTTGCGGTACGGTTCATTCCGAGGCTCGCAGAGCTGCCGGATGTTTCCGACGAAAGCGATTGATCGCCGAATCCTCCGACCAGCCTCGACTATCGAGTCCCGTAGGCACGGTCACCCGCATCGCCAAGGCCCGGCAGGATGAAGGCGTTTTTCGTCCAGCCCT
This sequence comes from Bradyrhizobium tropiciagri, assembly GCF_001189845.1. Taxonomy (GTDB): domain Bacteria; phylum Pseudomonadota; class Alphaproteobacteria; order Rhizobiales; family Xanthobacteraceae; genus Bradyrhizobium; species Bradyrhizobium tropiciagri. The sequence goes on from NZ_LFLZ01000002.1 coordinate 247,898, forward strand.
TCGTCGATCGCGGCAAGCCAGATTGGAACATCCGGGTGAATGCCGCGCATGCGTTCGACCCCTTCAGGAGCGGCGATCAGACTGACCAACCGGATGTCGTTGGCACCACGCTCCTTCAGCCGGTCCACCGCCGCGACGGACAGATTGGCTGTCGCCAGCACCGGGGAAATCACGATCACGAGTCTCTCGTGCAGATCGCTCGGCGCCTTGAAAAAATACTCCACGGCCACGAATGTTTCGGGCTCGCGATAAAGGCCGATATGGGCGACACGCGCCGTCGGCACGAGGTCCAGCATGCCTTCTGCAAAAGTGACACCGGCGCGCAACACAGGTGCGAACACCAGTTTCTTGCCTGATATCTCCGGCGATTTCATTTTCGCCAGCGGTGTCTCGATCTCGACATCCGCCAGTGGCAGATCGCGGGTCACTTCGTAGCAGAGAAGCATCCCGATCTCCTTGAGGAGTTCTCGAAACGACTTGGTCGAGGTGTCCTTGCTGCGCAACAGTGTCAGCTTGTGCTGTACCAGCGGGTGGCTAACGATCGTGACTCCTTCCATACCGAGCCCCCCTGCCCTAAAACACCGTACCATCGCTGATGATCTTGATCGGAGGCGACGCGTCGGCGCGGCGCTCACGCGCCAGCCGTCGGCCCGCAGCCCAGGTTCCTCCTTCGAGGATTTTCGCCAGCGGCAGCGCGTTTGCGTCGAGCCCGAGACGACGCCGCACATCATCCGCGACGCGGTCGAGCAACGCCACCGTCAGCCCCCGCCATTCCACAACAAGCGGCGAAGCGACATCATGCTCCCGGAATGCATCGCCCTCGTCGCAGAATGTCAGCACGCCATTGTCGAGGAAAAGACCACCATTTCGATACTCGGCAAGGCCGGTCAACCCATCGATATCGGTCACGGCAATGCCAGCATTCTGCAGCGGCTCGATCAGCGAATAGGCCAACCACTGCGAAAGCTTGTGCAACGGCATGAGCTGGCTGGTCACATCGTCAGTCGCCAGGACCGGATGCTTCCAGCAATCACCGAGCGCGATCCCGCCAAGCCTCAGTCGCGACGGCCAGATCGGCCCAAGCTCCGTCAAAAGCACCGACAGTATCGTCGGCGCGGGAAGTCTGCGATCGTCGGTCAGCGATGCCAGCCGATCGAACAGCCCGCCGGGCCGCGGCGTATCGCAGCTGCCGAAGACATCGGACTTCGCGGCCACCAGGCGGCCGAGGCTGCGCAACAGATTCACCCTGCCGTCGACGCCGACCAGCGGATTGGCGTCCGACACCTGCATGCCGCGTGCGAGGTCGGTCACGGATAGATTCGCGAGCACCTCGGCATCGGCGCGAAGCGGCTGCCGCTGATCGCAGGAGAATGCGCCAGCGGCAAACATCGCAAGCGAGACCAGTCCCAATCCCTCCGAACGGCCAATCGCCGATCCGGTCACAGGGTCGTGGTAACGCCATGATGGCCCGGCGCCGGCGTCGAGAAAGACGCTGACCATGGCCAGATCGAATTCGGCACGGGCCCGTGCCGCGGAATCCTGCCATGCGACCCGGTCAGCCAGGGCCGTCCAGCGATCGGCACCGTCACTAGAAAAATGCCGCCAGCGCGAATGGAACGGCACGGCCAGCGAGGGATACGCCTTTCGCGTGGTCTCCACCACCAGTTCGGCCGTCGCATCCATGCGGTCGAGGTCGACGTGGAAGTTCGGCAGCCGGTCCTCGAGGCCGACGGCAAGAAGCTTGTGCGCGCGCTCGCGCACCGCGCCTGCATTGAGCAACGACAGGGCCGCCGACGCCTCGGGGCTCACAGCCGCGCTCAATACTTGTCGAGCGAGCGGCCGACGAAGTCCCGCTCGGTTGGCTCCTCGGCCGAGTAGTAGCCGGCCGCCTTCTTGGCGACGATCTCCACTTGGGCATCGGCCGGCACCAGATCGTCGGGGATCGGCACGCGCTCGACGATGTCGATGCCTTGGCTCACCAGCGCGTCATACTTCATGTCGCTCATCGAAACGAAGCGATCGATCCGCTTCAGTCCGAGCCAGTGCACGACATCAGGCATCAACTGCTGGAATCGGGCATCCTGAACCCCCGCGACGCATTCGGTACGTTCGAAATACTGGGCGGCGGCATCGCCGCCGTCCTGCCGCTTTCGCGCATTGTAGACTAGGAATTTGGTCACCTCACCGAGGGCGCGACCTTCCTTGCGGTTGTAGATGATGATGCCGAGCCCGCCGGTCTGTCCGGCGCGCACGCATTCCTCGATGCCGTGCAGCAGATATGGGCGGCAGGTGCAGATGTCCGAGCCGAACACGTCGGAGCCGTTGCATTCGTCATGCACGCGGCAGGTGATTCTGGTGCGATGGTCCGGCAGTTTGGCGACGTCGCCGAACAAATAGGCCGTGGTGCCACCGATCGGCGGCAGGAACACGTGAAGGTCAGGCCGTGTCACCAGTTCCGGAAACATGCCGGCTGTCTGCTCGAACAATTGCCGGCGCAGATTGCTTTCGGTCGTGGCGAAGCGCGCTGCGATTCCGGGCAGATACCAGACCGGGTCGATCGCGATCTTGACAACGGAGACGCTGCCACTCTCGTGAACGACAACACCGTCACGCTTGAGCCGACCGGCGGCGATCGCCGCATGTAACTCGGGCAAATCGAGGCGGGCGCGGGTGACGGCAATGCTCGGACGGATATCGACGCCCTCGGCGATCTCTTTCGCGAACGCCTCTGCAGCAAGGTGTCCCCATGGATCGAGCGAGACGATCCGGTTCGGATCGGTCCATTGCGGGAATGGCCCAACCGTGGCGGCAGGTTGCGTATTGGTCAAGTCCGGACGCCGGATCGGGTCGAGTGCGCCCGACGAGACCGCCAGCGCGCGATAGATCGAATAGGAGCCGCTGTGGGTGCCGATGACATTGCGCTGCTGGGGGCGTGAAACCGTCCCGATCACCGGCCCGCGCTCACGCGCCGTGGCCGCTCCCCAATGAATCGGGAAATCGATCTTCGCGCCCGGCGCCGGATGGGATGTAATCCGGATATGATCAGTTCGATTAGAGCGAGTCATCGCGCACCAACGGATATCGACTGACGGCCGGGCGGACAGGCCGGGTTTCCGGCAATCGGGGGATTCTCTAGTATGGCCGAATCGCGCCTGAAGACAACGGCCGTTTCGGAAGGCGCGGGCATTAACAGCAGAGTTTACGACGCGATCATGACCTTTGCAGCGATGCCCGCCCCTGTTTGCCCGCCCAATGAACGAAGCGGCACCCGATGGTCAGAAGCAGCATGGGCACGCTCCTTGCACAACATCCCACGCGCCCCCCGGATAAAGCAATCTCATGACCAAGAGCGTAAACCTCGTCAGCCATCCCCTGGTCCAGCACAAGCTCTCGCTGATGCGCGACAAGGACCGCTCGACCAAGGGATTTCGCGAGCTTCTGAACGAGATCGGAATGCTGCTCTGCTATGAGGTCACCCGGGACTTGCCGTTGGAGATGGTCGACATCGATACGCCGGTCGCTGCGATGAAGGCACCGAAAATCGCTGGCAAGAAACTCACACTCGCTCCGATTTTGCGGGCGGGCGTCGGATTTCTCGACGGGATGCTGGCGCTCGTTCCCTCAGCGCGCGTAGCGCATATCGGCCTCTATCGGGATCCGGAAACACTTGAAGCCGTGGAATACTTCTTTAAGGCGCCGCAGGATGTGTCGGAGCGCATCGTGATCCTCCTGGATCCGATGCTTGCCACCGGAAACTCAGCCTGTGCTGCGGTCAGCCTGCTCAAGTCGCGAGGCGCCCGAGACATCCGGTTCGTCTGCCTGCTCGCCGCTCCCGAGGGGATCGCCCGATTTCAGGATGAGTGTCCCGACGTCCCGATCTGGACGGTTGCGATCGACGAAAGACTGAACGATCACGGTTACATCGTGCCAGGCTTGGGCGATGCCGGGGACCGCATGTTCGGCACCAAGTAGACGTACGGCATCGGCTCTGATGAAAATGCGATCAACCTGACCGATTTTGTGCGCACGCCCCATGCCCCTCATATTGCTCGAGGCCAACGAAAGGATCCATCAACACACAACGGCCGGCAGCGCCTTCGAACGCGGAAAGCTTCGATGGGGTCGGCATTGGCTTGCGAAAAGACCTTTTTTGACATCGCCTCAATCGCTTACGTAACTAAGCCTGAGGAAGCTGGCTAACGCGACAGCTTGACCTGCGAAATCGGGTCAGAGCGGCGCAGGCGACTGCGTCGAACGGCGGAATGTGCCCAGTTTTTGGGTCCACTGTCGCAATTTTTGGCACACCTGTTGCATCCCATCACGCATCGCGCCCCGAGCGACAGTTCGCCCTGGGTCCTCGGTGAAACGATGCGGTATGGTGCGGATGACGACGACGGCGGCGCTCGAACTGGTGCAATTGACGAAGATGTACGGCGGCGTCACCGCCGTTGACGCCATCAACCTCAGGATTCCTGCCGGCTCCTATTGTTGCCTGCTCGGACCGTCCGGCTGCGGCAAAACATCCACACTGCGCATGGTGGCCGGTCATGAATCGGTGACCTCAGGCGACATCCTTGTCGGGCCGAAGAATGTGACGGACTTGCCGCCTGCCGATCGAAGCACGGCGATGATGTTCCAGTCTTACGCCCTGTTCCCTCATCTTTCCGTCATCGACAATGTCGGCTTCGCCTTGAAGATGAAAGGCGTAGCCAAGGCCGTGCGCCATGCCGAGGCCAGAAAATTGCTGGAGCTCGTCGACATGCAGCCTTATGCGGCAAGGCTACCCGGCCAGCTTTCGGGCGGCCAGCAGCAGCGCGTGGCGCTGGCGCGCGCGCTGATCACCTCTCCCCAAATCCTGCTGCTGGATGAGCCGCTTTCGGCGCTTGATCCGTTTTTGCGACTGCGGATGCGAGCCGAACTGAAAAAGCTGCAGCGCGAGCTCGGGCTGACCTTCATCCATGTGACGCACGGCCAAGACGAGGCGATGGCGCTGGCCGACATCGTGGTGCTGATGAACGGCGGCCGGATCGAGCAGCAGGGTTCGCCGCGTGACATCTTCAACCATCCCCGAACCGAGTTCACGGCAAAGTTCATCGGCGGCCACAATGTCATTGCGGTGGGCGGTGAGACCTTCGCAGTTCGGGTCGATCGGCTGATGCTGAAAAGGCCGAGCGAAGCCGTCGCTGGTCCGTCGGTTGCGGGCACCATCAGCGAGGTCGAATACCAGGGGACCTATGTCCGGGTCGTCATCGCCATCGAGGGCGGACCGGAGATCTCGGCCCAGGTCACCGAAACCGAATTCGACGCCGCCAACTACGCCGTCGGTGAGCGCGTTCTCGCCACATGGGATCCGGCCCAAGCCAGCCTTCTCAAGTCCACCAGTTCTGCAATCGTCCGGTCGCCTGAAAAGGCAGCGTGATACAAAAGGAGATAGTCATGGCCAAATCCTCGAAAATCAATCGTGGCATCAACCGTCGCGCGGTGTTGAAGGGCGCGGCCGGCGCGGTTGGCCTTGCAGCAGGTTCAGGCGCAATTACCGGATTCCCCTATGTCCACGCCGCCGATCCGAAAGTCCTGCGCTATCTCGGCACGGCGGTCAACGAAGGCGACGAGATCTCAAAGAAGTGCCTGGCAGATACCGGGATCAAGATCGAGTACATCACGGCAACCACTGACGATGTGACCAAGCGCGTGATTACCCAGCCGAACTCGTTCGACGTGCTGGATACGGAATATTTTTCGCTGAGGAAGCTCGTGCCGTCGGGCAATATCTTTGCGCTCGACGCCAGGAAGATCAAGGAATTCGACAACATCACGCCGGTGTTCACCAAGGGTCAGTTGCCGAACGGTAAGAAGATCGGTGATCAGGGCACCGCGCCATGGAAGGTGCTCTATCTCGAGGGCGCGAACTCGAAGACATTCTCCAAGACGCCGACCGAGTTCGTGACGCTGATCCCCACCGTCTACAACGCCGATACGCTCGGCATCCGGCCCGACCTGATCAAGCGGCCGATTTCATCCTGGACCGAACTGCTCAACCCCGAATTCAAGGGCAAGGCCTCGATTCTCAACATTCCGTCGATTGGAATCATGGATGCCGCGATGGTGGTCGAAGCCAGCGGTCAACACACCTATGCCGACAAGGGCAACATGACGAAGCCCGAGATTGATCTCACCATGAAGATCATGACGGAAGCCAAGAAGGCCGGCCAGTTCCGCGCGTTCTGGAAGGACTTCAACGAGTCCGTCAACCTGATGGCATCGGGTGAAACCGTCATCCAGTCGATGTGGTCGCCCGCGGTCACCAAGGTACGCTCGATGGGAATCCCCTGCACCTTCCAGCCGCTCAAGGAAGGCTATCGCTCGTGGGCGTCGGGCTTCTGCGTCTCGAAGGCGGTTTCGGGGCCCAAGCTCGATTGGGCCTATGAATTCGTGAATTGGTATCTGTCGGGCTGGGCAGGCGCCTATCTCAATCGTCAGGGCTATTATTCCGCTGTGCTGTCGACCGCCAAGGCCAACATGACGGCGGACGAGTGGGGCTACTGGATGGAAGGTAAGGCCGCCGTCAACGACATCAAGGCGCCCGACGGCACCATTCTCGAGAAGGCCGGCGCCAAGCGTGACGGCGGATCCTACGACGATCGCATGGGCGCCGTCGCCTGCTGGAACGCGGTCATGGACGAGAACGATTACATGGTGCGCAAGTGGAATGAATTCATCGCCGCTTGATGCAATCCAGATGACTTGAGCGGCAGGACTTGCCGGGCCAAAGCGTATGGCAAGTCCTGCTTCGCCATCACCGCGACCGGCCTTTCAATGACGCAAGACCGCAAGACCTTCGTTGCCTGGCTGCAAGCCGCACCGATGATGCTCGTTTTCGCGCTGTTCTTTCTGCTGCCGTTGCTCTTCGTGACGATCGTCAGCGCATGGGACTACAACGAATATGAGATGATTCCGGCCTTCAGCCTGCGCGGCTACACCGATACGTTCGAAGGATGCATTGCCGACCTGCCCAATCTCTGCACCATCCTGAAGACCTATCTGAACACGCTGAAATTATGCCTGCTGACCTGGGGCCTGACCCTGCTGATCGGCTTTACTGTCGCCTATTTTCTCGCGTTCCACGTCCGATCCAAGACCTGGCAGATCGTGCTCACCCTGCTTTGCACCATCCCTTTCTGGACGTCGAACGTCATCCGCATGATTGCGTGGATTCCGCTTCTTGGCCGGAACGGATTGGTCAACAGGGGCCTCGAGGGCGCAGGTTTGATCAAACAGCCGCTGGAGTGGCTGCTGTTCTCCGAGTTTTCGGTCGTGCTCGCTCTCGTTCACCTCTTCACGTTCTTCATGGTGGTGCCGATCTTCAATTCGATGATCCGCATCGACAAGCGGTTGATCGAAGCCGCCTATGATGCCGGCGCCAGCGGATGGCAGACGCTGGTGAACGTCATCATTCCGCTGACCAAACCCGGTATCGTCATCGGCTCGATCTTCGTGATCACGATCGTGATGGGAGATTTCGTCACGATAGGCGTGATGGGCGGCCAGCAGATTGCGTCGGCCGGGAAGATCATTGAGTCGCGCCTGAATGCGTTGCAGTTTCCGGCGGCGGCAGCCAACGCGGTCATCCTGCTCGGCGTCACGATCCTGATCATTTCGGCGCTGACCCGGATCGTCGATATCCGTAAGGAGCTGTGAGATGAGCGAGAGGCGGCCGAGGTCCTTTTACTTTCTCGCTGCGTTCTTCAGCGCCTATGTCCTGTTCCTCTATGGACCAATGTTCGCGATCTACATCCTGTCGTTCCAAGGCCCCGATGGTGGTCTGACCTTCCCCATGAACGGCGTGTCGCTAGTGTGGTTCGGCAAGGTGTTCTCGGGTTCGGGCATCGTCGACATCGGGGCAGCATTCAAGCGATCGCTTCAGCTCGGCCTCATGGTCATGGTGTTGACGGTCGTTCTTTCCGTTTCGGCCGGCCTCGCCTTCCGCAGATCGTTCCGCGGTGCGACCTTTCTGTTTTATGTTGCGATCGCAAGCCTGATCATGCCCTCGATCATCACCTCGCTCGGCATCGCCCTGGAATTCCGCCTGCTTGACGATTTCATCATCAAGAGCGGCGCTGCGAATTGGACGACGGCGATGGGGCTTTTCACGTCCGGCCTCGGCGCGCATCTGACCTGGACCCTGCCCTTCGGCCTGTTGATCATGTTTGCGATCTTCAACAGGTTCGATGGCCGTCTTGAAGAGGCGGCGCGCGACCTCGGCGCAACGCCTTGGCAAACATTTCGCCATGTCGTGCTACCTATTATCCTGCCGTCCGTCGTGGGTATCGGCCTGTTCGGATTTACCTTGTCCTGGGACGAACTCGCACGATCGAGCCAGACCATCGGCTCGGTCAACACGCTGCCGCTCGATTTGCAGGGTCTGACAACCACCGTGACAAAGCCGGACATCTATGCGCTGGGAACACTGACGAGCGCGGTATCCTTTCTCGTGATTTTTTCGGCGCTCGTTGTCATTCTCGTGCTTCAGGCCCGGCAACGACGCCACGGGTCGGACGCCGGCAAGGGAATGGTGTAGAACCAACCTCATGCGCATCCTGATCGTCAACCCGAACACCACCGCCGCCATGACGGAAAAGATCGGCCGAGCCGGCCGCGCCGTTGCCGCCCAGGGGACGGAGATCATCGCCGTCAACCCGGCGGATGGGCCGGTCTCCATCGAAGGTATTATGACGAGGCATTTTCGGTGCCCGGGCTGCTGGCCGAAATCGTCCAAGGCGACGCAACAGGCGTTTCTGCTCACATCATTGCTTGTTTCGACGATACCGGCCTCGATGCGGCGCGCTGCATCGCGCAGGCTCCCGTCATCGGTATCGGCGAGGCGGCGTTTCGTTTGGCCACGATGCTCGGTCATCGCTTCACGGTCGTGACCACCCTCTCCCGGTCCATTGCGGCCGTTGAGAACAATCTTTTGAAGTACGGGCTGGCCAGCCGGTGCGCGAGGGTGCGCGCATGCGAAGTGCCCGTTCTGTCACTCGACGACCCCGCGTCCAATGCGGTCGCACAGATCAGCGCGGAAATCGAACGATCGAAGCGGGAGGACCACGCCGAAGTGGTCGTGCTCGGATGCGCCGGCATGGCCGATTTGGCCGCGCGGCTTTCGGAAACCCACGGGCTGCCCGTGATCGACGGGGTCGCGTGTGCGGTCAAGCTGGCGGAAGCGTTCGGAACGTTGGGTCTCAGGACATCCAAGATTGGGGCTTATGCGCAGCCGCGACCAAAGGCGTATCTCGGGTCTTTCGCACCATGCGAACCCCGTTAGCGCCCCTTCTGCGATCCATGGCGACGGTCCGACGAACCAAGACTATACTATCTGAGGGCAAGCGAAGCCGGCAGATTCGACCGAGAATGCTACATGACGTTCGACACCATCATTCGCGGCGGCACCGTGGCGACAGCCTCCGACACCTTCCGGAGCGACGTCGGGATCTCGGCCGGACGGATCACTACCCTCGGGCTTGATCTCGGCGCCGCACGGCAGGTTATCGATGCCACCGATCGCCTGGTGTTGCCAGGCGGCATCGACAGCCATGTCCATATCTCGCAGCCGAATGGCCCCCGCATCGTGATGGCCGATAATTTCGAAAGCGGCACGCGCGCTGCCGCCTTCGGCGGCAACACCATGGTGCTGCCGTTCTGCCTGCAGGAACGCGGACAGAGCCGGCGCCAAGCGGTGCGCGACTATCACGCCAAGGCCGACGGCAATTGCTGCGTCGACGTTAGCTTCCATCTCATCATCTCCGATCCGACCGAGCAGGTGCTCGGCCAGGAACTGCCGGCGCTGATCAAGGACGGCTACACCTCGTTCAAGGTATTCATGACCTATGAGGACCTCGCGCTCAGCGATCGCCAGATCCTGGAAGTGATGTCGGTGGCGCGCGAGACCGGCGCGCTGGTGATGGTGCACGCGGAAAACTTCGATGCCATCCGCTTCCTCACCGACCGCCTGGAACGAGCCGGCAAGACCGCGCCGCATTTCCATGGCACGTCGCGCCCGATCCCGGTCGAGCGCGAGGCCACCCACCGTGCGATTGCGCTTGCCGAGCTGATCGACGTTCCCGTCATGATCGTCCACGTTTCCAACCGCGAAGCGATGGAGGAGATTCGCCTCGCCCAGCAGCGCGGGTTGAAGGTGTTCGGCGAGACTTGTCCGCAGTATCTGGTGCTGACCGAGAAGGACATGGAGGGCCTCAACATGGAAGGCGCCAAAAATGTCTGCAGCCCCCGCCGCGCGATGCCGCAAGTCAGGTCGCCTGCAGGGAAGGTCTCCAGCAGGGCGTGTTCAGCGTGTTCTCCTCCGACCACTGCCCGTTCCGCTATGACGAGAGCGGCAAGCTCGCGCCGAGGGGGCGCACCAGCTTCCGCTGGGTGCCGAACGGCATTCCCGGTATCGAGACGCGGCTGCCGATCCTGTTTTCCGAAGGCGTCTCCAACGGACGCATCGATCTCAACCGCTTCGTCGCGCTGTCGGCGACCAACCACGCCAAGACCTACGGCCTCTATCCACGCAAGGGCACGATCGCGGTCGGCTCGGATGCGGATATCGCGATCTGGGATCCAAAGCGCGAGGTCACGATGAGCCAGCAGATCCTGCATCACGGCGCCATAGCGGCATTGAGCCAGGAGCAAGCCGACGAGCATTTTCTGCGAAGGTCCTTTGATGTGGCGCGCCGGGCGCTCACCCATGGCAACCATCCCTTCGGCGCAATTCTGGTCGACCACGACAGGCGGGTGCTGCTTGAAGTCGAAAATGGCTTCATGCCGCCACGCGACGGCACGGCGCATGCCGAGCGGCTGCTGGCAACACAGGCCTGCGTGACCCTTCCAGCCGGCGTCTTGCGCCAAGCAACGCTTTATTCTTCTGCGGAACCTTGCGCCATGTGTGCGGGCGCAATCTATTGGGCAGGCATCGGCCGGGTCGTCTATGGCCTGAGTGAGCATGCATTGCGCGAACTCACCGGCGACCACCCCGAGAATCCAACGCTCAACCTCCCTTGCCGCGAGGTATTCGGCAGCGGACAGCGCCCGACCGAAATCGTCGGACCCCTGCTTGAGACGGAGGCCGCGGCACTCCATCAAGACGTCTGGCAACGCAACCGAACCAGCGAAGCTTAATTCCCTTGCCCGGCAATAGAAAAATGGCGCCGCGGGGAGCATCGCGGCGCCATCAGTGCCACCCGGTGGAACGGTCCAGGTGGATCAGAACTTCACGCTGATGCCGGAATAGAGCGATTCCTCGGTGCAGGAATTATTGCTGACGCCGGCAGCGACGTTACAGACGACACTCTTGGCGTGGTCGAGGCCGAACTTGTTCTGCCAATAGCGATAGGCCACCCAGACGTCGACGAAGTGTGAGTATTTCGGACCCCAGAACGCCTTGCTCGCGTCGAAGGTCAGGCGGATCGGCTCGGAGTTGAGCTCGACCGCCGTGCTGACGTTGGTGACCGGATTGAAGGCCATCGGCTCGTTCTCGGTGCCCTTCTTGCCGTACCAGCCGGCGCGGCCGCTGATCGAGAAATACTGCATGTTCTCGGGCAGGAAGCCGAGATCCATATAGTAGTTTACCTCGACGGCCCAGGTCGGCTTGAATTTGGTGTTGCCGTCGATGAGGCACGTCACGCCCGGTACACCCGGTCCGAACAGACCGCACTGGTCGAACGCGTTGTGATTGGAGAACTCGTAGTACATCAACGGCGACACGTTGATGTAACCCTTGTAGGGAAGATTGAATTCGAACTGGAGACCGGCAACGACGTCACGCTTGGCCGGCGCGAGGAAGTTGTTCTCCGTGTTGGCGTCCATGCCGACTTCGAACGAGATATTGTTCAGCGGCCCCATGCTGAACGCCTTGGTGTTGAAGATCTGATTCCAGCCGAAGGTCGACCGGAACAGGCCGTAGATCTCGGTGGCGCCGGCGCAGGTGGCTGGAGCTCCGGTGATGGTCACGCCGACATTCGAGCACGGCGACGCCGGGTCGTTGTGATCCGACTTGTACATCGAGATTGTGAAAAAGTTCTGGCCATAGGCCCAGATGTCGAAGTGCGTGAAGGAGTAGACCTGCTTTGCGGTCTTTCCGTTGATGCTACCGTCGGGACGAACGGAGAAGACGCCGGGATCGGTACCGGAGAAGATGTACGAATAGGTCACGCGGTCGTCGATGACCAGAAAGAACGGCAGGTCGGCGGCCGGCTTGGGCGCCTTGACCGGCAGATCGGCAGCGCTTGCAAGGTTAGTGGCTGCCGGTATCAGCCCGAGCGATAGCGCGGCAGCTGACAAGGTTCGGCGGAAATTGAACATCGTGAAGACCCCCAAAGTGAAGCGTCAGGAATTCAGGCTTCAATGAGAGCCTCGCGCAGCTTGGGGGCGGACAGGAAGCCTGAAGTTTTTTCAGCTGCTGATGCGAGTTTGATCAACAACCACCGCGAGTTGGTCCGGTTTGATCGGATCTGGCGAGCCAAAAATTTTGCTTCGACTAAATTCAGAACTTTTCAAATTATGCCCGTCATTGTTCGGCTTCCGCGACATTTCCGCGCAACGCACGGAGCGCCGTCGACACGCGAAAAAGCCAGACAAAACCGCGTCATCGCGCTCTGCTCAAATTTCCGCCATCGATGCCTACCCCTGTGCGAATTGGGTCGACAGTCACAATTCTGCAACAGCGAGGTTCGGGTGCATGGCCGGCCGACGGCCAAGTCGCGCTGCGCCACGCACCGCCGACGCCCCCGTGGATTTACGGAAAAGCTCAACTATGCCGAAGGCTTGAGCAGCCGGTGGCGCTTTTTCGCTACTTACGTATGCAGGAAAACTGGCTCACTATTGTCGCTCCCTCTCCTCATGAACGCGATATCCACGGATGCGAGACACGACATCGGCCGCGCCGCACACGAGTGCCACGCCGCTCTTGCAGACGGTCGGCCTGACCAAGCGATACGGGTCGTTTCTCGCCAACGACAAGATCGATCTCGACGTCTGGCCGCAGCAGATCCACGCACTGCTCGGCGAGAACGGCGCAGGCAAGTCCACTCTCGTCAAGGCCATCTACGGTCTGGTTCAACCCAGCGATGGCGGACTGCGCTGGGAGGGCCAGACCATGGTGCTGTCGGGTCCGTCGCAGGCTCGCGCCCGCGGCATCGGCATGGTGTTTCAGCACTTCTCGCTGTTCGAAAACCTCACCGTTGCCGAGAACGTGGCACTCGGCCTCGATGGCAAGGAATCGTTCAAGGAGATGTCCGCGCGGCTTCAGCAGGTATCCCGCAGCTATGGGCTTCCGCTCGATCCCAAGCGCGAGGTCTGGCAGCTTTCGGTGGGCGAACGTCAACGCATCGAGATCGTACGCGCATTGATGCAGAATCCCAAATTTCTCATCCTGGACGAGCCAACCGCGGTGCTGACGCCGCAGGAAGCCGACCAACTGTTCGTCGTGCTCGAGCGCCTCAAGAGCGAAGGGCGTGCAATTCTCTATATCAGCCACAAGCTCGAAGAAGTGAGAAGGCTGTGCGACACGGCAACCATCCTGCGCGGCGGCAAGAAGGTCTCGACTTGCAATCCCAAAGCGGAGACGGCCGCCTCGCTGGCGCGCATGATGGTCGGCACCGAAATCAAGCAAGTGAAGCCGGCGGCAAGCCGGGAGATCACCGTGCCGCGGCTGGTCATCAACGATCTCAACCTCGAACCCGAAGATCCGCATGGCGTGCACCTCAGGGACATCTCAATGGAGCTCAGAGGTGGTGAAATCCTGGGCATTGCCGGCGTGGCCGGGAACGGACAGGACGAGTTGTTTGCGGCATTGTCGGGCGAGCGGCTCGCCCGCGACCCCGGTACGATCGTGATCGAAGGAATCGCTGCCGGACATCTGTCGATAAGCCGGCGGCGCAAGCTAGGAGCAGCCTTTGTGCCCGAAGAGCGTCTGGGTCACGGGACTGCGCCGCGCATGAGGCTTTCGGAGAATGCCCTGCTGACCGGACACGCCGCCGGCAACATGGTGCAGCACGGTTTCGTCAACACGGCGGCTACGCTGAATGCCGTCGACCGGGCGACGGAGACTTTCGACGTGCGCAAGGCAAAGCGTGATCCGGAAGCTGCGAGCCTATCAGGCGGCAACCTTCAGAAATTCATCGTCGGACGCGAGATCCTGCGCAATCCGGCCGTGCTGGTCGTCAGTCAGCCGACCTGGGGCGTCGATGCCGGTGCGGCTGCCGTGATCCGCCAGGCCTTGCTCGATCTTGCGGCCGCCGGCGCCGCAGTGCTGGTGACGAGCCAGGATCTCGACGAACTCATCGAAATCTCCGACCGGATTGCGGTGATGTTTCACGGTCGCCTGTCCGCATCGCTGCCGACGGCGGAGGCCAGCCGCGAGAAGCTCGGCCTGTTGATGGGCGGCAGCAGCCTCGAAACAAAGGAGCAGGCGCATGCAGCTGATACTTGAGAAGCGCGCCGAGCGGTCGAAGACGGTCGCGCTGGCGTCCCCGCTGATCGCGATCGGGCTCACGATCGTCACCATGACCATCCTGTTCATGGTCCTCGGCAAGAATCCGATCTCGGCGCTCTACGTCTATTTCATCGTACCGCTCGCCGACGGCTACTCGCTGCAAGAGATCGCCGTGAAAGCGACCCCGCTGGTGATGATCGCGATCGGTCTGTCGCTTTGCTACCTCGCCAATGCCTGGAACATCGGCGCAGAGGGCCAGTTCCTGATGGGCGCGGTCGCAGGAAGCTGGATTGCGGTGAAAACGCAGGGGACGGGGGCCGGCCATTGGGTGCTGCCGGCGATGCTGTTGCTCGGCGCCCTCGCCGGCGCGCTCTACGCCCTGATCCCCGCAATCTGCAAGGTCAGGTTCGGCGCCAGCGAGATCCTGACCTCGCTGATGCTGGTCTACGTGGTCGACCTGTTGCTCGACTATCTGGTCCGCGGACCCTGGCGCGATCCGCAAGGCTTCAACTTTCCGACCACCGCCGAGTTCGACCCGGTCGCCACGGTGCCGACGCTGATCGAGGGCGGCCGACTGCATCTGGGCTCCATCCTGGCACTGGTCGTAGTAGCCGCCGGGGCCGTACTGCTCGGCAAGACCATCAAGGGGTTCGAAATCCGCGTGGTGGGCGCAGCGCCCCGTGCGGCCCGTTTTGGCGGATTCAACGCCAATCAACTCATCCTGCTGACGTTTGCGATCTCAGGTGCGCTTTCGGGGCTCGCCGGGATCATCGAGGTCGCAGGCCCGGTCGGCCATCTCCAACCGGGCATCTCGCCGGGCTACGGCTTCACCGCTATCATCGTGGCTTTCCTCGGCCGCCTGAATCCGATTGGAATATTAATTGCAGGGCTTTTTCTCGCACTGACCTTCATAGGCGGCGAGCAGGCGCAGATCACCATGAAAATCCCATTGGACGTCACCAAGGTTTTCCAGGGAATCCTGCTGTTCTACGTGCTCGCCTGCGATTCCCTCATTCTCTATCGCTTCCGCATCGTTTCGTCGTCTCCGCAGGTGGCACGTGGAGCTCACTGAAGCCATCATCCTGTCGGTGCTTGCGGCATCGACACCCCTGTTGCTGGCAGCGACCGGTGAACTGGTGGCCGAGCGCTCCGGCGTGCTCAATCTCGGCGTCGAGGGCATGATGATCGTCGGTGCCGCATGCGCCTTCGGCGGGGCGTGGCTGACCGGCTCGATCATCATCGGCGCGCTCTGCGGCATGTTTGCCGGCGTGCTGATGTCGCTGCTGTTTGCCGCGATGGCGCTCGGTCTTGCGGTCAACCAGGTCGCCACCGGTCTGGCGCTGACCATCTTCGGCGTCGGCTTGTCGGGCCTGATCGGCGCACGCTTCGTCGGCGAACGGATTACACCGGCGCCGCATCTCCATATCCCCTACGTCAGCGACATTCCGCTGATCGGACACATCCTGTTCGGCGAGGATGGATTCGTCTATCTATCGCTGGCGCTGGTCGTGGCGGTGTGGTGGTTCCTGTACCGGATGCGGGCCGGGCTGATCCTGCGAGCCTGCGGCGACAACCACGTCTCGGCGCACGCGCTGGGCTATCCGGTGCTGAAGATCCGGATGTATGCCGTGATGTTCGGCGGCGCCTGCGCCGGGCTTGCCGGCGCCTATCTGCCGCTCGCCTACACGCCGTTCTTCATTCCGGGCATGACCGCCGGCCGCGGCTGGATTGCGCTCGCGCTGACGGTTTTTGCCTCCTGGTTGCCCGGCCGGCTGGTGATCGGAGCCTATCTGTTCGGTGCGGTGACTATTCTACAATTGCACGCACAGGGCGCCGGAATCGGCATTCCGTCTCAATTCATGTCGTCCCTGCCCTATCTCGCAACGGTGATCGTGCTGGTGCTGCTGTCGCGCGCGCGGACCGGCGGTTCAACCGCGCCTGCGGCGCTCGGCACCGTATTCGTACCGGATCGCTGACATCCGTTTCCGGGCGGGCGCGATGGGGGGCGCCGTCCAGGATTGTGGTTCACCCCGCACTTGGAGGACATTCACGATGAATAGGAACTTGCTTGGGGCCGCCGCAGCGCTTCTGATCGCCGGAAGCCTGACGAGCAGCGCCGTCGCGGCTGACAAGCTGAAGGTGGGGTTCATCTATCTCGGACCGGTTGGGGATCTCGGCTGGACCTACCAGCATGAACTTGCCCGACAGGCGCTGGTGAAGGAGCTCGGCGACAAGATCGAAACCACCTTCCTCGAAAACGTCCCGGAAGGCCCCGACGCCGAGCGCGCTGTCGAGCAGCTCGTCCGCGCCGGCAACAAGCTGATCTTCACCACCTCATTCGGCTACATGGACCCCACGCTGAAAGTGGCGAAGAAATATCCCAACGTGCACTTCGAGCACTGCTCCGGTTACAAGCGCGACAACAACATGGCGACCTACTCGGCGCGCTGGTACCAGGGTCGTTACATCCAGGGAGAAATCGCAGCCAAGATGTCAAAGGCCGGCGTGCTCGGCTATATCGGTTCGTTCCCTATCCCTGAAGTCGTCTCGGGTATCAATGCGACCATGATCGGCGCGCAGACGATCAATCCAAACATCAAGGTCAAGATCATCTGGGTCAACTCGTGGTTCGATCCGGGCAAGGAGGCCGATGCCGCCAAGGCGTTGCTCGATCAAGGCGCCGACATCATCATGCAGCACACCGATTCGCCCGCCGCGATGCAGATCGCAAGCGAGCGCGGCAAACTTGCATTCGGCCAGGATTCCGAGATGATCAAGTTTGGCCCCAAGTCACAGCTCACCTCGATCCTCGACACATGGGCCCCCTACTACATCGAGCGCGTCAAGGCGGAGCTCGACGGCACCTGGAAGTCCGGAGATGTTTGGGGCGGCCTCGAGACCAAGATGTTCGAAATGGCGCCCTACACGAACATGCCGGACGACGTCAAGAAAATGGCCGAAGATACCCAGGCTGCGATCACCGCCGGCAAGCTGCATCCGTTCAAGTGTCCGGTTGTCGGCCAGGACGGCAAGGAGGTCGAATGCAAGGGCGGCGATCACCTCGAAGATGGCCAGATCCTGGGCATGAATTTCTATGTCAAGGGTATCGACGACAAGCTTCCCGGCAAGTGAGCGATCGCCCGATGATAAATCCCTCCCCTCAGGGGAGGGACCTTTCAATGCAACTCTCGGAAAGGATCATGTTCGAGCAAGGAGCTGAAGCGCGATGACCATTCTTTTCAATCTCATCGCGCTTTAGCCGGTCTGCATCGCCCGGGCAGCGGCGCTGTGACGACGGATCAGATCGGTGACATCGAGGCCCGGGATCGCTCCGTCGATCACGGTCCAATGACCGCCTACCATGACGCGATCGGCACGATACGCGCCGCACAGGACGAGAGCGGCAAGCGGATCACCGTATCCGGAGAAGCGCAGTTCGTCCGGCTTGAACAGTGCGAGATCGGCCGCCTTGCCGACCGCGATTTCACCCAGTTCGGGCCGCCCGACGCAAGCCGCGGAGCCCCTGGTTGCCCATCGCAGCGCATCGATGTGACTGACGCGATTGACGCCGTACCGCGCCCGCTGCAACAGGAACGCCGCGCGCACTTCCTGCATCAAATTCGATCCATCGTTGGAGGCGGAACCGTCGACGCCAAGCCCGATTCCGACGCCGGCCTCCTCCATCTCGCAGACCGGGCAGCAGCCGGACGCCAAGACCTGGTTGCTGCATGCGCAATGGCTGATCGTCGTCCCTGCCCTGCCAAGCCGCACCATCTCGCCTGAATTGAAATGAACGCCGTGGGCAAGCCAGGTGCGCGAATTGAGCCAGCCGCATTGTTCGAGATAGTCCAACGGGCGACAGCGGTATATGTCCTCGCAAAACCTGTTCTCGTCCTCGGTCTCGGCGAGATGTGTGTGCAGGCGAACGTCGAGCTTGTCGGCAAGCTCCGCCGTCTTGCGCATCAGCGACGTTGTCACCGAGAACGGCGAGCACGGCGCCAGCGCAATCTGCACCATCGCATTCTCGCCGCGCTGATGATGTCGAGAGACGACGCGCTCGCTGTCGGCCAGGATCGTGTCCTCGTCCTGCACCACACTGTCGGGCGGCAAGCCGCCATCGCGCTGCGACAGGTTCATCGAGCCGCGCGTGAGCAGCACGCGCATGCCGAGTTGCCTGGCCACCTCGACCTCGATGTCGATGGCGTCCTCCAGCCCCGCGGGAAACACATAATGATGATCGGTTGTCGTGGTGCAGCCCGAGAGCAGCAATTCCGACATCGCCACCTTGACGCCAAGTTCCAGCGAGCCCGGCGTCAGTCGTGCCCACACCGGATAGAGCGCCTCAAGCCAGGGAAACAGCTCGCGATCGAGGGCTGCAGGTAGGGCACGCGTCAGGGTCTGGTAGAAATGGTGATGGGTGTTGATCAGGCCCGGCAGGACGACATGCGCGCTGGCATCAAAGATCACCGCGTCGGCGGCCGCAGCTTCGCGGCCACGGCCAACCAGTTCGACGATCTTGCCATGACGGACGACAACGCCGCGTTCGGCCCCGTCGGCCAGGATGGAGAGTGGATCCTTGATCCAGATCGGTTGCGTTTCAGCCATGACCCCAATCATCATGCTCGACTGCCTGGCAAAGCCCAAAGATGCAAGGATCAGCCCAGAATGGCGCTAGTCTTGCAAGATTGCCTTGCGAGGGCGGAACAGGAAAGACTTATATTGCAATGGACTTGAACACCATCAGGGATGTTGCGCGTCCGCGGACACGCGCACAGTTGCCCGTTTGGACGGCAGGCGATGCATGGCTTGCGGGCGGCACGTGGCTGTTCTCCGAGCCGCAGACCCATTTGAACCGCCTGATCGACCTGACCGACCTGAAATGGCCCGCCTTGACCGTTGATGGCGATCACCTCAGCATCGCTGCGACCTGCACCGTGGCGCAGCTCGACGGTCTCGCCTTCCCGCCGGACTGGATCGCGGCACCGCTGATCAACCAGTGCTGCCGCGCTTTCCTGGCATCTTTCAAGATCTGGAAGACGGCGACCGTTGGCGGCAATATCTGCATGTCACTGCCGGCGGGACCGATGATCTCACTGACCTCGGCGCTCGATGGCATCTGCACGATCTGGCGCGCCGACGGCGGCGAGCATCGGATTCCAGTCGCTGATTTTGTGACCGGCAACCAGCGGAACGTGCTCGCAGCCGGCGATCTGTTGCGGCAAGTCGACATACCGCTGGCCGCGCTGCGGCGGCGCTCGGCCTTCCGCCAGATATCGTTGACGCCGGTTGGCCGCTCCGCGGCGCTCCTGATTGGGAGCATCGATGGCAACGGCGCGCTGTCGCTGACAGTCACCGCCTCAACTGTACGGCCGATCAAGCTCTCCTTTGCGGATTTGCCAGGGCGAGAGGAGCTGCGCAACGCTATCCTTCAGCAGATCCCGGAAGCGGCGTACCATGCCGACGTTCATGGCAAACCGATGTGGCGCAAGCATATGACCTTGCGCCTGGCCGAGGAGATCCGCAGCGAACTCGCCACCGACCCATGAGCTTCGGCATCACATGAGCATCGAGATCAACGGCAGTACATTTGCGGAGACGCCTCGTCCCGGTCAATGCTTGCGCACGTTCCTGCGGGAGCTCGGGCACTTCGGGGTCAAGAAGGGCTGCGATGCCGGCGATTGCGGCGCGTGCACTGTCCTGATGGATGGCGAGCCTGTCCATAGTTGCGTGATCCCGGCATTCCGCGCCGAAGGGCGCGCCGTCACGACAATCGAGGGCCTCGGGTCCGAAGGCGGGACCCATCCTCTGCAACAGGCGTTCCTTGATGCCCAGGGATTTCAATGCGGCTTCTGCACCGCGGGCATGATCCTGACCTGCGCCTCGCTCAACCAGGCACAGCGGCAGGAGCTCGGCGTGGCGCTGAAAGGCAACATCTGCCGCTGCACCGGGTATCGCTCAATCCAGGATGCGATGGATGGAAAGTCGAATGTCGAGGATGCCACCGCCGGTGGCGCCTTCGGGCGCAGTCTCCCCGCGCCGGCCGGACCGCTCGTGGTACGGGGTGCGGCTCCCTACACCTTCGATATCGCGCTTGACCGGTTGCTGCACATCAAGCTGCTGCGCTCGCCGCATCCGCATGCGAAGATCATCGCGATCGACAAGGCTGCGGCGCTGGCGGTGCCAGGCGTACATGCCGTCCTGACGCATGAGGACGCACCCAAAATCCTGTTTTCGACCGCGCGGCACGAAAAGGATTGGATGGACCCGGACGACACCCGCGTGCTTGACGACACGGTGCGTTTCATAGGGCAGAAGGTCGCGGCTGTGGTGGCCGAAACCGAGGCGGCGGCCGAGGAAGGTTGCCGCCGGCTCAAGGTCGATTACGACATCTTACCGGCGGCGACGGACCCGGCGCTGGCGATCGCGCCGGGTGCGCCGGTGATCCACGGCGACAAGACCGCCGAAACCCATCGCGTCGCTGACGCCGCGCGCAATGTCGTCGCCGAGACCCACGGTGAGTTCGGCGACGTCGCCGGCGCGCTGGCCGTGTCGGCCGCAACCTATGAAGGCACGTTCACCACGCAGCGGGTCCAGCACGCCGCCCTGGAAACCCACGGCGGACTTGCCTGGATCGATGCCGGTGGCCTGCTGAATGTCCGCTCCAGCACGCAGGTGCCTTTCCTAATCCGAAGATCGCTGGCGCAGATCTTCGATCGCCCGCTCGACAAGGTACGGGTGTTCTGCGAGCGCGTCGGCGGAGGATTCGGCGGCAAGCAGGAAATGTTCGTTGAGGACATTCTGGCGCTCGCCGCGATTGCAACCGGCCGGCCGGTCAAGCTCGAATTAACCCGCGAGGAACAGTTCATCGCGACCTCGACCCGGCATCCGATGCGCGTCACTGTCAAGGCCGGCGCCGACAGCGACGGCAAGCTGACGGCGCTGCAGCTCGACGTGCTCTCCAATACCGGTGCCTATGGCAACCATGCCGGGCCCGTGCTGTTCCACGCCGTCAGTGAATGCATCAGCGTCTATAACTGTCCGAACAAGAAGGTCGATGCGGTCGCGGCCTATACCAACACGGTGCCGGCCGGCGCGTTCCGCGGCTATGGCT
Source organism: Bradyrhizobium tropiciagri (assembly GCF_001189845.1). GTDB lineage: Bacteria > Pseudomonadota > Alphaproteobacteria > Rhizobiales > Xanthobacteraceae > Bradyrhizobium > Bradyrhizobium tropiciagri. Next base: position 269,497 of record NZ_LFLZ01000002.1, read on the forward strand.
TGCCGCAGACGCTGTTTGCCGTCGAGGCCGCCATCGACGAATTGGCAAGACAACTCGGCATCGACCCGTTCGAGATCCGCCGACGCAATATCGTGAAGCCCGGCGATGCCATGCTGTCGCCGCCGCCATCGCAATACCACGACGTGTTCTACGGCTCCTACGGGCTCGACCAATGCCTCGATCTGGTCGAGCGCGCAATGTCCGCGGAACGCCCCGACTACGGGCTTTCTGATGACTGGCTGGTCGGTGACGGTCTCGCGCTCACCATGATCGACACCGTGCCGCCAGCCGGACATCTCTCCGATTCGACGATCACGCTCCGCGACGACGGCGGGTTCGAGCTGACGGTGGGGACCGCCGAATTCGGCAACGGCACCAGCACCGTGCATCGACAGATCGCCGCGACGGCGCTGGCGACGACCGTCGATCGCATCAGCCTGCGGCAGTCCGACACTGCGCTGGGCGGCCACGACACCGGGGCGTATGGTAGCGCGGGTACCTTCGTGGCCGGGCGCGCGACGCAAGCGGCGGCGGAGCAACTTGCCGATGGCATCAAGGCTTTGGCTGCGGAGCTGAGCAACGCCGCCGCCTCGTCATGCATCATCGAGAATGAGACCGCGATCTGCGGGAGCGAACGCCGGTCGTTCTCAGAACTTGCATCGGCCGCAAGGACAAAGGGACGCGTGCTGCAGGCCAGCGGCAATTCGGCCGGCACGCCGCGCTCGGTCGCGTTCAATGTCCAGGGCTTTCGGGTCGCCGTGAACAAGGGCACGGGAGAGGTCCGAATCCTGAAGAGCGTACAGGCCGCCGATGCCGGTCGCGTCGCCAATCCCATGCAATGCCGCGGCCAGATCGAGGGCGGCGTCGCGCAATCACTCGGCGCCGCGCTTTATGAGGAGCTGCTCATCGACGATAGCGGCAGGGTGATCAATCCAACGTTCCGCGACTACCATCTGCCGTCGTTCGCCGATGTACCGCGCACCGAGGTCTATTTCGCCGAGACGTCGGATGCAATCGGCCCGATGGGCGCGAAATCGATGAGCGAGAGCCCCTACAACCCCGTCACCGCAGCGCTCGGCAACGCCATCGCCGACGCCACCGGCATCCGCTTCACCAGCACGCCGTTCAAGCCCGACAAGCTATTCCCGGTGCTACATGAAAAGTTTGGCTGAGACCCGCGGGGACCGAACTCGGCTTGATGCCCGACAAACCGGGCCAGGCCTCCAGCTATCCCCTGGCCACGGTGCACTCGATCTGGCCGTGCGGCTCGTCGGTGGGCAGAAAAACCTGGTTGTTGTTGTCCAGTCCGAAGGCGGAGAGGTTCATCGGGATGAAGTGCATGTTCGGGCATGCCATGCTGATCTCCGAAATCTCCGGCACCGCCGCGAGCGCCGCCTCGCCCATCCGGTAGAGGCTGTCCTGCACGCTCCAGCTATAGGTCGTGGCAAACACCTCGAGCACCGTATCGAGAATCCTGGCATTGGTCGCGGGGTAGCTCGCCGGCTTTCCCGACCATTTCCAGGTTGCCACCAAGCTGGTCGCGCAGATCCGATCGTTGGTTGGCGGAATCGTCGTATAGCGGTCCCTGACGTAGTTCTCCCAGCCGGACTGCGTCGACTTCATGAAGGCAAAATTGTCGACGCCGGACGACATCGTCATTGGCCCGCCCCGCTTCACCGCGACTTCCACCGTCGGCCTGCCATTGCCGTCGAGCACGAAGCTGTGCGGATGCGGCTTCCCATCGAAGCTCAGCCGGCTCCATTTGGTCTCGTGCGAAGTGATCGACACCGAGGAGATCTGCGGATAGGTATCGAGATATCTCTGCGCCAGAACCTGACAGAAGTCTTCCGGACTCAGCCCGGTATTTTCCCGCGCCACGACATTGACGATGTTCTTGATCGTGTCGGTCGACACCGTCGAGGAATTGTCGGCGTGGGTGAAGGTGCGGGCGAAATCGCCCTCGAGCATGGCCTTGATGCTGAGCTGGCTGACCTCGTGCCGGTCGCCGTCGCGATGAATCCGCATCACACGGACGCGGCCCTTACCGTATCGGTTTTTGATCAGCGGCACGTCTTGTCTCCAACGGGGCTGGCGATCGTACGGATGCTACCTCGGGTTCCGGATAGAGAGCAATGTTCGTGCCAGAGACGGCCATCAGCTTCCGCGATACGTCGCGTAGCTCCACGGCGTCACAAGGAGCGGCACGTGCAAATGACCTTCCGGCTCGCTCACGGCGAAGCGCAGCGTGATGCGATCGAGAAAAGGAGGATCCGCCAACGGCACGCCGCGCGCGGCGAAATAGTCGCCGACGCTGAACGTGAGCTCGTATTTGCCGACCGGCACAGGACGTCCGCCAATCAGCGGCGCATCCGTTCGACCATCTCGATTGGTCGTCGCACTTGTCACCACCCGGCTGACGCCGAGTTCGGCCAATTCAACCAATTCGAGAGCGACGCCCGCGGCCGGCCTGCCGCTATTGGTATCGAGCACGTGTGTTGTCAGCCGGCCGGACACGGTTAGGCGATCGGTGCTCGTCACCGACTGGTCCAGTCGCAGCGCGGCAATCCGGCAGATTTCATCGACCGAGGTCTGCGTTTCAGTCGCGAGGTCGTTCGGCAAACGCCGCGCGAAGTCGCGCAAGATCGAGTCCTTGGTGTGCCGGCGCACGCAGACGATGTAGGGGAAGCCGAACTTCGAGCGATAGGCCGTGTTGACGCGCTCGAACGCTTCATACTCGGCATCCGACAGGCGATCGAGACCGACACTGTTCTGTTCGGCGTTGGATTCCACGGTCAGCCCCGCAGCACGCTGCGTCTTGTCGGCGAGGTCGGGGTGTGCCTTGATGAGCGCCATCCGCAAGTCGGCCGGCGCTTGATCGACAGCCTCTCGCATCGCGGCAAACAAGTCACCGATGCCGGCGAATGGCCGCTTGGCCGCCGCCCGTTCTGCGATCCATGGTGAATGTTCAAAGATGTTGGCGAGCGCCGCGACGAAAGTATCGCGGCTGCAAGCGTTCAATTCGGCAAGCGGCTTTGACATCAACGATCCAGTTCTGACGGCATGCTCGGTGCGGGATTTCTCACCAGCCGGAATCCATCGAAACTCTCCAAGATGCGCCCGGGACGCGGATAGATATCGGACGCAAAGACTGTTCCATCCGGGACGCGTGGCAGGCCCTGCTACCGGCGATCATAAGACCATCCGAACACGCCGCTCCGGCGCACCTCGGGTTCCGCGGCTGGGGCCGCCGCCGGTGCCTCCACCCGCGGCGCCGTCGAAGCAGGCGCAGTGGGCGGAACCGGCAGGTTGTCGCATTTCAGCGAATAGACCAATTCGCCCTTCTCGGTGCGGCCGATCGGAGCGCAATCGTCAACCACCGGCGCGGCCGGCCTTGCCGAGGGTTTGACGGTCGCCGGCTTGGTCTGAGCCCAGACCGGCGATACCAGCAGCAGCAGGATGGGCAGAACCTTTTTCATGGGCAGCTCTCGAACACTGGTGCATTCAAACGGATCGAACCGGCAAAGTCCACGATAACACCGCTGATGGGTTGCCGATTATTTAGCCGTGACTAAGGAATTTGCTCGCCACTTCGTGAATCCACCCGCCGTCGCAACCAACGCATGCGAGCACCACCTAAGTGGATAACGACGCGATTCGCGGACAAGGCGCATCGGCGTCGACACAACTATCGACAACGGGAGACAGGACATTGCCCAGGACATTTCTGACCGCGATCGGCGCGATCCTCATCAGCACGGCCTTGGTTCAGCATGCGACGGCAGCGCAACGCCATCACACGAGGCCCGACCGGGCTGCAACGACCCAGACCTCGGGGCGCAACCTCGACTCCTACGCGGCTTGGCCGCGCGCCACATCGGAAGGATACGGCGGCCCCGCGCCAAGCTATTATCGCGGTGGCTACTCGGCCCCAGCCGGGCATTGACGGGACTTCTTCTCAACACGACCTGATTTGCGACCGCGATCCGTCAGCTTCGCGGTCACCCGTAAGCCGACCTTTAGCCAGCTTGGGACCGAGCAGGCTTCTGCGCCTCCTACGGATGGATGGATTTCTCGCGACGCTTAGAGCAATCCGATTTTTCATCGTGCCTTAAGGACCGAGCCGCTCTAGCGCCCGCGTCACCCGGCCGATGAAAGCGACGCGCCGGGCCTCCGAAGCAACATTCAAATGATACAGCGCGTGGTAGTCCACGCGCGCCTTGCCACCGGTGAACCAGCGCAGATAACGCTTGACGATCTTGCGCGGTGGATCGCTCATCCACAGCGCCATAAAGCGCGGCCGACCGTAGGTGACGATGCCGATGATGCACGTGATGTTGTCGAGCATCGGCCTGACCTTGGCCGGATCGCTGATGTCGAAGGCAACGCCGGGCATCATCATGCGGTCGAGGAATCCCTTGAGCATCGCTGGCATGCCGAAGCACCAGGTGGGAAACTGCACCACCAGTACCTCGGCACGCTTCAGCCTCGCGATGTAGCTTTCCAGCCCGGCCTGATTCCGCGACATATCGTCGTAGTGTCGCCGCGCATCTTCCGACAATACGGGATCAAACCTCTCGGCATAGAGATCGAGCAGATCGACCTCATGCCCGGCTGCCTGCAAGGCCCCTAGCGCCCTTGCGCGAATGCCGGCGTGGAAGCTCTCAGGCAATGGATGGCAATAGACGTAGAGGACGCGCATGGGCTTAGGCGATCAATGCCTTGCCCGGCGTCGGAGCCGCGCCGTCGGCAGAAGCTGGTGCATGAGCATCGATGAACTCTCTATTCCGCCGCAGCCGTCCTGCCTGGCAAGTCGTCATCTGGCCAAAGCTCCGAATAATCGGGCGGCTTCGCGGTAATCCGCCTGCCACCCTCGAGGACAACGCGGTCGGCCTGCGGCCGGCTGACGATCTCGTTGAGGCTGCGCGCGTTGAACACGATGAGCCGCGCCGGCGCGCCCTCGCCGATCGATCCATGTCCCTCCAGTTTCGCGATGCGCGACGGCATGCTCGCAACCAGCGACGGCGCCTCAGAAAGCGGATGATCGAAATGCAGGATACGCACGGCCTGCCGGAACGTGTCGACCATGTCGTGATCCCCGTATGCATAGAAGCTGTCGCGGCAATTGTCGCCGGCAGCAGCCACGCGGATTCCACGCTTGATCATCTCGTGCACCACCGTGACGCCTCGCCAACGCGGTGTTCGTCCGCTGCACCGGTCCTGGAGATACATATTGACCGTCGGCAGCGTCACGATGGATATGTCCGCTTCAGCCAGCAGGTCGAGCGTCCGGTCGATCTCGCTGTCGCCCTGCACCGCAAGGCTGCAGCAATGGCCACAGACGACGCGGCCCTTGTAGCCGTGCCGGAGCGCCGAGCGTGCGATGAAGGGCAGCGTCGCGGCGGCCGGGTCGTCCGTTTCGTCGACGTGGAGGTCGATATCGAGGTCATGGCGGGCGGCCAATGCGAACAGCCGATCGAGCTGTCGATCGATGTCGGCCTGCGGAGCGCCATGCATGCCGATCGCGGGACGCGTGACGCCGCCAAGCAGCCCTCCCGATTTCTTCACGATTTCGGCGACGCGGTCACCGAAGGAATCCATCAAGAGTTCGATCGGGCAGAGCGAGACCGCCTGCAGATCCACCCTGCCGGCCCATTCCTCGCGCATCTCGCGCAACACCGGCCAGCTTCGCTCGGCGCTGTCATGATAGGTGTCGATATGCGTGCGGATTGCCGAGACACCGTGCGCGTGAGCGCAGCGCAAGCCAAAACCCATGCGCCGCCGCAAATCGGGCGCCGTCCAGTTCGGACGGTCGGCGGCCGCGGCGAGCCGCGCGTTGTTGAAGGTTCCGTCGATATTCGGGTTGCGCTCGATCGAATGGCCTTTGTCGAGATGCGTGTGAACGTCGATCAGCGTCGGCCACATCTGGCGGCCGCCGAGATCGACGCGCGCGATGGCATCGTCGCGAGTATCCTGCGCGGGCATGACACGCGCGATCTTGCCGTGCTCGACCAGCACGTCGACGCGTACGACACCTTCATGATCGCTGTCCGCCGACCTTGCGGAATTTGCCAGCAGGCAAACCGGAATGCGCGCATTCGCAAGCCAATAGCGCGGCGCGTCGGACCAGGCAATCTCGGCGAAATGAATTGTCATACGGCGTATTCAAACCTGTCAGGGGAACGTAGCAAGCATCAATTTGTGTCCGCGGCGATGCCTGTTCGTCATCGTTCATGTCCGTTGCAAGCCCGGCATCGCAATGCGCATCTCCTCGAGCAGGACACTCGGGAATGCATCAAGCGTGCCACGGGCGCGCACCGCGAGCTTTATCGTGATCGGATCGACCCTGAGATCCTGGAACGGGATAAAGACAAGATCGCCGCGCGCGATATCGACGCCGATATCCACCGGGTTGAGGAAGGTGACGGCATTGCCCTCGCGCACGATCCGCATCATGAACGCGATGGAATTGCTCTCGATGGTCGGATGCAAGGGGATGCCGGCGCGCGTGAAGGCGAGTTCGACCACGGGACGGATGGTCATGGACGCATCGCCCAACACCAGCGGGAATTCGAGACAATCGGCGAGCCAGGCCGGCTTGCGACGCGTCAACGGATGTCCCGGCGCGACCACCGCACCCAGGTGCAAGTCGTGGCTTGCCACGACCCGCAGGCCCGGCCCGGCGGGGAAATTATAGCCCAACGCGATATCGGCCTCGCCAGTGAGCACTGCGTTCGGAATCTGATCGAGCGTCAGGACGCGCAGTCGAATATGCATGCGCGGATGGGCGCCCATCACTCCGGCGAGGAACCTGGGCAAAGGACCGCCGGCGAGGCCGTTCATCGTCGCGATCGTCGCCTCGCCGCGCTGAAGACCCTTGAGCGCTTCGATCTGCGCCGCGACACGCTGGCTCGATTTCAGGGTCTCCCGCACATGCATGATCAGGATCTCGCCGGCGGAGGTCAGGCGGAGGCGGCGCGGCATGCGCTCGAAAATCGGTGTGCCCAATTCCGTTTCGAGCGCCAGAATCTGCCGGTTGATGGCAGAAGATGCCACGTTCAGCCGCGCCGCCGCCTTACGGATCGATCCGAGCCGCGCCACCTCGTCCAGATAGGTCAGGATTCGGGCATGCAGCATTGGGAATTGGCCTCCAGCCATTTGATGATTCAATGCGTTGAATCCGCGATGACGAGCCGCTGCCTAGCGTGAAAGCTCGTCGCCCAAGAACTAGCCATCGATGCCGTAAAGGCATCACAACGCACTAAAATTGATGCTTTCTAATCATTCGCATTTGCTGACATCCTTGCCAAGCCTGATCACTCCCAACGGATGTCGCAAATGACCACGCCCGTACGGATCTCCCGACTTGCCATCGCTGGTGCCACGCTCCTTGGCATTGCCTGCGCTCCGTCCTTTGCCGTTGCCGCCGACAAGATCACGCTGCTGTCGAGTTGGTTCGCGCAGGCCGAGCATGGCGGCTTCTATCAGGCCAAGGCGACAGGCCTGTACGAGAAGGCCGGCCTCGACGTCGTCATCAAGATGGGCGGTCCGCAGGTGAACGGTATGCAGCTTCTGCTCGGCGGCGAAGCCGACGTCATCATGGGCTACGACATCCAGGTGCTGCAGTCGATCGGGAAAGGACTGCCCGTCGTCACCATCGGTGCGTCATTTCAAAAAGATTTGCAGGGCTTGATGACGCATGATGACGTCAAGAGCCTCGCGGACCTCAAGGGCAAGGACATCCTGATCGCGAGCTCCAGTCACTCCACCTTCTGGCCGTGGCTGAAGACCAGGTTTGGCTTTGCCGAAAGCCAGGCCAAGGCTTACACGTTCAACCTTCAGCCTTTCTTTGCAGACACCAACGTCGCCCAGCAGGCGTATCCCTCATCCGAACCGTTCCAGGCGCTCCAGAAGGGCGTAGCGGTCAACTTCTTCCTGTTCGCGGATGAAGGCTATCCCCCCTACGGCACGACGATGGTGACCACGACCAAGCTAGTCGCAGAGAAGCCGGACGTGCTGAAGCGCTTCGTGCGCGCGTCGATGGAGGGCTGGAAGAGCTATCTGACCGACGATCCCGCCGCTGCCAACGCACTGATCAAGGCAGATAACCCGAAAATGACTGACGATCAGATCGCCTTCGGCGCCAAGCGCATGAAGGAATTGAAGGTGGTCGATGGCGGCGATGCCCAGACCATGGGCATCGGCGTGATGACCGACGCGCGCTGGAAGTCGACTTACGACTTCATGGTGGCGGGCGGCCTGCTCGACAAGAGCGTCGACTACAAGAAGGCGTTCACGACGCAATTCATCGACGGCATGAAGATTCCAATGAACTGACACGCAGCGCGGCGGATACCAGCTGCGCCCTCGATACGACAGACGAACGCCGGCGATGCAACGACACAAGGCCAGTTCCGCCCTCACCGAAGTGCTGCCGCCCCTGGTGGTTGGCGTGATCATCGTCACGGCCTGGGAAGCCTCCTGCCGCACCTTCGCCATTCCAGCCTACCTCTTTCCGGCGCCCAGTGCGATCGCGCAGGCGATCGTCGTCGACACGCCGGGACTGATGCGAGAGCTGTGGAGCACGTTGAAAGTGGCGCTGACCGCGCTTGGTCTCGCAACCATGATCGGCTCGGCCCTGGCTTTCCTGTTTGTGCAGAACAGGCTGATCGAGCGCAGCTTCTTCCCCTACGCCGTCATCATGCAGGTGACGCCGATCGTTGCCATTGCCCCATTGATCATCATCCTGGTGAAAAATACGCAGGTCGCGCTGATCATCTGCGCCACGATCATTGCTGTCTTCCCGATCATCTCCAACACCACCATCGGCCTTCGCAGTATCGACAGCGGCCACCAGAACCTGTTCGCTATCAATCGTGCCACACGCCTGCAGAGCCTCCTTTATCTACGCATACCGAGCGCCCTGCCGTTCTTCTTCGCCGGCTTGCGCGTCGCCAGCGGCCTCGCACTGATCGGCGCGGTGGTAGCCGAATTCGTCGCCGGCACTGGCGGCCGCAGCGCGGGCCTCGCCTATGAGATCATGCAGTCCGGCTTCCAGCTCGACATACCCCGCATGTTCGCTGCGCTGTTCCTGATCACCATCACCGGCATCGCCCTGTTTCTGGCGATGGCCGCCCTGTCGAAGCTGGCGCTCGGCCGCTGGCACGACAGCGAGTTCGAGCGGGACGGCTGATGTCCCGCGAGTTGCCCGCAACACAACACGTCCCGACGAGGTTCGCATGCTGACCACCAAGCAGAAGGTGCTGCGCCGTTTCTGGTACGCGGTGATGCCGCTCTCCGCCCTCGCGGACGGACCGAGGCCATTCCGTCTGCTCGATGAGGACATCGTGCTGTTCCTCGGCCCGGATGGAAGCCCGGCCGCGCTCAGGGACCGCTGTTGCCACCGCACCGCCAAGCTCTCGAGAGGCTGGTGCAAGGACGGGCAAATCGTGTGCGGCTATCACGGCTGGACCTACGACTCCACCGGCAAGCTCGTTCACGTCCCGCAATTTCCGGTGCAGCAGGAAGTGCCGAACCTGTCGACGCCCGCCTATCACTGCCAAGCGCGCTACGGCTATGCCTGGGTGGCGCTTGATGAGCCGCTGGCGCCGATCTTCGAGGTGCCCGAGGACAGCGACCCGTCTTTCCGCTACGTGCCGCAGTTCTACGAAGTCTGGAACACCTCGGCCCTGCGGATGATGGAGAACTCTTTCGACAACGCCCACTTCGCCTTCGTGCACCAGGGGACATTCGGCCAGGCCGACCAGCCGCTCCCGGACAAGTACGAGATCACGGAAACCGACTACGGGTTCGAGGCCGAGACGCTGATCACGGTTATCAATCCACCGATCCAGCACCGGATATCTGGAACCGATGCCGCCACCACCACGCGTCACATGCGCAACAAATGGTACATGCCGTTTTGCCGCCGGCTCGACATCGAATATCCGTCCGGCCTTCGCCACATTATCTTCAACTCGGCGACGCCGATCGACGACAGCCATATCCAGCTGGTGCAGTGGCTTTACCGCAACGACACAGAAGAGGACTGCCCGGCGCAGCTGCTGAACGACTGGGACTACAAGATCACGCGCGAGGACAAGGACATCATCGAATCCACCGACTACGACACCCCCATTGACGCCGGTCGCCGCGCGGAGGCCAACATGGTGTCGGACCGGCCCGGCATGATCATGCGCAAGCGGCTGATGAAGCTCCTCGAAGACCACGGCGAGGCGGAGGTCTATCGCGCCGCTTGACCCTCCGATTGCAGGTCGCCACAGATGTTCGACGCCACCCTGTCCATGCCAAACTCTCTCGCTGCCGCGTGCTACCCGATCAAGGCGCTGCTCGCCGACCTCGGCGATATCGCGACGAGCCTCGATCCGGCCGATCTGCGGCGGAAGTCGCGCGACTACTACTGGTATTCGCCAATCCTCGCCGCCCGGTTGAGGGACAAGGTTGCAGACATCATCATCACGCCGCGCGACGAGGCTGACGTGATCCGCGTCGCCGCCGCCTGCTACCGCCATCGCATCCCGCTCACCGTGCGGGGAGGCGCGACCGGAAATTACGGTCAATGCGTTCCGCTCGAAGGAGGCGTTCTGCTCGACATGTCCGCCATGAACCGCATCGAATGGCAGACGCCGGGTATCGTCCGCGTCGAGGCCGGCGCCAAGCTGTTCGACATCGACGCGCAGACCCGGCCGCTCGGTTGGGAGCTCCGCATGCATCCGTCCACCAAGCGCATGGCGCAGATCGGCGGCTTTGTCGCCGGAGGATCCGGCGGTATCGGCAGCGTCACCTTTGGCGGCATGCGCGAGCCCGGCAACATCCTCGCCGCGCGTATCGTCACCGTGGAGGAGACGCCGCGCGTGATCGAGCTGCGCGGCGACGCGGCACAGAAGATCAGCCGCGCCTATGGCACGACAGGCATCATCACGGTACTGGAAATGCCGCTGGCGCCGGCGCTGCCATGGATCGACGTGATCGTTGCTTTTGACGACTTCGCTGAGTCAATCCGCTTCGGTCGGGCGATCGCAATGGCGGACGGCGTCGTCAAGAAGCTGCTGGCGCCGATCGAGTGGCCGCTACCGCAGAACTTCGCCGGTCTTCGCCAATATTGCCCTGACGGCAAGGCTGTGCTGCTCGGCATGATCGGATCGATGTCGATCGAGAGCTTCGAGACGCTGCTCGACTCATTCGGCGGCACCCTCACTTACAAGGCGCCGAGCGAGGACACGCTTACGAAGGTGCCGCTCTACGAGCATAGCTGGAACCACTGCACGCTGCAGACGTTCAAGGTCGATCGCAACATCACCTACCTGCAGGTGCTCTATCCACACGACCGCATCGTCGAGGCGGCCGCCGAGATCGGCGCCCGGTTCGAAGGCGAGGTGATGCAGCACCTCGAACTTCATCCGGATCAACGGACTGATGACCGCGAGTGGGCTCCCCGTGATCCGCTATTCGACGCCGGAACGGCTCGACGAGATCATGGCAGCCTATGAGGCATTCGGAATCATGATTGCCAATCCGCATGTTGTTACGCTGGAGGACGGCAGCCGATACAAGCGCGTCGATGCCGACCAGCTCAGTTTCAAGCATGAGGTGGATCCGCTCGGCTTGCTCAATCCGGGCAAGATGCGCAGCTTCGCTCCGCGCTTGCCAGGGGCGCAGCAATGAATGTCTTGCCCATGTTCGAGGCGAAGCCTCCCGAGCTCGTCGCAACGCCCGCCCCATCGCGCGCATTGCTGCAGCTTGCGGGCGTCTCCAAGACTTTCACCAACAGGACGCTGGCGCTTGAGGGCGTTGATCTGACCGTCCGGCCCGGCGAGTTCCTCACCTTGCTCGGAGCCTCGGGCTGCGGAAAGTCCACGCTCCTGAAGATGATCGCCGGCCTCAGCGCGCCCACGACCGGTACCATCGACTGGCCGACCTCGACCTACGATGCGCGCGGCGAGCCCGACCGCTCGCTCGGCTTCGTGTTCCAGGAACCGACGCTGCTGCCTTGGCGGACGGTGTTCGACAACGTCTATCTGCCGCTGATGCTCGGCGGCGCGCGTCGCCGGGATGTGCGCGAGCGCATCATGGAAGTACTGGCGCAGGTCGGCCTCACGCGCTTTGCCGACGCTTATCCGCGCGAGCTCTCGGGCGGCATGCGGATGCGTGTCTCGGTGGCTCGTGCGATGGCGACCAACCCGCGCATTCTGTTGATGGACGAACCTTTCGCCGCGCTGGACGAAATCACGCGCATGAAGCTCAACAACGATCTCATGCAACTGTTTACGAAGAACAACCTCACGGTGATCTTCGTAACCCACAGCGTCTACGAATCGGTCTATCTGTCGTCGCGGATCGTGGTGATGCGCGCACGGCCCGGCCGCATGAGCACCGAGATTGCGATATCAGCACCCTATCCACGCAACGAAGACTTCCGCGTCTCGCCGGTCTACAACGATTATTGCCGACGCGCTTCGGAGGCGCTGCGCCAGGCCATGGCGCAGAGCACTGACGAGCCGGGGTGAACACGGTGCTCCGCCATCTCGTCCCTGCGGGAATCCGCAAGCCGTTTGCCAATTACAGCCATGCGGTCGAAGTACAGGCCGGTGCACGACTCATTTTCTGCTCGGGCCAACTCGGCATCTCGGCGGACGACCGCATCCCGGAGGGCGTTGAAGAGCAGTCGGCGCTCTGCTTTGAGGCCATCGGCTTGTGCCTGGCCGAAGCCGGCATGGGCTTTCGCGATCTCGTACGCATCAATGCCTATGTCACGGATCGCGCATGCGTGGCTCCCTATATGGCCGTGCGCGATCGCTACGTGGCACTGCCGGCACCGGCCTCGACCCTGATGATCGTCAGCGGCTTTACGCGACCGGAGTTCAAGGTCGAAATCGAGGCCCTTGCGGCGAAGTGACGGCCGCAGCGCACGAATTCTTTTGTCGCGATTTCAATTGCATACCCGATCACGAACCCTATGTATTTGGCTCCAAGGCCATTGGCGTCCTGGACATGGAGTCGGCGCGCGATGCGCCAAGCCATCGTCGCCAGACGCGGTATCTGGCACCGGCACAACCATCGCACGCTGCTTCGCGGCCGAGACCGCAACGGTCATGCGGGTCGCTCGCCAGCGCTACCGGCAGTACAAAATCGCGGCGAATCGCAGTTTGGCGGACAAAATCACAGCGAGGGAGCGACTCGAACCCCCGACCCGAACGATCTGGTTTTGGTTCTGCAGCAAGCGGTATGTTGCTGCGACGGGCAGAACAGGTTGTCCGCTTTGCTCGCTCTAATTTCCGATTCTACGACGAGCAAGTAATCGACCTGTCCCATCGGATCTGCTCGCTGTATCGAATGGGGTGAAGATACACAAACAAGGGAAAAGCCGAACAGCAATCTGGTGATGTCCGCCACACCAAAAAGCGTCGCTCGAAACCCGTTTGGAGTGCCTGATATCTGAATACGCGCAACTCTGACTTTCGGGGGCAACTGCGACTACAAGGACATCGATCTATAGGTTCAAATCGGGGAGGCGCAAGCACCGATACCGACAATCGGTTCGAGTTGCTATCTAATTGATTGTTTTTCATCATTTTTGGCGCCTATTCTACGGTTTGGCTACCGGCCAGTGTCCCACCCGATGGTAGCCCATCCAAGGTCTGGCCCTGTTCCTCAATTTCGTTCGCCGATCGGCGGTCAACGTCGTGAAAGAGCCATAGCGCGGTTTCGCCGGTCTCGATGCGAGGACTTCACGTTGGACCGCCGCTGGGCCGACAGCCGACCTAACTTATCGCGCCGACAGGGTCACGCCGCGAATCGATCCGGGAAGCCACTTTGGAGTTCGTCCAGCAGCCTCTGTTCTCGCTCGATGGGATCACCGCGAGCGTCGCACCGACGGCAAAGGTCAATCGTCTCTTCGAGGGCATCATTGTCTCCATTCTAGATTTGCGTCTCGAGTACCAGCTCTGGCGCATCGTGAGCGGTTATCTGTTCGGCCGGCTTTTCATGCGCAAACGCTTCAGGTTCCTGGGCGGCCGATCCATTGCCTTGTTCAGGCTGGATTCGGAACCAGGCCACATAGAGTGCCGGCAGGAACAATAGCGTCAGCAGTGTGCCGACGATGATGCCGCCCATCATCGCGTAGGCCATCGGTCCCCAGAAGATCTCGCGCGCGATCGGAATCAGCGCGAGACTTGCGGCCGCCGCGGTCAATAGGATCGGCCGCATGCGATGCTCGGTCGCCTCCACGACGGCCTCCCAGGCCGGGCGCCCCTCCCTCTTCAAATCCTCAATCTGCACGATCAGGATCACCGAGTTTCGAACCAGAATTCCGATCAGGGCGAGCACACCGAGGATGGCAACGAAACCGAGCGGCGCTCCGCTCGGCAGCAGGGCCATGACGACGCCGATCACGGCGAGCGGCGCGACCGCGAAGACCAGGAACAGACGATGGAAGCTCTGCAGCTGGATCATGAGCACCGTCGCCATGACGAACAGCATGAGCGGAACGACGGCAATGATTGGCGCCTGGCTCTTGGCGCTCTCCTCGACGGATCCGCCGATTTTCACCGAATAGCCCGCCGGCAGTTCCTTGGTGAACTCCGCGATTTTCGGCGCGAGCTGATCCACGATTGTCTTCGGCTGCACGTTGCCAACAATGCCGGCCTTCAACGTGATGGTTGGGATCCGCGCACGCCGCCAGATCGTCGGCTGCTCGAGCTCGTAACGCAGATTAGCCACGGCCCCGAGCGGCACGGATCGACCACCGAGCCCCGTCAATTGCAGATCGCGCAGAGTGTCGATGGAGGCTCGTTCCGGCGCGGTCGCCCGTCCCGTGACATTGACGAGATAGATGCTGTCGCGCACCTGAGTGATCGACGAGCCTTCGAGCACGGAGTTCAAGGTCGTGGCGATGTCCTCCGAAGTCACGCCGAGCTGGCGCGCCTTGTCCTGGAGAACGTCCACCTTGACGACGCGCGCCGGCTCCATCCAGTCGAACACGACGTTGCCCAAGTCGGGGCTGCTGCGGACAATCCCGGCGAGCTTCTGCGAGAGATCCCGCACCTTCGCGATATCAGGTCCACTCAAGCGGTACTGCACAGGGCGTCCGACCGGCGGACCGACCTCCAGCAGCTTGACGTAGGTGTCGGTGCCGGGGAACGTCTTCTTGAGGTAATCCTCGAATTGTGCCTTGACTTGGTCGCGCGCCTTGATGCCTCCCTTGGTCACGACCACCATTTGACCGAACCAAGTGTTGGCGGTCTGCACGTCGAAGGACAGGACGAAGCGCGGCGAGCCGGTACCGACATAGGTCGACCAATGATCGACCGAATTATTGTCCTGAAGCTGCTCGCGCTCGAAGCGCGCCATCTGTGAATTAGTATCGGCAATGGAGGCGTTCTGCGGCAAATTCCAGTCGATCACGAGCTCAGCGCGATCCGAGGACGGGAAGAACTGTTGCTGGACGAAATTCATGCCGAACAGTGCCAGCAGAAAGGCTGCAACCGTAACGCCGATCGTCATCCAACGATGATGCATACAGAACAGCAAGAGACGCCCGAACAACTGCGCTACGCGCCCCTTCTCCTCATGATGCCCCTTCATTTTGGCGGGCAGGATGGTAACGCCAAGCAATGGCGTGAACAGCACTGCCACGATCCAGGAGACGATCAGGGAGACGGCGATGACCACGAACAGCGTGAAGGTGAACTCGCCCGCATTACTGCTATTGAGCCCGATCGGAATGAAGCCGGCAACGGTTACCAGGGTTCCGGTCAGCATGGGAAAGGCGGTCGAGGTATAGACATGGGTCGCCGCTTTTTCGAGGGGATCGCCGATCTCAAGCCGCGCCACCATCATCTCGACCGCAATCATGGCGTCGTCGACCAGCAGGCCGAGCGCGATGATCAAGGCGCCGAGCGAAATTCGCTGAAGCGAAATTCCGGCATAGGCCATCACCACGAAGGTGATGGCGAGAACCAGCGGAATCGCAATCGCGACGACTAGGCCAGCGCGCATCCCCAGGCTGAGAAAGCTGATGCCGAGAACAATGATCACAGCCTCGAACAACGCCTCCGTGAAGCCGGACACGGCGTGCTCGACCACCACCGGCTGATCGGCGACGAGATGCACGCCGACGCCGATCGGCTGGTCAGCAATGATCTTTGTCATTTCCTCTTTCAGAGCCTCGCCGAAATGCAGGAGGTTGGCACCGGACTTCATGCCGATCGCGAGCGCGATCGCGGGCTGTCCGTTGTATCTGAACAGGGTTTTGGCTGGATTGACATAACCGCGCGTGATGTTTGCAACGTCGGTCAACGGAAAGAAACGGTCGTTGATGCGGAGGTTGACCGCCTTCAGGCTTGCCTCTGACGTGAACTGGCCGTTCACCCGTACGCTGATCCGCTCGGGCCCTTCCTGGAACACGCCGGACGGCGCGACCGCGTTCTGTCCCTGCAGAGAAGCCATGATGGAGTGGACGTCGAGACCAAGGGCCGCGATCTTGCGGGTGGAGAATTCGAGATAAATGACCTCGTCCTGCGCGCCCAGAATATCGACCTTACCCACATCCGGAACGGTCAAGATCCTGGCACGGATGTCCTCGACCCGGTCACGGAGCTGACGCTGGCTCAAGCCGTCGCTGGTGAAGGCGTAGATGTTGCCGAACACGTCGCCGAAGCGATCGTTGAAGCCCGGTCCGATCACTCCTTGAGGAAACTCGCCCTTGATGTCTGCGATCATGTTGCGGACGCGAATCCAGGTCGGCTTCACGTCGGCTGCCTTCGTGGTGTCACGCAGATAGACGAAGACGGTGGTCTCGCCGGCAACAGTGACGCTCTTGGTGTAATCGAGCGATTCCAGCTCCTCGAGCTTCTTCTCGATCCGGTCGGTGACTTGGCGCGTCATCTCTTCAGGCGAGGCACCCGGCCACTGCGCCTGAATCACCATGGTCTTGATGGTGAAGTCGGGGTCTTCCTGCCGCCCCAGCTGGAGATAGGCAAACAGGCCCGCCGCCATGAAGGCAATCATGAAGTACCAGACGAGCGAACGATGGCCGAGCGCCCAGTCGGAAAGATTGAACGACTTCATGGCTTTTCATCCTGTTCGATACGGACTTGCTGTCCCTGCTTGAGGCTGTGGATCCCGGCGGTTACTACGCGCGCACCGGGGCCAACTCCGCCGACAACGCGCGCGCCGGTTTGATCAGCGACGACATCGACCTTTTGCAACGACACCGTGCTGGCGGGCTGATCGACGACCCAGACGAAGTTTGCGCCGTCCTTGGCGAGCAGAGCCGACGCGGGCAGGCGCAATATCCGGGCTTGACCCTTGTCAAGTTTCGCGGTGATGGTCGTGCCGAGGCGAAAGCCTTCAGGCGGGTTGTTGAGCGCGATACGGACCCGCCGCAATCGCGTCACCGGATCGGCTTGCGGCGCGATCTCGCGAATGCCGCCTTGCACCTGTACGGCGGGCAAGAGCTGCAGGCTGACCGTGAATGGCAGGCCGATCTCCAGCGGCAGCGGAAAGTCCGGTCCGATATCGACGACGGCTTCGCGAACATCGGGTCTCGCGACCGTCACCACGCTTTGGCCGGGAGATACCACCTGGCCGACTTCCGCCCCCACCGCGGTGACCACACCGGCGAAGTCGGCCCTGATCTGCGAATAGCCGAGCTGCTCGATCGCCTTGGTCAGGTTCGCCTGAGCCTGCGCCACCGTCGCTTCCGCGCCGGCGCGCGCCTGCTCGGCGTTGTCCAGCGTCTGCTTTGTGGTCGCGTCGGTGGTGATGAGCGTTCGCTGCCGTTCCTCTGTCGCTCTGACGGTCGCGAACTGCGCCTCGGCCTTGGCAAGCTCGCCTTTGGCCGCGCGGACCGCGAGCTCGAGGGCCGTCGGGTCGATGGTGCCGACCGTCTGGCCTTCATGCACGAGATCACCGACATAGACCGGACGCGTTGTCAGCCGTCCCAGCACGCGGAAGCCGAGATTAGTTTGGTAGCGCGGCTCGATGACGCCCACCGCAGCCGTATCGTCGGCATGGTCCGCCTGGAGAAGCTCCGATTGGACGGGCCGCACGGGCTCCGGCGCCTTTGTTTCCTGCTGACATCCGGCAAGTGCAAGCGCGCATGCAAGCGGGCCCGCCACGATCATCGCGCGGCTCGTCATGAGGGATCTCCTTCATAAGTCACGGGCTGGCCCGCGCTCAAAAGCTTGCCGCCGTCGATTACGACGCGCTCGCCCGGCTCGAGACCCGCCTTGATCAATACTTCTCCGGCCTCATAGCCATCGACCGTTACCGGCTTCAGCGAGGCTGTCCGCGTTGCCGGATCGACAGTCCAGACCGCGGGCCTGGTGCCCGCCGCCATCAATGCACTCCAAGGCAACGCGATCTGCCGCTGGGGATGCACTTTCACAGTTCCTGCGACGGGGCTTCCAAGCGTCATTGCGGCAGGCGGGTCCTTGATCGCCACCTTCACCCGAATGGTCGAGCTCTTGGCGTCAACGGCCGGGGAAACCTCCCGAACGTGGCCGCTTGCGGTCACGCCCGCATCGGAGACGAGCGTCAACGAAACGCTGCGGTCGTCGGCATTGCCGAGGAAAATGGACTCGTAAACCTCAAATACGGCGTCTCGCTCTCCATCCTGCGCCAGCGAAAATGCCGGTTGCGCGGCCTGCACGACCTGACCGGTTTCCAGGTTGCGTGCGGTAACGACACCGTCCGCCTCGGCTCGCAGCGCGGTGTAGCCAAGGGCCTCCTTTGACGTCCCGAGCTGCGCTCTTGCCGCTTCGAGCGCGCCTTCCGCGGTTCGCAATCCTTCCTGCGCCTGGTCGTAGGTCGTGCGCGTGGTGAAGCCGCTTGCGATCAGAGTCTTTTGCCGCTCAAAGGTCGCCTTCGCCACACGCAGTTGGGATTCTGCGGCGAGAACGGCAGCGGTCGCGGCATCGACATCGGCCTGTTGTTCGGCGGGGTCGAGAAGGGCCAGCACCTCGCCGGCCTTGACGTGGGTCCCGACGTCGACATAGCGCGCGATCACACGTCCGCTGACACGGAACGACAAATCGGCGCGGAAGCGGGGCTGCACCTCGCCGGTCAGGGTGATCGAGGCTTGCCGGGCCTTCGGCTGGACGACCTCCGTGCGCACGAACGCGGCGCGCGTGGGCGGAGCGTCGCCGCGATCATTGCAGCCGCTCAGCTCAACTGCGGCAAGCGCGAGCGCCACGCCCGCCAGAGGCTTAAGCAAGCGCTTGGCTCGACCGATTTTGGTGTGATTTGAACAGCCTGGTTTCATAGCGCGGCCATGCGGTGAGAGGGGGACAGCAGATCGCCCAAAACGTCTGAGCCCTTGCTGGGCGGGCCCAGTTCATTCGGATGCGCTCGCAGCATCTTTGGATCCGCTCCAATCGCGCTCGGGCGCCGCGACCTCATGCGGCGCGTCGCCATCGACCAGTTCGCCTGCCGCTCCCGCTCGCTCAGGTGAAACGAGAAAACGACGGATGTGAACTCGGCGGCGAAGCCGTGCTCGATTCGGCCGCCCAGCCCCCTGGCAAGGTCACAACTGATCGGGCGCTCACGACCCATGTCCGCCCGCGCCAATCGTGAGCCGTTATCCAGCACCACGCAGTTCACCACCGCGCCGATGCGCGTCAGCTTGACTTTGATCTCGCCGGCGCGCGCATCGAAATACGCGTGCTTCGCCCCACTTACGATGAGGTCGTGAACGATCAGGCCAAGCCGCCAGCACCGCTCTGATTGGAGGGGAAGACATTCAGTGGCGAACGCCAGCCGGATCCCCATTCGATCCAACAGGGACTGGCGCATGGCGCAGCCCAGTTTGCGAATGTAAGTCGCGGCATCATGAAGGGCTCCGCCCTGGGGCATTGCGAGCGCCCGATGCAGTGCGGCATGTCCGCTCAGCAGCTCGACCACATCGCTCAGCGCGGTCTTTGCTTCCGCACCGTCGGCCCGGATAACCGCGGCCGAGACCAGATCGATCGCCGAGGCAATCCCTTGATCGATCCTGTGATGCAATTCGCGCAGCAGCACGCCGTCTTGTGGGCGATGCGGATCCGGACTCAACATAGTCAATTTAATCTCCTGAGGTGGATCGGATGATCGGGCGCCAGCGCACGCAGGCCGTCCGGAACGCCGTCGCAGGTCTTGGCAAGGCGCGCGACATAGTAAATAAACTATACCGTATATTTTCTTTTTCTTGCCTTTTCCCGCCAAGCGTGTCAAGCGCGATCTGCGTGCGCACAGACTCGTGATTGGGAGACCGACGGATGACGAAAAAGACCACCCCGAAACGGGGCAGACCGCCCAAGGACCTCGCCGGTGACGTTCAGGCCCGGATCCTTGATGCAGCCCAGCAACTCTTTCTCGAGAAGGGCTACCGTAGCGCCAGCATCGATGACATCTCCGAGCTGGCGCCAGCGAGCAAACCAACCATCTACGCCCATTTTTCCGGCAAGGAGGCACTATTCGCGGCGGTGGTGGCCCGCACCATTACCGGGCTGACGGATTTCGAAGGCTTCGAGCCCGAGGGCCGCACCCTCCAGGACAAGCTCTCGAGCCTCGGCACCGCCGTCGTGGAGAAGGTGATCGAAGAGTCGTTGGGCATGGTCCGCGCCACGATTGCCGAAGCGCAGCGTTTCCCCGAGTTGAGCCGCAACGTCCACGATGCCGCACGCGATCGCTCCGTCAACGCCATTTCCCAACTCCTCAATGAAGCGACGCAGAAGCTGGCGCGCTCTTCAAAAGGTCCCTTCAGTGGCAAGCGAAGCCTTGCCACCGCTCAGATCTTCCTGGATCTGATTCTGCTGCCGATGCTGTTTCGTTCGTTGGTGGGGGAAACGTCCAAGGACCTGAGACGCGAACTGCCCTCTTTCGTGCGCGAGCGGGTTGGCTTTTTCCTTGCGGCCTGCGAGGCAGACTGGACGCCGTGAGCCGGCGATCGCCAAACGCTAGGCGCGACAGGGAAACTTGTAAGGTAAATCAGCCCGACTGCTGGTCATTTGCGAGGGCGCCCCGTTGACAGACGCTGCGTTGCTAAGCGCCCCCGCGCAAAAGTTCATCATCTCGTCGAAGGCCGGCCGAAGAGCGGCCGCCTTGATACGAGCTGGATTGAGGTATGCGTCCATCGCGTCCAGCAGGCAGCAGGCCAGCGCCATCGGGCTCCCTGCTCGAAATTCGCCACCGGCCTGCCCGGCCGCGATGACCGACTGCACGACACCGCGAAGGCGATCCGCATGGGACAGGCTGCCGGCCAGTTTTCTTGTGCTGCGGCGACCACCAGCTCGTGCAATCGGACATTGTTTGCCAGCCGATCTTCGTGCGTCCGGGCGATCGCCCTAAAGAAGGCATTTAACCGCTCCAGGCCCGAGCGGCCGCTTCGCGCCGCACTTGCCGCCGCCGCGGACGCCTCCTCAAGCAGCCCGGTCACGACGGCCTCTTCGAGCGCTCGGCGACAGGGATAAAACCGATAGAGATTTGCGGGAGACATCGATGCGTCGCGAGCGACGTCGGCAACGGTGGTCTTCCGGTACCCGATCTCCCGGTACAAGCGGATTGCAGCCTGCACAATTCGTTCGCGAGCGCACGACGATCCAGGCTGGCGGGTGGTCTGCGCCTTGAGCATGCCCGGCCTCAACGCGACGGAATCGCGTGCATTTCACGCCGGCACGCCTCGCCGAATTCACGCAACGGATCCATCTCCTCCATGAAGCCTGGCAGGTCGACGAACGACGTGTTCGGTGCAAGGTAGGTCTCGATGATCAGTCGGCCTGCCCGCTCCGCGGCATGGACCACCTCGTCGTCGGACAGAATCCGCATACGCCCGATAAGCGCATACAAATTCACCAGCGCAGGGATCTCGGACCTGTCGCTGGTCAGCGCGTCCGCATACAGCCGGGACGCCTCCTCGATGAAGCTTCGATACAGCTTTTCACGCTTGGTAACCGCGTGGGCATGATGGCGCTCGCGGACCCTGCGGCGACGGGTCACCCACCCGGTCACGATCGTGGAGATCGCCGCGAAGGCCGAGCCGCCGAACGCGGCGAAAGCGGGAACATATATCGTGTTCATACGATCATTCCTGATCTTTTGCGCCGCGATACCGCTGCGATCCTATGGTCCTGACCGAAGTAGTAGGCGCTGCGTGCTCGAAGACGGCTCTGCAGGCATCGCTCAGGTCCGGCTCCTTTTGCCTGAGACAGGCTTCCACATTCGCGGCGTCAGGGATGTAGCCGGCACACAAACGAAACGCATCAGGAGCGCATGCCGCCCTCTGCTCAGGTGTGCCGCGGTCCTCCTGTCCGAGAGCGGCCGCCGCGCCCAACGAAATGAAAACCAAGACCGCGAGTACCAGCCGGTTCGCGAACATATCGGATCCTTTCTCGAATTGAGGCATCTGCTTTCCGATCGAACCAGGTCTCGCGACCCAGGTCCTCTCCATCCAACCAGGAGGAACACGGGCTTGTGATTCTCTGCTCTTGACACATCCCGCTATCCGCGCTGTATATGAAATATACGGTATAGTTTATTTATGAGGTGAAAGATGTCAAGCGTGTTCTTGGCGCCCGTACGGGAAAATCCCTTGCCGGCGATCGCCGTCGCATCGCTCAATCTGATCGTGGCCGTGTCGCTCGTGGGCGTGAGCCTGCTGCTGGGTATCACGATTTCGATCGTCGCCTGGGTGCATGCGCTCGTCGATCGCGAGCCGGCGCCGGTGCGAAACCGCGTCGCGCGGAGGAGGCTTGCATGACACCGATGCTGCTGCTGTCGCGTGACTGCATCATCTGTTGGGTGAGTATCTGGATCGCGCCCATCGAATGCGTGTTCGACCTGATCGAATCGGAGCTGGCGCGCAGAGGAATTCCGCTCAAGACCAGGAGCCGAGTGCCGTGAGCGGGCGATCCGTTCTATCGATGCGCGCGAGCGGATCGGCTGAGTCCGACATGCCCCTGCGGGGCTATTTTCTATCGGTCGGTGGAGCGTTGCTTCTGCTGCTTTTGGCAGCCGATTGGGCGCTGCCCGCTGCCCTGCCGAGCCGATCTGCGGCGACGGATCCAGCAATGCCGCCAATCCGCATCCACTCCAATGTGGACGGACCGGATCTGGTGGTCATCGATACCAATCTGCCCGCGCGGGTGCCGGCGGACAAGAGCATCGCAGCCTCCGCGCAGCTGGAGAACGCTGATGCGGCCGATGCTGTCCAAGAGCCGGCTTCGCTCGCGTCCGTGGACGACAGCAATCGCCCCACAACATCGATGACCGTGCGAGTGCGCGAAAGCCTCGCGCAATCCGTCGCCGATGGTGACGGGGCGCATCAGAGCGCCATGACCGAGCCGCAGCGCACATCCGCTCACGCGCGGAGCGGCAAGCGCCGGCGATCTGCTGGGCATCTAGGGCACGGCGGCACGCTCGGCTGGTGCAATGCGTTCAGCGGCGGTGACTGCCGCTACGCACTCATACCCTCCGCGGACTAGATGACCTGCCGTTTTGAACCTTGGGATTTACCTGAATGTCGAAGAAGCACTTGTTCGCCCTGATCGTATGGTCTGCCACACTTGCCGCAACGGGCGCGCTCGCCGATGCTGCCCAAAGGCCGGGGGATGGCGATCCCGTCGGCGCGGCGGAACAAAGCGGCTCCGAGGAGACAGCGATCCGCCGTGCGCTCGAGCAATTCCGCACCACGCACGTTCCGCTCAGCCAGGTCCTGACGATCGCCGAGCATTTGCACGACGGCTCCAGAACCGCGGATATCAGCTTCGAATCATCCGGTACGCCCATCTACCGCGTGCGCACGATCAAGAACGAGCATGTGTGGGAGAACGTCATTGATGCAAACACCGGCAGCATCACGGGCAAGGAGATCGCATCTTCTCTCAAGGAGCTCGATCGCGAAGACCTCGCCAACGTCGTTGCCCTGAAATGGATCAAGCAGGAAATGGCGGATGCGGTTCAGGTCGCCGAAAGAGCTGCAGCCGGCAGCGCGCTGGCTGGAGGGCTGATCAGGCAGGACGGCAGGCTCAATTTCGTGATCGTCGTCGCCAGTGGCGACCATCTGAAGGAGGTCACGCTCGAGCCGCACAAGGTCGGAAAGCCAGGGTCGTCCCGCCATTAGCCGCAACGGGCAATCGCGTTCGACAAGCCAGGAACAGCTAACCACACCACAACTCAAGAGCACGTCAGATCATGAATTTTCAACCTCGAGCACAATTCACAACCGCGCAGCGACGGCTGCCCTTCGACTGCATCGCCCTGCTCCTGCAGCGCGGCGGCGCGCTCGGCGCGTATCAGGCAGGCGTCTACGAGGCGCTGTCCGAAGCCGGTATCCATCCGGACTGGGTCGCCGGCATCTCGATTGGCGCTATCAACGCCGCCATCATCGCCGGCAACCCGCCCGAAACCCGTGTCGACCGGCTCCGGGATTTCTGGACTCAGGTGACCTCGACCGGTCCCTGGGACTGGTCCGGCAATTCCCTTTTTGATTGGACCCGGAGCGACGCCACGCGCAATCTCGTCAACCAGATGAGCGCGGGTCTCGCCGCGGCCTGCGGCGCGAGTGGCTTTTTCTCCGCGCGCCCGATGCTGCCCTGGCTGCAGGCTGCCGGGAGCAACGATGCCACCAGCTTCTACGACACCGGCGCGCTCAAGAGCACGCTCGAGCATCTGGTCGATTTCGATCGCCTCAACACCGGAATGACGCGCTTCAGCGCAGGAGCGGTCAATGTCCGAACCGGAAATTTCGTCTATTTCGACAACACGACGCATACCATCCGGCCGGAGCACATCATGGCAAGCGGCGCACTGCCTCCGGGCTTTCCGGCCGTCGAAATCGAAGGCGAGCATTACTGGGACGGCGGCCTCGTTTCAAACACGCCCTTGCAGTGGGTGATCGAATGGAGCGCGCCGCAGGACATGCTTGCCTTTCAAGTCGACCTCTGGAGCGCGGGGGGCCAGGTTCCGCGCAACATGGGCGAAGTCGCGACGCGGCAGAAGGAGGTCCAGTATTCGAGCCGTACGCGCGCAAGTACGGACCAGTTCAAGCGCGTTCATCGTCTGCAGCGTGCCCTTGCCGCTTTGTTGCGGCGCCTGCCCGAAGATCTTCGCGAGCACGAGGACGTTAAACTCCTCAGCACGGCCTCGTCCGATCATGTCTACAACATCGTCCAGCTGATCTATCGCGCGCGCAATCACGAGGGGCACTCCAAAGATTACGAGTTTTCCCGCCTGTCGATGCAGGACCATTGGCGCACCGGCTATCACGACGCGCTCCGTACACTGCGCCATCCGGAGGTGCTCGCTCGCCCAACCAGCCCGGACGGCGTCTTCACCTTCGATCTCGAACACGATGGCCGCGAATAGGCAGGCCTCGACCCCAAGCCGATGGAGAACGCGAATGCGTGAGATTGAGGTTAAACAACGGGCCTTTGCGATGCCACTGACCAACCCGGCCTATCCCCCGGGGCCGTACCGGTTCGTGGATCGCGAGTACCTGATCATCACTTATCGCACCGATCCGGCAAAGCTGCGCGCAGTGGTGCCCGAACCGCTGGATTTCGACGAGCGCGAAGCGGTCGTCAAATACGAGTTCATTCGGATGCCGGATTCCAACGGCTTTGGCGACTACACGGAAAGCGGCCAGGTCATCCCGGTCTCCTTCCGCGGGCGCAAGGGCGGCTACGCGCATTGCATGTTCCTCAACGACGAGGGACCCATTGCAGGAGGACGCGAGCTCTGGGGCTTTCCGAAGAAGCTCGCGCAACCGACCCTGCGAACCGAGATCGATACGCTGATCGGCACTCTGGACTACGGCCCGTTACGCGTTGCAACGGGAACCATGGGCTATAAGCATCGCGAGGCCGATCTGGGCAAGGTGAAGGCCGCGCTCAACGAGCCAAATTTCCTGCTCAAGATCATTCCTCACGTGGACGGCAGTCCGCGCATCTGCGAGCTCGTCGAATACCACCTCGAGGACATCGTGCTGAAGGGCGCATGGACCGGCCCCGCAGCTCTCGCTCTGACGCCGCACGCCTTGGCCCCCGTCGCCGAGTTGCCGGTTCTCGATATCGTCTCCGCCGTTCACATCCGCGCGGACCTCACGCTGGGCCTCGGCAAAGTGGCGCACGACTATCTGCAACCGCCGATCGGAGGCCGGGTTCGGGTCAATGAGAGAGCTTTGGTCTTCTGAGCGTGGTTTCCACGCCGCACTTTACGCTTCGAAGCTTCAATTGCTGCGCGCATGAGACAAGGGTTGAACGAGATGGGAGTTCTAAAGGGTAAGACGGCCGTCGTGACCGGCTTGACCAGCGGCATCCGCCTTGCGTGCGCGCGAGCGTTGGCAGGCGCCGGCGCAAACATCGTGCTCAATGGGATGGGGGGCCTATTGCGCGGCTTGAGGCACGCGGCAGCAGATGACGAGGACAGTTGACACATGTCAACGCGAGCAATGCCGAGCTCGGAGATCATTCAATTTCGGCTAGTCAATGGAGATAGCAATGTCAGAGCAGAGCAGCATGCATTTTTATCTGAATTGGGCCAAGGAGCGGATCGACGAGATGGATGCCGCACTCGCCTCGTTCGAGATCAAGGCCGGCGAGGCCAAGGCCGAGTCCAAGGTCGACCAGATCGTCGCAGATCTCAAAAAGCGCCGCGACGAATTCCAGACGCAGATGGAGACGCAGGCGGATGCGGGCGATGCCACCTGGGCGCGCGCCAAAACTGAGCTCGAAAAGCGGTGGAACGGATTCGAGGCGCAAATCAAGACCTACTTCGAAAGCGCGGGTAAGCAGATCGAGCAGCAGAAAGCCACATTCAAGCAGGTCGCTGCGGCGCAGGCGAAGGCCTGGGGCGAGGCGGCGGACAAATTTCACGAAGCAGCCGGAAAAGCCGCCGTGGCCCACACCGGCGACTTCGATGCCGTCCTCAAGCAGATGAAATCCGACGCATCTGAGGCGGAAGCGCGTCTGCAGAAGCTGAAGCAGGCGGGCAGCGAGTCCTGGTCGGTTCTGAGCGCAGCGCTTGCGGAGTCCCGCAAGGCATTCGACCATGCCAACAAAGCAGCTTGGGACGCCCTGAAGGGCTCGGCGACCAAAGGCTAGCTAGCCACGATCTGCAGGGGATGTTGATCGCCCGCAACATTCCCTGCCCCCTAATGAGGGGGACCTGAGTTCGACATCTATTCCTGCGCGATCACCGCATCGAGCCACGCGCAGTTTAGCGGCTGCACGCTCGGATCCGGCACGCGTACCCCGCGCCTCGAGACCAGATTGTCCGTTTTGCTCGCTCCAATATCCTATTTTACGACGAGCACGTCATCGACCTGTGCAGTCGGATCTGCGCGCTGTATCGAATGGGTGACGATACAGAGACAAAGGAAAAGTCGCTCAGCAATCTAGCCGTACCAGGTCCGACCACCAAGAACGTCGCACGAGGCCCGGTTTGTTCTGCCGAGCAATATAAAAAAGCCCTTTCGGGCCAATCTCTTAAGGGGTGGTGGGCGCACCAGGGCTCGAACCTGGGACCCGCTGATTAAGAGTCAGCTGCTCTACCAACTGAGCTATGCGCCCGGAACTTGTCCGGAAATGACCCTCGCAAGAGAGGCCGTCGTTTAGCAAAGCGATTCCGCGATGTCCAGCAAGCTCAGCTAAGTTTTCCCGACTTTTACGAAGCCGAAAGGCCGCCGGATTCCGGCGGCCTTTCATAGGCTTGGCGAGGATGCCGGGCGGCTGGCTCTCAAAGCCTGCCCGAGCGCTCCTGATCCGGACCGTCATCGCGGTCAAAATGGTGGTCGCGGCCGCCGCGCTCCCAGCGGTCCATGTCGCGCTCGAGGCGATGGCGGCGCCAGCCCTCGGCACCGAAGCCGCGGCCTTCCATGTGGGTGAGCATGGTCAGCCGCCGCTTCTGGTTGTCGTCGAGCGTCTTGTAGAGCGGGTCGGCCGCATCTGCGATCTTCTTCAGCGAGGTCGCGGTCGCCGTCATGTTGTCGGCACGCTCGCGCAGGCGCGCGATCGGATCATCCGGCTTCTGCGCCTTGTCGGCATCCGTCTTCTCCGTGGCCATACGCGCATTGGCGCGATCGAGCCGCATCTTGGCGAAGTCGCGCACCGCAGCTTCGACCGGCGGCCACAGCTTCTCCTGATCGGCGGTCAGCTTCAGCCCGGCGTGGACCGCTGCGATGCGCGCGTCGAGGAAGGCGGCGCGATCCTCGGGGCTCATCTGCGTATGGCCATGGAACCAGGGGCGATGCTGGGCATACACCGCGGTCGAACCGGCAATCGTGAGCGCCGCGATACCGGCGAGCAGAACTTTTTTCATCAAGACCTCCTTTGAAGGTTGCTTGAAGATGATGCCGCCTGCTGCTGCCTTCAACTTACCGATTGGTCAGAGAGAGGTCTCTTACCAAGATGTAATCCGCTTCATTGCCCGCCAGAAACATCCAAGGCGCAAGATCACGCCTTGGGTTTCTGGTTGTTTGCGCATGATTTCCGCGCAAACGCTCCGCGTTTGTCGCGAGGGAAAACCGCCACGCACTTTGCGCTGACGCGGCCCTCCGGGTCCGGATCATGCGTCAGATCATTCCGAGCAGTCGCGGCAGCCACAGCGAGATCTCCGGCACGTAGGTGATCAGGCCGAGGAACACCAGCATCGCGCACAGCCACGGCAGCACCGCGATCGTGATCTCAGAGATGCCCATCTTGGCGATGCTGCTCGCGATGTAGAGGTTGAGGCCGACAGGCGGATGGCACAGCCCGACCTCGGTGTTGACGATCATCAGGATGCCGAGATGCACCGGATGCACGCCGAGCTTGGTCGCCAGCGGAAACAGGATCGGCGCCATGATCAACAGGATCGACGACGGATCCATCACGTTGCCGGCGAGCAGCAGGATGACGTTGACGACCAGCAGGAACATCCACACCGAGAAGTTCTTGTCGATGATCCAGGCCGCCATCTCCTGCGGAATCTGCTCATGCGTCATCAGGAACGAGAACAGCACCGCGTTGGTGATGATGTAGAGCAGCATCGAGCTCATGCTCGCTGCCTGCAGCAGCACCTTCGGCACCTCGGAGAGCTTCAGCTCCTTGTAGACGAACACGGTGATGAAGAAGGCGTAGGTCGCGGCGACCGCGGCCGCTTCGGTCGGCGTGAAGATGCCGCCATAGATGCCGCCGAGCACGATCGCGATCAGCAAGAGGCCCCAGATGCTCTCGCGGAACGCCTTGAACTGCTGGGCGATGGTCGCGCGCGGCATCTTCGGATAGCCGTTGCGCTGCGCGACGAAGAACGTCACCGCGGCGAGCATCAGCGCGAGCAGCACGCCCGGTACGATGCCGGCCATGAACAGCGCGCCGATCGAGGTGTTGGTGGAGACGCCGTACAGCACCAGGATGATCGAGGGCGGCACCAGGATGCCGAGCGCCCCCGAGGTCGAGATCACGCCGACGCCGAACCGCTTCGGATAGCCGTGATCGACCATCGCCGGCATCATGATCGAGCCGATCGCGACCACGGTGGCGACGCTCGAGCCCGAGATCGCAGCAAACATCGCGCAAGCCGCGACGCCTGCAAGGCCAAGGCCGCCGGGCAGATGGCCAACCAATGAAGTCGTGAACGCGATCATGCGCCGCGCGACGCCGCCGCGGGTCAGGAAGGTGCCGGCCAGGATGAAGAACGGGATCGCCATGATGCCAAAATTGTCGAGGCCCGAAAACAGCTTCAGGCCGACGCTCTCGATCGGCACCTCGGTCATCGTGAACAGGAAGGTGAGCACGGTCAGGCCGAGCGAGATCGAGATCGGCATGCCCGTCAGCATCAGGGCAAACAGCAGTCCGAAGATAAGTGCGGCGCTCATCACGCTTCTCCAAGCGCGACGGGCGCGGTCTTGCTGGTCTCGACGCCGTCGACATGGGAGGCGTCATGGTGCGGCAGCTCGCCGGTCCGCCAATAGGTCCAGCACACCTGCAGGAAGCGGAAGCACATCAGATAGGAGCCAAGCGGGATGCAGGCGTAGACGATCCAGCTCGGGATCTCCATGTCGGGCGAGACCTGGTCGGTGTGCATCAGTTCGAACACGAACTTGGCGCCCATGGTGCCGACGATCGCAGTAAACAGCGCACCGCCGAGCAGGCCGAAGGTAATGGTGCGCTTGCGCCAGTAATCGTTGAGACGGTTGATCAAGACGTCGACGCCGACATGGATGCCGGTGCGCACGCCATAGGCGGCGCCGAACTTCGCCATCCAGATGAACATGTAGATGCAGAGTTCCTGCGACCAGGCGAGGTTGATGCCGAACAGATACGGATAGAGCACGGGAACGTCGACCAGGAAGCGGTGCACCACCGTGACGAAAGTCAGCAGGGTCGCGGCGCCCATCAGGCTCGCGATGATGATTTCCTCGAGCCGGTCCAGAATTTTCAGCAGCATTGATCTCCCCTGTCATGGCCGCCCCAACGGCCAGAGCGTTGTCTCCCTCTCCCCGTTCTTACGGGGTCAGGACGAGCTACGCTCGCCCTGAGAGGGTTGGATGAGGGGCTGCTTCCGCGCACGCGACAAGCAGTGCGCTCGCGGAGCCTCCCCCTCACCCGAAATTCAAGCTCCGCTTGAATTTCGACCTCTCCCCGCAGGCGGGGCGAGGTGAAGCACGCCTCAATTCATCGGGCTGCGGCCCGTCTCCTTGAGGAATTCGTCGATCAGCGGCTGGCCGACGCGCGAGGCGACGTCCTTGTAGACCGGCAGCATCGCCTTGCGCATCGCCTCGTCCTGCTCCGGCGTCAAGGTGACGATCTCGGTCTTGCCGGCCTTCTTGATCGCTTCGAGCGCGTCCTCATTCTCCTTGGCCGACTGGCTATTGCCGAACTCGGTGGCTTCCTTCATCGCCTTGGAGAGCTCGTCGCGGATATCGCCCGGCAGGCCGTCCCAGAACTTCTTGTTCACGACCACGACGTAGCCGATGTAGCCGTGATTGGTGACGGTGGCGTACTTCTGCACCTCATGCATTTTCTGGGTGTAGATATTCGACCAGGTGTTCTCCTGGCCGTCGACCACGCCGGTCTGCAGCGCCTGGTAGACGTCCGAGAACGCCATCACCTGCGGTATAGAACCGAGCGCGCGGAACTGGGCCTCCAGCACCTTCGACGACTGGATGCGGAACTTGAGTCCCTTGTAATCGGACGGCGCGATCAGCTTCTTGTTCGCGCTCATCTGCTTGAAGCCGTTGTCCCAGTAGGCGAGACCGGTCATGCCCTTGGAATCCAGCTTCTTGAGCAGCTGGGCGCCGAGCGGACCGTCGGTCACCTTGCGCAGCGATTTCAGGTCGGGGAGGATGTAGGGCAGATCGAAGACTTCGAATTCCTTGATGCCGATCGGGCCGAACTTCGAGTTCGACGGCGCCAGCATCTGCACCGCGCCGAGCTGCAGCGCCTCGAGCTCTTCCTTGTCCTTGTACAGCGTCGAGTTCGGATAGACCTCGACCTTCACCTTGCCGCCGGTGTACTTCTCGGCGAGCTCCTTGAACTTGTCGGCCGCCTTGCCCTTCGGCGTATCCGAGGCCACCACATGGCTGAATTTGAGGACGATCGGCGACTGCGCCGAGGCCGGTCCGACAAAGGTCAAGGCCGCGATCGACGCCGCAGCCAAAATGAATTTACGCATGTTTCCTCCCGCGTAATTGCGGAGCACGAATACCGGCTCCGAGACATCCGGTCGCACCATTACAGAGAAGCAACGATGATTGCCATTGCCCCTTTAGCAGGGGCTGATTGGCTCCATTGCTGCACTGCAAAATCCGATGCGACGGTATCCCTTTCGGCTCTTGCGACCGTTCAATGACACCGCCCGTACGCTGTGCCCGGCCACGCCCGCATGGTCAATGCGAGGTTTGGCAATGGCGAGTTCGCCGGGCGCGAATGCTGCGCGCGTTCTACTCTCATTGCGACGCTGCCTTCACCCTCCCCTGGAGGGGGAGGGTCGCATTGCATCGCCTGAAGCGATGCAATGCGGGGTGGGGTGACGGTTTCTCCGCACCGAACAGTACCCGTGTTGAGAGATCACCCCACCTCGGTGCGCATTCCGCTCCGCTGCATGCGCACCGATCCTCCCCCTCCAGGGGAGGATGAAGCGAACTCGCGGAGATGTTTCGATTCATCTGTCGAGCTACCAATCGGCAACATTTCTGAAGCAGGGCGCCCGTGGCGCGACCGTACGAACAAGATGGTATGCGCGATCTCAGTGCCCGCTCAGCACCAGCGTCTGGACCGGCAGCAGCAAGGCCTGGATCCGCAGCAGGAGCGCGTGCACGAGCCCCGTCGCGTCGACGACGTGCAAGGCAAATCCCTTGAGCGCGCCGGTTTTCGGATCGGCGATCACGTCGTGGTTGCTGGTGTAGGCGTTGACGATGCAGCTGGAGCCCGGCGTGACGCCTTCAAGCCCGCCCGCATAGAGCGGCTCCAGGAAAGTGAGGATCGAGCCCGGCTGGCGCAGGGCTTGCGGATCGAGCAGCTGCTCGCCGGAACGGAATTGGCCGGCGGCGATGTAGTCCTGCACGCCGGTGACGACGAGCGGGATGATCACCCAGGGTTTCGAGATGCAGGTCGCCTCCGCGATCATGCCGGGCCTCATGACCTGGGCCTCGATCTGGCCAAAGCCGGCCTGCAACACGCTGCGGCCTGCGTCATCGGGAATCAATACGCCGGCCGGACGCATCATCTGGTTGACGACGTCGCCGGTCCGCAACAGGAACTGCTCGACCCGTCCGTCGATGCCGGCGCGGATATAGGTCTTGTCGAGATCGACCTGCGCTTCCGCCATCGTCGCCTCCGCGCTCTCCTTCTCGGCGGGCAGCAGCGTGGAGACGCGCAAGCCCGCAGTCTCCCGCGCCGCGTTCGCGGCATCGATGCCGGCCTGTCTCTGATCGACGACGACCTGCAGCTTCTCGATGTCGCGCTGCGGCACAATGCCCGGATTGCGGCGCTGCAGTTCGCTCTTGGTATCCAGTTCGTCCTTGGCCTGCTGCCAGGACGCCTTGGCCTCGCCGACCTGGGCGTCCGCCTTGACCACATCGGCGCGCGCGCTGGTCAGCGACGCTTCCACCTCTGCGACTTTCCGCTTCGACGTCTCCAGCGCGGCCCGCTGCTTCGAATTGTCGAGCCTGAACAGCACATCGCCCTTCTTCACGGCAGCGCTGTAGCCGACATTCACTTCGGCGACGCGGCCGGCCACTTCGGGGAGGATCGGCACGGTACGGAAATAGATCGCCGCCGAGGTGGTGGAGGGATGATAGTAGAAGATCATCGTGATCAGCGCGATCGTCAGCATCAGGCAGCCGGTGATGCCCCATCTGAGCTCGTGCCAGACCGAAAAGAACGTGATCTCCTTGCCGAAGCGCTTGCCCTGCCGGTAGCGGCGATAGAGATAGTCCGGGAGGATGGTGACGAGGGAGCACAGCAGGAGCTCAAGCATGGCCCTGCCCCTCCTCTGCGGCGGCGACTTCGTCCGGCTCCGGTGGCGGCACGGGCCGCGGCGGCGTAGCGTCGGCAATCCGCTCCACCGATCCCGCGATGGTGCGCAGCGGCGTGCTGAAGTCCGGCAGGTCGATCATCGCGAGCAGCAGGCCGGCGATCCAGAAGATGTGCATGTGGGTGAACAGCGAGATCAGGCCGAGCACGGCGACGATCTCGAACTGCAGCTTCTGCGACTTGTGCGCCATCCGCTCCGGCAGGCTGTGCAGCTTCCAGTACAGCGTGCCCACGTACAGGACAGTCACGACCAGGAAGATGCCCATCACCACCATCAGGGTGTCGTCGCCATCGGGACCCGGAACGAAGAACGGCAGATGGTGAGGTGCTGCCGGGTGCATTTGTCCGTTCACGATCGTCCCTCCAACCCGAAGAGCGAGGGCCATGCGTGGGCCCGTGGAGGTATGGTTCCCCAATGCTGGCGCTTTATCAAGGACCGTAGTTCCACGGGTAGATCAGTTGCACGTCCGGGTATGGCTACTTCGCGCGCCGGAAGATGGTCGCTGCCACTCCACCACCCGATGCGTGCGGGTCTGTGAAGCACAGCTCATCCCCGGCGATGACAAACGCTCGCTTGTTGTGCTTTCCGTCCCAATTCGGAAATGTTTGCGCGCTCGACCTGAAACGTGAAGCTCCTGTCCGCCTCGTCGACGACGTAAGTGCCGAAATGAGCCAGGCTTCCTGCTACGACTGCCTCATTCTCATCTGCGGTACCCATGCAACGGTTACCGGACGCGAATTTGGGTAGGTCAGCCGCAATAAAGATGATCGAATATCGTCCGTTCGCATCAAACACCAGCGAGCCTTTTGCATTTGGGCCATAGGCATCGGACTTCTTGCCGTCCCGCTCGGTTACAACGGAAACGAGGGTCCATGTGCCTATCAGGTTCTTAGCGTCGTCACTGACCGCGCGGTTGGACTCAGGCGTGACCATGATCGCTATTCTCCTTTTCGTCCGCCGAGGGCCCTGTTGAGGGCAGAACCTCGCGCGGCAACGATGGCACGGATGATTTCAGGGGTCAGATAGATTGGCAACTGAACGAGAGCGAAGTAGAGCCATGTCAGCTCGGGCAGAGATGATCCATACTGGGCGGCAGCCATAAGTCCGACGTTGCGATGTCCGGTCGCAAAACCCGTTATGAAAGCTTCGTCCGCGCCCATGCCTCGAAGCACAACCATGGCGATCCCCAGACTGCCGAGCGCGACAATGAAAGCGATTGCGGACAGGCCGAGCAGCAGGAGCGGTTCGCGGAATATCCTGACGACGACGCCATCGAACATGGCGAGACCGAACAGTGCAAAGACCAGCAAGTTGATGCCGGCGAGTTCGTGGCGATACGCCTCGAGACGCGCGCGTCCGAGCCACAGTCTCAGACCGGCCGCGGCTAGTGCCGATCCGCCGACCATGACGAACAGGTTGCGGCCGAGGACGAAGCTATCGACGGGAACGGCTGTCCCGGCAACCCAGCTTACGAGAAAAGGCGCGGTGAACGGCTGGATGGACATCGTGGTCAGCAAGACCAGGACCGGGAAAGTCACCTCTATGCCGAGCACCACCGCCACCGCCGGGGTGGCCATGATCGGTGCGGCTCCGGCCTGCAAGCTCAACGCCAGAACGAACCCGGGATCGAACCGGTCTCGACCGACCACGTTCAAGATCGCCCAGAACAGGGCCGGAATGACCAGCATCACCCAGCCGGTCGCGGTCAGCAGTCGGAGAGGCCGTGTGAGCTCTTGCCTTGCATGGCTCAGATCAAGCCGGGCAAACGCATTGACGAGAAATACCGCGATCATCAACGGCAGCCCCGGCCTGAGCGCGACACCCAATCCCGGAAAAATCACGGGAACGAACGCAGCGACGCACAGCGCGATGCTCATTCCCCTCGCGCCTTGCATCCCCACAACAGACAGCAGGGTTCGCAGCCTGCACATCCACCCTCTCCCCTGGCAAGACGTTATCGGCAGCACTAGTCGGGAGGTCGGGTTTTCAACGAGGGCGGTCCAGCTTCGGACGAATGCATGACGGGCGGCAAGAACTGGGCCGCGAGACGCATCAAGTCGGATTGGCGCGAAGTCCCGGTCTTCTCGAACACTTTGGCAATATGGGTCCGAACGGTGGTCATTGCTGTCCCCATGGTCCTTGCCGTCTCCGCCGGCGTCCGGCCGGCGAGCAGCGAGCCGAGCACGCGCGTCTCTGCGGACGTCAAACCAAACAGCGATGCCAACGACTCCGCGGGGATCGCAGTGCGCATTTCCGACGTAACGAACAGAGCCGCGCTCGCGCGTAACGCGATGCGTTTGCCTCGATTGCCGCCGGCTAGTGGCAGCACGTGAATCAGAGCGGGCGAGCCATCGGCCCGCGGCGCCGGCAGACCGATTCCGAGCTTGCCAACGGCAGCCTCATTGGCCGCAGCAGTTGCGACGGCGGTTCGAAGTGCAGCTGATGTTTGCGGCGATCCGGTTCGCAGCTCGCCTCGATGGGAGCTGATCGGCGAGCCGGATTTGAGCATCGTCTCCGCCGCACGATTGGCATGGACGATTTTTGTCTCATCATCGAGAAGAACGATACCGGCCTGGAAGAGATCAAGTGAAGCCCGCAGCGTTTCGGCTTCGATCGCCTGCTATTTTGAGCACATCGCTGATCGTCACTGCGCGCCGAATGTGCGGCGCCAGCAGTCTCATGATCGCCAGATCGCGCTCGGTTATTTTACCGAGCTCTTGTGACGCCACACCCCGAAGGCGCCGATCCGGCTGGGCTGGCGCAGCGGTGTCATCTGGATGGTGTCGATGAAGCCCAGCGGCTCAGCCCATTCGCGATAGTAGCGCGACTGAACGAACTGCTCCGGAATATCGCGCAGAGCTGTCAGCGGCTCATCGATCGGCCGTTCGTGGAGGTCGGCGACGCCATCCCAAAGTCCGGCGAGCTCGGTGGCACAGATTTGGATCTTCTCGAGCCACTCAGGCTCGTAGTTCCAGTGTTCGCGAATGAGCGAGGAAAGTGAGTTGAGGTCATGAGCCCCAATGATCCCGGCAGCACAATTTGTTGCCTGGCATACTTCGCGAATGGCATTTGGCCATTGTCTTGGATCGATGGCGCAATCGTAGATGGCGCCGACAACGTGTGAAAACTCGGTGATGGAAGCAATGTCTTCGCGCAATGCCGACTCCCAAACTAAGCGGGCTCTCCGAATCAAATCTTTTGAGCGTTCGGCTCTCTATTGGGCCCAATTCAGCGGTGGATCGCGAAATTGCACGTCCACACCATTTTGCTGAAGGCCTCATCAACTTGAATGATGCCACAGCGTCGCGACCAGGCACAATGGCTCACATACGGCGCGGGAGCCGCGGTGACGGCTTACCCGGTCCGCACGCGCGAAGATGAGACAGTAGTCCTGACGTGAGAGGAAGTCGGGCGAGGCAACGCACTTGCCCGAACGAATACGACACCGGCGCGACTGGCATCGAGATCAGCACATCATGTCCCACAGCGGGCCAGTGTCGGAAGGAGCACCGTCGCAGGAGACACCGCAATGAGCACAACGCACGCCACCACGTGGCTGGAACGAACATCCGTATCGCCCCGGCACATCGCCAGCTTCATCTCGAAATATTGGGATGACTATCTGGAGCGCCGCGAACGCAAAAGACTGTACGCCAACCTGGCCAATTTGAGTAACAGGGAGCTGACCGATATCGGCATCTCGCGCAGCGAGATCGACTACGTCGCGTCTCACCGAGGCACCGACCCGCGAGGCATCCGATCCAGCGAATGGCTGCGATATTTGCCGACGGTTGACGGTCGGATCGAGCCCATCGACCTTGGATAGGGGCAGAACCCGAGATAGCGGCCCGGCTGAGTGACGGCTGGTTTTCTCATATCAACCGATGTCCTGGTGATCAGGGCACGGCTGGGAGGTAGGTAAAACGAACGAATTTGCCACTGAGGAGATTTCAATGTCGATCGTGCAATTTACCCGATTCAAGAGCGACAAGTCCGAGGAAATGATCAAGACCGCCAAGGAGGCGAAGGCCATTTTCGAAAGACATGGTGCCGAATTCCTCCGGTTGTCGCGATTCCACACCGGCGCGTGGGCCGGGGAGTGGTTGGCTGTCACGCGCTACGCCAATTGGGAAGTGTACGGCAAGGTTCAGGAGGCGGTGTCGAAGGATCCGGCCTTTGCAGGGCTCGTCGCGCAGATGCGCACCATTGCAGAATTGACGGGCCGCAACATTGCGGTCGGCGTCGATCTCTGATCGCCGCGGGCCGCTCCAGCAATCCAGATGCGGTGACCGGCCACGAATTATCGTGACAGTGCATTCAATGCGCCAGGCGCGAATTGGGTGTGCTGTCACTGCAATCTCGTCTTACGTCGCGAATGGACATGCCCAGACGCGTCAGTCGTTAGGCCTCGATAATTGGTCCCGTCTGTATGCAGGGGAGAATTGCCGTGTCAGCCCAACATTCGCAGCGCTTTCCGGGAGACCTCGACCTCACGATGCGCGTCCTTCAAGTCGATCCTTCCTGGTATGAGGACCATTGGCTGAAGGAGCGCAAGCCGCCAGCAGCCGGCATGGTCGCCCGGAATCTTCCGACGATCATGTCCTGCCTTCGCTTGGCTTGTGATCGTGCGGCCTCGGTCCGGCGAACTGCATCAGCGATTGTCCTCCGATCAAGAACTGATCCTGAATCGGCCGCGCCTCAGCGATATCAGCCCTGAGCCACGAACGGGTCGTGGCAGCCCCAAATGCCGCGACAACACGCTCCGCATGGACGCAGCCCGATTGCTGCGTCCCCCGGATGCCAACCAGCATCGCTGCGTCTCGCGTGTGCTCAGCGCGACGCCGTGCTGATGTTCTCGCCGAAGAACTTCCAGGTCTTGCCGTCGAACTTCGCGAGCTTGAACGTGTCGAAGGTGGAATAGTTGGTCGGCGACACCGAGACCGTGATGCCGGGAAGCAACAGCGGCAGCGAGACCTTGCTCAGGTTGGTGGCCTGCTTCAGCAGGTTCTCGCGCGTCAGCTCGTCGCCGCAGTTCTTCAGGATGATGGCGGTGAACTGCGCGGAGAGATAGCCGATCTGGTTGCTGCCATCGATCGGATTGCCTTCGGGATACCACTGCTTCATGAAGGCGAGATAGTCCTGCACGCCCTTGTCGGAATCCCAGGCCGGATCGCCCACCACCTTGGTGGCGAGCGCCGTCATCAGCCCGGTGGATGCTTCGAGGCCCGCGGGCTCGAGCACACCGCCGATCGAGCTGGAGACCGACACGATGAAGTGCGTCGGCTTCCAGCCGAGATCGGCAACCTTGCGGATCGCCTGCGCGCCGAATTTCGGCGTCGTGATCGTCATCAGCACGTCGGCGCCCGCAGCCTTCAGATTGACGATCTGGGAATCGATCGTGGGATCGGTCACCTCGTAGCTGAGCTCCTTGACGATGAGACCGGCCTTGTCGCCGAGCGCCTCCTTGAAACCCTTGAGATAGTCCTTGCCGAAGTCGTCATTCTGATAGATCACGCCGATCTTCGCGCTCGGCAATTCCTTGAGGATGTACTTGCCATAGATCTTCGCTTCCTGCGCATAGGGCGGATAGAACGGCGTGGTCCACGGAAACTCCTTCGGATCGTTCCACTTCGAGGCGCCGGTGGAGATCAGAAGATGCGGGATCTTCTTGCCGTTCAGATATTTTTGAATCGACGAATTGGTCGGCGTGCCGAGCGAACCGATATTGGCAAGGATCTCATCCTGCTCCACGAGCTTGCGCGTCTGCTCCACCGTCTTCGGCGGGCTATAGCCATCGTCCATGCTCAGCAGCGTGATTTTGCGGCCGTTGATGCCGCCCTGGCTGTTGATCATCTTCCAGTAGGCGGCTTCGGCCCTGCCCTGCGTGCCATAGGCCGAGGCCGGACCACTGTAGGGCATGGTCTGCCCGATCTTGATTTCGGTATCGCTGGCGCCGGGATCGTATTTCTTGTCGGCACCAAGAACCGCCGACGTGGAAGCAAGGCTGAGCGCGGCGATCGCCGCGAGCGTGATGCAACGCATCTTGTTCTCCCCATTCGCGCCGCTGTTTGCCGCGGCGTCCGGCGAGATAATGATCATGCCCGCGCGAGATGTCGACCCCTCATGCCGGGCCATCAACCTGCGTTGGCGTCGAAGGTCACAGCCCGATCCAGCTCATCACCGCGCCGAACGATGCCCAGAGCGTCCATCCGAGCCCGAGCAGGCAAATCAGCGCCGCCGCCATCGCGACGGTGAGCAGCAGACCGTCCTCCTGCAGATAGGCGATCGCGATCAGCACGACCACCATTCCCGGAATCACGTTGACCAGCGGCAGCGGCCAGCCTGCCGAGAAAGCCAGCAGAAACACCACCAGACCGACGAGGCGGTCGATTACGTCGCGACGCGCATCCCAGCGCGGCCGGCTGATGCGTTCGATCGCCTGCAGCATCGGGCGGACAAAGACGGTGAACCGCTTGAAGCGCTTGAAGTCGAACTGTCGCTTCGAGAGGAATCGCGGAAACGCCGGCGCGCTGCGGCCGAGCATCATCTCGACCGCGGGAAACAGCAGCGCCAGCGTCGCGATCGTCGCGACGCCGGGAATGATCACCAACAGCCCCAAAAGCAGCAGGAGCAGGCCGAACGACCGCTTGTCTAGGTTGCTGAGGAGCCATTCGAGATCGACGGGGCCGTCCGGTGCTTGAGCGACGAGTTCCTCAAGAAGCTGGGACGTGTGCGTGGGGGCCAATGGGGCTCCGGACGAGGGGGACATGCCTGCAAAGTGGTCAGACTCGGCGTCATTTGCAACTGCTGGCGAAGCGGACTAGGAAGCATAGGTGACCAACGATTCCGATCAGGCATGGGACCGCCATGCGCCGACAAGCCCGATTCCTGCCGCTCGCCGCCGCTGGCCGTGGTTCCTGCTGGTGATCGTCGTCGCCTGCGCGGGCGCCGGGGGCGTTTACGCCTGGCCCCAGATCGCACCACTGGTTCCGTCCCTCGGCAACGCCGCGGCCAGCGACAAGGCGGCCGCAGGCGACAAGGAGACATTGCCGGATCTGCTCGCGACCCAGCAGAAGCTCGAGGATGACATCGGCGCGCTCAGCAAATCGGTGGCCGACCAGCAGGACCAGTTGAAGACCATCGTCGACCAGCTGGCGGCCCTGACCTCGAAGGTCGACGCGCTACAGCGCCCCGCTCTGGCTCCGATGCCGGCACAGGCGGTCGCCGAGCAGCCGCATGCACCGGTCGCGCAGGCCGCCCCGAAGCCACGAAAGCCGCCGGTTCGGGCGCCTGCGCCCAAACCGTCAGGTCCGATTTCGACCGGGGGTGCGCCGCTTAACGTCGCCCCCAGCGATCGCTGAGTCGGCGTCAGCACGACGCCGTGCCGCGACATGTCGACGGCGTCGCGGCCACGTTTGCGACGGCAATTTATCCGCGAGGCCGCTCCATGCCTGCCCGCTTGATCGCCGCCAGCAAGAGAGCGGTATCCGAGGAAAGGAAATCGATCAGGCGTCGGGCCGATTCAGGCGCGGCGGAGTCGCTGACAACAGCGGCCGTGAAGGTTTGGACAAGCTGAAGGTCCGGAGGCAGCAGACCCACGACGTCGATGCCGGTCTCCTGCACCAACTCGCTGGTCGGCCCGATCGAGAGATTAGCCTTGCCCGCTCGCAGCGCTGCGGCGGCCTCGGTGCCGCGCGCCTCGAGGGTGAGCGTCACGGTGTCCGGCAGGTTCAGCTTCGGGAAGACCTTGTCGCGAAAAAACTGCCCACTGGTGCTGCTTGGCGCCACCACTTGGCCTGCGTCGATCAAGGCGTTTCTGAGCGCGGCAGCGTTGCCGATGTCGGGCTTGGGCGAGCCGGCCCGAACCGCGGCGGCGAGAGGCGCCGTCGCCAGGCCAGATTCGGATCCGGCACGAATCCGGCCGTCTTCGTTCAACCCTCGAAGTCCCTCGCGCGACAGGATCACCACGTCCGCTTTGGCGCCGTGCGCAAGCTGATGCCGGATGGTTTTCGGACCGGTGCCCTCCGACGCTCCGGATCCGGTTTCCACCTTGATGCCGGTGCTGCGCTCGAATTCAGGCAGCACCTCGCGGTAGACCGCAGCGAAACCGCCCGAAATGATGACCTTGATCGTGCGGGCGGCCGGTCCGCTTATTTCTGCAGGTTCGCGGCGAACAGCTTGGCTGCCTCGGCCTTGGATTCCTGATCGGCCTTGGCGTCGTATCGGAGCGGCAGGTTGAACTTCTTGCCGAGCTCGGTGGATTCGGGGTTCGTGAAGGCGTGCACCGCGCCGGGATATTCGATGATCCGGTAATCGGCCTTGGCCGCGTCGAAATCCTTCTTCAGCGCGTCGTACTGTTCGCGCTTCACGAACGGGTCATCCGCGCCGTTGAGAATCAGGATCTTCGCCTTGACGGTGCCCGGCGCCGGTGCGGGAGTATTCAGGCCGAGCGTTGCGTGGAAGCCTGCAACGGCGGCAAGATCGGCGCCGGTGCGTGCCATGTTCAGCACCACCGCGCCGCCGAAGCAGTAACCGGCTGCGCCGATCCGCTGCGGATTGACGGAAGGCTGCTTGGCGAGTTGCTCGCGCGCGGCGTTGAAGCGCTGCTCCATCACCTTCGCATTCTTCATCACCGACCCGGAGAGCGCGCCGGCGTCCTTCGGGTTGTCGGCGGTCTTGCCGTCGCCGTACATGTCCGCGATGAAGGCGACATAGCCCTGCTCCGCGAACTTCTTCGCCTCGTTATGCATATGCGGGGTGATGCCCCACCATTCGTGCACCATGACGATGCCGGGCCGCTTGGCCTGGGTGGCGTCGTCATAGACCACGAAACCCTTCATCGTGGTCTCGCCGTCCGTATAGGTGACCGGCTCTTCCTTCACCGCAGCGTGCGCGATCGCGACCATTGCGACGGCGCAAAGTGCTCCCACGATGATCGTTCGCATGCTGACCTCCCGCTGTTTCGGCCGACCAGGACGGGCCGACTGTATTTCATATTCCGTGCCGGACGACTATTCCGCCGCCGTCCGGATATCGATCTTTTCGGCGCGGACTGCGCAGAACTTGAACTCCGGAATCTTGCCGAACGGATCGAGCGCCGGGTTGGTCAGCAGGTTGGCGGCTGCCTCCGCGTAGCAGAACGGCATGAAGACCATGTTCTCGGGCACGTCGCGGTCGGCGCGCACCTTGACCTCGACGGCGCCACGACGGGTCTCGAGCCGGATGAAGTCACCAGGTGCGAGCCCCTTCTTGCGCATGTCCTTCGGCGTCATGAACGCAACCGCCTCGGGCTCGATCTGGTCGAGCACTTGGGCACGACGCGTCATCGAGCCGGTGTGCCAGTGCTCGAGCACGCGTCCGGTCGACAGCACCATCGGATACTCGTCATCGGGCAGCTCATCCGGCGGGATCACCTTTGCCGGCACGATCTTGCCGCGGCCGCTCTCGGTCGGGAAACCGGTCGTGAAGATGATCTCGTTGCCCGGCTTGTCAGGATCGTCGACCGGATAGGTCACCGCGCCCTCGCGCACCAGACGCTCCCAGGTGATGTTCTTCAGCGACGGCATCAGCTCGGCCATCTCGGTGAAGACCTCGCCCGGCCCGGCATAATTCCACGGCAATCCCATCCGCTTGCCGATCTCCTGGATGATCCAGAGATCCTGCCGCGCATCGCCCGGCGGCTTGATCACCTCGCGCGCCAGCTGCACGCGGCGGTCTGTGTTGGTGAAGGAGCCGGATTTTTCGGCGAATGCCGAGGCCGGCAGGATGACGTCGGCGTGAAACGCGGTCTCGGTGACGAACAGGTCCTGCACGACGAGGTGATCGAGCTTGGCCAGCGCTTCGCGCGCATGCTGCAAATCCGGATCCGACATCGCGGGATTTTCGCCCTCGACATACATGCCGTGGATCTCGCCGGCGTGGATCGCGTTCATGATCTCGACCACGGTCAGCCCGCGCACCGGATCGAGCTCTTGCCCCCACAGCTTCTCGAAGGCGCCGCGCATGTCGTCGCGGCCGACCGGCTGATAGTCAGGAAGGAACATCGGGATCAGGCCGGCATCGGAGGCGCCCTGCACGTTGTTCTGCCCGCGCAGCGGATGCAGCCCGGTGCCGGGGCGGCCGACCTGGCCGGTGATCAGCGCCAGCGCGATCAGGCAACGCGCATTGTCGGTGCCGTGGACATGCTGGCTGATGCCCATGCCCCAGAAGATGATCGACGATTTGGCGCTGGCGTAGGCGCGCGCGACCTCGCGCAGCGTCTCGGCGGGAATGCCGCAGATCGGCGACATCCGCTCCGGCGTGAATTCCTGGATCTTGGCCTTGAGCTCGTCATAGCCCTCGGTATAA
Organism: Bradyrhizobium tropiciagri; assembly: GCF_001189845.1. GTDB lineage: Bacteria > Pseudomonadota > Alphaproteobacteria > Rhizobiales > Xanthobacteraceae > Bradyrhizobium > Bradyrhizobium tropiciagri. The sequence continues at coordinate 313,354 of NZ_LFLZ01000002.1, forward strand.
CCCGCGATGTACTGCTCGTCGGTCAGGCCTTCGGTGATGATGGTGTGGATCATCGCGTTCAGCATCGCGACGTCGCTGCCCGGCTTGAATGCGAGGTGCTGCGTGGCATGGCGCGACAGCGACTGCCGGCGCGGGTCCATCACGTAGAGCTTGGCGCCGCGCTTGGCGGCGTTCTTGATGTAGGTCGCGGCGACTGGATGGTTCACGGTCGGATTGGCACCGATCACCCAGATCACCTCGGCGTCGGCCGCGGCGGAGAATGGCGCGGAGACGGCGCCCGAGCTCAGTCCCTCGAACAGCGCCGCCACCGACGAGGCGTGGCACAGCCGCGTGCAGTGATCGACATTGTTGGAGCCGAAGCCGGTGCGCACCAGCTTCTGGAACAGATAGGCTTCCTCGTTCGACCCCTTGGCCGAGCCGAAGCCGGCGAGTGCCTTGGCGCCCTTTTCATCGCGGATTTTCGTCAGGCCCTTCGCGGCGAGATCGAGCGCCTCTTCCCAGGAGGCTTCGCGGAAATGGGTGTAGGGATTGGCCGGATCGACCTGGTCGTTGGCGTCCTTCTTGACGCCGGGCAGCCGCACCAACGGCTTGGTCAGGCGATTGGGGTGATGGATGTAGTCGAAGCCGAAGCGGCCCTTGACGCAGAGCCTGTTGTGATTGGCGGGACCGTCGCGGCCTTCCGCATAGATCACCTTCTCGTCCTTGACCTCGTAGGTGACCTGGCAGCCGACGCCGCAATACGGGCACAGCGAATCCACCTTGCGGTCCGGCCAGGTGACGCGGGTCTGCTTGTCGTCGAGCATCACAGCCGGCATCAACGCGCCGGTCGGGCAGGCCTGCACGCATTCGCCGCACGCCACGCAGGTCGATTCGCCCATCGGGTCGTCGAAGTCGAACACGATTTTCGAGTCGTGATTGCGGTAGGCCATGCCGATCACGTCGTTGACCTGCACCTCGCGGCACGCCCGCACGCACAACCCGCACTGGATGCAGGCATCGAGATTGACGCGCATCGCCGGATGGCTGGTGTCGGCATGCCAACGCTCGGCCGCCGGGAAGCGGCTTTCGGTGACGCCGGTCTTTTCGGCCCAATGCCAGAATTTCGAGTCCGGATCGTGCGAGGTCTCGCGCGCCGGCTGGTCGGCGACGAGCAGCTCCATCACCATCTTCTGCGCCGCGACGGCGCGCTGGCTCGCCGACTTCACCTTCATGCCGACCGTCGGCGTTCGCTTGCAGGACGCCGCCAGCACACGCTCGCCTTCGATCTCAACCATGCAGGCGCGGCAATTGCCGTCCGGCCGATAGTCCGGCGCGGGCGAATAACAGAGATGCGGGATCTCGGTGCCCTGCCGCTTGGCGACCTGCCAGATGGTTTCGCCGGCCCGCGCTTCGACCTGCTGCCCGTCGAGCTCGAACTGGATGATCTGGCCCAGACCCTGCTGCGTAGAGTTCTGATTGTTGCTCATTCGAATCCTCGTCGAAATTCGTCCTGCCCGGCCCGCCTATTCGGCGGCTTGCTGCGGACGAAAGCCGTCCGGAAAATATTTGATCACTGACGTCAGCGGATTGGAGGCGGCCTGACCGAGGCCGCAGATCGACGCATCGCGCATCGCCTGGCTCAATTGGTCGAGCAGTTCCTTGTTCCAGACCGGCTGCTGCATCAACAGCGCCGCCTTCTCGGTTCCGGCGCGGCAGGGCGTGCATTGCCCGCAGCTCTCATCCTCGAAGAACTTCATCAGGTTCAGCGCGGCCTCCCTGACGTCATCGGCCTGCGAGAGCACGACCACCGCGGCGGAGCCGATGAAGCAGCCATATTTCTCAAGCGTGCCGAAATCGAGCGGGATGTCATCCATCGAGGCCGGCAGGATGCCCCCGGATGCGCCGCCCGGCAGATAGGCCTGGAGCGTATGGCCGTCGGCCATGCCGCCGCAGAACTCGTCGATCAGTTCGCGCAATGTGATGCCGGCCGGCGCGAGCTTGACGCCGGGATCCTTGACACGGCCCGACACCGAGAAGCTGCGCAGGCCATGGCGTTCGTTGCGGCCGTGGCTCTTCCACCAGTCGGCGCCTTTCTCGACGATGTCGCGCACCCACCACAAGGTCTCGATGTTGTTGATCAGCGTCGGCAGGCCGAACAGCCCGACCTGGAACGGATATGGCGGCTTGTGCCGCGGCAGGCCGCGCTTGCCCTCGAGCGATTCCAGCAGCGAGGATTCCTCGCCGCAGATATAGGCGCCGGCGCCGCGCCGCATGTGCAGCACAGGGCCGCCCGGCGGCAGCTTCGCAATCTCGCGGGCGAGGATCTCGCGGCAGGCCGGATACTCGTCGCGGATGTAGATGTAGATTTCGGGCGCCTCGACCACGTGCGCGCCGATCAGCATGCCTTCGAGGAAGCGATGCGGATCGGTCTCGAGATAGTAGCGGTCCTTGAATGTGCCGGGCTCGCCCTCGTCGCCGTTGACCGCCATCAGCCGTGGACCGGGCTCGCCGAGCACGGCGCGCCACTTGCGGCCGGTCGGGAAACCGGCGCCGCCGAGACCGCGCAGCGAGGCATCGTCGAGCGCCTTCAGCAGGTCTTCGCGCGGCAACTCACCCGAGCGCAGCCGCGTCAACAGTTTGTAGCCGCCGCCGGCGACATAGCCGTCGTAGTCGACGTAAGGCGGGAGATGCACATGGGTGTCGCCGCTCTTCGCTGCCGCGAGCACATTGCTGACGGTCGCATGATCGACGAAGTTGTGGCCGACCTCCGCTGCGGGCGCAGTGTCGCAGCGGCCGACGCACGGCGCCCGCACCACGCGGATGCCGGGGCCGGCGCGGTCCTGAAGGTCTTTCAAAAGCTTCTCGCCGCCGAGCATCGCGCAGGTCAGCGAATCGCACACGCGCACGGTGAGCGGTGCGATGTCGGGTTCGCCCTCCTTCACGATATCGAAATGCGCGTAGAAGGTGGCGGTCTCGAACACTTCGGCGAATGAGAGCTTCATCTCGTCGGCGAGCGCAGCAAGATGCGCCGCCGAGATCTGATGGTACTTGTCCTGGATCAGATGCAAGTACTCGATCAAAAGGTCGCGCCGCCGCGGCCGGTCGGCGAGCAGCGCCTCGATCTCATGCGCGGCCACAGGGTCGACCTGGCGTCCCTTGGGCGTGGCTTTTGCCCGCTTCCTGCCCTGTCCGGGATGCTCGAACGCGCGGACCTTGTGAACGTCGCCTTGACTCATGAAACCCCGCTCTGGAACTCCGCTCGCGCGCGAATTGCGCTGGTTCAACCAACTCTATTCTCTGGCATGCCACAGGCAAGCAGATTTAGAACGCCTCTAGCAGCGTCGAGTTGCCACGCAGGCCGTTGTTAATGTTTGCCTATCGGGTGATCTGATTCTTCAATCGCGGGAACGACCGCGCGGTCGTTCCGCTCGCGATCCCGACCGCTCTCACAGCAGATCGGCGTAGCCGAGAAAGCCGACCGCATCGCCCGGCTCGACCCGCACGACGGTCTCGCCGAGTTCGATCAGTCCATCCGTCTCGACCAGCGACGACAGCAGCCCGGCCCCTTCGCGGGGGAACTTGGTCGCCTCCAGCGCACCGGCGGCCGCCCGCCGTAGCGAGGCGCGGACATATTCGCGACGGCCGCTCTTCTTCTTGTAGCTGAAGGCCGCCCGCACCGGCATCGGCAGCAGCGGAGACGGCACCGCGCCCGAGAGCGCCAGCACGGTCGGCCGGACGACATGGACGAAGGTGACGAAGCTCGCCACGGGATTGCCGGGCAAGCCGATCAACGGGGTGCCGTCGATGACTCCCATCGCCACCGGACGGCCCGGCTTGATCGCCATCCGCCACAGCACCAGCGAGCCGGCCTGCTCGATGCCGGCCTTGACGTGGTCCTCTTCGCCGGTCGAAACGCCGCCGGTGGTCAGGATCAGGTCGTAGCTGAGCGCGACCTGCTTGAGCGCCGCGGCAAGCTCGGCCCGCTCGTCGCGCAAGATGCCGAGATCGCCGACCTCGCAGCCGAGCCTGCGCAACATCGCCATCAGCATGAAGCGGTTGGAATCGAAGAGTTGCGCCTCAGTGCGAACGCTGCCCGGCGCGGCCAGCTCGTCGCCGGTGGAGAACACCCCGACGCGAAGCCGCCGCACCACGTCGAGCGTGGTGAGCCCGAACGCCGCGGCGACGGCGATGTCCTGCGGGCGCAGGCGCCGGCCCGATGCCAGCGCGACATGGCCGCGTGCGATGTCCTCGCCGGCCGGCCGCACGTTGGCGCCGGCCTTCAGGCCGGGCGGCAGGATCACGTTGCCCGCATCGTCGATCCGCACGTCCTCCTGCATGAACACGGTGTCGGTGCCATCGGGCATCGGCGCGCCGGTGAAGATCCGTACCGCCTGGCCGGGCCCCGCGGGCTGTGCCGGCGCGCCGGCCTGCACGCGTCCGGCGACGGGCAACGCGCGCTCGGCGCTTGCCGGCAGGTCCGCGGCTGACACCGCGTAGCCGTCGACGGCGGAATTCATGAAAGGCGGCAGCGGCAGCGGCGCGGCAATGTCGCCGGCCAGGATGCGTCCGTCGGCGTCCACCAACGCAACGGCCTCGGTCTCGCCGACCGGCTTGACGCGCGCGGAGATGATCGCGACGGCCTCGTCGACCGACATCATCGGCCCGCCGAATGCGAAGCAGTCGTCCGAAAGCTGCGCCATGGTCTCTCTCAGTGCTCGGCCATCGACAAGATGTGTTCGACCCGGATCGCGAACTGCGGCGTTATCTCCAAAGCCGGACCATCCGTGGCAGTTCCGGCGAAGCGGCGGAGAGTGGCCAGTCCATCTCCGATCGTGCTTATATCCCCAGCTCTATTGCCATGTGAACCCATCGGGACTGCGACCTGTGACCGCGAAAACCACCGCTCCCATCATTGTTCCAGACCCGGACGACCCGCGGCTGACGGAGCGCGTGGTCGGCGTCGACCAGACCGGCGCGCGGACCGAGATCAAGGTGCCGGTCGAGCGGCCGTTGACGCTTTATCTCAACGCGCAGGAGATCGTCACGATGATGACGATCAACGACTATCCCGAATACCTCGCGCTCGGTTACCTGCTGAACCAGAACATGCTCAAATACGACGACGTCGTCACCGAGGTCGAATATGACGACGATCTCGAGGTCGTCGTGGTGCGCACCGCGCACCACACCAATTTCGAGGCCAAGCTGAAGAAGCGCACGCAGACCTCGGGCTGCGCCCAGGGAACGGCGTTCGGCGACCTGCTCGAAGCCGTGGAGAAGGTCGCGCTGCCGAAGGCCGAACTGCGCACCTCCTGGCTCTACCAGATGACGCACACCATCAACACGATGCCGTCGCTCTATCTGGAAGCGGGCGCCATCCACGGCTGCGTGCTGTGCAAGGAGAGCACGCCGGTCTGCTACACCGAGGACGTCGGCCGCCACAACGCCGTCGACAAGATCGCGGGTTGGATCTACCGCCACAATGTCGATCCTTCCGACAAGATCCTCTACACCACCGGGCGGCTGACCTCCGAGATGGTGATCAAGACGGTGCGGATGGGCATTCCGATCCTGGTCTCGCGCTCCGGATTCACCGCATGGGGGGTCGACCTGGCGCGGCAGGTCGGATTGACGCTGGTCGGGCGCGCCCGCGGCAAGCGCTTCATCGCGTTGTCGGGCCAGGAGCGGATCGTCTACGACCAGAACCTTGACTATGTCGAAGAGGAATCGATGCGTCACAAGCGCAAGGGCGAGACCGACAATGACTGACATTCCCGGCGTGCTGCTGGCCGGCGGCCTTGCGCGGCGGATGGGTGGTGGCGACAAGCCGATGCGCACGATCGCCGGCCGCACCATCCTGCAACGGGTGATCGACCGGCTCGCGCCGCAATGCAGCGGGCTGATCATCAACGCCAATGGCGATCCGGCGCGCTTCGCTGCGTTCGGCCTTCCCGTCGTCGCCGACGATGTCGCCGATTTTCCCGGTCCCCTCGCCGGCATCCTGGCCGCGCTCGACTGGACCGCGGCCAACCGGTCGGATGCAAAATGGGTGCTGAGCGCGGCGGGCGACTGTCCGTTTCTACCCCGCGATCTCGTCGCACGCCTGGAGCAGGCGCGCGCGGCCGAGAATGCCGAACTCGCGGTCGCCTCATCCGGCGGGCAGACCCATCCGGTCATCGGCCTCTGGAGCGTGCGCCTGCGCGGCGAATTGCGCCATGCGCTTGTCGAGGAGGATGTGCGCAAGATCGATCGCTGGACCGCGCGCTATCCGCTGGCCACCGTCGAATGGCCGACCGAGCCGCTCGATCCGTTCTTCAATGCCAACACCGTTGAAGACATCATGGAAGCCGATCGCCTCGCCGCGCTCGACGGCGGCTGAGATGCTGGTCTGCAAGTCGGCTCGCAGACGCGACCGGCGACTGCCGATCGCGTCGAGCTAACTCCAGGCCAAGCCTGAGCGAAGCAACCAGCGGAGGGCTCCGCCGGCTGCGGGCCATCAATGCCCCGCCGCGATCCTGGTCGGACCGCAGACGTCGTCGCCCTGGGCGTTGTCGTCGCCGTCGTGACCGCGACCATGATCCTTCATCTGACCATGATCGCCATCGCAATTGACCGGAGCGAACGACACGCCGCGGTAGACCGTTCCGAACGCGGGCGGCACAACGACGTCAAACGCTTCATTCGCAGGCAGCTGCGTCGCCGCGACCTTGTCGGTGATGGCGACCACCTGATTCGGATCGGCGCCGGGCTCAACCGAGGTGCCGACGGTCGACGTCACGGCGAAGATCGTCGCGGTGCCGTCGCGGTGGACACGGCCGGTGATGTTGCGCAGGCCACCGGTTGCCGGATCGGTCGGATAGCCGCTGACGTGATAGGAGGTGCCGAGGTTCAGGCCCTTCTGCAGCGTGTAGGCAAGGCTCCAGGTGCCATTGGCATAGACCCATTTCTGCAGGCCGGCCGTCGTCGATGCCGCCGCGTCCGCCAGCTTGCCGTCGCCTTCCTGAGCGACGTAAAGCGTCGTTGCGTTGGCGAACCAGATGCCAAACGGATAGAAGCCGGTCGCGCCCGAGTTCGCCGACGGATTGTTCGGGAAGCCCGGAAGAATGCTGAACGTCGTCGAGGCGGCGGTATCGCGTGTCGGCAGAACGCCCGGCTGGCCGACCTGATAGATCGTGTTGATGCCGTTGCTGCCGCTGCCCTTGGTCACGTAGAGCGTGTTGTTAGAAATCGCGATGCCGCGAAAATTGTTGTCCTTGCCGGACTTGTCGACGGCAAAGCCGAGTTGGGCAACCGAGAAGCCGAACTGAAAGCCGTTCTTGCTGCCGGGCGTTCCCTGCTGCACACCGACCACGGTGTCGGAACCATCGACTCCCGGCGTTGCGAGCTGACCGCCGGTGTCGTTGACAACCAGCACCGGCTGGATGCCACTGCCGTTGCCGGCATTGCCGACCGTGAAATACTGGTCGGCCTGGGTGCCATTGACCTTGTTGGCGCGGATCGCACCGCGGCCATTGTCACCGCTATAGACGTTGACCTTGGTCCGCTGCAGCGAGCCGTCGAAATCCAGCTCTGCCACCACGCGCGCATGCACGCCGGTATCCGGATTGGTCGGATCGACATGGTTCGGCGAATTGGAGTTGGAAACGTCGAGCGCGTTCACCGGAGCATCGTAGCCCATGAACGTCACGGCCTTGCCGTCGGGCGACAAATGCAGCGACAATTCCGACTTCGAGCTGAAGCTCGTCACCGCCACGTCCGCCGGGACGGTCAGCGCGCCGATTTCGCGCAGCCGATGGCCTTCCAGATGAAACTTCTTGATCACGACCGGCGCGGTCACGCCGAAGTTCGAATCAACGGACACGTTGTTGAACACGCCCGGATAGCTGCCGTCGGCAACCGCCACCGCGCCGGTCGGCAGCGTCTGGCCGACGACGACGGTTGACGCCTTGCCCGCGTAGACCGCGGTGCTGACGAGCAATTCATGCGGATTGCCGACGGTCTGCGATAATGCCGGATGGACTGCAAACAGCACCGGAGAGAGCGCCGTCCCGGCGATCAGGCGCCGGACAATGGCGCGGCGAGTGGTTTGCGATGTGGCGATTGATTTGAACATAAGCCCCCCATTTTCGAAAATTGGAATGGGCTGGTCATACGGGGCCGATCGCGACACCCTTGTGACAGGTCGCCGCGGGCGTGTTCACGTTTCCGGAAAATCTCGCAGCGCGCCTTGGCTTGCGGTTTGCGATGATCTCGGCGCAAGCGTTTCGCGTTTGTCACGAAAGAAACCACTTCACACGTTTGCGGATCATGCTTTAGCCGACGCGTCCGCCAACCCGCTCAACCCTGTCCGTTTCGACCGCGCGCAGATAGTCCAACATCAGGCGGCCGGTTGCGGACAGATGCGCGGCATCACGGACAACGATCTTCAGCTCGCGCCGTCCCCAATCGTCACGCAACGGGATCGCACGCAGGCCCATGCCGGCGCCGACGACCGCAAAGGCGCGGTCGGGAATCAGACCGAGCCCCATATTGGCCTGCACCATGCGGCAGACCGCATCGAAGCCGGGCACGTTGATGCGCAGCCGCATCGTCTTGCCGGCTTGGGTTGCCGCATATTGCGAGCGCAGATAGATCGAGCTCGCGGTGTGCAGCCCGATGTGGTCGAAATCGAGCGTCTCGGTGAACAGCAATTTCTCGCGGCCGGCCAACGGATGATCCGGCCGCATCACCACCACCAGATTGTCGTAACGATAATGAAAGGCCTCGAGCGCGCGGCTGTCGGCCTCGGCCGAGCAGATGCCGATCTCGGCTGCGCCCTCCTCGATGCCGCGGATCACCTGCCCGCTCGGCCGCTCCTGCAGATCGACGCGGAGCAGTTCGTGCGCCGCAAAGAACGCGGAGAGGTCCTCGGGGAGATACTGCACGATCGCCGAAAGGTTGGCGAGCATGCGGACATGGCCGCGCACGCCTTGCGAATATTCCGACAGCTCGACCGCGATCTTCTCGACATTGAGCAGCGTGACCCGGGCGTGATGCAGCAGCGCCTCGCCGGCCGGCGTCAGCGCCATGCCCTTGGCGAGCCGCTTGAACAGCGTGACGCCGAACGCCAGCTCGAAATCGTTCATCCGCTTCGACACCGCCGAGGCCGCGATCCCCTCGCGCTGCGCGGCGCGGGTGAGGTTCTGCTCGTCGCAGACGGCGACGAACAGGCGAAGCGTGGTCAGGTCCACCCGGCGGGTCAGCGCGGTCTCCGCGGGCGTCGCGGCGCGCGAAAGGTCTGTCACGATGGAGGAGATCGGCATGGACGGCGTCCCCGGGAAAGTCCGTAGGGTAGCGCCGGGGATGGCGCGGAAGATTCCAAAGCAGTGCAGCAAGGGATGAAATTGTTGGGATAAGATTCCAATGATCCTGCAGAAAGACGCTTTTGATTCCAGTGCAAGGAAATGTAGGGCGGGTTAGCGAAGCGTAACCCGCCGCCGCCTTTGCGCGGAAGCATGCCGAATTATGCTGCGCTACAAAAAAACGCGGCGCCGAGGCGCCGCGTTTCCAACTCTCGATCGCTCTTGCGGCTCAGCCCGCAGCCTTGCCCGGGACGACGTCGCGCTGGCGCTTCATCACGATCTTGTTCAGCGCGCCGAGATAGGCCTTTGCGGACGCGACCAGCGTGTCCGGATCGGCGGCGCGCGCGGTCATCGAGCGGCCCTCATGCGCCAGACGCACCGAGACCTCGGCCTGCGCGTCGGTGCCCTCGGTCACCGCGTGGACCTGGTAGAGCTCCAGCTTGGCCTCGTGCGGCACCAGGCGCTTGATGCAGTTGAACACGGCATCGACCGGGCCGTTGCCCTCGGCTTCCTCGATCTTGATCTGGCCGTCGACGTCGAGCTTCATGGTCGCGCGCTGCGGACCGTGGGTGCCGGCTATCACGGTCAGCGAGGTCAGCTTGATGCGGTCGTGGGCGGCCGCCATCTCCTGGTCGACCAGCGCCTCGATGTCCTCGTCGTAGATGTCCTTCTTGCGGTCGGCCAAGGCCTTCATCCGCGTAAAGGCATCCTCCAGCTGGTTGGCGCCGAGCTTGTAGCCCATCTCCTCCAGCTTGTGGATGAAGGCGTGACGGCCGGAATGCTTGCCGAGCACCAGCGAGGACTGCTTCAGGCCGACCATCTCGGGCCGCATGATCTCGTAGGTCGAGGCATCCTTCAGCACGCCGTCCTGATGGATGCCGCTCTCATGGGCGAACGCGTTACGGCCGACGATCGCCTTGTTGTACTGCACCGGGAACGAGGTCGCGGCCGACACCACCTTCGAGGCGCGGGTCAGCTGCGTGGTGTCGATCTTGTTCCAGTACGGAAACTTGTCGTTCCGCACATTGATCGCCATCACGATCTCTTCCAGCGCGGCATTGCCGGCGCGCTCGCCGATGCCGTTGACGGTGCACTCGACCTGCCGCGCGCCGCCGACGATGCCGGCCAGCGAGTTCGCGACCGCCATGCCGAGGTCGTTGTGACAATGCACCGAGAAGATCGCCTTGTCGGAGTTCGGCACCCGCTCGATCAAGGTCCGCATGAAGTGGGTGTATTCCTCCGGCACGGTGTAGCCGACGGTGTCGGGGATGTTGACCGTGGTGGCGCCGGCCTTGATCACGGCTTCGACGATCCGGCACAGATAGTCCATCTCGCTGCGCGTGCCGTCCTCGGCCGACCATTCGACGTCGTCAATCTGGTTGCGGGCCCGGGCGACCATGGCCACCGAGGTTTCGATGACCTCGTCGGGGGTCTTGTTCAACTTCACGCGCATATGCAGCGGCGAGGTCGCGATCACGGTGTGGACGCGGCCGCGGCGCGCGAACTTCACGGCTTCGGCGCAGCGGTCGATGTCGGCCGGATGGGCGCGGGACAGGCCCGCGATCACCGAGTTCTTGGAGCGACGAGCGATCTCGCTGACCGCCTGGAAGTCGCCTTCCGAGGTGATCGGGAAACCGGCCTCGATGACGTCGACGCCCATATCGTCCAGCAGTTCGGCGACCTCGAGCTTCTCCTCGAAGGTCATGGTGGCGCCGGGGCACTGCTCGCCGTCGCGCAAGGTGGTGTCGAAAATGATGACGCGGTCCTTCTCGGACTTGTTCGCGGTGGCCATGTCAGAAATTCCTTTAAGCTTTGCGCCCGTCATGTTGCTTGGGCGATTATCAGGGTCCGGTGATCTCGTACAAACCCCTGAGTGCCCAGGCGCAGACGCCCAGCCGGCCCTCAGGGGCAGGTAAGAAGCAGGCCGCCAATAAGGAGGGCGGGCGTCGCGGCCGGGATCGTGGCGGTAGCCTCAGCCACCTCCCCCGAAATCCCATCGATTTGGCCGCGAATCAGCATTGCCAGACCCTGTTGAGCGCCAAAACCCTCGGTCAAAACCATTGACGGTTGGTTGCCGGGACGCGCTATGCGCCGTCGTTCTAGACGATTATAGCGAGCCGCCGCAATGGGTAAAGATGGTCAGAGGGGTTGACCTAACGTGGCGAGACAGCTTGGCGCATCAGGGACGCACAAGCGGTGGGGTCTCCTCCCCCTTGCGCGACTGCCGCAGCCGCGCGCGGCCAAATATCGCAAAACAACCCCATGCAAAGGGGCTGGCGGCTGCCGGCGATCGACAAGGCAACTTGACGCGTCGGGCAACTCAGGGATACATTTCCAATATTCCGAAATCATTCAAGCGCCTCGCCTCGGACCCCGGCAAGGGGAAGCGAGCCCGACTCATGGGCTCGCCTCGCATCGGCTGGCGATGCAGCTACCTCGCCCAACACTCGACCCCTCACCTCCGTCCGCGCGAAGACGCGCGCAGGCTCGACGGCGAGCGGCCGTAGAGGTCGGCGAAGGCGGCGTTGAAGCGGCGGACGCTGCCGAAGCCGGCGCGGAAGGCGATCTCGGTCATCGCATCGTCGGTCGTGTCGATCAGGCGCTTGGCGCGCTGGACGCGGCGGGTGGTCGCGACCTGCTGCGGGCTCGCGCGGACATGGCGCTCGAACAGCCGCCCGAGGTGGCGCGAGGTGATGCCGAGCCGGTCGGCGAGTGCTGCGACCGAGCCGCGCTCGAGCGCGCCGCCGTCGATCAGCTTCAGCGCGCGCGCAACCGTGGAGCGCGTGCCGTTCCACGCCGGGCAGAACGGCGCGGTTTCGGGACGGCAGCGCAGGCATGGCCGATAGCCCGCCGCCTCGGCCGCGGCGGCAGTCGGGTAGTAGGTGACGTTGCGCGGCAGCGGGTGCTTCACCGGACAGACCGGGCGGCAATAGATCCGCGTGGTCTTCACCGCGGTGAAGAAGCGGCCGTCATAGCGCGCGTCGCGCCGCAGCCGCGCAGCGTTGCAGACCTCGAAGCTGAGCATGGCCGGACACTAGCGCATCGCGCGATCGAGGAAAGGGGGCGGCGGTGATGAGGTCCGATTCCGGCCAGCACGCCGCGCCGCGCCGGCCTAGATCGAGCCGATCGATCAACCCCGGAGACATCGCAATGACCAGCCCGACCAACAAGGACATCGTCCTCAACGCCTGGCAGACGTTCAGGACCCGCGACGCCAAGCTGATTGCCGCCGCATTCGCGCCGGATGCCGAATGGATCGCACCGGCCCGCAACGCCACCGCGGTCGCGCTCGATCACACCGATCACATGATCGGCGCAGAGGCGATCGCCCGCTTCATCTCGACCGAGATGCATCGCCTGTTCACCGAGATCGACATCGCTTTCCGCGCCGTTCATGCCGACGGCGACAGCGTGATCGTCGAGGAGCGCATGCGCGCGACGCTGCCGGGCGGCCGATCCTACGACAATGATTATTGCTTCGTGTTCGTGGTCGAGGCAGGCCGCATCAAGCAGGTGCGCGAATACATGGACACGCGCAAGGGCTGGCAGATGGTGTTCGGAGAAGCCGCGGCGTGAAGCGTGCGCGCGGCGTCGGCGCTCCCGCGCAGTTGCGCACTCATGTCAGGGGCGCACCACCGGAAGGGTTCCCTCCCCCCTTGCGGGGGAGGGTTAGGGAGAGGGGTGGCCACACGACGAGCTCTTTCGACCTGCGATTCAACAGCCGAGATTGCGATAGCTGTACTCTCACGATTATCTCGCCCGGGGCTCACCCCTCTCCCCAACCCTCCCCCGCAAGGGGGGAGGGAGCCGCCGAGGGTGCTCACGTCTGCTTTCGCGATCCCGATCGCTCCTCACATCGACAGTCGATGCCGGGGATCACGTCCAAGATGTGCTCGCGGCGAAACCCTTCCTACACCATGACATCAGGCATGATCTCGACCGGCGACAACCATCGCGCGTGCGCGGCCGCCGAAGTCAATCTTTGCTCAACAGGTTGCATCTAGGGTGCGGGCGGCGGCCGGGTGTTAAGGGCGCGACCTTGTTTGGTTAAGGAGATATGGGGATCATGCCCGCGACGAACGTGGCCGTAGGGCCCAATCAGCGACAAGCCGGCTTCAATCTCTTCCTCGTCGGATTCCTGATCCTGTTCCTCGAACTGGCCTGCATCCGCTGGTTCTCGGCCAAGGTCGTGTTCCTGCAATTCTTCACCAACATCGTGCTGCTGGCGGCCTTCCTCGGCATGTCCTGCGGCTGCCTTGCCGCGCGGCGGAGCACCAACTGGCTTGCGCTGTTTCCCGGGCTCGCGCTCGTGACCTTCGCGGCGGTGGCCACGATCATGGTGCTGTATTTCCAATGGGGCGAGTTCGCGGTCGATGTCGGCCATCAGGCCTCGCCGCAGGAGGTGTTCTTCGGCACCGAGTATCGCAACCCGGATCTCGCTAAGTTCGTCGTGCCGATCGAGGCGATCGCCGGGCTGTTCTTCGTGCTGATCGCACTGATGTTCGTCGGCCTTGGCCAGACACTCGGCCGCGCCTTCGACGCCTATCCGAACCGCGTCGCCGGCTATTCGCTGAATATCGGCGGCAGCCTCGCGGGCATCGTGGGGTTCTCGCTGCTGTCGTTCGCGCAGGCGCCGCCGGCGGTCTGGTTCGGCATCAGCTGCGCTGGCATCGTCTATCTGCTCTACCAGGACAAGGCGCTGTCGATCCTGCGCCTCGTGACGATCATCTTCGTGGTCGGATTCACCGGATTCTACACCGATCGAACCGGCAACCATGACATCCGCTGGTCGCCCTATTACGCCGTCGACCTCAACAAGAAGAGCGGCGAGATCACCGTCAACAGCATCGGCCATCAGGAAATGATGCCGTTCAGCGAACGCGGCTCGTCCTATTCGCTGATCCATTTGCTGCAGAAGCACAGCGGCGGCGCGCCGTTCAAGGACGTCATGATCATCGGCGCCGGCTCCGGCAACGACCTCGCGCACGCATTGCGCTTCGGCGTCGAGCGCGTCGATGCGGTCGAGATCGATCCCGCGATCCAGGACATCGGCATCCACAACCATCCCGACAAGCCCTACCAGGATCCGCGGGTGGTGCCGCATCTCGACGACGGCCGGCATTTCCTGCGCACCACCGACCGCAAATACGATCTCGTGGTGTATGCGCTGGTCGACTCGCTGATCCTGCACAGCGGCTACGCCAATATCCGTCTCGAAAGCTACCTGTTCACCGAACAGGCGTTCCAGGACGTCCGCCGCGTGCTGAAGCAGGACGGCATCTTCGTGATGTACAATTACTACCGCCAGGGCTGGATCGTGCAGCGCGTCGCCGAGATGGCCAAGCAGGTGTTCGGTTGCGATCCGCTGGTGCTGCCGCTGCCCTACAAGGAAACGCTGACGTCGTCCGAGGCGGTCGGCTTCACCACCATCATCGCGGGCTGCAATCCGCGTATCTCCACCGCGTTCCGCGACCGCGGCAAGTTCTGGCTGAACAGCCTTCCGCCGGAGAACCTGGCCGTCAACGGCTTCGACAAGCCGCAGGAAAAAGCGCAAGACAAGCAGGACAAGGCTGCGCCCCAGCGCGGCGACTGGGTGCCGCTGGCGCCGGCCAAGCTGGTGGTCGACAATGACGGCGCCAAGCAATCGACCAGCGATGACTGGCCGTTCCTCTATGTCAGCGGTCGGCTGATCCCCGACCTCACCGTTCGCTCGATGATCCTGCTCGGCGTGCTCGGGCTTGGTCTCGTCTACCTGTTCAAGCCGAAGGGCGCCTGGCGGCCCAACAACCGGATGTTCTTCCTCGGCGCCGCCTTCATGCTGCTCGAGACCAAGGCGGTCGTGCAGATGGCGCTGCTGTTCGGCAGCACCTGGCTGGTCAACTCGGCGGTGTTCTTCACCGCGCTGCTGTTGATCCTCGCCGCCAATCTGTATGTGATCAAGGTGCCGTCCATCCGGCTGGTGCGGCACTATGCCGGGCTGCTGGCGCTGCTGGCGATCTCGGTGCTGGTGCCGCTCGACACGTTCCTGGCCGGCGGCATCGTCTGGCGCTACGTGATCCCGTGCGCGCTGGCGCTCGGACCGATGTTCTTCGCCGGCGTGATCTTCGCCCGTTCGTTCCGCGACGAAGCCAATCCCGACCAGGCGTTCGGATCCAACATCGCAGGCTCTGTGATCGGCGGCCTCGCCGAATCGTGCTCGACCCTGCTCGGCTTCCGGTATCTCCTTCTGGTGGCGATCGGCTTCTACCTCCTGTCGGCCTGGATGCCGTCACGCAAGAGCTGACCGCTGGGCGAGTAAGGGACGCAGCACCGGCAGGGTTCCCTCCCCCCTTGCGGGGGAGGGTTAGGGAGAGGGGTACCGCACGGCGCACTCTCTCGATTCCTCTTTCGACAACGCGATCAAGATTGCGAAGGCAACGCTTCGGCTCGATCATCTCGCCCGGGGCGCACCCCTCTCCCCACCCTCCCCCGCAAGGGGGGAGGGAGCCTGACGGGCGTGCCCACCTCACACGGCCCCTCGCTCACCCGCGAGCACAATGCAGCAGCGGAAAGAGTGCCGCACTACTTCTTCGCGGCCTCCTTTTTCGAAGCCGCCTTCTCCACCGCCCCGCCCTTGCCTTCCGCCTCCAGCGCCGCGCGGACGCGCTTGAATTCGCTGAGGTCGGCCTTGTCGACCTCGGGGAATTTCAGATCGAGCCTGTCGAGCGCACTCACGATGGTCGAGCCGATCACGGCGCGGGCGAACCATTTGTGATCGGCCGGCACGATGTGCCACGGCGCGTCCTTGGTGGCGGTGTGGTGGATCATGTCCTGATAGGCCGCCTGGTATTTGGCCCATAGCTGCCGCTCGGAAATGTCGGCCATCGAGAACTTCCAGTTCTTGGCCGGCTCCTCGAGCCGGTCGAGGAAGCGCTGGCGCTGCTCCTCCTTGGAGACGTGCAGGAAGAATTTCAGGATCATGGTGCCGTTGCGCGACAGATAGCGCTCGATCGCGGAGATATCCTCGAAGCGCTCGCGCCAGATGTTCTTGGTCACCAGCTTTTTCGGGATCTTCTGCTTGTCCAGCACCTCGGGATGCACCCGCACCACCAGGCACTCCTCGTAATAGGAGCGGTTGAAGATGCCGATGCGGCCGCGCTCCGGCAGCGCGATCATGGCGCGCCACATGTAGTCGTGGTCGAGCTCCCGCGACGACGGCTGCTTGAAGGAGGAGACCTCGCAGCCCTGCGGATTGACGCCCTCGAACACGCTCTTGATCGCACTGTCCTTGCCCGCCGCGTCCATGCCCTGGAAGATCAGCAGCAGCGACCAGCGATCCTGGGCGTAGAGCTTCTCCTGGAAATCGTTGAGCCGCTTGCGGTTGGCATCGATGATCTTGCTGCCGGCGTCCTTGTCGATGCCGCCCTTCTCGGCGGTCGGGTACGACTTCAGGTGAAACTCACCACTCCCGTCGAAGCGGAACGGCGCGACGTAGGGTTTCAGTTCATCGGCGAGCGATGGGGACGGTTTGTTGCTCATGGCCTCTCGACGGCTTGCGTGGCGATTTGATCCGGTCGATCACGCTACCAAGAATGCCCTTGGGCAGGAAGATGATGAACAGCACCAGCAATATGCCATAGACCAGATTGTCCCAGCCGACCGCCTTGGTGCCGAACGAGATGCGCAGCACCTCGGCCAGCACGATGGTGATGACGGCGCCGACCGTCGGCCCGAGCGCGACATAGACCCCGCCGACGATCGCCGCGAACACCATCTGCAAGGAGACCGCGATGCCGCTCACGGTGTCGGGCGAGATGAACATCTGGTACTGGCAATAGAGCGCGCCCGACAGCGCGGTCATCAGCGCGCTGATCAGGGTGATCTTGAGCTTCTCGGCGGTGACGTTGACGCCGGCGGCGGCCGCGGCGTCCTCATCCTCCGAGATCGCCTCCATGGCGTGGCGGATCATGCTCCGGTCGATCGCGCGCCAGATCACGAGCCCTGCGACCCACACCGCAAGCGCGATCAGATACCAGGTGGTCTTGTCGTCGAATTGCAGCGCGAACAGCCCCTTGCCGCTCTGGGCACGCTGCGGCGTGTAGCCGAGCGAGCCGCCGGTATAGTCGCGGGTTGCGGTAATGACCTGAAGCACGATGCCGGACAGCGCCAAGGTCACCAGCACGAAATAGTGCCCGGTGATGCGGAAGCGGAAGCAGGGATAGGCCACGATGAGCGCGAGCACGCCCGCGGTCGCCATGCTCAGCGGAATGCCGATCCAGGGCGAGACGCCGAGGTGATTCCACAGCAAAGCGGTGACATAGGCGCCGATGCCCATGAAGCCGCCATGGCCGAGCGAGACCAGGCCGAAGCGGCCCATGATCGACCATGATGTATAGGCAAACGACCAGATCAGGATCAGCACCAGCACGTGCAGATGATAGGGATCGCGGTGCACGAAGGGCAGCGCGACGAGCGCGAGCAGCGCGATGATCCAGAAGGCGGCCTGCCTGTTCACGAGCGCCTCGCGAGGAGGCCCGCGGGCCGGATGAACATCATGACGATGAAGAAGGCGAACGCCAGCACGTAGCCCCATTCGAGATCGGAGAACAGGCCGCCGAGCGAGATGATCTCGGCGAACACGAAGGCGGCGATGAAGCCGCCGATGAAGTTGCCGAGGCCGCCGAGCACGCAGATCAGGAAGGTGATCGGCCCGAACGACAGGCCGACGAACGGATGCACGTCATATTGCAGCACCAACAGACACGCGGCGAGGCCGGCGAGCCCGCCGCCGATCGCCGAGGTGACGAGATAGATGCGTTTGGGATCGACGCCCATCAGCGGCATGATCTGGCGGTCCTGCGCGATGGCGCGGATCGCGGTGCCGGTGAAGGTGCGGGTCAGGAACAAATAGACGCCGATCATGCCGACCAGCGCCGCCGCAAACGACAGCAATCGCGCGTAACTGAAATTCATCTCGCCGAGCGCCAGCACCGGCAGGCGGATGCCGAGATTGCGGAAATCGATGCCGAAGGCGACGGTGGCGAAGCTCTGCAGGATGAACAGCACGCCGCCGGTGGCGAGCAGCTGGTTGATCGGCGGTGCGGTCAGCAGCGGCGCGATGACGAAGAAGTGCAGCGCGGCTCCCAGCAGCGCCACCAGCAGGATGACCAGCGGCGCGGCCGCCCAATACGGCAGATGGAAGACTTGCACCAGATAGTACATGCCGTACATGCCGATCATCACCAACTCGGCGTAGCAGATCCAGGTGACGTCGATGACCCCGAAGATCAAGTTGAGCCCGAGCGCCAAGAGCGCCAGCACGCCGCCGAGCAGGATGCCGTTGATGACGGCCTCCAGCAGGTAGACGTCGAAGATGTCGAGGAAGGATTGCATGGCTGCCTCTCTCTTACCTCTCCCCGTCGGGGAGAGGTCGGCGCGTAGCGCCGGGTGAGGGCAACAGGTCCCACGAGAGAGCGTAAATCACC